>JAFAZE010000080.1 GCA_019239975.1 Streptosporangiaceae bacterium
GCGCTCGTCCAGATCGAGCGGCAGTTCGGCAAGGGCTCGGTCATGCGGCTCGGCGAGGAGGTACGCGCTCCCGTCGAGGTGATACCCACCGGCTCGATCGCGCTGGATGTCGCGCTCGGCCTCGGCGGAATGCCGCGCGGCCGTATCGTCGAAATATACGGGCCGGAGAGCAGCGGAAAGACGACCGTGGCGCTTCATGCCCTCGCGAACGCGCAGAAGGCGGGCGGGATCGCCGCGTTCATCGACGCCGAGCACGCACTCGACCCCGAGTACGCCAAGAAACTCGGCGTCGACACCGACGCACTGCTCGTCTCCCAGCCGGACACCGGTGAGCAGGCACTGGAGATCGCGGACATGCTCATCCGCTCCGGGGCCATCGACATCGTCGTTATCGACTCGGTCGCCGCGCTCGTGCCCAAGGCGGAGATCGAGGGCGAAATGGGGGACAGCCACGTCGGCCTCCAGGCGCGGCTCATGTCCCAGGCCCTCCGAAAGATCACCGGTGCGCTGAGCCAGACGAAAACCACCGCGATTTTCATCAACCAGCTGCGCGAAAAGGTCGGCGTAATGTTCGGCAGCCCCGAGACGACCACGGGTGGTAAGGCGCTGAAGTTCTACGCCTCCGTGCGGCTGGATATACGGCGGATCGAGACGCTCAAGGACGGCACCGACGCGGTCGGGAACCGGACCCGCGTGAAGGTCGTGAAGAACAAGATGTCGCCACCCTTCAAGGTCGCGGAATTCGACATCCTTTACGGAACCGGGATCAGCCGGGAAGGCGGCCTCATCGACCTCGGCGTGGAGCAGGGGATCGTCCGCAAGTCGGGTGCCTGGTACACCTACGAGGGCGACCAGCTCGGCCAGGGCAAGGAGAACGCCCGTAACTTCCTGCGCGACAATCCCGATCTGGCCAACGAGATCGAGAAGAAGATCAAGGAGAAGCTCGGTGTCGGCGCGAAGCTGGACGCGGACGCCGAGGCCAGCGGCCCTGGCGGCGCCAGTAAGGCCGGCGCCCCTGTCGGCCCGGGCAGGAGCCCGGTCCCGGTGGCCGGCAGTCCGGCCAGCGCCAAGGTGGGTGTGCCGGTCGCCAAGCTGACCGGGATCCCGGGCAGTGCCGGGTAAACCGACCACGCCGGGGCGATCGAGGCGCCGGCCGCGGCCGGCAGCGGCGGCTGACCGGACAGCAGCGGCGGCTGACCGGACGGCGGATGGCGGACCGCTGTCCCGCGGTGAGCCTCCGCCCCGCGATAAGCCCCCGTCCAGCGGTGAGTCAGCGCACCACGATGAGCCAGTCCCGCGGGATCAGCCAGACCCGCGGGACGAGCAGGACGAGCGGGACGAGCGCGGCCCGGAGACGCGAGCGCGGGAGGTTTGCCTGCGCCTGCTGGCGCTCGCGCCCAGGACAAGGGCGCAGCTGGCACAGGCTCTCGCCCGCCACGGCATACCCGGCGATGTGGCGGACGCCGTGCTAGGCCGGTTCACCGAGGTGGGGCTGATCGACGACGCGGCGTTCGCCCGGGCGTGGGTCGAGTCCAGGCATTACAGCCGCGGGCTGGCCCGGCGCGCCCTCGGCGCCGAGCTCAGGCGGCGCGGCGTCGCCGCCGATGAGGTCCGCGAGGCGGTCGCGGCCCTTGGCCCGGACGAGGAGGCCAGCACGGCCCGCCATCTCGTGGAGCGGAGGCTCGCCGGCACACGCGGCATGAAACCGGACGCGCGGGTCCGGCGCCTGGCCGGGATGCTCGCCCGCAAGGGGTACCCGCCCGGGCTGGCGTTCCGGGTGATCCGCGAGGCCATGGAGGCCGAGGGGACAGAGTGGACGGGGGGCGAGGAACTAGAGGAACTGGCGGTGCCCGACGAGGGAGACGACTCGCTGCCCGGCGAGGACTCCCGAGCCGGATGCGACACACCCCTCCAGATATGGACGGAATGAAACCACTTCTTCCGAAGCGTCAAACTTCGACCTGCTCACGCATCGTTAGCTTGCTCAAACCGTTATCAACGCTTAACCTCACGGCAGCGAGGTGTTATCTCACGCTGCACGAGTGAGTCGGCATAGGTGAACAAGAGAACACGGCCAGTTGCCGCCGCCGGAAGGCGTGCGCGACCCCTCGCGCCAGGGCATAACGCCCTGGTACCCACCAGCCGTCCCCGAACGGGACGCCCGGGAGCGATGGACGAAAGGGGTGGCCGTGAGCAGCGGAATCTCGCTCGCGTTCATGGTGATCGGGCTGCTCGCTCTGGTGATCGCTTTCGGTGCCCTGTGGCGCCGGACCGTAGTAGGGTCCCGGGAAGCCGCCGACACCGGCCAGCTGACCGATCAGGTGGAGGGGGAACGGCGCAGCCAGCTGGAGAAGCTCGAGAGGGAAGCCGGCCAGGTCCGCGCGCGCGCCGAGGCCGAGGCGGCCGGGATCGTACGCCGGGCGAGCGAGGAGGCCGAGCAGGCCGCGCAGGGCCGCCGCGAGGTGGAAGAGGAAATCCGGGCGGTCAAGGACGAGGTACGCGAGCTGCGCAGCGACCTCGAGCGCCGCGAGGTGCGCCTGGGGGAGCGGGAACAGCGCCTCGATGACGAGCTGCGCAGGCTGGAGGACCGGTCACGGACGCTGGACCGGCTGGAGCGGGACCTCGGCCAGCGGTCCGCGGAGCTGGAGAAGGCGGGCGAGCGCAGCCGCAGAGAACTCGAGCGGGTCGCCTCCCTCACCGCCGAGCAGGCCAAGGCCGAACTTGTCGCCGCCATCGAGAACCAGGCCAAGCGCGAGGCGGCGCTGATCGTCAGGGACATCGAGCGCGACGCACGAGCCGAGGGCGAGAAGCGCGCCCGCAAGATCGTCACGCTGGCGATCCAGCGGGTGGCGGTGGAGCAGACGAGCGAGTCCGTCGTCTCGGTGCTGCACCTGCCGAGCGACGAGATGAAGGGGCGCATCATCGGCCGCGAGGGCCGGAACATCCGGGCGTTCGAGTCCGTCACCGGGGTCAACCTGATCATCGACGACACACCGGAGGCCGTCCTGCTGTCCTGTTTCGATCCGGTGCGCCGCGAGATCGGCAGGCTGACCCTGGAGCGGCTGATTCTCGACGGGCGGATCCACCCGCAGCGCATCGAGGACGCGTACGAGCGCGGCAAGGCCGAGATCGAGCAACTGTGCTCGCGGGCCGCCGAGGACGCCATGACCGAGCTCGGCATAACGGACATGCACCCGGAACTCGTCGCCCTGCTCGGCCGCCTGAGATACCGCACGTCCTACGGGCAGAACGTGCTCAAGCACCTGGTGGAGTCGGCGCACATCGCCGGGATGATGGCCAGTGAGCTGCACATGGACGCGGGCCTGCTCAGGCGCTGCACGGTCCTGCACGACATCGGCAAGGCGCTCACCCACGAGGTCGAGGGCAGCCACGCGCTGATCGGCGCGGAGATCGCGCGCAAGTACGGCGAGCCGGACGACGTTGTGCACGCCATCGAGGCGCACCACAACGAGGTCGAGGTGCGCACCATCGAGGCGGTGCTCACCCAGGCGGCCGACGCGATGAGCGGCGGCAGGCCCGGCGCCCGCCGTGAGTCGCTGGAGATGTACATCAAGCGCCTGGAGCGCCTCGAGCAGATAGCGTCCGGCCGGGAAGGCGTCGAGAAGGTTTTCGCCATGCAGGCGGGCCGCGAGATCCGCGTGATGGTGAAGCCGGAGCGGGTGGACGACATCCAGGCCCAGGTGATCGCGCGCGACATCGCCAAGCAGGTGGAAGAGGAACTGACCTATCCCGGCCAGATCCGGGTCACCGTGGTCCGCGAGTCCCGCGCCACCGAATTCGCCCGCTGAGCTCCTGACACGGGATTCCCGGCGCGGGGCGCGGGCGCCTCACCCGGCAGGCCGCCGTTGCGCGTACCCTCGTTACCGAGATGCGTAACCTGCCTGCGAAGATGAGCGCCACCCGCACGTACCAGATCCGCACGTACGGGTGCCAGATGAACGCGCACGACTCGGAGCGGCTGGCCGGCCTGCTCGACGAGGCGGGCTACCAGCCCGCCCAGGACGGTGAGACGCCCGACGTCGTCGTCTTCAACACCTGCGCGGTCCGCGAGAACGCGGCGGACCGGCTGTACGGCAACCTGGGCCACCTCCTCCCGGTGAAGAACTCCAAGCCGGGCATGCAGATCGCGGTGGGCGGCTGTCTCGCGCAGATGGAACGGACCAGGATCACCGAGCGTGCGCCCTGGGTGGACGTCGTCTACGGCACCCACAACCTCGGCTCGCTGCCCGCGCTGCTCGAACGAGCACGCCTGCGCGCGGAGGCCCAGGCGGAGTTCGCCGAGACGCTGGAGACGTTCCCCTCACTGCTGCCCGCGCGCCGCCAGTCGGCGTACTCCGGGTGGGTGTCGATCTCCGTCGGCTGCAACAACACATGCACCTTCTGCATCGTGCCGAGCCTGCGCGGCAGGGAACGCGACCGCCGCCCCGGCGACATCCTCGCCGAGGTCTCCGCGCTCGTCGTCGGCGGCGCCCTCGAGGTCACGCTGCTCGGCCAGAACGTGAACTCCTACGGCGTGGAGTTCGGTGACCGCCTGGCTTTCGGCAAGCTGCTCCGAAGCTGCGGCGACATCGAGGGGCTGGAGCGCGTCCGGTTCACCTCGCCGCACCCGCGCGACTTCACCGACGACGTCATCGAGGCGATGGCGCAGACGCCGAACGTCATGCCGAGCCTGCACATGCCGCTGCAGTCCGGCTCCGACGCGGTGCTGAAGGCGATGCGCCGCGCCTACCGCCGGGACAAGTACCTCGGCATCCTGCAGAAGGTCCGGGCGGCGATGCCGGACGCGGCCATCACGACCGACATCATCGTCGGCTTCCCCGGCGAGACCGAACGCGACTTCGCCGACACCCTGGACCTGGTGCGCGCCGCCCGGTTCGCCGGCGCCTTCACGTTCCGTTACTCGATCCGCCCCGGCACGCCCGCGGCGACCATGGACGGCCAGGTGCCGCCCGATGTCGTTCAGGAGCGCTACGAGCGGCTGGCCGCCCTGGTCGAGGAGACCTGCCTGGCGGAAAACCAGAAGCTGACCGGCACCGCCGTCGAGGTGCTCGTCGCCGAGGGCGAGGGCCGCAAGGACGCGGCGACGCACCGCATGTCCGGCCGCGCCCGGGACAACCGGCTCGTCCACTTCAACCCCAGTGGTACCAATCCCCGCCCGGGCGACGTCGTCACGGCGCGCGTCACCACCGCGGCCCCGCACTACCTGATCGCGGACGCCGCGCCGCTGTCCGTGCGCCGCACCCGCGCCGGCGACGCCTGGCAGGCAGCGAAGGAAATGAGTTTTACCGAACGGGCGCCCCGTTCCCCCGCAACCCCGCCCCCGGTCCTCCTCGGCATGCCGGCGCCCGGTCACCCTTCGCCCCCCGGGAACCCTTCGCCCCCCGGGGTCGCCGCGTCCCCCGGCGCCCCGGCACCAGACTGAACTCCATGTCGGGGCACGTCGTCGCCATCGTGGGCGCGACCGCGACGGGCAAGTCACGGCTCGCCATCGAGCTTGCCCTCGCGCTCGGCGGCGAGGTGGTGAACGCCGACTCCATGCAGCTGTACCGGGGCATGGACATCGGAACCGCCAAGGTGACGGCCGCCGAACGCAACGGCGTGCCGCATCACCTGCTCAGCATCTGGGACGTGACACAGACCGCCAGCGCCGCCGGGTACCAGGTCCTCGCCCGCGAGGCCATCGACGGCATCCTGGCCCGCGGCCGCGTCCCCATCCTGGCCGGCGGATCGGGTCTCTACGTTCGCGCCGCCGTGGACGACCTGCACTTCCCCGGCACCGACCCGAACGTCCGGGAGCGCCTCGAAGCGGAGCTGCACCGGGAAGGCCCGGCGGCGCTGCACGCCCGGCTGAGCGTCCTGGACCCGGCCGCAGCGGCGGTGATCCTCCCGTCCAACGGGCGCCGCATCGTGCGCGCGCTCGAGGTGATCGAGCTGTCCGGCCGGACCTTCAGCGCGACGCTGCCCGGCTACGACTCCGGCCGGCCGTCCGTGCAGATCGGCCTTGGGCTGCCGCGTGACGAGCTCGACCGGCGTATCACCGCCCGCGTGGATCACATGTGGCAGGCCGGCCTGGAAGCCGAGGTCCGCGCGCTGGCCGGCGCGGGCCTGCGCAAGGGGAAAACCGCGAGCCGCGCGCTGGGCTACCAGCAGATGCTCCGCTACCTGGACGGCGAATGGGCCCTCGACGCCGCCCGCGAGGAGACCATCAAGGCGACCAAACGGTTCGCCCGCCGCCAGGAGTCCTGGTTCCGCCGCGACCCCCGCATCACCTGGCTCGACGCAACGGCCGCCAACCTCCCCGCCCAAGCCCTCGACCTGCTCTCCGCCCAGGCCCCCGCCTGCTCTCCGCCCAGGCCCCCGCCTGATCCCCGCCCGGCCCCCGCCTGATCCCCGCCCGCTCACGACCCTCACCCGTCACAGCCCCGCCATCCCCGAGCGGGGCCGATGGCGCCAATGGCCCCACTGGACGGGGCCAGATGCGCCAGCGGCCCCACTACCTGTCGGCGGACGCTATCGAATCACGCGCCCAGGCCGTAGACACGCCGCGCGTTCTCGGCGCCGATCAGGCCGGTGACGCGGACCGCGTCGGCTTCCGTCCAGTCCCCGGCGTCCAGCCGGGCCCGCAGGAAGTCCGACAGCCCGCGGCGAAAGAGCGAGGCGCTCAGGTAGTACAGTTCCGGCAGCCCGAAGGCGTCCGACGAGTACAGGAACTTCCGCAGCGGCACCAGTTCGAGCGCCTCGGCCAGCACCCCGGAAGCGCGGTCGCCCAGGTTGTGGGTGGCGAGCCCGAGGTCGGCGTGCACATGGGGGAACACCTGGGCGAGATAGCCTGCCTCGCGGTGGTACGGGTAGTTGTGCAGCAGCATCACCGGCACGCCCGACGGCTCCAGCGCCCGCAGCAGCCCGGTGAGCAGCAGCGGGTTACAGCGGTGCAGGTCGATGTCGCGGTCCCCGTAGCCGACGTGGAACTGCACCGGCAGCCCCAGGTCGGCGCCACACCAGATGAAGAACCTGTGCAGCGTCTCATCCGCCAGCCGCGGCGGCGCTCCGGAGCCGCCGGATCCGTTGCCCGTACCGCCGCGCATCCACCGCCCCGCGGCCGCGGCCACCTCGGCGTCGGGCGGCCGCTCCGCCCCGAGGCCAAGCCCGACCCGGTACGCCGCGATCGACTTCACGGCGACGACCCGCGGCCCGGCCGCCGCGGCGCGCTCCTCCAGCGCGGTGCGGAAGGCGTCGGCGAAGGCGTACGCGCTGACGCCGACAGCGCCGACATCCTCGCCCACCTGCTCAAGGCGGACGACCTCGTAGGCAGGCGCCCCGGCCAGCGCGCCCATCTCGGCGGGGGACAGCAGCGCCCGGGGCTGGAACCCGGTGTCCAGGCACAGCGCCCCCAGGCCCGCGGCGGCGAGGAACCGCCCGCTCACCTCGGCCGCGCCGAGCGACGACCGGCGCGCCGCGTATTCCGCCAGCGGCGCGTGCGGCGGCAGGCCGAGCACCGGCGGGCACATACGGCGGAACGCGAGCCCGGCCAGCGAGTCGTACGCCGTCCCCCCGGCCGCGGCGCCGCCGTCACCCTCGGTAAGCAACGTCTCCAGGTCGCCGCCCTCGCGAAGCACGCCATGGCAGTGGTGATCGATGAGCCGCTGCTCCAAGACGCACGGGAGCAGGGCAGATGCCGCCGCTCGTTCGGACGGCATAAATTTCCTTTCATCAGCGCCGAACCGTTTGCGCGTGCCGTGCGTCACTCACTGTAGAGACTCAACACCCAGGGGGTGAGCACGGTGACGGCAGCATATCCGGTGATCCCGGCGGTGCCCGAGCCCGTGCGCTGGGCGCGCGTTTTCCCCGGCGCGCCCGCGCAGGTGCCGGAGGCACGGCGGTTCGTTTCCCGCGTCCTGGCCGGCTGCCCGGCCCGCGAGACGCTCGTGATGTGCGTGTCCGAACTGTGCACGAACGCGATCGCGCACACCGTGTCCGGAGTCGGCGGCGTCTTCACCGTCGAGGTCGAGCTGCCGCGCGACGGGGTGGCCCGCATCGCCGTCACCGACGCGGGCGGCGCGACCGAGCCCACGCCCGGGCGTTCCCGCAGGCGCGCGGCCGACGGCCTGGCCGAGGGCGGCCGCGGCCTGGCCCTGGTGGCCGCCTCCACCAGCCGCTGGGGATACCGGGACATCGGCCCCGGCCTGGGCCGCACCGTCTGGGCCGAGGCGACGTGGCCGGTAGCCGTGCCCGACACCTGGACGCAGACTCCCCCCGGCTCCCGTGTGGCGACCTTGAGGCGGGACTGGCGGGGCGGGGACGGCGCGGCGTGAGCACTGGCGGGTGAGCCGCGCCGTCCCCATTCAGCTCTAGGGAAGCATCAGCGCTGGCGGCAAAGAGCCGACCGCAAAGACGGTGACCCAGAGAAAGATCTTACCGAACGGGTCGGTGGTCCCCGCCCCGGCCAGGCTCGCCGCAAGCACGGCCGTACCGAACGATCCGCCCATCTTCCGCAGGACACGCGCCGCGCCGCTGGCGTCAGGGACGGTATTTCCCTGCACTACTCCGTATAGTTTCCTCGCGTCCCCTACACCGTATAGTTTCCTCGCGCCCTCTACACCGTTCAGTTCCCCGCGCCCTCTACACCGTTCAGTTCCCCGCGCCCTCTACACCGTTCAGTTCCCCGCGCCCCCTACACCGTTCAGTTCCCCGCGCCCCCTACACCGTTCGATTTCCTGTGTTGCCTACACCGCATAGTTTCCCGCGTTCCCCTACACCGTCCACTTCCTTTGGGGAACTGCACGGTGTAGTACGCTCGGCTGCATGCTCGAGACGGTATCGGCGCGCAAACACGCGGCGATCGCGAGCGTGGCGCTCACGCTGTTCGTGCGGCAGGGATACGAGCGCACCAGCGTCGACGCCATCGCGGCCGGAGCCGAGGTGTCCAAGCGCACCGTGTATAGCCACTATGGCGGCAAGGAAAGCCTGTTCTTCTTCGTGGTTCGGCGCACCTTCGAGGCGCTGCGTGGCCAGATTCAGGAGATCGTGGAGCGTACCCCCTGGGATGGCGACGTGCGGGAGGCTCTGACCGCGTGCATCCGCGAGATCGCGCTCGTCATCACCCGGTCACCGGAGCGCGCCGCCCTGATCCGCCTGGTTGTCGCGGAGGCACCTCACTTCCCTGAGCTGCTCGACCTATGGCGCGGCCGGGGAATCACGCCGCTCCTCGCCCAGCCACTGGCAGGCCTCGCCGCCGCCGGCCGCCTCGACGCCGCCGACCCGATGGAGGCCGCCGAACACCTGTCAGCGCTGACGTTCGGCCAGATCAGCAACAAATCCCTGATGGGAACCGTCAGGCTTACCGAGGAGGAGGTCGACCGCTTCATCGTCGGCGGCATCCGAGTCTTCCTCCGCGCGTACGCTCCAGCAGACCCCTGAACCCCTCCAGCCGCTCCTAAGTCCCTCCGTCCGCGGAATCATCCAGCTCCTGAATCCCCTCACGCTCCTCAAACCTATGGCCTCCCGACCACTCGCGTGCTACTGAACCGCCGCGTTGCCCCCTCCCTCACAGCCTCCACCGCCCCGCCTCAACGCCAGCGCCGCCCGGCGCCCTTGCGGTCTCCGCCGCCGGCCGTTTGGGTGCGATCCGCGCTGCTATCGCAGCGCAAAGTGCACCCACATCAACTGCGCTGCCTGCGCCTCCCTACCGCGGCGCCGCCGGTTCCTCTCACTGCCCGCGCCTCTCACTGCCCGCACGCCTCTCACTGCCCGCGCCGCCTAACGGTTGGCGCTGCCTGCGCCTCCCTACCCGCGGGGCGCCCCCCGCGCCCCTCACCGCCCGCCCCCTTACCGCGGGCGCCGCCCGCGCCCCTCACCGCGGGCGCCGCCCGCGCCCCTCACCGCCCGCCCCCTCACCGCCCGCCCCCTCACCGCGGGCGCCACCCGCGCTTCTCACCGCCCGTGCCCGCCTAACGGTTGGCGCCGCCTGACGGCCGCGCTGCGTTGTTCGTCGCCTGCGCGCCCTTGCGGTCTCCGCCGCCCGCCGTTTGGGTGCAATCCGTGCTGCTATCGCAGCATGAAGTGCACCCACATCAGTTCAGTCGGCCGCGGCGGATGTGATTATCTCTAATATGAGATATCGTTAAACATATGAGTGAGCGTGATACCGGAGAAGGTGGCGCTCCGGAACCTGATGGTCCGGAACCTGGTGCCGACAGCACCATCGAGGAGCTGCGCTTGCCGCTGCTGCCGGGTTTCCGCGAGATGGCGCTGCGCCGGATGGCGAGCGAGCGGGCCAGCCTGGTCCGCGAGCTCGCCGCGCAGCGTCACGCGGTCGGCCTGTCGCAGACCGAGGTCGCGGCCCGAATGGGCACCTCCCAGTCCGCCGTGGCGCGCCTGGAGTCCGGCATCGCGGACGTCCGTGCCTCAACGCTGGAACGCTACGCGGCCGCCATCGGCAGCCAGATCACCTGGAGACTACATGACTGAGAGGAGCCATCGAATGACCATGCCGGGGGTGCACTCGCACAGCTCTGGCCCGCGCGACCACGGCCAGCACGACCCAAGCCAGGGCCGTGACCCCGGACAGCCCGGATCTCCCGGGCAGCCGGACTGGCCGATCGGCCCGCGCTGGCCGGCCGGGCCGCAGCCCCAGCCGCGGCAGGACCCGGTCTCGCCGACGCGGGTGTGGCTCGACCCGCACGCGGCGTGGCAGGGCAGGCTCTATGAGAGGCTGCTCGAGAAGCGGATCGTGCTCGCGTCCGGAATCCTGGACGATGAAGCCGCGACAAGGCTCTCGGCTCAGCTGCTCACGCTGGACGCGGAGGGTACCGGGAAGGACGAGCCGATCCGGCTGGAGCTGCAGAACATCCGCGCCGATCTGGCCGCGGCGCTTACCGTCATGGGTGTGCTCGACGTCGTGCGCGTGCCGGTGCACGCGCACGCGAGCGGCGAGATCGGCGGCGCCGCGCTTGGCGTGCTCGCCGCGTGCCCGCGCCGCCTGGCCTATCCCAACGCCACGTTCACCCTCTCCGAGCCGAAGATGGAATTCGGCGGGACCGTGGCGGCGGTCAGCGCCCGCGAGCAGCAGGCGCGCCGCATGCTGGACACCCTGTACTACCGGCTGGCCGAAGTAACCGGCCGCGAGGTCGACGACATCCGCGAGGACGCGCGCCGGGGCCGGTCGCTGACCGCGGCCGAAGCCATCGGCTACGGCCTCATCCAGGATCGCGCCACGCCCCGCGACGCCTGACGGTGTTTCGTCGGCCGACCCTGGCCCGGGTCGCTGGGGTTCGCCGTCCGGTCCCTCGCCGTCCGCGACGCCCGGCCCGTCTCCCCGCCGGGCGGCCTCTTCCCCGATCCCAGCCGACTCCGCCTCGGGCCGCCCGCAACCGCCCTGTGCCCCTGGAGCCTCCGCTGCGGCGCTCACGTCCGCCGCCCCGTGGCTCTCATTTCACGCTGGTCCCGATGCACTCATCGGTCTTGCATGTCACTCTAGATCTATTAAATGGATCGCCGCACCGCGCACCGCGTTCGATATGTCACTCTTTGGAGTCGCACATACACTCTTTGCGATTTTTTCCGACCTAAAGTCTCGGCAGGGAAGCTTTCTGTAGCTACCATCGAACCAAGGGGGCGGCGCGTACGAAGTTCTGGGTGTGAAGGGCGCGCAACCGCAATGGTACGGAAAGTACCCGGACGAAGACTGGGAGTCACCAATGAGCGGCGCCGGTGACGATCCGAACCGCTGGGATCCGGAGTCTGGGCAAGCCCGGGACCCCGAACCGCAGGCGACCGTGGACCCCGCAGACGGGGGCGACTTCGGCGCCCAGGCACCGCCCAGTTTCGGCGGCGCGGACGGCGGACCGCACTGGCCCGGTGTGGCACGTCCGGCGGGCTGGTTCCTGCGCGTGCCCGCAGATCCGCCCTCTCCATCCCGCCCGGAAACCCGCGACCCGGAATCAGCCTTCCCGCAGCGCCCCGGATTCCCAGAGGCGACGGAGTCCACGGAACCCGGGACGCCAGGTACCGGTCCCGGTACGCAGCTTCCCGAACCCGGTCTCGTGCGGGATCCGGCTACCGCGGAGCCGGGAGCGTGGACCGCGGAACCGGCGGAACCCAGAGTCTGGAGCGCGGCGGCCGCCGATGCGGCGGGCGATCCGCTGACCGGGGAGCCAGCGGATGACTCGGCCGCCCGGCGGCCTGCGGGCGACGCTGCTCACTGGGAGCGCGCGGGCGACGCTTCCCGCTGGGAGCCGACGGATAACCCGGCCGCCTGGGAGGCTGCGGGCGACGCTGCCCCTTGGGAGGCTGCGGGCGACTCCGCCCCCCTGGAGGCGGCCGCCGGTTCTTCCCCCGGGGAGGAGAACGACGGGTGGGGAACGGCGGATGACCCGGCCGCCTGGGAACCCGAGGCCGCGGGGCTGGCCTGGGAGCAGGAGGACGACACGGAGCCTCACGCCGGGGCCGACGACGGTGATACCTTCCCCGGCCCGCATGAGCCCGGCGCCGGCCGGTGGTTCGTCGCCGGCCAGGACGAGCAAGGCGATGCCGCCGCCTACTGGTATCAGGACCCGGACACCGGCGCCTCGCGGGCAGGGCCCGCACCCGGCTCGCCGCTGTCCGCGTCGGCGCCATCGGCGATGAATCCGGCGGTCGGCCCGACGTCCGCACTGCGCGGCCAGCCCGGGGGGCCCGGGTTCGCCGTGCCGCCCGGCATGGTGGCCGGCCTGTACGACCCCGCGCGCCGTTCCGGCTGGCAGCAGGCTCAGGGGCTGTGGCGGGACTCGGGCATCCAGTGGGAGCGCCCCTACGTCCCCGCGTCGCACCCAGCTGGGCCACAGCCGAGGCAACCACAACCCCCGCAGGCCCAAGACTCTCCGCAGAACACACCGCCGTTCCCCCCAGGCACGCCCTCCCCCCTCACCCCCAGAATCCCAGGGGCCAGCGGAAGTCGCCCGGGCCTCGTCCGGGACCCCGGCGCCCGGTCAGCGGACCCGAACGGCCCCGCGCTCGGCCCACGGAACGTACCGCTCGGCGCGCCGACCTACGCGGACGCCCCGGCACCGGGCACGGAAACCGGCGAGGCCGACGAGCTTTACCGGCCGTGGGAAGAGCCGGCACCGGTCTGGGGGAACTCCGCGCTGGCCGAGTACCCCGAGCTGACCGAGTACCCCGAGCTGACCGAGTACCCCGAGCTTTCCCGCGTCCCGGTGCGGCGCGGTCCCCGGCGGCGCCGCGTCGGCCTGCGGGCGCTCCGGGTCGTCCTGCCGGTCCTCGTGATCGTCGTGGTCGGCGTCGGCGCGGTCCTGTTGCTGACCGGCCGGACAACCCTGCTGCTCGCCGCGCACGGCAGCCGCACTTCGGGAACGACTCCCAGGAGCGCGCCGGCCACCGCCGGCGGCCGCGGCACGCCGCGCGACACCGCGAATTCCGGCGCCGCGAACCCAGGCGCCCCGAACCCCGGCACAGTCGCCGGCGGCGTCGTCGTCCCCGCCGCGTTCGCCGCCTACCCGGGCGAGCGGGGAACCCCGAGGCTGTCCGTAAGCTCCGTAAGCCCCGTGAGCCCCGTCGGGGCCGCGAACGGTGAGCTCATGGCGGTTGGCGGCGTCGGCGGTCACCCGGCCATCTGGCGCCGCGGGCCGGGCGCTTCCTGGTCGCTGGCACGCGGCGCGACCAGCGGTGTCTTGCTCGGGCGGCCGGGGGCGGGCGCGCTGACCGCGCAGGCGCGAGGGCCGGCCGGCTGGCTGGCTGTCGGCGGTGCCGTCTCGGCAGCAGGCCAGCACCCGGTGGTGGTCGTCTCCGCCGACGGCGCGACGTGGCGGGCGGCGGACAGGGAGCCGGCTTTCACCGGAGGCGGCACGTACGTTTACGGAGCCGCCGCCGGCCGCACCGGGTACGTCATCGTCGGCAAGAAGGTGACCCGGAACCGCGTGATCGCGGCGACGTGGTGGTCGCCCTCGCTTCGCGGCTGGACGCGCGGCGGCAACGGCGGCCTGGACGGCAGGCAGCGGCCGAGCGCGATGCTCGCCGTCGCGGCCGGCCAGGGCGGGTTCATCGCGGCAGGGTCGCACGGCAGCGGCCCCGCGGTGTGGACGTCCCGCGACGGGCGGCGGTGGACGGTCAAGGACGTGCCCTCCCCGGCCGGGGCGTCAAACGCGGTGCTCCGGCAGGTAGCGGTCAACGGCGCCCTGGTGGTCGCCACCGGCGACGCGGTAACCGCGGCCGGGACGGTCCCCTTCGCCGCGGTTTCCGCGAACGGCGGTGCCACGTGGCACGAGGTCTCCCTCCCGGCGCCGGGCGGCCAGGTGACGGTCACCGCGCTCACAGCCTCCGGCACCGGCTTCACGGCCGCCGGCCAGTCCGGTCCGGCGGGCGCCCAGGCCGCCGTGGTATGGACGTCCGCTGACGGCAGCCAGTGGGCAGCCGCCCGCCCGGTAGGCAGCCAAGTCCGCGCGATCACCGCCCTGGCCTCGGCCGGCACCACCGTGACCGGCGTCGGCTTCACCCTCGGCGACCACCCCCTGCTCTGGACCGCCCCCGTCCCCTGACGCCGCCCCGCCCTGACGCCCGCCGCCCCTGACGCCCGCCGCCCCAAAAGATCCAAGACCCCAGGGATCCAAGCATCCAGGGATCAGCGAACGCCGAGCGACCCGGCCGGAAGGCCCCTGATCGAGGCGTCGAGGATCTCGGCGGTGTGCACCGCCGCGATGGACTCCCCCCTGCGGCCCAGCTCGGCCGTGATCTGCAGGGTGCAGCCCGGGTTGGCGGAAATCACCAGCCGGGCGCCGGTGGCCAGCACGGCATCCGCCTTGCGCCGGCCGAGTTCCCGCGCGGCCCCCGGCTGCAGCAGGTTGTAGACGCCCGCCGAGCCGCAGCACATGCCGGCGTCCGGCAGCTCGACCACCCGCAGCGAGGGTATGGCGCTCAGCAGTTCGCGCGGCTGCCTGGTGATCCGCTGCGCGTGCGCGAGGTGGCACGCGTCGTGGTACGCGGCCGTCACCGGCAGCGGGTGCCGCGGCGCGGCCGGCCCGAGCTCGGCCAGGAACTCGGCGAGGTCACGAACCTTGCCGCTCAGCGCCCCGGCGCGGGCCACCCAGGAGACGCTCTCCTCCTGCCCGGCCAGCGCGAAAGTCGGGTCCGGCTCCGGCAGGCCGGCCAGCAGCCGCTCGTACTCCTTCATCGCCGAGCCGCAGCCGGCCGAGTTGACCACGACCGCGTCGACGCCGGCCCGCTCGAACTGGGCGATCGTCCGGCGAGCGAACCGCGCCGCCTCCTCCGCCCGCCCGGAATGCAGCGAAAGAGCGCCGCAGCAGCCCTGCCCCCGCGGGATGATCACATCGCAGCCCTCGGCGGCGAGCACGCGGGCTGTGGCGGCGTTGACCTGCGGGAAGAACACCGACTGCACGCATCCGGTGAGCATGCCGACGACCGCGCGCCGTGGTCCGCGCGCCGCCACCCGTTCCGGCAGCACGCCGCGGGCGGCCTCGCGCGGCCGGGGCGGCGCCAGCCGGAGCGCCGCGCCGAGCGCGGGGGACACGCGATCCGGCAGCGTGCCGCGCGCGAGCCGCCGGTCCAACCCGGTGCGCTGCGCCGCCCGCAGCGGCCCGGTGAGCGCTCGCAGCCGCCGCGGGTAAGGGAACACGGAGAATATCGCGGCCCGCACCGCCCGGTCACGCAGCCGCCGCTTGACGTCCGCACCTCCTTTTGGAGATATCGAACGATCGGTGGTTCCGCCCGCCCGGGCCGAAGGCCCCTCCGCGCCGTCCACGCCGGCCAGCCCTCCGTCTTCGGCCTCCGCGCCGCGGGCCGGCCCAGCGTCACGCGGGCCGGTCCCGGGAACCGGCTCGCCGGAACGCGCCTCTTCTGTCCATACCCGCGCCGCCTCGATCACCTGGTCGTACTGCACTCCCGAGGGGCACGCGGTCATGCACGCCATGCAGCCGAGACACCGGTCGAAATGCTCGGCCGCCGCCGCGGTGAGCTCCGCGCCGTCCAGGACCTGGTTCGCCAGGTAGATCCGGCCACGCGGCGAATCCATCTCCTCGCCCCAGAGCTGGTAGGTCGGGCACGCTGGCAGGCAGAACCCGCAGTGCACGCAGTCCTTGATCACGGATCGCAGCTGGTCGTGTTCGTCGCTCATGAAACCCCCTCGGGGAACCGGCCGGGCGCCATCCGGTGACCGGGGTCGAACTGGTCCTTGATCGCGCGCATCAGGTTCAGCGAGGGCACCGGCCCGTGCATCCCCCCGGCGCCGTGCAGCGCGGCCCGCACCTCGGCGGGGGCGGTCAGCACCACGACGCTGCCGCGCGCGTCCGCGAGCGTTTCCCGCAGCGCGGCCACGAAGCCGGCGGCAGCGGCCGGGCCGGTTCCCGGCTCCAGGTCCGCGTACAGCGCGCCCGCGCCCGCCGGCCCGCCGACCGCGGGCCGTATCCCCGCGCGCTGTGCCGCCGACCTGATCGCGCCGAGCACCCGGTCCAGGGCCGCCACCCAGAACGCGATCCGGACGAGCGTCCCGCCGCCCGCGCCGGCCAGCGGCGCGCCCCACCACTCCGGCTCGGCATCCGAGACCGTCGTGCCGGCCGCGCCGGCGGAGCCGAGCAGTTCGGCCATCAGCCCGGCGCGCTCGGCGACCCCATCGGCAGACCCTTCGAGCAGGACGCCGGCCTGGGGCGTGCGGCCCAGGCTGACTTCCACCGCCGACGGGACGAGCGGCGACCCGGCGGCCGACGCCACCGCCGACGCCATCGCCTCCGTCGTGGCGGCCGGCCCGAACTCGGCGGTCACGAACGCGCGGGCGGGGGGCAACGGATGCAGCCGGAACGTCGCCTCGGTGACCAGCCCGAGCGTCCCGAACGACCCGGCGAAGAGCTTGCCGAGGTCGTAGCCCGCCACGTTCTTGACGACCTTTCCGCCGGAATGCGCGACGGTCCCGTCCGCGCGGACCACGGTGATGCCGATCAGCAGGTCACGGGGCGTGCCGTAGCGCAGCCGCCGCGGCCCCGCCAGACCGGTGGCGATGACCCCGCCGACCGTCGCGCCTGCCGGGGCGTCGAGCGCGACCTGCTGTCCCGCCGTGGCGAGCACCTCCGCCAGCCGCCCCATCGAGGTGCCGGCCTGAACCTTCGCCACGAGATCGCCCGCCGCATGCTCGGTGACCTGGTCCATCCGCAGCATGTCGACGACGAGATCGCAGCGCGCGGGCGGCGTTCCCCAGCCGAGCCGCCCGCCGGAGCCGCGCGCCACCACGGCGAGCTCGTGCTCGGCCGCGGCGCGCAGCACCGCCGACGTTTCCGACGTACTCCCGGGCGACGCGACGAACGACGGCACCACCCCCCCGACCGCATCCGCGTCCCCCGCCTCCCGTACCGCGCAGGCCCCCGCCAGCGCCTTCCGCACCACCCCCGCGTCCACGCTCACCACCTCCCCCCACGCCCCAATACGTCCCGCTGTCCCAGCACCTCCCGCTGCCCCGACACATCCCAGGCGCCCCCGCCCCGCGTCGCTTCCGCCAGCCCCTCGCCACTCCCCAGCCCCGCCAGCCTCCCGCCAAGCCCCAGCCCCGCCAGGCCGCCGCCAAGCGCCAGCCCCGCCAGCAGCACATTTTGCGCACCGCCGCCCATCAGCCTCACCAGCCACCCTCCTCGCGCGGGCTGCACCCCTCGCGGACCCGCGATTTCCGCCAAAAGTGCGCTGCTGAGGCGTCGTGGAAATTAGGGGCCGTATACGACACCAAAACATCCGTGATCATGGGCCCTGGGGCCACTGATACGGATGTGGCGGTGACGGGGGTGTGCGGCGGGAGCTGTGAGTCGCTTGGTATGTGTGATGCGCGGATGGAGATGTTCGGCGCGGGAAGGAGGGCACGCGCCGCGTCGGGGAAGCGCCCCGCACGTGCCGTGCCGCGCACGTGCCGTACACGTGCCGCGCCGGGGGAACGCCGCCCGGGCGCCGCGCCGCCGAAGCGCGGCGCGAGGGCCGCGCCGCCGAAGCGCCCCCCGCGCCCGGAGGCGAAGCGCCCCGCGCGCCCAGGGACGAAGCGCCCCGCAGCGCGCACGGGCGAGCTAGGCGAGCTGAGGGAAGCACCACCGCCCGTTCGGTAAACCATAAAAACAGCTCCGCCTGTCCGGCGGCTACGGCGGGATGCGTCCCGCGGCGGGCGCCCGGGACCTCGCCGCACAGCCGGGGCGTCGGGAACACCTTGCCGGGGTTGCACAGGCTCGCCGGGTCGAACGCGCACCGCACGAGCTGCATGGTGTCCAGGTCGTCCGCGTCGAACATCTTCGGCATGTACCGCGACTTGTCCACCCCGACGCCGTGCTCGCCGGTGATCGAGCCGCCGTACTCGATGCACGTGTCGAGGATCGCGCCGGACAGCACCTCGGCCGCCTCCGCCTCGGCCGAGGAGCCGTCGTCGTACAGCACCAGCGGGTGCAGGTTGCCGTCCCCGGCGTGGAACACGTTCGCCACCCGGATGCCGGCGTCGGCGGACAGCGACGCGATCCTGCCCAGCACCGCGCCCAGCGCGGTGCGCGGCACCACGCCGTCCTGCACGATGAACGACGGGCTGATCCGCCCGACGGCCGCGAACGCCGATTTCCGCCCGGCCCAGATGGCCGCCCGCCGCGCCGCGTCGTCGGCCGCCCTGATCTCGGTGGCCCCGGCCTTCATGCAAAGAGACCGTACGCATCCGACCTCGGCCTCCACCTCGGACGCGGGCCCGTCGAGCTCGACGATCAGCACCGCCCCGGCTCCCTCGGGGTAACCGCAGGCCACCGCGGCCTCCGCCGCCTCGATGGACAGCGCGTCCATCATCTCGATCGCCGCCGGCACGATCCCGGCCGCGATGATCCCGGATACCGCGGCGCCGCCCGCGGCCATCGTCGGGTACGCGGCGAGCAGCGTGTGTACGGCCTCCGGCAGCGGCGTGAGCTTCACAACGATCTTCGTGGCGATGCCGAGCGTGCCCTCCGACCCGATGAACGCGCCGACCAGGTCATACCCGGAAACCACGCCGGTGCCGTCGCCCAGCCAGGTCAGCTCCCCGGACGGCGTGACAATCTCCAGGCCGGTGACATGGTGCACGGTGAACCCGTGCTTGAGGCAGTGCGCGCCGCCGGAGTTCTCCGCGACGTTCCCGCCCACCGAGCAGATCACCTGGCTGGAGGGGTCGGGCGCGTAGAACAGGCCGTACGGCGCGGCCGCCTTGCTCACCGACAGGTTGGTCACGCCCGGCTCGACCACCGCCCGCCGCGACACCGGATCGATCTCGATGATCCGCCGCATCCGGGACATCACGATGAGCACGCCGTCCTCGCGCGGCAGCGCGCCGCCGGACAGGCCGGTGCCGCTGCCGCGCGCCACGAACGGCACACCGGCGGCCGCACAAAGAGCGACGATCGCCGCCGTCTCCTCGGCGGTCGCCGGCAGGACCACGAGCGCGGGGACCGCACGATGCGACGTGAGCCCGTCGCACTCGTAGGTGCGCAGCTCGAGCGGGTCGGTGATGACGTTCTCCCGGCCCGCGATCGCCGCCAGCCGCGGAACCAGCCCCTCGATGGTCAGTGCCTCGGTCATCAGCCCACCTCCGTCACGGCACGCGGCGGCAGCCCGTCACGGCATCCGCTCGTACGCGGGAATCGTCAGGAACTCGGCGAAGGCGTCGGCGAGGGCGACCTCCGTGAACAGCGCGACCGCCTGCCCGTACCGCGCCGTGTCGAACGCGTCACCGGCCGCGGAACGGATCTTCGTCAGCTCCTCGTCGATGAGCTGCTCCACCAGGTCCTTCGTCACCACCGGCCCGTCATCGAGCGCGATGTCGTTGTGCACCCACTGCCAGACCTGGGACCGGGAGATCTCGGCGGTCGCCGCGTCCTCCATCAGGTTGAAGATCGCCACGGCGCCGTTGCCGCCCAGCCAGGTGGCGAGGTACTGCAGGGCGACGCTGATGTTGTTCCGCAGCCCGGCCTCGGTGATGACCCCGGGCGTCTTCGACACCGCGAGCAGGTCTTCCGCCGTCACCGACACGTCCTCGCGGAGCTTGCCGAGCTGGTTCGGCCGCGAGCCGAGCACGCCGTCGAAGACCTCCTTGCAGATGGCCACGAGGTCGGGATGCGCGACCCAGGAGCCGTCGAACCCGTCGCCGGCCTCCCGCGTCTTGTCCTCGCGGACCTTGGCGAGCGCCTTCTCGTTGACCTCCGGGTCACGCCGGCTTGGGATGAACGCCGCCATGCCGCCCATCGCGTGCGCGCCGCGCTTGTGGCAGGTCCGCACGAGCAGCTCCGTGTAGGCGCGCATGAACGGCGCGGTCATCGTCACCGAGTTGCGCTCGGGCAGCACGAATTCGCGGCCCCTGGTGCGGAACTTCTTGATCACGCTGAACAGGTAGTCCCAGCGGCCGGCGTTCAGGCCCGCCGAGTGATCCCGCAGCTCCCACAGGATTTCGTCCATCTCGAACGCGGCCGGGATCGTCTCGATCAGCACCGTGGCGCGGATCGTGCCGCGGGGAATGCCGAGCGCGTCCTGCGCGAGGCCGAACGCGTCGTTCCACAGCCGGGCCTCGAGGTGGCTCTCGATCTTCGGCAGGTAGAAGTACGGGCCCTTGCCCTTCTCGATCTGCCTGCGCGCCGAGGCCGTCATGTACAGCGCGAAGTCGACCAGGCTGCCGGAGGCGCGCCGCCCGCCGATCAGGATGTGCTTCTCCTCGAGGTGCCAGCCGCGCGGCCGCGCCACGATCGTGGCGAGCTGGTCGTCGGGCAGCAGCGCGTAGCTCTTGCCGTCGGCCGACGTGAAGTCGATCGCCCTGCCCAGCGCGTCCCTCAGGTTGAGCTGCCCGGTGATCATGTTGTCCCACAGGGGCGTGTTGGCGTCCTCGAAGTCGGCCAGCCAGATGTTCGCGCCCGAGTTGAGCGCGTTGATCGTCATCTTCTTGTCCGTCGGCCCGGTGATCTCGACGCGGCGGTCCTCCAGCCCGGAGGCCGGGGGAGCGACGCGCCACGAGGCGTCCTCGCGGATCTCCCGGGTCTCCGGCAGGAAGTCGAGCATGGCCCCGGAGGACAGCGCCGCCTGCCGGCGCCGGCGTGCCGCGAGGAGTTCGGACCGGCGTTCGGCGAGCTCGGCGTGCAGGTCCGCGATGAGGCTGAGCGCCTCCGGGGTGAGGATCTCGTCGTACCGTTCGGCGATGGGCCCGGTGATTTCCACGCGCTCAGTTCCAGGCATGTCTGGCTCCTCCTTGAGGTTGCACTACATCCTAGGCACCGCGAGCCGAGCCTTCCATGGGTCCCTCGGCCGCCGCGTGCCCAGCGAGGATGGCGGATCAAAAGGCACCGGAAATAGTGTCGTCCGATCCGCGATCATGAGTGGGAGACGCAAAATGCGACGGAACGTAAGGGTCGCCGCCCGTGCTAAGCTGTGGCAAGTCCCGCAAGGCATAAAAAAATGCCAGAAATTCTGCCATGGAAAGTATATCAGAAAATATGGTATTTGGTCAAACCGGCTCCCCGAACGGCGGTTCGGTAAACGCGGCCCCCGCGGACGCGCCCATGGACGCGCCCGGAGACGCCGAAGGCGAGCCGGACCCCGCGGCCAGGAAAGCGGCCGCCCGCGAGGACGCGGCCGCCCACGAGCAGGCATACGTCAGCATGCTCTACGGCCTCCTCGACCAGGCGCGAACCCGCAGCCAGGAGGCACTGCGCGAGGTCGAGGCGCGGGGCGGCGCCGGCGGCACGCACCAGGCACGGCTGGAGCGCGACATCTCGGCGGCCGAACTCGCCAGACGGCTGGCCCAGCTCGAGGGCACCGAACGCGGCCTGGTATTCGGCCGCACCGACGACACCGCCGGCGACACGCTGTATATCGGCCGGATCGGGCTGCGAAACGACGAATACGAGCTCAAGCTCATCGACTGGCGTGCCCCCGCCGCGCGCCCGTTTTACGCGGCCACCCCGAAAAGCCCGGCCGGCCTTGTCCGCCGCCGGCATATCTATACGAGAAACCGCACGGTCACCGGCGTCGACGACGAGGTCTTCGACCTCAGCCGGCTGAGCGAGGAGGACAGGCAGGGCCTGTCCGGCGAGGCGATGCTGATCGCCTCGATAAGCCAGGCGCGCACCGGCCGCATGACCGACGTCGTGGCCACCATCCAGGCCGAGCAGGACCGGGTGATCCGCTCCGAGCTGCCCGGCGTGCTCGTCGTGCAGGGTGGCCCCGGCACCGGCAAGACGGTGGCCGCGCTGCACCGCGCCGCGTACCTGCTGTACACGCACCGGCGCACCCTGGAACGGCGTGGCGTGCTCATCATCGGCCCCAACACCACGTTCCTCCGCTACATCAGCCAGGTTCTCCCGTCGCTCGGTGAAACGGACGTGGTTCTCCGCACCGTCGGCGAGCTCTACCCCGGTGTGCACGCAACCGACGCCAGCGACCCGGCGGCGGTCATCAAGGGCGACCCGCGTATGGTGCAGGTGCTCAGGCGCGCGGTCCGCGACCGGCAGCGCGCCGCCGAGCTGGAGATCGACGCCGACGGCGTGATCATCCGCCTGCCGCGGGAGGTCAGCCTGCGTGCCCGCGACCGCGCCCGCGCGCTGCGCAAGCCGCACAACGTGGCGAGGAAGCTGTTCGCGACCGAGATGCTCGGCGACCTCGCCCGCGCCGAGGCGCGCCAGCTCGGCCGTCCCCTCGACGACGAGGACCTGGCGTACGCGCGCGCCCGGCTCTGGGATGAGCCCTCCGTCCGCGCCGCGCTCGACCCGCTGTGGCCGCTGCTGACCCCGGAAACGCTGCTCGCCGCACTGCTGTCCGAGGAAGCCACCCTGGCCAGCGCCGCTCCCTTTTTGAGCGATACCGAACGGAAGGTGCTGCTCCGGCAGGCCAGCCCCGCCGCCTGGACGGTGGCGGACGTGCCGCTGCTCGACGAGGCGGCGGAACTGCTCGGCGCCGACAACTCGGCCGAACGCGCCGCGGGCCGCGCCGCGCGGCGGGAACGCCGCCGGGAGGAGAGGTACGCGCGCGAGGTGCTCGACATCACCGGCGTCGCGGGCCTGGGCATGGTGGACGCGGAGACGCTGGCCGACTGGAACCGGGACGGCGGCCCGGCGCTGACCACGGCGGAACGCGCCGCCGGCGACCGGACCTGGGCGTACGGGCACGTCATCGTCGACGAGGCGCAGGAGCTGTCGGCGATGGCCTGGCGGATGGTGCTGCGGCGCAACCCGGCCCGCTCGCTCACCGTCGTCGGCGACGTGGCGCAGACCGGCTCCCCGGCGGGCGCCCGCTCCTGGGCCGAGATGCTCGGCCCGCTGGGCCGCTTCCGCGAGGAGCGGCTGACCGTCAACTACCGGACGCCCGGTGAGATCATGGCCGTCGCGGCCGGCGTGCTCGCCGCCTTCGCGCCCGATCAGCGGCCCCCCGAGTCGGTCCGCACCGAGGGCACGCCCCCTCGCGCCATCCAGGTGCCCGCATCACCCCGCCCCCGCCCCGCCGCCCCCGCCCCCCATCTCGTTACACCGGCACCCGCATCAGCCCTCACGACCTCTCCCGCCCCTGAAGCCCCCACACCGGGCCGCCCACCAGCCCCCGCACCGGGCCGCCCACCAGCCCTCGCACCGGCCCGCCCACCAGCCCCCACACAACGCGTCACGCCAGCCCCCAGCTCTCTCGCCCCCGAAGCCCCTCAGGCCCCTGAGGCCGCCACATCAGCCTCGTCCGCCCTTATAACCCCATTCGCCACAGAAGTTGCGCGGGTCGCGGAGGCTGAGCTGGCCGAGATGGCCGACGCGGGCGGCCGCCTCGCCGTGATCACCGCTGACGCTCGCGTCGCGGAGCTCGCCGCCGCCCTCCCGGGGGCGGTTACCGGCGACCGTCCCGAGGCGCTGGACTCGCCCGCCGCGCTGCTGACGGTCACCCAGGCCAAGGGCCTGGAGTTCGACCGGGTGGTGCTCGCCGACCCGGCCGGCATCATCGCCCAGTCGCCGAACGGCGGCCACGACCTCTACGTCGCGGTCACCCGCGCCACCCACCGCCTCACCGTCGTCCACGAGGGCGACCTTCCCCCCTCGCTGCGGATCCCGGTTACCGGGGCGGCTCAGTTACCCGTCAAGTGGTCGAGCTCGTGTCCGGCCGCGTCGCGAAACACCAGCGTCGTGTGGCCCGCGTCCTTCTGCGGGTAGGCCACAGTCCAGGCCTTGTACCGGAAACCGCGCCCGGACGTGACGACGCCCGGCACCTGGCGTCCCCCGGGCAGCACGGCGGTGACGGAGACGACCTGCCACGCCGCGATGCCGACGCCTTGGCAAACGCTCATCGCCAGCTCGTTCCCGCCCAGCCACGAGGCAAAGTGCCCGCGATTCAGGGCCACGTACCCGCACCGGATCCCGGGCACTGCCTTGGTGGCGCCCGTATCGGCGCGCTGGCTGGCGAGCCGGCTGCTTACCGTGTAGGCGCACATCTGGTCCGCGTTGGTACCGCGGACGAACCAGAAGTCCGTCGAGATCGTCTGCCCGCCGTACGGTTGCGTCACCAGAATTACCGCCGTGCTCGGCGGCATCCACTGAAGGAACGAGCTGCCGAGGCCGAGAGGCCGCGGCGTAGTAACGCCCGCGGCGCTCCCGGAGCCTCCGGCGTGCGCCGACAGGCCGCTGGCCGGGCCCCGGTTCCGGCCAGTGAGGTGTGTTACGGCGCCAAGCGCGACGGCGATGGTGACCACCGCCGCCGCCGCGGCGAGCGGCGCGAAGCTGGCCGGCGCGAGGCGGCCGAGCGAGCCCCGTACCGGTCGGCCCCCTGCCAGCCGGCCCTGTACCGGCCGGCCCCTGGGCTCTGCCGCCCGCGGCCCCCAGGCGCGGTCGACCGTACGCTCCCAGGCGCCCGGGCTGGCGGTGAAGTCCTCCGCCCGTTCCCGCAGCGCCACCCGCAGCCGGTCTTCCAGATCGTTCATGCCAGTGCCTCCAGGGCGCGGCTCAGGGCCGCCATTCCCTTGCTCACCTGCGACTTCACCGTGCCCGGCGAGACGCCCATCACCTCGGCGATCTCGCGTTCGCTCAGGTCGAGCCAGTACCGCAGGACAATGGCCTCCCGCCGTCTGGCGGGCAGCCCGGCCAGCGCGGCGATCACCTCCCGGTGGTCTTCCCGCTGGATCGCCGCGTGCTCCGACGAAGCCTCGTCAGCCGCCGCCGGTGTCCGCAGGCGCACGACGCGCAGATGGCGGACCCGGTTCCGAGTGAGGTTGCAAACGGTTGCCCGTACGTAGCCCAGGGCAGCACCGGGATCGCGAAGGGACGCGTGCCGCCACAGCAGCCGTGCGAACGCCTCCTGCGCCACATCCTCCGCGTCGTCAGCGCCGAGCAGGCCCGCCAGCCGCACCATCTCGGCGTAGCGGGCCCTGAACAAATCCGCCACCGAAACCTCGTCGGTCACCGGTGCCGGGCTCCCCGCGAAGCGAGCTTCCACATCAACAGGACACCTATCCCGCCCCCGGGTTGCCCCGCAACAGCGGGCCGTGGGGTCCCCTCCCCGTCCCCGCCCCCACCCCCCGTCCCTGCTCCGTCCCCGCTGCCCCGAACCCTCCCGCGTCACCTCCGCCATAGCCGCAACGGCCATAGCCGCAACGATGGAAACCTGATGCGGCTATAGCCACAACGGATTTCCATCGTTGCGGTCCCGATCGCCGTGCCGTGCTCGCCCCCGCTGCTGCGGGCACATACGGGGGCCGCCGCTTGTTATTCAGGTGAAAGAATCCCCCGATGGTGGGACCATCGGGGGAACAGTGAGGCTTGGAGGACGATGACGACAGCCTTCAGCGAGCGGCCCGAAGCGGCCGCCGCAACGGGGGAGCTTGACCTGGAGGACCGGCACGCGCTGCGGCGGGTGGCGGGGCTTTCCACCGAACTGACCGACGTCACCGAGGTCGAGTACCGCGAGCTACGGCTGGAACGGGTGGTGCTGATCGGCGTGTGGTCCGACGGCAGCCTGGCCGACGCGGAGAACTCGCTGCGCGAGCTGAGCCGGCTCGCGGAGACGGCCGGATCCCAGGTGCTCGAGGGGCTGATCCAGCGGCGCGGCAAGGTTGACCCCGCTACCTACGTGGGTGCGGGCAAGGCCGCCGAGCTGGCCGGGATCGTCACCGCGGCGGAAGCGGACACGGTGATCTGCGACGGCGAGCTCAGCCCCAGCCAGCTGCGGCGGCTCGAGGGCGTGGTGAAGGTCAAGGTCATCGACCGCACGGCGCTGATCCTGGACATCTTCGCCCAGCACGCGCGCAGCCGGGAGGGCAAGGCCCAGGTCGAGCTCGCGCAGCTGCAGTACATGCTGCCGAGACTGCGCGGCTGGGGCGAGTCGCTGTCCAGGCAGGCCGGCGGCCGGGTCGCCGGCGGCGGCGGGATCGGGACCCGTGGCCCCGGTGAGACGAAGATCGAGACCGACCGGCGGCGGATCAGGACGCGGATCTCCAAGCTGCGCGGCGAGCTGTCCGGCATGTCCACCGGCCGGAAGGTGCAGCGCGGCCGCCGGCGGCGGAACGCGGTGCCCTCCGTGGTGATCGCCGGGTACACCAACGCCGGCAAGTCCAGCCTGCTCAACGTCCTGACCGGGGCAGGAGTGCTGGTGGAGGACGCGCTGTTCGCCACCCTGGATCCCGCCGTGCGTCGCGCCCGGACGCCGGCCGGCCGCCCGTTCACCCTCACCGACACGGTGGGTTTCGTCCGGCACCTGCCGCACCAGATCGTGGAGGCGTTCCGCTCCACGCTGGAGGAGGCCGCCGAGGCGGATCTGGTCATGCACGTGGTTGACGGGTCGGACGCCGACCCGCAGGCGCAGATCGCGGCGGTGCGCGGGGTGCTCGCCGAGATCGGCGCGGGCGACGTGCCGGAGATCGTGGTGATCAACAAGACCGACGAGGCTGACCCGGTGGTCATCAAGGCGCTGCGCAGCCGCGAGCCCGGCTGCGTGCTCGTGTCCGCGAAGACCCAGACTGGCCTGGACGAGCTGCGGGCGGCGATCGAGGGGGCATTGCCGGACCGCGACCGGTGCGTCCGTGCCGTCGTGCCCTACAGCCGCGGCGACCTGGTGGCCCGGGCACACGCGGCGGGGGAGGTCCTCGCCGTTGAGCACGGAACGGACGGCACGCTCCTCGAGGCGCGCGTCCCGCCGGAGCTGGCGGCGGAACTGGAGCAGTTCACTGTCGTCTCGGATTTCGCTCACGCATAGTAATGCCGCCGTGGATGCAATCGCTCGCAAATAACAATGCGTTATCCCGCTGGGATGGCGCCGGCGGTGGTCTTCCGGCGCCGCCGAGCGATGCTGCCGCCCAGCTAAGGGGCGGTGCGGGTGGCTGCCGCCGTTCCGCGCCGCCCGAGGTCAGGGCGTTGCGCTGGGGCTTGTGGCCAGGATGCTGGGTAAAAGCTGAGCATTTTTCTGAAAGGCTTGTATGAAGCCCCCTGGGTGCAATACCGTGACTGAACCGATATGTAGGTTGCCTTGCGCACGGCGTTGACACACTGCGCGTGAGCGGACGACCCGCATCACCAGGCACGCAGGGTCAGCGCCGACGCCGACGAACATGGCAGGTGACCGCTCATGATGGATGGGACCGCCACCCATGGTTCCTGTCATGCTCAATTGTCCGTCCCCCTCCGGGCCCGCTTCGGCTCGGGCATGAGGACATGCCTGTGACCGCCCGCCTGCTGACCAACATCGGCCGGCTGTGGACCGGGTCCGAGATCCTGAGCAACGCGGCCATCCTGACGAGCGACGACCGGATCGCCTGGGTCGGGCCGGCCTCGGAACTGCCGCGCAGCGTGCCGGGCGTCGTCGACGACATCGTCGACGTCGACCTCGTGGAGAACCTCGGCGGCGGTCTGGTCACGCCCGGCCTCATCGACGCGCACACGCACCCGGTCTACGCGGGCAACCGGTGGGCCGAGCTCGCCATGCGCTCCAGCGGCCTGTCCGACGCGGAGATCACCGCGGCGGGCGGCGGCATCTCCTCCACGGTCACGGTGACCAGGGGAACGGACCCGTGGACCCTCTGCAACGGTGTGCGCGAGCGGCTGGCCGCCTGGCTGCGTTCGGGGACGACGACGATCGAGGCGAAGACCGGTTATCACCTGACCCGTGATGGCGAGCTCGCCGACGTGCGCATGCTCCGCTCACTGGAGGATGAGCCGGGCATGCCGCGGGTGCACGTGACGTTCCTGGCTGCGCACGCCGTTCCGCCCGAGTTCTTCGGCCGACGGGCCGACTACATCGACGCGGTCAGCGCCTGGTCCGTGGACGCCGCGGCGGTCGGCGCGGACAGCGTGGACGTCTACTGCGAGGAAGGGCGCTTCACCGAGGATGAGGCGCGCTGGATCCTCAGCGCCGGCCGGCGGTCGGGGCTTCTTCCGCGGCTGCACGCGTGCGACCAGTCACGGACCGGAGCGGCGCGGCTCGCGGCCGAACTCGGCTGCGCCTCGGCCGACCTGCTGCACGCCGCCACCGAAGAGGACGTCGCAGCGCTGGCCCGGGGTGGAGTCGCCGGCGTGATCTGCCCGGGTACGGCCCTGCAGACCGGCGCCCGGCCGCAGGTGAGGGCGATGCTCGACAAGGGTGTCGTCGTCGCGCTCGGCTCCGATCACACCCCCGGCGGCGGCGGGATAACGTCGATGCCGCTGGTGATCTCACTCGCGGTCGCGTACCTGGGAATGAGCGTCTCGGAAGCGCTCCGCGCCGCGACCATCGGCGGTGCACACGCGCTGCGCGCGCCGGACCGCGGCGCGATGGTCCGCGGCAGGCTCGCCGACCTGGTGCTCTGGGATGCTGACCACGAGGGCGCGTTCGCCTGGACCTATGGCCTCCAGCCACGCCGCGTCTGGCGCGGCGGAGAGCCCGTCACCTTCTGACGGCACGCGGCAGCGGCAACGGCAGGCCGCGCCCAGCCGGGCCTGAACGCGTGGGTCTTCGCGCCGTGAACGCGGGTCTTCACGCCGTGCGGCAGAGCCTGAACGCGGGTCTTCGCGCCGTGCGACACTGATGCCTATGCGCGCGCCCGCACCTCAAACCACCCCGGCCGCTGTCACCGTGATCGTCGGCGAGGAGGAGTTCCTCGTCGACCGCGCCGTCCGGGGTCTGGTGACTACGGCGCGGATGGCCGCGAGGGGTGAGCCGCCGGGCGGGAACGGCGAGCCGGGCGGGAACGCCGGCGGGACGGTGGAACTCGAAGGGGACGTGCATGACGTTGAGGCCGCCTCGCTGGCGCCCGGCGAGCTGACCGCGCTGACGTCGCCGTCGCTGTTCGGCGGTGGCTGCGTGGTCGTGATCCGGTCGGCGCAGAACGCCGGCAAGGAGGTCGCCGCCGAGCTCGCGCGGTACGCCGCGGCTCCGGACCCCGACGCGGTGCTGGTCCTCACCCACGCGGGCGGCGCCAAGGGCAAGGCGCTGCTCGCCGACCTGACCAAAGCGGGCGCACCGGTCGTCGAGTGCCCGAAGGTGACCCGGTTCTCCGAGCGCGCCGACTTCGTCCGGGGCGAGTTCCGGCGTACGGGCCGAACCGCCGACGAGAGCGGCGTGCGGGCTCTGCTTGACGCCGTCGGCTCCGACCTTCGCGAGCTCGCCGCGGCCTGCGGCCAGTTGTCCTCCGACACCGACGGGCGTATCGACGGACCGGTCGTGGCCAGGTACTACCGCGGCCGGGCCGAGGCGACCGGGTTCAGCGTGGCCGACCGGGCGGTCGAGGGACGGCTCGGCGAGGCGCTCGAACAGTTGCGCTGGGCGCTGGCCACCGGCGTTTCGCCGGTCCTGATCAGTAGCGCGCTGGCGCAGGGAGTACGGATGCTGGGCCGCGTCGGCTCGGCGCGGCGGGGCATGTCGGCCGCCGCGCTGGCCGCCGAGGTCGGCGCGCCGCCGTGGAAAATCGACCGCGTCCGCCAGCAGCTCCGGGGCTGGCAGCCGGAGGGCGTCGGCCGCGCCCTGCAGGCCGCCGCCGAGGCCGATGCCCAGGTCAAGGGCGAAGGAAGCAGCGCCGGCTACGCGCTGGAGCGCGCCATCAGGCGCATAGTCGCCGCCCGCTCCGGCCACTGACCGGCTCCAGCCTGCGGGATCGCCCAACCGTCCCAGCCTGCGGGTCGCGTAACCGGCTCCAGCCTGCGGGATCGCCCAACCGGCCGCGGGCCCGAGCGGCGCCGCGCCCTCGTTAAGTTAACCATGAGCAAATCGGGGAGCCGTCGAGCGAAATGGTGCCCGAGAGCCCCCTGTGGATCCCCTTAATTTCCGCCACGCCACTCGCTGCTGGCGCGTCGTGGAAACCCAAGGTCGCATGCGGCACCCTAACTTCCACCACGCCACTCGCTGCTGGCGCGTCGTGGAAACCCGGGGTCGCATGCGGCACCCTAACTTCCACCACGCCATTCGCGTCCGAACGTCGCGGAAACGCAGGGTCGCGTGCGGGGCCTCTTTGCGCGTCGGATCGCGGTGGCGACCTCGGATCGCAGAGGTGGCTCAGGCTCGGCGGGCTGACGACGCCAGCGGCCCCCGCTGGACGGGGCCATATGCGCCAGCGGCCCCGCGAAATCGCGTCCCGGCGCGCGAGTAACGCCGCGGGCGGAGCGGTCAGCTGTGCTGCAGTTCGGCGAGGCGCTTGGTGATCGCGGACTTGCGGTTCGCGGCCTGGTTCTTGTGGATGACGCCCTTGCTGGCGGCCTTGTCCAGCTGGCGGGTGGCCACCCGCAGCGCGGCGGTCGCCTCGTCGACGTTGCCCGCCTCGACGGCCTCGCGGAACTTCCGGACGTGCGTCCGGAGCGCCGACTTGACCGCCTTGTTGCGCATGTGCGCCTTCTCGTTCTGCTTGTTGCGCTTGATCTGCGACTTTATGTTGGCCACGCGTAAAGATCCTTCACATCGAGTCTGTGGGCAGCGGCGCCGCCCCGGCGCGGCATGCGCACGCGTAGTCGGCAAATATCGCTGGGGACAGAGGATAGCCGAGCTGGCACCCGTTCCTCAAACCAAACCAGTATAAGGATCGCTCACGGGCGGCCCCGCCCAGGCCCGCGGACGCGCCGAGCGGGTTCACGCGCAGTGCAAGCCGGCTCACGGGCGGGCCGGGCGCGCCCACGGACGCGCCGAGCGGGTTCACGCGCGGCGCGAGCCGGCTCACCGGCAGGTCGGCCAGGCCCGCAGGCGCACCCAGCGAGTTGACGCGCGGCGCGAGCAGGCTAACCGGCGCACCCCTTCGCGGCGCACCCGCGCAGCCCCGCCGCACGCGCCCTCCGCCCCGCGCATCCCCGCCGCCCCGCGCATCCCCCCCCCCCCCCGCCCCCCCCCCCCCCCCCCTCCGCCGGCCCCCCCCCCCCCCCCCCCCCCCCCCCCCCCCCCCCCCCCCCCCCCCCCCCCCCCCCCCCCCCCCCCCCCCCCCCCCCCC
>JAFAZE010000102.1 GCA_019239975.1 Streptosporangiaceae bacterium
CCGCCGCTCCCGTTCCCCCCGCTGCCGCTGCCGCCGCTGCTGCCGCCGTTCCCGCTGCTGCCGCCGTTCCCGCCGTTGCCGTTCCCGCCGTTCCCGCCGCTGTTTCCGCCGTTGCCGTTTCCGCCGTTGCTGTCGCCGCCGTTCCCGGTGTTGCTGCCCCCGCTGCCGCTGTTGCTGTTTCCACCGCCGTTGCCGTTCCCGCCGTTCCCGCCGTTGCCGTTCCCCCCGTTGCCGCTGCCGCCGTTCCCGCCGTTCCCGCTGCTGTTTCCGCTGCCGCCGTTCCCGCCGTTCCCGCCGTTCCCGTTCCCGTTGCCGCCGTTGCCGCCGTTGCTGGTGGTGTCGGTGGGAGATCCTCCGGTGCAGGCGCTTGGGCTGCTGTTGCAGGTGTCGCTTGGTGGGCTCTGGCTACCGGAGTTGGCGGCTGAGCCGCTGCCGTTGCCGCCGTTGCTGGTGTACTGGCAGCCGCCGCCGGTGTCAGCGGAGGGGCAGCCTTTGTCGGTCGGCCCGTTGTACGTGGCGCTGCTGGCGCTGGTCCCGTTGGCGGTGTTCTGGCCGCCGTTGACCACAACGGCCTGTGGACCTCCGCCGTGCGGACCGGTCGGTCCTCCGGTGCCGCCGCTGGCCTGGCCGCCTCCGGTGGTTTGGCCGTAACTGCTGGATGTAGGGTCATTCGCGGCCTGGTACTGGGCCTGCTGACTCTTAATGCTGCTGTTGCCGCTGCTGCTGTTGCCGCTGCTGCCGTTGGTGAAGGTGCCGTTGGTGAAGGCGCCGTTGCAGCTGGGGTCGCCAGCGCAGCCGGTCTGGCCGCTACCGTTGGCGCTGGGGGTGCTGCTGGTGTTGCCGAAGTCGGCGCTGCTGCCGCCGCCGTAGTAGGCGGCTCCGTTGCCGCCGCTGCCGAAGCTGCTGGTGCCGGTGTTGCCGGTGCTGGGACTGGGGCTGGGGCCATTGAGGTACGCGGCTCCATTGGCATCTACGCAGTGGGTGCCGTCGAAGCAGTAACCGCCGGTTCCGGACTTTGGCGCTGCGGCGATCCCGCCGGAGAAGGTGCAGTCCGCCTGGGTGGTGCACTGGCCGACTGGCCCGTTGCCGCCGGGCACCACGCTGTTGGCGAGACTGTCGGGAGATAGGCCCATCTGGGCTTTCGTCACATTTTCCTGGTCAGCTGTGACCCTGTCTTTAGCGGCCTGGATATCCGCTGGGGTGGCATAGTTCGAGCTGAGCAGCTCGTTGAGGTATGCCTTATCCGTGGCGAGGTTGCCTTGGGCAGCCGCGACGGCCTTATCGTCCTGCTGAGCGTCGGCGTGCTCGGTCTGAGCGTGGGAGCTGAAGCCCGCGGCGATTGTGTCGCTTGTGGCACTGCTGAGGTTCTGTTGGTCTTTCGCGACCGCGGCCTGCGCGTCGTGGATCTGGCCAGGGCTGGCGCCCGGCGACCTGAGCAGGGCGTCAAGGTATGCCTGGTCATGGTTGAGCTGGTCGGCGGCAGCCTGCTGGCTCGCCGTGGCAGCGTTGAGTGTTGCCCTGGTGCCGGTCACGCTCGGGTACGTGGCGTCATATGTGACGCCCTTCTGCCTGGCGATGATCAGCGACAGGGCCTGCTGTCCGCTGAGGTGACCCGGTCCTGGCAGGATCGTCTGGCCGTCGCCGGGGGCGAATGTGGGAGGCATACCGCTGCCTGCGGTCACGGTGGTGTTCGTCACGCCCGCCATGACGCGGGCGATGTACTGGTCGGTGGTCTCGCCGGGCCGCTGCGGGTTGCTGGCCAGCGCATCGTTCAGGCCGGCCAGGACGGCCTGCTGTTGCTTGGCGTTCGCCTGGTCCGCCGCTTGCTTGGCCGCAGTGGCGGCCGTGTCGCTGAACTGCTGGGCGACCTGGCCCGGACTGCTTCCGTTGAGCGGCGTTCCGATGACGTAGATGCCGCTGCCGCTCTTGGGGTTGTTGTGGATGTAGCTGGTGACCTGGTCGAGGGTGACCCCCGGTGGCAGTTGGCCAATGATGTAGACGTTGCCGTTCGAGTCTTGGGCGACGTTGTAGCCAGCCTGCTGGAACACCGTGATCGCGGCGCCGGTACCAGCCTTGCTGCCCTGCAGTTGCCCGGACACGCCGTCGACCGCCTGGTTCATCTGGGTGGCGACCTGGATGATGTCGGGGTCGTTGCTCGTGGCCACGAAGTGGATGCCGTCGGAGGCTAGCGTGATCCCTGGCGGCAGGTTCTTCGCGAGCTGCGCGGAGAACTGCCGGGCCGTCGCCGTGGGATCTCCGCTGAGCGGGTTGAAGCTGAGGTTGCCCGCCGCCCCCGCTAGCGCCTGCTGGGCCTGGATGTAGGGCGCCTGGCGCTGTGCCTGGTTGGCCTGGACGATGCTCTGCGCCTGCTGCTGGGCGTTGGCATCGCCTTTCATGATCGCATTGATAATGCCCTGCGGTACCCCCCACGAGGTTAGGTAGCCCACATACTGCTGGCGGGCGGCGTCTTGCTGCTGTATGAGCTTCTTGGCCTGGTCACGGACCGATTGCGGGAGGTTTTGGTAGAAGCTGACGAGATCGGGCGAGAGCGTGTGGTCTTGGGAGGAGCCGGGGACGACGATGCCGTTCGGCCCGATGACACCGCTATCGACTCTGACCTGGTCGGAGTTGCCCAGCAGGCGCTGCTCGCCATATTGCCGGACCAGGTCGGCGACCGCGCTGACGTAGGCGGCGTTGGCCTTGTCTTGGAGTGCCTGGGCGTCGGCGGCGCGCTGAGCCGCCGAGCACGACGATCCGGGCTTCAGGCAGGTGAGCAGCGACACCGCCGCGGGGTCGCCAAGGAGCTGCTGGGTCACCAGGTAGTGGTAGAGGCCGTCGGACGAGCTGGGGGTGTTGAAGGCGAAGGCGAGATCGGGAGTATTCATGTTGACGGTCTTCGCCGTCAGCCCAGCCTTGACCGCGATCGCCAGGTACTCGGCGAAGACCATGGCCTCGGTCGAGCTGATCGCCTGACCGGGACCCGGTGAGGCGGGGCCGCCTCCGGCCTGCCCGCCGGGCCAGCTCTGGCGGATCGCGCGGACGTCCGGCAGTGCCCGCTCGATGCTGGCGTCGATCCGCGTGCTCTGTGAGAACTGCCTGCCCAGCTCGATCGCCAGGAATGCGGCGTTCACCGGGTCGTTAAGGAAGTTGCTGACGGTGCCCTGCAGCCTGCTGCCCAGGCCTCGCAGCGACTGCGCGAACCTTTGTGACGCGGTGAGGTCGGCGCCCGCGGGCACGGAGAGGTCCGCGATGACCGGCCGGATCGCGGGCTCGTTAACCGGTGGAACGACTTCCCCGCTGACCGGCTGCGCGCCGTCCACCACGGGGACCTTCTCGCTGACGGGCGGCTGAGCTACCGGCTGTCCATCCAGCGCCCGGCCGCCCGTGATGACCTTGAGCTGCGGCGGCCCCGTGGGCGTTCCCGCCGAGTTTCCGCCACCGGTTATCACCTGGAACCGCAGTGACCGGGTCGGCGTGCAGTTGTGGACCAGGAGCTGAGCAGGGCTGATGTAGAAATCGTGATCTCCGGCGACGCTGAGGTTGTACACCACCGTGTGTACCTTGCGCTCGGCCACACCCTCGAGCAGGGCGCTGGTGCCGTTCCGCCGGAGCAGGCGTTCGCCCGGGCGGAGCTGGCCGGCCTGCACCCAGCCGCGGCCGGTTACCCAGAAGGGGTGGTCGGGAGTGGCCTGGACTCTTAGGTCGGCCACGTCGAGCGTGAGCATGCGCGCGGCTGGGTGCCGGAAGAGCGCGGTGACCCGGCGCAGTTCGGTCCGGTCGGCCGAGACACTGCGTGCCCATAGCTCGTCGCCAACCCTGACGTCTTGTATCGGCACCAAGCCGCGCCGGGTGGCCACCTTGGTCCCGGCGGGGAAACACGCGCACAGCGGAAGTTCCTCCGGCGCGGCGGCCGGCGGCGCAGCGGCTTGCGGCGCGCCGGGATCGACGGCTCTCGTCTGGTCTGGCGTTCCCGTGCCCATGACGATCGCAGGTGCGCCGGTCTGATATGCCGGGGTGGCCCGGATGACGGCAAGTCGGCTCATGGCGGCGGGGCTGGTCTGAGCCGTGGCAACCACGTTCGCTGGAGTAGTGGCGACCACGCCTTCCGCTGTGACGGTCAGCGGGATCCCAGCCTCGAGGACGACCGCAGCGAAGGTGGTCTTGTCCGTCGCGGCAAGGCTGGTAAGCCAGCGGCTGATCGTGGCCGCGGGGAGCGGGGTCGCCGTCGTCGCCGGAACGGTGGTACGCGCGGAAGGCAGCACGAGGTACTGGCCGCTGGGCAGCCTGATTGCCTGCGGGAGGACCGGCTTCGGGGCGGTGACCGGCACGCTGGGCGCGGGCCTCGCCGGGGCGATGTGGGGGAACTGGTTCGGCGCCGGTACCTGGGCGGGCTTGCGGCTGATGTGCGGGAACTGGTTCGGCTGCGGCGCCGCGGCGGGCTTGCGCTGTGGCGGGAACATGGGCGGGTGCTGCGGTACGGGAGCTTGGATCGGGCCTGACGTCTGGCCAGGAACGGCCGGGATCGGGAACTGGTTCGGCTGGGCGGGGAACTGCCGCGGCCGGACGGCCTTCGGGGGCACATAGGGGCGCGTGATCTCGTTCGGGGGCGCGGGGATCTGGGTCGGCGGACTGGCCTTCCCCGGCCGGTAGGGGAGCGGAACCTGGTTCGGCCCCTGCCCGGCGGCCTGCTGGCCGGGCGCTAGACGCTGCGAGCCGGGCGGGAGGGCACCGGCAGAAGCGCCGATCGCAGGAAGCCAGGGCCGGACGATCCGGCGGATGAGATCGAGCTGCTCGCGTTCCAGCTCCGCAATGCGAGCAGGGTCGCCGCCGCCGGGCTGCCCGCGTTCCCGCGCGATCCGGGTCCGCAGGTCGCGTAGCTTCTGCAGGTCGGTCTGCGGCGCCTGCCCGGGCGCCACGGGAGCGGCGAGGGCGTCCAACTGTTCGAGTATGCGATCCAGCTCCGCTTCGTTCACCTGGCCGGTGCCGGTCTCGAGCTGGCGGACGATGTCGCTCAGCCGGCGCATCAGCGGTGGCGTCTTCTGCTGCTGTAGCTGCTTGAGCAGGGCGTCGAGCTGGGCGGTTGTCATCCGGCTCAGGCTGGCGGGGAACGGGGAGATGCCCAGCAGCTTGCTGATCTTCTCGAGGAACTGCTGGCGGTAGGAGTTGGGGAGCAGGACGTCGGACTGGTAGACCCAGTACGGCCCGAGCGCGTCGTTGATCTCCGCTACAGCCGCGCCGACCTGGCGGGCAAGTTCGTCCCGCCGGGCCTCGAGCGATCGCAGCTCGCCTGCGTTCTTCCCGGCTCTCCCCGCCTCAGAAAGGGCCGCCTCTACGGCCGCGAGCTGCCCGCTGAGTCGGCGTAGCTTGGCGATCAGCCTGTCGAGGTAGCCCCAGCCGGTACGCTCCGGCAGCCTCTGGATGGCGTTCAGGGCGCTCTGCAGCTCGGGCTGCAGCGCCCCGGCCACCTCCGCGAGGTAAGCGGCGAACCTCTTGACCTGCCCGATGGAAAACGCTTCGCCGCGCCGAGCGCGGTTGACCATCGTCTGGATGAGGCTCAGCCTGGCCTGCAGCTCATTGAGATCGACGCCCAGGTGGCCGGCGGCAGCACGCATCTCCCATAGCTGGGCCTGGCCGCTGCGCAGGCGGTCGATCTCCTGGCTCAGGTGACCGTACACCGGGCCCCTGAGTCGGCCGCGCGTGGCGACGCTGAGACCGCCCATCCAGCTCAGAGCCGTCTGGATGCCGTTCAGCCGCCCGAGCAGTTGCTCGAAACTGCCGAGCGCGGCGAGGTAGGCGGGCGTGTAGGCGGCCAGCTCGGCCCGGATGAGCTGTCGCAGCTCGGCATAGTCCTGCGACCGCAGGCCGCGGTTACGCAGGCCGGCCCGGATGGCCAGGATGAGCCTCCAGTACTTGGCGGACGCGGCCGGGTCGGCCTGGCCGAGCTCCTTGTCCAATGCGGCGAGGTCGCCGGCGTACCGTCGCAGCACATCCAACTGCCCCGCGCTCAGCCGCACGAACCCCTGCCGCGGCCAGGCCGGGAGCGCCTGGCCGACTTCGGTGAGCAGCTTCTTGCGTGCTTCCGACGCCGCTCGCAGGGACGTAGGTGCCACCGCGGTCGCGTGTGGAGCGGCGCGCCGTTGCGCGGGGGCGCCGGAGGCGCCCGCTGGTCCGGGTACCGCGCCAGGGGGGCGGACGAGATTGGGATCGTTCACATCAGGGATCACGGCCTGTGCGGCCCGGCGGGCTCTGTCCAGCTCCACCCGCAGGAGGCCTTCCAGGTACTGGCCGAACCTGGTGAGGAGTTGCATATCGGCGCCGCTGGGCGGCCCGGGCCGCCGGACACGCTCGATCGTCTGAAGGACGTCGCCGGGGGTAGCGCCGATCCGATCGTGCATGTCAGTGGCGTTGCGGCCCTTGATGGCGGTGGCTTCTTGCCGCAAGAAGGCGATTGCCCTAGCCCTCCGGTCGATGTCGGCCATCGTCGCCTGGACGGGCAGGGGGACAGCGATCGTGGCCAGCGCTGCCGGGATCCTTTGCATGCGGCCGACGATCTTGTCGTAGCGGGCCATCACCATCGCTGCGGCCTTGGTGAAGGCTGGGATCTGGAAGGGGCGCTGGGGGGCCCGGCCCAGGCCCCGGCGGTAGGTGATGACCTGGCCGTCGTCCGCCATGACAAGCTGCGCGTCCTCGTAGAAGGACGGACCCAGGTTTGCCAGGTCGTCTTGGGTGGGAGTGGCGGCCCGCTCGCGTTCCGATGCGCTCGCGTTCGGGTCGGCCGCGTGTGAGTGCGCCCACACCGGGGATCTGGTGGGGATGCGGAACGATCCGCCGCGGATCAGGATCGCGTACCAGACCGGCTGGCCGGGGCGGGCGTTATAGTCACGGGCGAGCAGATAACCGTGCTCCTGCCCGGTCGCATTCTGCTCAGCCTGCAGGCGATCGCGGAGCCGCAGCACCTCCGGGTACGCATTCGGCTGAGTCAGCTCTTGCTGAGTCAGCCGCGGCGAGGTGCGGTCGGTGAGCGGGATGCGCGCCTCGATCGTGGCCGGCGTGTAGTTGGCTTGTTCGGCGCTGACGAACTTCTGCAGGGTGCTGAGCTGGATCTCCGTCAGGTCCGCTGGCCGCACCGGCCGGGCGCGCTCGGGCCGCGTCAGGGCGGCCGCCCTCCGGCGGTCCTGCTCGGCGATAACAGCATCCCGGAGAGCTTGCGCGACCCCGCGGAGCCGCCCGCCCAGCTCGGGAGCGACCCTCCTGATTTCCAGGTACCGGCCCTCCGTGATCAGGCTCTCCGCATATCCCTGCAGGGCGGCGAGCTGAGCGCTGATCAATTCCTGAGGGCCCCTCGCCTGCCAGTCGGCTAGTGCCTGCTGCACCGCGGTCAGAAGGTTCTGGCGGTCGCGCTGGATTAGGACGGCGTCCTGCGGAGTGGCCAGGCGCGCGGTCCCCGTGTAGCCGCCTGGGTAGGGCGCGGCTCCCAGCTCCGCGTCGGTGAAGTAAGAAGGCACCGGAGAGAATTCGACGTCCCGCGCGCGGGACACATGAAAGTGCGCGGTGTCCCATTCGGGCCGCCCGTACGGCGTGCCGGGCGGGCTTGGGTGAACTGCGCGCAGCGATGGCATATGCAGCAGCGACCGGATGCTGGCGAGCGATGTGAGCGGGGTGAGCCGTTTCATCGCCCAGGCCAGGCCGCCGGCCTGCGCCGGATCGGTGGCATCTAGCCACCGGCGAAACCCGTCAGGGCCTGTGTAATAACCGGCCGCCTTGACGGCCTGCACAACACTCCAGTCCCGCCCAGAAAGCCTCTGCCCTGAGGGCTGCTCGTCCCGGTAGGGCTCCAGGTTGGCCGGGCCGCCAAAACACGTGCGCAGCACCTGCTCAAGATCCCGGGCCTGCTGCTTGGTCAGGCCGGAGGCGAGCACCACCAGCGACACGCGCGTGTTGAACGCGATGCCCGGGTTGACCACCCTGCCGGCGATGTCGCGGTATTCAGGGATGTCGCCCTGCGGTCTCGGCGCAAGCTGCCAGTCCGGGTACCGGTCGATCTCCGCACCCGCATCGGCGAAGCCAAACTTGAGGAACGACGGTGCGCCGCTGGTTCGCTGAAAGGATGGTGACCCGGCCGGGCCGGTGAGCTTCGTATGTGCCACGTCGAACAGGGCGTACACGATGTAACGGGTCTCGCTACGGAAAGACTGCCCGGGCGGAAGAACGCCCGGGTTCTGCACGCCCGGTTCCAGCGATTCACTCGCGGACGGCGCGCCCCCCGATGCTGGAGCTTGGTGGCCTGCAACGGTTCCGGAGGCCGGACCGGCTGCGACGCCGCCGGGCCGTGCCTGGCCGCGGACGGTGCGCGCTTGCGCCGCGCCCGCTCGGTCGCTTTGCACTGTCGCCGATCGGCCGGCGGCCAGGCCCGCCGCCGCGGCCGCATCGCCGGCCAGCCCAGCGCCGCGGGGGAGGGCCGGCCAGTTCGTCTTCCGGGTGAGAACCCGCCGCGACAGGCCTTGCCACTGCGACAGCACGGCGAGTGCGGAAACGAGCAGGCGCCGCTGTTCGAGCGTGGCGTGGCCGCCGGTGGCGGCTTGCAGGGCGGCCGCCAGGCGCCCACTACCTATGGTCCCCGTGGCCGGGCCGGGCCGGCCGCCGATGTTCAAAGCCCTGCGGACCTGCTGCCTCATGGCGCTGGGCGGCAGCAGGTACACCGCGTCGGCCAGCGACTGGAGCACATCCCAGTTGAGGATGTCCAGGTATGCCCGGTCTGTCGTGATGCTGTCCCGGATGTACCAGGGCAGCGTCAGCCAGACCGGGCCGCGCACCGGCGAAGTCAGCCAGGTCAGGTACTGGAGCGCGTCCCGGGTGACGTCGGCACCTGGCACGAGCGCGGCCACCAGGGCACGCCCGCCGTCCTCGATCGGCCGGAGGGTGAGTTCCGCGTCGCGGAGCACCACTATCAGGCGGGCGAGGTCGGCTCCGCGGAGCGCCCGGTCCGCGGCCAGGGACGGTACCAGTTGGCTGATGGTAGTGGCGGCGCCGGGCATCCACCGGGCGGCGGCGGCGAGCGCCCGGCTCGTCTGGGCGCGGAAATCGGGTGTCCACCTGTCGCGTGCACGCTGATCCGCCGGCGCACGCGCGATGCGCGTCAGGCCGTCGAGGACTGTGGTGATAAGTGCCCGGTCCCTGCTCGCCTGCTGGGCGGCCATTCCTTCGCCCGAAGCACGAACGGCCTGTTCGGCGTCGCTGAAGCCCGCGGCGTACGGCATGGCGATCTGGTCGAGGGACGTGAGCTGAGGCGCCTGTCCGGGCGCGGCCGCGCGAGCCACGGTCGTCTCGACGCCGTTGCGGTCATAGCGGCGCAGCTCGGCCGGCTGGGCCGGATCGGGTTGCACCAGCCGGTAGCCATACCGGTACGGGGTCGCGCGCAGGGCCAGGATGTCGGGACCGGAGCGGCCGCGGCTGAGCGGGTCGCGGTACCGCTCGCTGTGCACGAGCAGCCGCAGCCGCGGGTTGTCGCTGATGTCCACGGTGACGGGACTGCCCCGGTAGATCTGCACGGTGGGGTCGCCGCCGCCCGGCGGCAGCAGGCCGCCGATCGCCGGACGCGGGTACTCCGCGACGATGCCGAACTCCAGCCGCGAGCCGCTGATCCCCCGTGCCGTGCTGTATCTCATCTCGTTGTAGAGCTGCCGCAGCGCGCCGTTCCACTCGGCCAGATCCAGCGGCGGATTGCCGTTCTGCCCTATCCCCTGCTGCTGCCAGCGCGGGGCAAAGGCCGTCCCCGGTATCGGCACGGCTCGTTCGGGCTGGCCGCCGGCGCCGCCCGGCGAGCGGACCGTTCGCGCCGTCCCGGCCGGGCGGTCCCTGCTCGCGGGCGGCGCGCGCGGCGCGGCCGACGGCGCGGCGCCCTTTCTGATCACGACCTGGCCGCCCGCCCGGCGCACGGTGAACCAGGTCCGGTAGCCGACCGGGGCGATGACCACCAGGTCGCCCGGGATGTCACCCGCCTTGGCCCGGGCGGCGGCCTTCCGCAGCGCCGCGACGACGTCGGCCATGCTGGCGTGTGTGCGGGCATTACGCAGGTCGACGAGGAGGCCGCGGGGGCGGGCGTCGCCGGGGCCGGGCGGCATGAACGAGATGAACCGCTGGTAGGCGGCGAGCGCGTCGGGCCCGAGCCGGTGCAGCGGGCGGGGCCGGTAGGTCGCGAACAGGATGCCGTCGATCTCCTGAGTGCCCGACAGCGCGGTGGCGGCGGGCCGGCCAGGCCGGATCTGCTGGGCGGGGGAGGGGCCGCCGCCCGTATCGGCGGCGCGCGTCTTCGCCTTGGCGTTGATCTGCGCCTGGGCGATCCGCGCCGGGGTCCACAGGCCGCGCGGTGGCGGTTGCGTGGCCTGCTGGGCAGCGGCGGCGTGGGCGTCGGCGAGAGCCTGCTCGAACTGCTGCTCGGCGGCGGTGATCCGCTGCCGATACTCCTGGTTGATATCGGCGATCTGCTGGTCGAGGGCGGTGATCTGCCGGCCCGCCGCCTCGGTGAGGCCAGCGATCTGCTGCCGGTACCAGGCGTCGAGGCCGGCGGTGTCACCGCCGGCGACGGCCAGCTCGTAGAGCCACTCCGGCGGCTGCGCGATCCCGCCCGCAGCCGCCGCCCCGGCCGTCCCGCGGGCGCCCGCCGCGGTCGTTCCAGCGTCCGCGCTGGCTCCTGCCCTCGCTGGAGCGGGTCCCGTGGCCGGTGCGCCGCCCGGCGCGGTCGCCCGCGCGTGCGCCTGCCATGCGGCCATCGTCTGGTCCATCGCCGCCGTGTGCTGTGCTTGCGCCTCCTGGTCAGCGGCGGCCCGGTCAAGGGCGTCGGCGATCTGCTGGCGAAGGTTGCCGCCCATCGCGGCGATCTTGCCGGTGAGCTGCTGACGGAACCCGGCGGGCAGCGGGGACTTGCCGACCAGGTCGGACAGGCCGGCGACGAGCTGACGCGTCAGATCCGGCAACTGCGGCAGCGACTTGCCCGCCACGATGTTGAAGTTGACGGTGCTGACCCCCGTGCCGCCGAACGCCGGGCTCAGCGCCTCGTGGACGGCCGGCACCCACGGCTGGCCGATCGACGTCCACTGCGACAAGACGAACTCGACGCCGACGTTGTGCTCCCATTCGCGGGGTGCGGTGCCGCGCAGGTAGCCGGCGAGCGCGCGCAACGGGTTGCGCCCGGTGACGGTGGTCTGGTGCTTGTTCTCGTTGGTGATCTGGAACTGGAGGACGAGGCCGACGGAGCCGGCCATCATCCCGTTGATGTGAACCGGCCAGACGAACAACAGGTCGAACCCAACGCCGTACTTGTGCTGTGGCGCGAGCCGCGGCCCCGGGCTGGCTGGATCCAGGTCCATGGTCGTGGCCCGGCGTCGCTCGGTCCAGGTGGTGCGCGGCAGCAGGGCCGGTCCCGCCGCGGGCGGCCGCAGGGTGGTGACGGTGGTCGTGGTGTGCCCGGTGACGCGGAACACCTGGTCGTTCCAGGGCAGCAGCAGCCCCATCTCGGTGTTCGCGTACGGGGTGCGGATGTAGAACGACGCGCTTGCCGGGTGCGTGCCGGGCGGGGCGTGCAGGCCCTGCCGGGCGAGCGCGGGAATGGGGATGTTGATGCCGGGCAGGGCCAGCGGGATGGGGGTCGTGTCCAGCGGCAGCGTCTGCGGATGGCCGCCGATCGTGCCGACCCGCAGCGGCCCGGCGTTCAGGCCGGAAGAGACCCGGAGCATTTCGGTCGGGCTGGACAGCACCACCTTGGCGTGCTGGGTGGCGACCTTGACCAGGTAGGAGCCGCCGTCCGGCATGTCCACCCGGTAGGTCCGGTACCGCGACAGCCAGATCGGCAGCTTCCCCGCGCCCACCGGGTTCCAGGTGTGCCGCCACACACGGTAGGCGGGCAGGTTGCTGAGCTTTTGCCAGACCGACCGCGCGTATGCCGATGACGAGGTGTCCAGCTCGGTGATCTTCGCCCCGGCCCAGGTGAGCGGGCTGGTGCCCGGCATGGGCGGGGCGGTGTTGTCAACCGGGACGGTGACCTCGGTGTACTGGCCGGGGATCGGTTTGCCGGTCTTGGGGTCGATCACCGGCTCCCTGGTAGTGATCGAGGAGGGCGGCGGGACCGGCGCCGCATCGGGCCCGGTCATCCGCCACCGGGAGATCGCCGACTGGAGGACGCGCTGCTGAGCGGCCAGTGCGTCGTGCTGCCGCTGTTCGGCCCGGGTCAGCGGCCCCATCGGTACCCTCGCGTTCAGCGCGGCCAGCTCCCTCTGGACGGCCGCGAGCTGGCGCAGCAGCGATGCGAACGCGGCGCGGTGGCCCGCCTGCTGCTGGGCGTCGGCCAGCGGCCTGCCCACCGGGCCGGCCGCCGCGACGTAGGCGGTCAGCGTGTCCAGGTCTGGCAACGCTGGCAGCGCGTCGGCGGCGTCGAGCGCCGCGAGCATCGCCTGCACCGTCGCCTGGACGCTGCCGCGGGCCGCCGGCGTAACCGGCGCGCGTTTGGCGGCGCTGCGGGCCACCTTGGCGTCCAGCCGTGCCTGGGCCGCGGCGAGCCGGTCTTCCAGGGGGTGCACCGCGTCGGCGTTTCCGGCCGCCCAGGCATGCCACAGCGCATTCGACAGACGGCTGACCTGGGCGCGCGCGGCGGCGATCGTGGCCGGGTCGGTGCGCGGGTCCAGCGCCCGGTCGGCTGCCGCGTTCAGTGCCGTCAGGTCGCCCGGGTCCCGGCTGGTCATGCCGCGCCGCTGGAACCACCCGAACACCCGCAGCGTGTAGTCCAACTGCGCCGCCGGGTCGGCGGGCAGCCCGAGCCAGGCGGAAAGCTGCGCGGCCCGGGCGGTGAACGCCACGTCCGGCGCCGCGGCTGCCTGGTCTTCCCAGGCGAACAGCAGCGCCGCCTCGCGGGCCGCGTTCAGCGCCGCGTCCGCCCGCTCCACAACCGCTCGGTTCCGCTGGTTCCGGCTCAGCCACTGGTCGAGCAGGCCCACGACCTCAGTGCCCGGTGGCACCCAGGGCGTCCGGGGGACGGCGTGCCGGATATCCAGCGCGCTGAGCAACGTTCGCCAGAACCTCATCACCTGCACCGGCTGGTCGGCGATCCGGAGCACCTGCTGCACCGCGTCCGCCGCCTGCTGGCGCAGCTCGGCCCGCCGCGCCCGCAACGCCGCGGTGAAGGCCAGCGCGTCCCTGGCAAGCTGCAGGAGCTGGCCGTCCCGGCGCAGCTCCTTCAGGTGGCCGGACTCCCAGCCGATCAGTTTCTGCTGTACGGCAACCTCGGCCCGCACGTCGGCGGGTGACCAATGCCATATGTCGGCCGGGTCCCGCCCCGGGGATCCAGTGCGGGCCGCCGAGCCCGCGGCGGTGGTTGCCGTTCTTGGCGCCAAACGGCTGCCGCGTAGCGCGCCGATGCTGAGGGCGGACTGCCCGTGAGGGGCCGGGGTCGACGCCAGCGCGAGGTCAGAACCGGACAGCGGCACACTCAGCGCCAGCAGCGCCGAGACAAGCAGTGACAGCAGGCGGGGCAGCCGCGTGTTCCACATGCCGCCCAGTTACGCGCGCGCGGCGTTGCGAGGCAATGCCACCGCCCGTTCGGCAAATCAATTCAGGACAATGACCGGCACGCTGCTCACCCGCGGTCACCACCGCGGAATTGACCACATCCCAGGTCAGGCGCGGCAGTCGACGGACAGGGCCGACGCGGCCACCTGATGGGAACCGCTGGCGGCGTTGTCCAGCACGACCCAGAACGTGCCGGTGTCCGGGAACGAGCCGGCGGACAGCCAGCTGCCCATGTTGTCCCGCTCGTCCAGGTCGAAGTTGCCGGCATTCTGGCCGGAGCCGGTGTACACGTGGTAGTGGCCGGGGTGCCCGCCGACCACCGTGGTGCGGCCGGCCGGGGCGTACACGCCGACCGAGCAGGTGGCGCTGGACAGCCCCGTCTTGAACCACCAGGTGTACGTGGAGTATGAGGTGTCCCCGCTGGCGTTCGAGCCGGTGATCCAGTGGCTGAGGAAGCCGCCGCAGTAACCGCCCGAGGACTGCCAGATCCAGCCTTGCGCCGGGTAGCCGCCGTAACTGGCGTCCGACGCGCAGCCGGGTCCGGCGAGCGCGGCGAAGGTGGTCGGCTTCGGGGGCGGCGTGGTGCGGTGCGGTGGCGGGGTGGGGCTGGGGCTCTGCGCCGGGCTGGGCGTCGGCGTCGGCGTGCTGGTCGCGACGACCACGACCGGGCTCGGGCTGGGTGCCGGGCTGACGTGATGATGCCGCACGTGATGCGGGACTGGCGACGGCGCGGGCCGGGCGGTGCCGGGGGAGGACTTCGGGCTGGGTGACGGCGCGGCCGCGATCGCGCGCTCGTGCCGCTGCCCGGGTGTCTTGTGGAGCAGCATCAGCACCGTCAGCGGAGTCGCGATGGCGAGTGTGCCCGCGACAGCGGTAGCCACCCAGCCGCGCCGCGAGAGCCGCCGCAGCCGCCGCAGCCGCGGGAGCCGTGCCCGGGGGAGGCGTACCTGCGGAAGCAGCACCCGCCGCAGCCGTACCTGCTGGAGCCGCAGTTGCGGCGCTTTGCGGCCTGTGGCCGGGCCTCCGGGCGGCGCGGGGTCCGGCGGCGCCGTTGGCCTGGGGGCAGGCTCCTGCGCAGCTTGCTCCTGCGCCGGTGGCGCGCTTGCCCGCTCGCCGGCCCGTCCGGTGCCCAGCTGGCCGGCCAGCTCGTGCCAGCGCCGCTCCCAGGCCGCCATGTCGCCGCCGCAGGCCCCGACAAAGGCGAGGGTGACCTCCAGCGAGGGCAGCGTGCGACCGCTTGCCGCGCCGGACAAGGCGCTATCGGAGTAGCCGGCGCGGCGGGCGAGCTGGCGGTACGGCGGTCTCCCCGCTGCCTTCCGCAGCTGCCGCAGGTCCCAGGCGAACTTCGCGAGCGGTCCGGTGGACGGGTCCACCGGATTCTCGGGACGCCCCATAGCGGTCTCCCTCTGCAAACCGCGCCCGCCCCCCGCGAGCCGTCACTAGTTTTCAGCTCATATCCGGATACCGCCGGAATTGTAACTGTCCCACCCCCATAGATGACGGCCATCGCCGACGTCAGGTTCACGCCCCCGCGAGCCATTTCCCGTGGCCGCCTACGGGGCAACCGGATAGATTTGTGTGCAATTGGTGCTGTTGTAGCGGCGCAAATCGCACACAAACGCGGTTCAGTGTCCCTTGTCACGGCGGCCGACGGGGCGGAATGCCGGATTTGCGGACTCACGCTCGCAGGATCGCGGTTCCGAACGGCCCGAGGTCGGCGCTGGCGACCGCCGCGCCGCTCACCACGTTGACCATAGGTGACGGCAGCCGGACCTCCCGAAATTCCGCCACATGGTTGAGCAGGAGAAGGTAGGGCCCCCGCCTCGCGGCCTGGACTCCGGGCGGTAGCCCTGCGAGCACCGGCTGAACGCCCGCCGCCTCGAGCACCGGGCCGAGGACCGCGTCCATCGTCTCCGCATCGGGCCGCGTCGCGAGGTACCAGGCCGTCCCCCGCGCCGAAGGCGTGCCGCGTCACCGCCGGCTCCCCGGCGAGGTCACCGCCGGCGAAGACAGCGACGGCCGCGGCTCCGCGCAGCATCACCCGCTCGGACCAGACCGTCCCGGTTCCGCCGGGCGCCAGGGGAACGTGAACCCCCTCCGGCAGCGGAACATGCTCCTCCACCGCGACGCCCACCACCGGTGCCAGCGGCCCGAGGTACCCGCCGAGGTAGACCCGGTCGCACTCGTCGACGATCCCGGTGAGGAACGTGACGACCAGCTGCCCTCCCGCGCGGGTCCAGCCGGCCAGCCGGGCCGCGGTCGCCGCCCGCAGCAGGTACAGGCTGGGGGCCACGACGACCTTGTACCGTGACAGACCGGCATCAGGATGCACCACGTCCACCCCGACGCCGCGCTCGAACAGCGGCGCGTAGCAGCTCATCAGCGCGTCCGTCTGGCTGGTCAGCGCGGACGGCCGCGAGTCCAGCTCCGACGCCCACCAGCTCTCCCAGTCGAGCAGCAGCGCCACCTCGCTGGAGATTCGCGTCCCGGCGAGATCCGGCACCCCCGCAAGCTGCGCGCCGAGCGCCTTGACCTCGGTGAAGATCCGGCCGTCCGGCCCGGCGTGCGGCACCATCCCGGAGTGGAACTTCTCCGCCCCGCCACGGGACTGCCGCCACTGGAAGTAGAGCACCCCGTCGGCGCCGTGCGCGACCGCCTGCAGGCTGGTCACGCGAAGCTGCCCGGGCCGCTGCGGCACGTTGACCGGCCGCCAGTTGACCGCCGACGCCGGATGCTCCATCAGCAGCCACGGCTGGCCGCCCCGCGCCGACCGGACGATGTCGTACGTCAGCCCCGCCCACAGATGCGACCGCGGGTCTGCGGGATCGGGGTAGCAGTCAACGCAGGCGAGGTCGGTGTGCATCGACCATTTGTACACATCGACCGGTTTGAGCAGGCTGAGGAAGTTAGTAGTTATCCGAACGGACGGTGTGACACGCCGCAGGATCGCCTCTTCCGCCAGGTAGCAGGCGAGCATGGCGTCGTCGCTGAACCGCGCGAAGTCGAGCTGCTGTGCCGGGTTGGCGTACGAGGCCGCTACGCGTGGCGGCAGGATCTCCCCGAAGTCGGTGTAGCGCTGCGACCAGAAGGCGGTCGACCACGCCTCGTTCAGCGCGCCGATGTCGCGTACCGTGCCCGCAGCCAGTCACGGAACGCGGCGGCCGATTCGTCGTCGTAAGAGGCGGGCACGTGGCAGCCGAATTCGTTGCCGACGTGCCAGAGGGCGAGCGCGGGATGGCCGGCGTACCGGACGGCGAGCCGTTCCACCAGCTCCGCCGCGTATCTCCGGTACACCTGGCTGCTCGGCGAGAAGTGCTGGCGCCCGCCGGGCGACAGGACGGTGCCGTCCTGTCGCACCGGCAGGATCTCCGGGTGCAGCCGGGTCAGCCACGGCGGCGGGGACGCGGTCATCGTGGCCAGGTCGGCCCCGATGCCGCTGTCCGCGAGCAGGTCCATCACCCGGTCGAGCCAGCCGAACCGGAACTCGTCCGGCCCGGTCTGCACCTGCGCCCAGGAGAACACGCCGACCGTGACGAGGGTGACCCCGGCCTCCTTCATCAGCGCCATGTCCTCGGCCCAGGTCTCTTCCGGCCACTGCTCGGGGTTGTAGTCCCCGCCGAACGCGATCATCTGCGTCAGGACCCGGTCTTCACGGTGAAGCCCTCGGACTGGCCGTAGCTCGCGATCCGCTGCTGCCAGGCCGACAGGCCGGTGGACAGGTTCGTCCCGGTGCTGATCGACTGGCCCACGGTGTCCGCGTACACGGAGTTCGCGTACACCTGGAACGGCAGGTACTGCCAGCCGGCGGCGACCTGGCCCGAGGACTGCGCGAGGACCTTGTTCCCCTGCTGCCCGGCGAGCATCTTCACCGGCGCGTTCAGCCACGAGGAGCTGGTGAGCAGCGCCGACGTGGCCGGGAACAGCCCGAGTGAGGCCAGCGCCTGGGCGGCCTCGGGGGAGGAGTTGAGCCATTCGGCGAACTCGACGGCCTGGGCCTTGTGCTGCGAGGTCGCCATCACCGCGTCCGAGGATCCGCCGTTCTCCGCGGTGACCCCGCCCGCCTCCCCTGCCCCCTTCACTGCCGCCCACTGCGGCATCGGGGCGACCCTCCAGTCGGCGGCGGTCTGCGGGATGTTGGACCCCAGCGGCGCGGGCGCCCAGGCGCCGGTGACCCATGTCGCGTACTTTCCCGCCGACATGGCGGACCACCAGCTCGTGGTCCACCCCGTGTCGGTTGCCACCAGCTTCCTGGCCAGCAGCCCGGACCAGAGCGCGGACCATTGCTGGACGCCGGACTGGGACAGGTTCAGCGAGACGTTCGAGGTGTTCTTGATCTTGAACGGGGTGGCGCCGGCCTGCCACATCAGGCTGGTCGCGGTGCCGGGGTCGGACGGGTCCATGTTGGCGATGTAGGTCTTCGGGAACTTCTTGTGGATGACCGCCGCGTCGGCCGCGAACTGGGACCACGTCGCGGGCGGTGTCAGGCCCGCCTTCCTGAAGATGTCCGCCCGGTAGAACATCGCCATCGGGCCGGTGTCCTGCGGGAACCCGTAGACGCCGCCGTTGATCGTCACGGCGGCCCACGCGGATGCGGCGTACCTGGGCTGCACGGACTGCGCGCCGTAGCCGTCCAGGTTGACGGCCTGGCTGGACAGCGCGAACTGAGGCAGCGCGAAGTACTCGATCTGCGCGACGTCCGGGCCGCCCTTGCCCGCCTTGTCGGCCGTCTCCAGCTTGGTGTACTCGGCCGCGGACACGCCGGCGTTGACGACGTTGACCTTGATGTTCGGGTGGGACCTGGTGAACTCGGCTGCGAGCTGCTGCATCTGCGGCGTGCCCAGCCAGGTCCAGAACGTGATCGTGACCGGGCCGGACGAGGTGTTCGTGCTCGGTGTGCTGCTGCTGCTGTTGGAGGAACCGCAGGCGGCGAGGGCGAGAACGGCCGCCGCCGCGGCGAAGTGTCTGAATCTGCCGTGTCTGAATCTGCGGAGCATCCCGGGGGTTTCCTTTCGAGACGGGGAGTTACTGCTTGACGCTGCCGGCGGCGAGGCCCGACTGCCAGAACCGCTGGAGGAAGAGGAAGCAGATGACGAGCGGGATGATCGCCAGCATGCTTCCGGTGATGATGAGCGGGTAGAACGAGGTGGATCCCGTGCCGGTGACCGCGTTAGCGACCGGATGAGGCGACCCACGACGCCAGCTGCGCCCGGGACGTGAAACCGAGCTTGGCCAGCGCGTTCTCCACGTGTCCTTCGGCGGTCCGCTGGGCGATCACCAGCCGGGCGGCGATCTGCTTGTTGGTCAGGCCCTCGGCCACCAGGCCGGCGACCTGCCGCTCGCGCGCCGTCAGCGGCCCCACCGCCGTCACCGCCGCCCCGCCGGCACCCGCCATCACCGTCGCCTCGCCGGCCGCGGGTGCCGGGCGCGGGGCTTGCCCACCCGGTGCCGCGCGCGGGGCTTGCCCACCCGGTGCCGCGGCGGGCGGCTCCTCGTTCAGCGCGTACGCGATGGCGCCGTCGGTGCTCATGCCCCTGCCCCGCTGGAAGGCGGCCCTGAACCGCTTCTCGCCCAGCGACTTCCGCGCGCCGCGCTCGCACCCTTCGTGGTAGGGCATCAGGTGCTGGTACGACTGCAGCGGGCGGCCCAGCGTATCCCAAAGCTGGTCGGCGGCTCCGAGGAGAACCGCGGCCCGTTCGGGGCGGCCATCGGCCGCCTCGACCCAGGCGAGCGACTCGACGCTCCACCCGGTGCCGGTGAGGTCGTGCAGCCCGTGGCGGAGCCGGAGGCTGCTGTGCTGCAGGGCGGCCGCCCGGCGGAGGTCACCCTGCTGCTGGGCCAGCAATCCCAGCGCCCACAGCGCGTATGACCGGTGGAAGCATTCCCCGGCGGGCTCGCTGATGGCCAGCATCTCCTCGTGCCAGGAGACGGCCCGCTCCACGTCCCCGGCCAGGCCGGCGGCGATCGCGAGCATGAGCAGCAGGTTCAGGCGCAGGGCCAGGTAGCTGCCCGGTGGCAGCGCACCCAGCGCCTCCTCGCAGATCGTGATCGCGCCGGTGAGGTCGCCGCTGTACAGCGCGGCGCTCCCCGACACGTAGCCGCAGAGCGAGGAGCTCTCGGTGTCCGCCAGCTCCTTGGCGAGCGCGCAGCCCTCGGCCGTCGCTCCCGTCGCCGCGCCCCAGTCGCCGTCCGCCAGCGCGAGCGTGCTGTTGATGAGCAGCGCACGGGAGCGAACGGGCGACGGTTCGGGGGACAGCGCGAGTGCCTGGCCGAGCCAGTGCCTGCCCTCACGGCCCCAGGAACGGCCCCACCAGTAGAAGTGGAACAGCGCGGCGAGCATGCGCAGCGCGGCCTCCGCCTCCCCGGGCCGGGTGAGGCAGTGGTCAAGCGCGACCCGCACGTTGGCGTGCTCGCGGTCCAGCCTGGCGAACCAGGAGACCTGCCGCGGGCTGACCCAGTCGGCCTCCGCGCGCAGCACCAGCCGCTCGTACCAGTTCGTGTGCCGCTCGCGCATCGCCGGGTACCCGCCAGCCTGCCTGAGTTTGTCCTGGCCGAACTCGCGCACGGTCTCCAGCATCCGGTACCGCACCCCGGTGTCGTGCTCGCCGCGGATCAGGACCGACTTGCCGACCAGGGCGGCCACGACGTCCAGCACCTCCTCAGGTGCCAGGCTGCCGCCGGCGCAGATTTCCTCGGCCGCGTCCAGCTCGAATCCGCCGGCGAACACCGATGCCCGGGCCCACAGCAGCCGTTCCTGCGCCGAACACAGGTCGTAGCTCCACTCGATGCACGACCGCAGCGTCTGCTGGCGGGTTGGCGCCCCGCGCAGCGTGGTGGCCAGCAACTGATAGCGGTCGGACAACCGCTGCGCGATCTGCTGCGGTGACAGCGCCCGCAGCCTTACCGCGGCCAGCTCGATAGCCAGCGGCAGCCCGTCGAGCCGGTCGCAGATCTTCACCACCGCGTCCTGGTTACCGGCGGTCACCCCGAACCCGGGCACGACGGCGGCCGCCCGGTCGGCGAAGAGCGTCACCGCCGAATACCCGGCCAGCTCTCGCCGGGTGTGATGCCGCCGCGGGTCCGGAACCGCCAGCGACGGCACGAGCAGCGTCGCCTCACCGCGGATACCCAGCGGCTCGCGGCTGGTCGCCAGCACCCGCAGATCGGGGCAGGCCTCCAGCAGCGTCGCGGCCAGTGCCGCGCAGGCATCCACCAGGTGCTCGCAGTTGTCCAGCACAAGCAGCACCCGCCGCGCGGCCAGGTACTCGGTCAGCGAGGCCTCGGTGGGGCGGCCCGGCTGCTCGCCAAGGCCGAGCGTCGCGGCGACGGTGTGCGCCACCAGCGCGGGGTCGTGCAGCTGGCCAAGTTCTGTCAGCCAAACGCCATCGCGGAACGCCCGCCGCACCTCCGCGGCCGTGCGCAGCGCCAGCCGCGTCTTTCCCACGCCGCCGGTGCCGGTCAGCGTGACCAGGCGCGCGGCAGACAGCAGCCGCCTCGCCTCGCTCACCTCATGGCGACGACCAACGAAGCTGCTCAGCTCGAGGGGCAGATTCCCCGCCCCACCCCGAACGGTGGTTCCCATGACACCCTGGCCCAGTGGCCAGCATACGCTCGGCGGCGAGATCAGAAGGCGCGGTGCGTGTAGCCGCGCATCCGCGAGGGCGACCCGTCAGCCGTCCGCCAGGCCGGGACTGCCAGCGGCCCCGCCGGCGTTGAACAGGCCATGGCGATCATCCCGGCGCCCCGCGACCGCCGTCCCGGCCTCTCCCCGGGCTCAGGCGCCCAGCTGCTTCCGCAAAAGGAGTTTTGGTGACCAATCCGGCTACGTCCAGCCCGCCCGCGGGAGGCCTCTCCAGCCCGCCCGCGGGAGGCCCCTCCAGCCCGCGGCGGCGGCACCCCCCGCGGCGCGTCGAGGTGGTGTCGGTCTCGCGGCTCGCGCCCCGGCTGGTGTCGGTGTGGGTCGGCGGCGACGCGCTCGAGGGATTCAGGATCGAGGCGCCCACGTCGCACATCAAGGTGTTCCTGCCCGCCCCCGGCGAGGCCGCGCCCAGCCTGCCGGAGTTCGGGCCCAGCGGGCCGGCCTGGGACGAGGACGCTCCCCGCCCGGTGCTGCGCACCTACACGCCGCGGCGGTTCGACGAGGCCAGCCGCACGCTCGAGGTGCAGTTCATCCTGCACGGAGTGGGCCCGGCCTCGGAGTGGGCGGAGCGCGCCACGGTCGGCGACCAGCTCGCCATCGGCGGTCCCGGCGGCCGGTTCTCGCTCGACCGGGCGGCCGAACGCTGGTGGATCGCCGGTGACGAAAGCGCGATCCCGGCCATCGGCACGCTGCTCGAAGCGCTCCCGGCCACGGCCGCCGCCGAGGTGCACATCGAGGTCGCCGGGCCGGACGACGAAATCGGGCTACCTGGCCCGCCGCGGACCGCGATCACCTGGCACCACCGGCGCGCTCCGGATGCCTGGGGCGCCGAGCTGGACGAGGCCGCCCGCAACGCCCCCATCGCGGACGGCACGCGGATCTGGGTGGCCTGCGAGGCGGCGGCGATGCGCGGCATCCGCCGGCACTTCACATCCGGCCGTGGTCTTCCGGCCAGCTCGCTGGTGACCCGCGGCTACTGGCGGCTCGGCGCCGCCAACCACCCGGACCACGACTACGGGGAGGAACCGGTATAACCGGACGGGATACCACCGCCCGTTCTGCAAAAAATCAAGGCCCGCACATCGCACCGTCATGCTGTTTCCGAACGGGCGCCGGTCACTCGGCACGGCCACCAGACCCCGCCCCGGGGAGCGGTCCCGCCCCGGGCCGCGCGCGCCGTCACCCAGCCGCGACCGCCCCCACCCCCCATCCCAGCCCGCCCCCTCAGCCCCGCCCCCTCAGCCCCGCCACCCAGCCCCGCATCCCGCGCCACCCCGCCACTTCAGCCCGCCACTTCAGCTCCGCCACCCAGCTCCACCATCTCAGCCCCGCCCCCCCCCCCCCCCCCCCCCCCCCCCCCCCCCCCCCCCCCCCCCCCCCCCCCCCCCCCCCCCCCCCCCCCC
>JAFAZE010000116.1 GCA_019239975.1 Streptosporangiaceae bacterium
CGCGTCGAGCTCGCTGGACAGCGAGCGCTGCACGGCGATGTAGGTGACCGCGCCCACCACCGCACACGCGGCGAAGAGCAGCAACGCCAAACCGGCGATAAGCCTGCCCCGCAGCGTGCGCACGGTCGGCCAGCGCCACCGCCTTGCCGGTGTCACCGTGTCACCGCCGCTCCGTCACACGGCGAAACAGTTCACACGTCACTTCGCCGCCTCTTGCGTCCGGGCCGGTGATATCAGCCGGCCGGCTTGAGCACGTACCCGACGCCGCGGACCGTGTGGATCAGCGGATCCCGGCCGGCGTCGATCTTCTTGCGCAGGTAGCTGATGTACAGCTCGACGACGTGCGCCTGGCCGCCGAAGTCGTAGTTCCACACCCGGTCCAGAATCTGCGCCTTGGACAGCACCCGGCGCGGGTTCCGCATCAGGAACCTGAGCAGCTCGAACTCGGTGGCGGTCAGGTCGATCAGCTCACCGCCGCGGCGCACCTCGCGCGCGTCCTCGTCCATGGTCAGGTCCGCCACGCTGAGCGAACCCTCGCTGTTCGCCCTGGCCAGGTTGGCGCGGCGGAGCAGGCCGCGCAGCCGCGCGAGGACCTCCTCCAGGCTGAACGGCTTGGTCACGTAGTCGTCGCCGCCCGCGGTGAGCCCGGCCACCCGGTCCTCCACCGCGTCTCTCGCGGTCAGGAAGAGGACGCAGACCTCGGGTATCTCCGCGCGCAGCCTGCGCATGACCTCGATCCCGTCGAAGTCAGGCAGCATGATGTCGAGCACCACCGCGTCGGGCCGGAACTCCCGGCCGCCGCGGACCGCGTCGGCGCCGTTGCCGGCCGTGCGGACGCTCCAGCCCTCGTAACGGAGCACGCTCGCGAGCAGTTCTGCCAGGCTCGGCTCGTCGTCGACAACCAGCACGCGAACCGGGGAGCCGTCCTGGTGCTGCGTGCCCGCGCCACGCACCTGAACCTGGGTCGCACCGTTCGAAGAGTTGTCAGGCATCTCCATGCTCATTCATCGAAGTTTCTCTGTGACGTGTATCTCCGGGCTCTGCCCCCCACGTACACATCCATTCTTAATCACGCCAACAACGGCGTGACCTGTGCCCGGATTATGGGTTTTCTCTGAATTCCGCGGTGAGACGGGCGCTGCGGCGGCGATCGTGACGTGGGCGCCCTAACCCAGCACCCGGGCGAGCTTGGAGGGCGAGCGCGAGGGGCGGGCGCCGGCCGCGCGGAGCAGTTTCGCGGTGGCGTCGAGCAGCGCCGGCGTGCCCGCCGGGCCGAGCTCGACCTCGATCTCCCGCCAGCTGAGGGGATCCCCGCCGTCGGCCGCGGCGGTCCGCTCACCGGTCACCACGTCGTCCGCGACCTCCGCCGCGACCTCGCCCGACGTGCCCGTGAGAGTATGCACCGTCCGTTCCGTAACAAGAACGGCGATGGGCACCACCGGTGCGCCGGCGGTGATGCCGGCCACCCGCGCGGCGAGGGACGCCGGGATCCGGGTGCCGTCGGCGGAGCCGTCGGCGAGCGGCGCGCGCACCTCCTGCCGCGCGTCCCGGCCGGCCTGGCTGGCCGGGAGCTTCAGGTGCCAGCCCTCGTCGGACCCGCCGGTGCGCCGGCGCAGCGTGATCTTGTGTGCGGCGAGCCGCTGGTCCGGCGTGTCGAAGTACGTCGCGACCAGGTGGTAGCGCTCCGGCCGGGCCGCGTCGGCGATGCCGGGCACGCTGCCGAGGTCGGGGAGCCCGAACCCCGGATCGACGTCAAACTTCCGCTCGATCTCGAGGTAGTCGCTCATATCTGCCTTCAACGCGCCGGCGGCCCGGCGCTATGCCCGGTCGCCCACTATGCTGCCGACAGGCACAGCCAGACGCCGGCTGCGGGTAGGAAAGCGCCGGGCGGGATCGAGGAGATGCCAGCGATGAGCACAGACACGGGCCTGGTCAGCCGGCGCCCGGCCAGCGGCGCCGCCGGGCGCGACCAGCGCGCCCTGCTGACCGCCGGGCTGGTGGTGGCCGCGGCGGCCGCCGCGCTGTACCTCGCCGCGGTGGCCACGCACCCCTGGGCCGCGATGCTCAAGGGGTTCGACCTGTCCGTCTACCGGATGGGCGGGGTGCTGGCCAGGAACAACGCGGCGGCTCTCTATACCTGGCACCTGCCGGGTGAGCCGGGCATCCAGTTCACCTACACCCCGTTCGCGGCGCTCGTCTTCGCCGCGATCAGCGGGGTGCCGTTCCATACGCTGATGGGCGTGGCGGCTGCGGTGTCCGTCTTCGCGCTGGTCGCAACGGTCTGGATCGCGTTCCGCGAGCTCGGCTGGCGCGGCACGGCACGGATGGGGGCGACGCTGCTGGTCGCCGGCATCGCGCTCTGGCTGGAGCCGGTGCAGCGCACGCTGTTCCTCGGCCAGATCGAGCTCATGCTGATGGGGCTCATCGTCTGGGATCTGTGCCAGCCGGACCGGCGCTGGTGGAAGGGCGCGGCAACCGGCATCGCGGCCGGGATCAAGCTGGTTCCGCTGATCTTCATCGCCTACCTGGTGCTCACCCGCAGGTTCCGGCAGGCTGCGGTGGCCGCGGGGGCCTTCGTGGCGACGGTGGTCACCGGGTTCGCCGTGCTGCCGCATGCGTCGGCGCAGTGGTGGCTGCACGGCTCCTTCCTGCAGGCGGGACGGACCGGGTTCGTCGGCGACCAGGCCAACCAGTCGCTGCGCGGCATTCTGACCAGGCTCGCCGGTACCGTCGGGACCGGGCAGGCGCTCTGGTGGGCCGCCGCGATCGTGGTAGGGGTCCTCGGCCTGGCGGCAGCGGTCCTGCTGCACCGCGCCGGGCGGACGTTCGCGGGCCTGATGGCGTGCGCGCTGACCGCGCTGCTCATCTCCCCGATCAGCTGGGACCACCACTGGGTGTGGATCGCCCCCGGGCTGGCGGTGCTGGCGGATGCGGCCGTGCGGGCGGGCCGCGGCGCCCGGGCGCGCGCCGGATGGCTGGCGGTGGCGGCCGCAGTCGCGGTCCTCTACGCGGCGTGGCCGCATTTCTGGTCGCGGCGCGCCGGGCTGCTGCAGGGCGGCCTCATCGGGTACGCGCCGGCGACTTCCTTCGGGCACGGCGACAACCCGCGGTACCTGGAGTACCACTGGCACGGCCTCCAGCTGATCGCCGGAAACCTCTACCTCCTGGCCGGCGCCGCCCTCTTCGCGATCGTCCTGGTGACCGCCGCCCGGGTCCGGGGGGTTACCCCCCCGAAGGATTAGGCACCGGGCCGGTCACGCGCTGGTACAGGTCACCGGCGCTGGGGCCGGTGGTGAGGACCCGAGTGAAGTTGTCGGCGAACCAGAGCTTGAGCCCGGGAGTCCACGGGATCCGGCGCGCGTTGCTCGACGACAGCCAGACATACTGCGCCTTGCCGAGGAGGGCCCGCCACGCGGCCACCACGCTGGACATGTTCTGCGCGCCGCCCTGCACGGACACCCCGTTGCTGAGCACGAGCGTCGTGGCGAGGGAGTCGATGATGTCCGGGCAGCCGGGATGCGCGGCGGTGAACCGGTTAGCCGAGATCACCATCGAGATCTCGTCGGTGACGACGCACGCGCCCTGCGGTATCACCGCCGCGTCCGCGTAGGCGTGCGGCGCGCCGAGGTCGGCGACCTCGTTCATCTGGAGCGCGGCCACCGCGACGATCAGCACGGCGGCGCAACCTATCATGGCCTTCCGCACCTCCGGCCGGCCGCCGAGGCTGCGGACCGCACCGCCCGCGGTCAGGGCGATCCATGGCCCGGGGAACGCCGGGTAGTGGTAGAAGAACGCCGAATAGCCGAGGATGGCGAGTGAGGCGAGCGCCGCCGTCGCGAGCGCGAACCACTCGAGCTGGGACGGCCGGTTCGGGTCCCAGGTGTACCCGACCGCGATCACGACGACCAGCACCGCCGCGAAGCCGAACGGCAGCCATCCCGCGCTGGCGATCCCCGTGGTGGCGGCGCCGCCGCCGGCGAACAGCGAGTGGATGCCGGCGTGCAGCGAGAACCGGCCCTGCCGGTTGAGGAAGTCGATCAGGCCGGTCAGGTGCGCCAGCCGCAGCGAGACCGGGACGTAGGACCCCGCCCGTGTCGCCTGGTCGAGCAGCGTGCTGCGGACGAACGCGCCCGGCGCGGTCAGCGCGAACGGCGCCACCGGGATGATGAGCCCCGCGGCCAGGCCGGCCAGGTAGAACTTCGTGCGCCGGGCACGAACCGGGCGGGCACCGCTCTGGTCGCGCGCGAGCAGGATCAGGACGAGCAGGACCCCCGCGGGCACCGCCGCCCAGAACTTCACCGCGGCCGCGAACCCGAGGGCCACGCCCGCCCAGGCCAGCCTGCCGGGCCGCGCGAGCCTGCCCCGGTAGAAGGCCGCGTTGGCCGCGAGCAGGCAGAGCAGGTTCATCCACGGCTCGAGCAGCACGGTGTGCGCGGTCGCCACATCGTCCGGGTAGATCGCGAGGATGCCGCAGGTGACGACCGTCACGAGAACGCCGCGGTAGCGCACCAGGTTTCCGGCGAGCGGGATGCACGCGGTGCTGGCGAGCACGGTGAGGATCCGCGCCACCGTCATGGCGGCCGCGGTGGTCGTGGCCTTCGTCAGCAGGGCCACCGGCGCCATCAGCAGCAGGATTCCCGGCGGCTGCACGAAAGCGAAGTCGTGATACGGCAGGGCGCCCTGCAGAAGCCTGACAGAGCCTCCCAGGTAGACGCCGTCGTCGTATTCGGTGATGCCGTTGAAGTAGCCGTTCCTGGTGATCATCCAGAGCCGCAGGATCAGCGCCAGCGCGGTCGCCGCGAGTATCGCCAGGCCCGGGGGAGTGAGCCAGTAGCCGCGCAGCCGCGCGGACCTGGTCCTGCCCTCGTGCGGGGGTTTGATCCGCGCGGCTGTGTCCTGACCGCCCCGGGGGAAGGGTGCACCGACTACCTCGCTGGGGGTACCGCGGTTCCCGCTCACGGGCGGAGATTAGCAGGCATAGGGGCGCTCCGTACAATCAAGTCAGGCCACGCATAACCGGTTATTAACACGCCACCGAGTGTGGTGATCTCCCGGGGTCAGGATACGCGCGAACCCGCCCGGAGATTCGGTGACTAAGCGTAGTCAAACTATCATGAGCGCCGCCATGCCGGCTGCCGGAGCATGCCTGTGGCCGGGCTCCTTTGAGCTGGAGCCCGGCCACTTTGCCGCCTGCGGGGTGGGCGGCCTATCGCGGCCTCTAACCGCGATACGAGAACCGCGATACGAGAACCGCGCTATGAGTTCCGGCGCGTGTCCGCGGTCGCGATCGTCGAGGTGGGCGTGGTCTCCTCCGGGACGGTGGAGGCTGGGGTGGTCTCCTCGGGGACCGCGGAGGCTCGCGTGGTCTCGGGCACCGGCTCCGGCTCCGGCACGACCGTCACCTGCGCCGGCCTCACGGCCGTGAGCCTGCCGAGCGCCGCGGCGGCGACGAACACGATGACAACGCCGAGACCGGTGAAGAACCCGATCTGCTCGACGGTGCGAATCAGCGTGGTGCTGCCGACGGGCGCGCCTGTCGCGGTCACGCCGTTGTTCCACAGCGGTGACAGCACCGGGCCCACGGCGAACCAGGCCCCGCTGAGCGCCGCGAGCCACGCGCCGAACATGGCGCCCACTCGGTGCTTGCTGACGACGAGGATCAGACCGCCGACGAAGGCGCCGACGGCTGGCAGGATTTCCAGCCACAGCCGGCCGGTGTTGTAGGTCCACGCCTTGTCGGGCGTATATGCGTAATGGAAATATGGGCCGACGAAGGCGATCAGCCCACCCCAGATGCCCAGCAGGACGAGAATTATCCCGCTGAGAGCGCCGCGACTGCGCGAGATCCGCAGCGATCCGGTGGTCATCGTGATCACTTCCTGGTCTGTAGAGGGCGGATTTTCCTACCCCGTACCCCCGGATTTCCCTTACATGCGCGGCAGTTTCGCTCTTTGCCATCCGGCATTGGCCCCCTGGCGCTTGTTCACCGCGGCGCGGGTATGGTCACCAGCGTGAATGATTTCGCCGCCAGCCCCGCCCGGCGCCTCATTCCGCGCACCGACCTGCTGCTTTCGGATCCAAGGCTGGCCGAGGCCGAGCGCCGGCTGGGCCGCCCGCTGGTGAAGGCCGCCGTGGCGCGGGCGCAGCAGCGGGCGCGGGACGGCGCGATCGGCCCGGAGAGCGTGGCGGACGCCGCCGTGGCCGGGCTCCCGCCGCGCGCCAGCACGCTGACGCCGGTGATCAACGCCACCGGGGTGCTGCTGCATACCAACCTCGGCCGTGCCCCGCTGTCCGAAGCCGCGGTCGAGGCCGTGACGGCGGCCGCCGGAAGCTGTGACGTGGAATTCGAGCTCGGGTCCGGGACCCGGGGCATGCGGGGCCGCGGCGCCCTCGCCGCGCTCGCCGCCGCGGTCCCGGCGGCCGGCGCCGTGGGCGTGGTGAACAACAACGCGGCGGCGCTGGTGCTGGCCGCGACCGCGCTCGCCGCCGGGACGGGCAGCCGCGAGATCGTGATCAGCCGCGGCGAGATGATCGAGATCGGGGACCGCTTCCGGCTGCCCGAGCTGCTGGCCTCGACCGGGGCGGTCCTGCGCGAGGTCGGGACCACGAACCGGACGGGCGTCGCCGACTACGAGGCCGCGGTGGGGGAGCGGACCGCGTTCATCCTCAAGGTGCACCCGTCGAACTTCCGCATCGAGGGCTTCACCGCGTCCGCCGGCGTCGCGGAACTCGCCGGGCTGGGCGTCCCCGTGGTGTTCGACATCGGCTCCGGGCTGCTGCGGCCGCATCCTTTGCTGCCGGACGAGCCGGACGCCACCTCCGCGCTGCGCGCCGGCGCCGCGCTGGTGACCGCGAGCGGCGACAAGCTGCTCGGGGGGCCGCAGGCGGGCCTGCTGCTCGGCGAGGCGGAGCTGGTACGCCGGCTGCTGCGGCATCCGCTCGCGCGGGCGCTGCGGGTGGACAAGCTGACCCTGGCGGCGCTGGAGGCGACCCTCGCCGGACCGGCGTCCCCGGTCGCCCGCGCGCTGGCCGCCGACCCCGCTTCCCTTTTTCAGCGTGCCGAACGAATGGCGGCACTCCTCAACGGCAATGCCGTCGACGCGTCGGTGGTGGCCGCCGAGGGCGCGGTCGGCGGTGGCGGCGCGCCCGGGGTGCCGCTGCCGAGCGCGGCGGTGAGCCTTCCGGAGTCGCTCGCCCCCGTGCTGCGCGCCGGTGAGCGGGTGCGCCGCGGTGAGGTGGCCGCCGTCGTCGGCCGCGTGGACGGGGGGAGGTTGCTGCTCGACCTGCGTTCCGTGCTGCCGGAGGACGACGACGTGCTCGTCCGGGCGATCCTCGCCGCGGTGTCGGCGCCCGGGCCCCCAGCGCCGCCAGAACCCTCCCGTAAGCCTTCTTCGCCCCTTCCAGCCCCTCAGTCCCGTCAGTCACAGGGGTAGGCGGCGTCACATGCATGTCATAGCGACCGCGGGGCACGTGGACCACGGAAAGTCCACGCTGGTCCGCGCGCTCACCGGGATGGAGCCTGACCGGTGGGCCGAGGAGCGGCGCAGGGGCATGACGATCGACCTCGGCTTCGCCTGGATGACGCTGCCCGGCGGGGAGCCGCTGGCGTTCGTCGACGTGCCGGGTCACGAGCGGTTCGTGCCGAACATGCTGGCCGGCGTCGGGCCGGTGCCGGCGGTCCTGTTCACCGTGGCGGCCGACGGCGGCTGGATGCCGCAGTCCGCCGAGCATCTCGCCGCCATCGACGCCCTGGGCGTGCGGCACGGGGTGCTGGCCGTGACCAGGGCCGATCTCGCCGATCCCGGGCCGGTGCTGCGCCGGGCGTCGGCCGAACTCGGGGCGACCAGCCTGGGCCGGGTGGAGGCGGTCGCGGTCAGCGCGATGACCGGCGCGGGCCTGGACTCGCTGCGGGACGCGCTGGCCAGGCTCGCGGCCGGGCTTCCCGCGCCCAGCCCGGACGCGGCCGTGCGGCTCTGGGTGGACCGGTCGTTCACGATCAGGGGCGCCGGCACCGTGGTCACCGGGACGCTGCCCGGGGGGACGCTGAGAACGGGCCAGGAACTGCTGCTGACCCCGTCGATGCTGCCGGTGCGGGTGCGCGGGATCGAGTCGCTGCGCGAGCCCGCGGCCACGGTTCGCGGCGTCGCGCGGGTGGCGCTCAACCTGCGCGGCGTGCCGCCTGACGTACCCGAGCGCGGCATGGCGCTGATCGAGGCCGGCCGCTGGACGCTGACCGGCGAGACCGACGTGCGCCTCGAGATGACCGCAGGGCGCCCCGCAGCCGTCGGCGGCGTCGCCGGAGGCGGCGTTTCGCAGCCGCGGCTGCCGCGCGAGCTCGCGCTGCACATAGGCTCCGCCCGGACCCCCGTCCGCGTCCGCGTCCTCGGCGCGGTGCTGGCCCGGGGGGACGACCCCCCGGAACCCCCCGATGGCCCGCTGCGGTTCTCGCCGTATCATCGCGCGGCCGGAGGGCCGTGGGCCCTCGCGGACCGCGCGATCGCCGGCCCGGTGTTCGCGCGGCTCACGCTGCGTGACCCGCTGCCGCTGCACGTGGGCGACCGGGTGCTGCTGCGCGACCCCGGAGCCGATAGGTCGGCAAGTCAGCTTGATGACTCCGCGCCCGCGATCATCGGCGCGACCGTGCTGGACGTGGCGCCGCCGCCGCTCGGCCGGCGGGGTGCCGCGGCCACGGCGGCGCGCGAGCTCGCCGGGTGGCCCGCGGTCCCGGCGGCCGCCGACCTGATCCGCAGGCATGGCCTGCTGACCGCCGGCCGGCTCGGGGCGATGGGCCTGGCGGACCTGCCCGCGCCGGTCGCGGGGGACTGGCTCGCCGACCCGGCGCGCTGGGCGCGATTGCGCAAGGAGCTCATCAAGGCGGTCGCCGGTTTCACCGCGCGCGAGCCGCTGGCCCCCGGCATGCCGGTGGAGACCGCGCGCTCCGCGCTCGGCCTTCCCAGCCGTGATCTCGTGGCCGCGCTCGCGCGCGGCCCTGGCGACGGCGGGCGCCTCGTGAACGACAAGGGATACCTGCGCCTCGCGCCGGTCCCGGAGCCCGGCCAGCCGACGGGCGGAAACGCCGGGCCGGGAAACACCGGGTCCGGAAACGCCGGGCCGGGAAGCGCCGCGTCCGGAAGCACCGCGTCCGGAGACACCGGGCCGCGGGACGCGCGCGGTCGCGACCCGGGGCCGCCCCTTTCGTCCCTTCCGCCCCTTCCGCCACGGATCGCCGAGGCGATCCAGGCGGTCCGCGCCGACCTGGCGAAGACACCCTTCCGCGCGCCGGAAGCGGGCCGGCTCCGCGAGCTCGGCCTGGACGTCAAGGCGGTCGCCGCGGCCGCGCGCAACGGCCTGCTGCTGCGCGTCAGCGACCAGATCGTGCTCGCCCCCGGCGCCGACGCCGAAGCCGCCAGGGTGCTGGGCGGGCTCCCGCAGCCGTTCACGACCGCCGAGGCGAGACAGGCGCTCGACACGACGCGGCGCGTGGTCATCCCGCTGCTGGAGTACCTGGACCGGGCCCGCGTCACCGAGCGCCTCCCAGACGACCGCCGCCGCCTGCGCGCCCCCGTCCTCTAGACGCTGCGGAACTCGGGGGAGCGGCGCAGGGCGTCGGCTACCCGCCTGGTGGTGCCGATCCGGATGATCGGCACCCCGCCGCCGCGCACGCGGAACACCGTCGCCCCTGGGACGTCGCGGATCTTGACGCTCGCCGCGCTCAGGGTGCTCCGCCTGACCACGACCCGGCCGTTCCCATCGGGCTCGACCTGGTAGCCTCCGCCGAGCCGGCGGCTGAGCACCCCGGCGAGTTCAGCCTGCGTCACACCCTTACGCGGGACCCGAATCTGTGACACGTCCTACTGTCCCTCCAGCAGACCGCCCGTACCCCCCGTACGCAGGCACAGTACCCGTCCTGTCGACAACGCTCACAGGAGTCTCCGAAGTTCCTGCGCCGGCGGCTCCACCATGTGGCGGGGCATGTACACACGGGCCTTCCCCTTCTCTGGGGACAGTTCGGCGGCGAATTGTCCCTGTTCGCCCTGTTCCTGACGGCATCAGTGCTCCTCATCCAGCCTCCTGCCAACCGGACAAAAGGGGCAGTCATCATGATCGCGGAAACGGCGGGCCGGATAGGGCATCGTGCCAACACTTCCGTGATCACGCGCCCCGCCCGCCGGCTCACCGTTGAAGCAACGATACAGCTCTGACCAGGTCCCCAACGATAGGCGACGACCGCCACCAGGACCACGCTCGCAAAGCGACGGCAACGACGACAAAGAGGAAATCAGCCAAGCTACCCGCCCGCACCACGCGGGCGGGTAGCACTCCGGCCCGCCGACCCCACGGCCACGGAACCACACTGTCCGGGGAGGCTGGGGCCCCCCCCCCCCCCCCCCCCCCCCCCCCCCCCCCCCCCCCCCCCCCCCCCCCCCCCCCC
>JAFAZE010000165.1 GCA_019239975.1 Streptosporangiaceae bacterium
GGGGCTCGGCCCGGACGTGGTGCACATCTGCGCGGCGCTGACCTACACGCTGCTGGTGCTGCTGGCGGCGCTGGTGGGACGGGGCCGTGCCACCGGCCGGGAGGGCCTGGTCCGCGCGCTGGTGGCCGGCGGCATCATGGTCGCGCCGGCGATCACGCTCGGCACCCGTTCGCTGCTCTCCTCGCCCGATCACACCGGCACCGGGGTGCCGGTCCTGCTGATGCTGCTGCTGCTCGACCGGGCCCGCCCGCGCTGGTACGTGCCCGCCGCGGTTCTCGCGATACTGACCTGGGTGGAGATGGCCGACCAGCTGGCCGTCTACGCCGCCGCCGCCCCGCTGGCGCTGGTGTGCCTGCTGCGGGCCTGGGCGGGCAGCGGGCAGCGCGACACGCCGTCGGCCCCCCGCTGGTACGACGCGTGGATCGCCGCCGCCGCCGCCGCGTCGGTGGGGCTCACGCGGGTCGCGGTCGCCGTCATTCACGCCGCCGGTGGCTTCACCGTGCACCCGGTTCCGGGGCCGCTGCTGTCCAGCCCGTCCGCATGGCCGGCCCAGGCCGTGCTGACGGGCCAGTGCGTGCAGGTGCTGTTCGGCGCCGAGAACTACTACCAGCACTCGACGCTGAGCGGGCTGCTCGCGGTGCTGCACGCCACGGGCCTTGCCCTTGCCGCCTGGGCGCTGCTGGCGGGCATCGTCCGGTTCTTCCGCCGCCCGGACCGCGTCTCGCAGATCCTGGCCGCGGGCACGGTCATCACGCTCGCGGCGGGGATTGCGGGCACGCACCTGGGCTCGCTCGCCAACGCGCACGAGATCGCCATCGTGCTTCCGTTCGGCGCGGCGCTGGCCGGGCGGATGTTCCCCCGGCGGCCGGTTCCCGGGCTCAGGCCGCTGCTCGCCGTCGCGCTCGCCTGTTACCTGGCGACCCTGGGCTACGCCGCCACGCTGAGGCCCGCGCTGCCCGCCAACGAGGCGCTGACCGAATGGCTCTCGGCGCACGGCCTGACCGACGGCCTGGCCGGCTACTGGGAGGCGAACAGCGTCAGCCTGGACAGCGGGCTGCGGACCGAGTTGTCACCGGCGATCGCAACGGGAAGCCACCGCATCGGTGCCTACCGGTGGGAATCGGACAGCGCCTGGTACTCGCCGGGGGCGCACTACGCGAACTTCGCGGTCATCGTGGCGTCCAATGTGCTTCAGCCCGCTTACCTGTCGGATCACGCCGTGCGCCGGGCGTTCGGCCGCCCGGCGCACGTCTACCGTCTCCCCGGGTACACGATCATGGTGTGGAACAAGAACCTCCTGACCCGCCTGGGTAGGCCGTCGCCGTGACCCAGCACGCGCTCGGCCGTGCCGGCCCGGCAGGGCCCGATCCCGCGGGGCCCGCACGCCCGGCGTCATCGTCGCCGCTGCGGGCCCGGCTGCTGTGGGGCGTGAGCGTCGCGGCGGCCGCCGCCGGACTGTTCGCCTGCTACCTGCGCCAGTCGCGGATCGCGGCGGTGAACTCCGACGGTGCCTCGATAATGCTGCAAGCCTGGGACATGCTGCACGGCAACGTCCTGCTGCATGGCTGGTGGGTGGCGGACGTGACGTTCTACACCACCGAGCTGCCCGAGTACATGCTCGCGGAGAGCGTCCGCGGTCTCGGCCCGGACGTCGTGCACGTCTGCGCCGCCGTGACGTACACGCTGCTCGTGCTGCTGGCGGCCCTGCTCGCACGCGGGCGTGCCCGCGGCCGGGACGGCGTCGTCCGCGCCGTGCTGGCCGCCGGGATCATGCTCGCGCCGGGAATCGGCCGCGGCACCTACGTGCTCCTGACATCACCGAACCATGCCGGAACCACCGTCCCGCTGCTGCTGACGCTGCTTCTGCTCGACCGGCTCCCAGAGCGCTGGTACGTGCCCGTGCTGACGTGCGTGCTGCTGACCTGGGTGCAGATCGCCGACGAGCTCGCCATGGTGGCGGGGGCGCTGCCGCTGGCCCTGGTCACCGCCACGCGGGCGGTGGTGGAGTTCAGGAAGCGGCCGGAAACCAGATGGCGTTACGAGCTGTCGCTTGCCGCGGCGGCCGTGGCGTCGGTTCCGCTGATGCGCGCGGCGCAGGCCGTCATCCACGCGGCCGGCGGCTATACCCAGGCGCCCCTGGTCAGCCGCTTGCTCGCCAGGCCCTCAGAAGTGCTGCCGCATATTCATGCGGTCGGCGAGACGGTGCTCTTGCTGTTCGGCGCCGACTTCTTCGGCCAGGGGCGGCCGCTGCTCGTGGCGCTGGCGCTGTTGCACCTCGTGGGCCTCGTGGCCGCCGTGGCGGCTCTGGTGGCGGGAATCTGCTTCGTGACCCGCATCGACCGCGTGTCCGAGGTCTTGGCGGTGGGTATCCTCGCCACGCTCGCCGCGGGGATCTTCGGCACCTACGTGACCAGCCTCAGCTCCGCGCACGAGATCGCGGTGCTGCTGCCGTTCGGCGCGGCGCTGTCCGGGCGCCTCCTGGGCGGCCGGCTTGCCCGGGCGCGGCGGCCCTGGCGGTATGCGTTCCAGGCGCTGCTCGCAGTGGGAGCCGCCTGCTACCTCGGCGCCCTGTGCTACGCCGCGACGTGGGCACCGTCCCGTGCGCAGAACCAGGCGCTGGCCAGCTGGCTGCTGGCGCACAACCTGAGGGACGGCCTGGCGGGCTACTGGCAGGCCAACAGCACGACGCTCGCCAGCGGCGGCCAGGTGAGGGTGGCGCCGCTCGCCCCGGCGGGCAAGGCGCCCTACCTCTGGGAGTCCCAGAGCTCGTGGTTCGACCCGAGCCTGCGCTATGCGAACTTTGTGGTCACGGCCGCGCCGCAGTACGGGCCGGACAGCTTCGCGGGCGGCCTGGACGCCAGCACGGAGCGCGGTTTCTTCGGCAAGCCGTCGCGCACCTACCGGTTCGGGAATTACACGATCCTGGTGTGGGACAAGAACTTGCTGATCAGGCTCGGCTCTCCGGCTCAGGCGGCCGGGCAGGCTTTTCCGCCAGCACGAGGAACTGCTTGCCCAGCACTCGCCACAGCACCGGGGCGCGCAGGTAGATGCGGGTGAGCAGGGGCGACGGCGGAAGTATGCCCTGGAACGAGTAGGGCAGGAACCTCGGCGTGACTCCGGTCACGTCGAAGCCCGCGGCGTGCAGGTGCTCCGCCACAGAAAGATGGGTCAGGATCACCGCGTGATCCGCGTAGTCGAAGTACCGCCGGTGACAGTGCCTGAAGTTCGGTCCGACGATCGCCAGCCGGCCGCCGGGCCGCATCCATGTGGCAAGTTTGCCCAGGAACCGGGCCACCGTGTCCCTGTCCGGCAGATGCTCGAGGAAGTTGGACACGAACACGCCGTCGAAATAGCCGTCGGGAAGGTCCGCTTCCATGATGTCCGAGATGACCACCTTGACGCCCGGCATCGCGGCCTCGTCGTGGCTCACCGCGTCGACCGCCCAGCGGTCGGCCGCGGGAATGGCCGTGATGAACTCGCCCCTGCCCGCGGCCGGGTCCAGAACCGACTCCGGCGCGCCCATCCGGGGGTAGATGTGGCCGGCGATCTCGTTCCAGACCGCCTGCCTCTTCGCCTGGTCCACGTCGCGGAAACGGTAGGCATACAACCGTCCGTAATCGAGTCCGCGTGCGTGATCTCGTGCGGGACGCTCACAATCGGCGGAAATATCGACGGAAATATCTCGCCACGATGGGGCTCCTGCTGGCATCTTACGAATATATATCGTGCCCCCTGCCGCGCTCAGCCGAAGTTAATGCAACCTTCAGGAATCCTTGTACCGCCCGCGCGCACAGCGAAACGCCGAAACGAGCGCCGAGGCCGCCGGCCGGGCGGCGGATGCGCCGTATGGCCGGGAAGCAGTGCCCCTGTCGCGATAGTCTCCCCGGTAAACCGGCATGGTGGACTACCGGGACGCGAAGCAGGGGAGCGGTCAGGTGAGCGGGACTGAGGTGGCGGCTCAGCCGACCGCCGACGCGGTGCGGCCGCCGGGGACGGCGCGCCGCTGGTGGGCCCGCGCGCGGACGCCGGCCGGGTTCACGGTGGCCGCGGTCGTCCTTTTTACCTGCTATCTGCGGCAGTCGCGGACGATCTCCGTCGGCTCGGATGGCGCGTCGAACGCGCTGCAGGCCTGGGACATGCTGCACGGCAACCTGCTGCTGCACGGCTGGTTCGTGTCCGACGTGTCCTTCTACACGACCGAGTTGCCGCAGTACATGCTCGTCGAGGCGATCCGCGGCCTGGGATCCGACGTGATCCATGTGGCGGGGGCGATGACCTATACGCTCCTGGTGCTGCTCGCCGCGCTTGCCGCCAAGGGACGGGCGCGGGGCCGCGAGGGCGCCGTCCGGGCGGTGCTGGCCGGCGGGATCATGCTCGCCCCGCAGCTTGGCAACGGCACCTCCACCCTGCTGCTGTCACCGGACCACACCGGCTCGGCGATCCCCGTGCTGGTGCTCATGTTGCTGCTGGACCGTTTCAGCCCGGGAGGCTGGCGGCCACGGTGGTATGTGCCGGTGGCCACCGGGGTGCTGCTCGTCTGGGGTCTGGTCGCCGACCAGATCGTTCTCCTCATCGGTGTCATCCCGCTGGCGCTCGTGTGCGCCGCGCGGGCGTACCAGGGCCTGGCCGTCCGCCGTGAGGGCCTGCGCTCGCGCTGGTATGACCTGTCGCTGGCCGCCGCGGCCGTGGTCTCGGTGCCGGCCGCGTCACTGGCGACACGGCTGATCAGAGACCACGGCGGCTGGGTGATCAGCCCGGTGCCAACCGGTTTCGCCAGCACCGCGGCGATGCCGAAGAACTTCTCCCTCACGTTCGAGGGCCTGCTCGAGCTGTTCGGCGCGGACTTCTTCGGCGAGCAGACGGGCCGCGACGCGGCCTTCGCGTTCGTGCATCTGGCAGGCCTGGCGCTCGCGGTGCTGGCCATCGGGCTGGCGGTGCGTCACTTCCTTGGCCGCGAGCTCATCGTCGGCGTCCTGGCCACGGCGATCGTCCTCAACGTGGCCGCGTACATCTCCAGCGACCAGGTGAGCAACATCCTGTCCACACGGGAGATCGCCCCGGTGCTGCCGTTCGCCGCCGTGCTGGCCGGCCGGCTGCTCGCGGAGCGGGTGCTCGCCGCCAGGCTGAAGTACGTGATGGCGGGGGTGCTCGCCTGCTACGCCGGCATGCTCGGCTTCGCCGCGGCGCAGCCGGCCGCGCCGCCCCAGTACGCCGACCTGGCGGCCTGGCTGTCCGCCCACGATCTCACCAGCGGCGTCTCCGGCTACTCCGAGGCGAACATCGTCACGCTGGAGACCGGCGGAACCATCCAGATCAGGCCGGTGGTCGCGAACGGCCCGTTCATCGCCTCGCGGACCTGGGAGGCGAACCGGTCCTGGTACGGCCCCTCGGCCCATTCCGCGAACTTCCTGGCGATCTCCTCATCGGCCGGCTTCGACGTCTTCGAGGTCACGGCCCAGCAGGCCAGCGCGACGTTCGGGCCGCCCGCCGGCGTCTACAGGTTCGGCCGGTACACCGTCATGGTCTGGAACGAGAACCTACTCACCTACTTGCGGTTATGCCTTGCCGTGGGCGCGCTCGGTGATCTCGTCGGTCACCATGCCGAGGCCCTCAGGATCCCGTAGGATCCGGTCCGGGTCTGCTGCCGGGGCAGCCTGACGTGTAGACTCAGGGCCGAAGTAGTCGCACCCCGCGGGGCTCATCCCCCTGCTGAAGAGGACGCACATGTTTGGTGACCTGTTCGACAGTCCGTGGAAGATCTTGATCGTCGCGGTCGTGATCATCGTGCTGTTCGGGTCGCGTAAGCTGCCTGACGCGGCGCGCTCGCTTGGTCGTTCCATGCGGATCCTGAAGTCCGAAGTGCAGGGAATGCACGACGACGAGCCCGCTTCCGGCGCCACAGCCACGGCGAACGCTCCGCAGGCGGCTCCCGCGCAGCTCGAACAGCCGCAGCCGCCGGCCGCCCAGGCGCAAATCGACGCGCTGCAGGAGCAGATCCGTACGCTGCAGCAGCATTCGGTCGGGGCCAACGGCGCGCAGGCCGACGCCCAGCGGACGCAGCAGACGAGCTGACCCGCGTCGGCGGGAAGCGGTCATACGGTCATGGCGAAACTGCCGGACGCCATCGTCGGCGCCCGTATCGTGGGCCAGCGTTTCGTGCACGCGCAGCGGCGGCAAAACCCCGAGGGACGGATGCCGCTCATGGACCACCTCAGGGAGCTGCGCAACCGCGTCGTCAAGGCGCTGCTCGGGATCGCGGCGGGCATGGTCATCGGCTTCATCTTCTTCAACCCGGTGTGGCGTTTTCTCGAGCACCCGTTCTGCACCGGGAACATCCGGGGCGCCCAAGGCTGCTCGGCTCAAGGCCTGACCAGGCTGGTCATGGACGCGCCGCTCGACCCGTTCTACCTGCGGGTCAAGGTCGCCTTCATCGTCGCGGTGGTCATCAGCTCACCGGTATGGCTCTACCAGCTCTGGGCGTTCGTCGCTCCCGGGCTGTACACGAGGGAGAAGCGCTGGTCCTACATCTTCGTGGGCACGGCGGTCCCGCTGTTCGGCACCGGCATCGTGCTCGCATACCTGTCACTCGGCCGCAGCCTGCATTACCTCCTCGGGCTGACCCCGGGCGGCGTCTCGAACTTCATCAACGTCGACACCTACCTGAGCTTCATCATGGCGATGATGCTCGCCTTCGGCATCGCGTTCGAGCTGCCGCTCCTGATCGTCATGCTGAACCTCGCCGGCGTGCTGACCCACGCGCGGTTCAGGAAGTGGCGCCGGGTGATGATCTTCGCGGTCTTCCTGATCGCGGGGATGGCCAACCCGAGCCCGGACCCGATCACGATGCTGATCCTTGGCGGCGCCTGCGCCGCGCTGGTCGAGGTCGCCGAGGTCATCGTCTGGATGAACGACCGCCGCCGCGCCCGGCTGCATCCCTCGCCGTACGAGGGGCTGTCGGACGACGAGGCATCGCCGATCGAGCTTGATGACGCGGGCAGCCGCAACACGTTCAACTAAGCGCGCCTAATCTGGTATCCATGACGACTCCGGCGCAGCGTTACGCCGCGTTCCGTGAACGGCGGGCAGATCCGGAGTTCGGCGAGTTCCGCGAGCTCTACGACTTCGAGTTCGACGACTTTCAGGTCAGGGCCTGCGCGGCGCTGGGCCGGGGGGACGGCGTGCTGGTCGCCGCGCCCACCGGGTCGGGCAAGACGGTCATCGGCGAGTACGCCGTGCACCTCGCCCTCAGCCAGGGCCGTAAGTGCTTCTACACGACACCGATCAAGGCGCTGTCCAACCAGAAGTACGCCGACCTGGTCCGCAGGTACGACACCGGCACGGTCGGGCTGCTCACCGGGGACAACAGCGTGAACGGCGAGGCACCCGTGGTCGTGATGACCACCGAGGTGCTTCGCAACATGCTGTACGCGGGCTCGGCGACCCTTGGCGGCCTCAGCTACGTGGTGCTCGACGAGGTGCACTACCTCGCGGACGCCTCGCGCGGTGCCGTCTGGGAAGAGGTCATCATCCACCTGCCCGAGTCGGTGCGGGTCGTGGCGCTGTCGGCGACGGTGAGCAACGCGGAGGAGTTCGGCGACTGGCTCGCGCAGGTGCGCGGCGGCACCGAGGTGATCGTCGATGAGCACCGACCGGTGCCGCTGTGGCAGCACATGCTGGTCGGGCGGCGGCTGTACGACCTGTTCACCGACGACGAGCACACCAGGCTCAACCCGGAACTGATCCGCGTCGCCCAGCGAGACGAGCGCGCCGCGCGTGCCCTTCCCTCCCGGCCCGGGCGCGGTGGCCGCCGTCCGCGCCGCCCCCCGCCGCCCTACCGGCCTGAGGTCATCGACCGCCTCGACGCGGCCGGGCTGCTGCCCGCGATCACGTTCATATTCAGCCGGGCCGGCTGCGACGCCGCCGTCCAGCAGTGCCTGGCGGCCGGCCTCCGGCTCACCACGCCGGACGAGGCCGGCGCGATCGAGGATGTCGCCGAGCGCCGCACGGCGGACATCCCGGAAGAGGATCTCGCCGTCCTCGGATACGCGGACTGGCTCACCGGCCTCCGGCGCGGCATCGCCGCGCACCACGCCGGCATGCTGCCGGTGTTCAAGGAGATCGTGGAGGACCTGTTCACCGCCGGGCTGGTCCGCGCCGTGTTCGCGACCGAGACGCTCGCCCTGGGCATCAACATGCCGGCCAGGACGGTGGCGATCGAGCGGCTGGACAAGTGGAACGGCGAGACGCACGCGGCGCTCACCCCGGGTGAGTACACCCAGCTGACCGGGCGCGCAGGGCGGCGTGGCATCGACGTGGAGGGGCACGCTGTCGTGCTCTGGCAGCCGGGCATCGACCCGGCGGCGGTGGCCGGCCTGGCGGGGACCCGCACCTACCCGCTGAACTCCAGCTTCCGGCCGTCGTACAACATGGCCGTCAACCTCACCGGCCGCGCTGGCCGGGCGCGCGCCGCGGCGCTACTGGAATCCTCGTTCGCCCAGTTCCAGGCCGACCGTGGCGTGGTGGGGCTCGCCCGCCAGCTCCGCCGGCTCGGGAAGACCATGGACGAGCTCGCGGAGAAGATGACGTGCAACCGCGGGAACTTCGCCGAGTACGCGGAGCTCAGAAGAGAGCTTTCGGAACGGGAGGGCGAATTCTCCCGGCAGCGCTCCGCCTCGCGCCGGGCGGAGGCCGTCCAGTCGCTCGGCGCCCTGCGGCGCGGCGACATCATCCGCGTCCCCGGCGGACGCCGGGCCGGGATGGCGGTGGTGCTGGCCGCGCCGCCCGCGGCGGACGGGCTGCCCGCGCCGCGCACCGGGGGAGCCGACGGCCCGGTGGTGCTCACCGCCAACCGCCAGGTCAAACACCTGTCGGCGGCCGACTTCCCGGTCCCGGTGCGGCCGGTCGACCGGGTCCGCATCCCAGCCTGGTTCACCGAGCGGTCGCCGAAGCACAGGCGTGACCTCGCGTCCACAATGCGCAACAAGCTGGCCGGCCGTGACCTGGGGCCGCCCTCCCGCCGTGGGACGTCCGCCTCCGGAGAGGACGCAGAGGACGGGGGCGACCGGTACGGCGAATACGGCGGACACGGCCGGTACGAAGGATGGGAGGCCGACGACTCCGGCGGCACCAGCGGCCCCAACGGCGGCGATGCCCGCGATTCGCGAGACGGCGACGACATCGCCGCCCTGCGCCGGCGGCTGCGGCGGCACCCGTCTCACAGCTGTCCCGACCGGGAGCAGCACGCCCGGTACGCCGAGCGTTACCAGCGCGCCAAACGCGAGGCCGGCGCGCTGGAACGCCAGATCGGCAACCGCTCGCACGTGATCGCGCGCACCTTCGACCGGGTATGCACGGTGCTCGAGCGCCTTGGCTACCTGGACGGGGACGTCGTGACGGCGGAGGGCTGGCGGCTGGCCGGCCTGTACTCCGAACTCGACCTGCTGGCCGCCGAGTGCCTGCGGCGCGGGTTCTGGCAGGGCCTGAACCCTGCGGAGCTGGCGGCGTGCGTGTCGGTGCTGACCTTCGAGTCGCGCCAGCCCGACGACGCGCAGCCGCCCCGGCTGCCCAAGGGCCCGGTCCGCGACGTGCTCGGCGCGATGACGCGGACCTGGGGCGAACTGGACCAGCTGGAGAAGCTGAACGGGCTGTCGTTCCTGCGCGAGCCCGACCCCGGCTTCGTATGGGCCGCGTACCGGTGGGCGCGCGGCTCCCGGCTGGAGGATGTCCTTGACTCGGTCCCCGGCTTGACCCCTGGTGACTTCGTGCGGTCGGTCAAGCAGCTCATCGACCTGCTCGACCAGATCGCCGCCGCGGCCGGTCCCGAGCCGGAGGAGCCGGCGGAGAACCAGTCGCCCAAGGACCGCGGCGTGGCCGCCACCGCACGCGCCGCGATCGGCGCGATGCGCCGCGGTGTCGTCGCCTACACCGCGCTCACCGAGTAGGCCCGCTCAGCACGACCCGGCTCCCGGCGGAGACACTAGCCGGGCGGCACCCTGCCGGGGTCGAGCAGCTTGTCCGGGTCGTACAGAACCACAGTGCCCGCGATCCAGTCATGCAGTGACTTTCGCTCCCGGCCTGCCACCATGAGCACCAGCGAAGTGATCTCGGTGAAAATGCCCAGGACGCCGTCGGCGAGGCGGCCGACAATTTCACGCAATGCCATCCACCAAAAGGTGGCTACACTCCTGGTTTCCGGCCGCCAGCACCGCATACCCAGCACCTGCAGAGCAGGTGTCTGGCCGCGCGCCCAGATTATTACCCCCCATATGATGTAGCCGATTCCCAATGTGACGATGGCCAGCGGAATGGCGAGGAACCAGGCGCCGATACGCCTGCCGATGCTCGCAAGCTGCACGCCCTGGGGCAGGACGAGGCCGGATTCCTGGTCGTAGTACATCCCGGCCGGTACGGCCATCGCCGCATACTGCGCGTCTCCGTATCCCTCGGCCCCGTAGCCTGCGCCGTATCCTTCGGGTACCGGTGGCGCCTGAGGTAGCCCCCCGGACACCGGCGGCACCTGCAGCGGTTCCCCGGGTACCGGCGGCGCTTGCGGTGGTCCTTCGGATACCGGCGGCGGCTGCGGCAGTTCTTCGGGTACCGGCGGCACTTGCGGCGGTTCCCCGGGTATTCGCGGCTGCGAAAGCGGCTGGTCCGGTTGCGGAGCGGCACCACCGTGCGCGCCGTCAGGAGCGTTCGGTTCTGGAATCTCTGTCATGACATCCCCGTTTCTTCCTGGTCGGCTGCCACCATGACTCTTTGCAGCTGATGCGGCGATGCGGTAGTCCGTGACGGCGATTGTACGGGCACCGTTACTGCGCCAACCAGAGCGGCGGCATACCTTTTTCTTGCTCGCGTCCCGGAAAACGGAGCATTCCGGTTTCGGGACAAGCGTTCATAGAACGCCATGCCGCGTCCCAAGGCGCGCCTCCGCCGCAAGTCGGCCTCCGCCGCAGGTTCGGCGCCCGCCGCAGATAAGGCGCCCGCCGCAGACGCGGCCCCTAACCGCGCCCCCGCCCCCACCGCGCATCCGCCCACCGCGCATCCGCCCACCGCGCCCCCGCCCCCACCGCGCATCCGCCGACCGCGCATCCGCCCGCTGCGGACCCGGCTCCCACCGCGCATCTGCCCACCGCATGCGGTCGCCGGCTCAGCGGACATCTATAGATTCGGTCTATAGATAAGCGCCCTCATTGGCATTGGTGCCAATGGACGCACGATCCTTATCGTGTGGGAGAAAGGCCACGAGGAGGTGCCATGTCAGCGATGCCCGTCCCCCAGATCCTAGGATCCCTGCTGATGGTGCCCGTGGGTACCTGCCCGGAGTGGCTGGTCGCCGCCATCCGCGGCGCGATACGAACGGGGGCCTCCTGGCAGGAAACAGCCGACCGCGTGGCTGCCGCGCTGCGCCCCGAACTGCCTCGCCCAGACCTCCTGCTGAGGCCCGCGCAGCTGAGCGGCGACGCTGCCGGCTACCAGACGCACCTGCTGCACGCCGAGCCCGACGGCTTGTTTTCTGTCGCCGCCATGGTCTGGCGTCCCGGCCAGTGGACGCCCATCCACGACCACGTCGCCTGGTGCGTCACCGCCGTCCTTCAGGGCGCCGAATACGAGGAGATTTTCGCCCAGCGCGACGGCGTACTTCGTGTGGCCGCGCGCAACCGCAACGCAGCGGGAACCGTGACCGGCTTCGCCCCGCCAGGCGACATCCACCAAGTCCGCAACGCGGGCTCGGGCGTCGCGGTCTCCATGCACGTCTACGGCGCCGACCTCACCCGTCTAGGCTCCAGCATCCGCCGCGAATACCACCTCCCCATTACCTAACCCCTCGGCCCCTCCTCCAACTCCGGCCGCCCGCACCTGCACCGGCAACGGCTCCACCGCCCTGCGGCCCCCATGCGCACCCAACTCACCCCGCACCCCGCACCCCCCACGTCCTGCGCACCCAACTCTCCACGCCCCGCGTACCCCACGCCCGCGTACCGCCACGCCCCGCGTACCCCCACGGCCCCGCGCCCCCCCCCCCCCCCCCCC
>JAFAZE010000077.1 GCA_019239975.1 Streptosporangiaceae bacterium
GGGGGGGGGGGCTGGGGGAGGCGGGGTGGGATGCTGCGGGAGACGGGGTGGGGGCGCTGAAGTTTTCAGGAACGGGGACGGGCTAAAGTTCCGTCGTGACCCTAAGCAGCAGCTAACTAGGCAGTAGTCGCCAGGTCTGCCTCGGCCTGGGTTGACTTACGGTTCCGTACCGGCCCGTTGACGCGCTTAAGGTTTGCTTACAACTACGCGCTGCCAGGACTCTGTGCGGGGCCCAAATGGCACCCTACAGTGCATGAACGCAAAGATCCGCGCGGTCGCCCGCGTGGCCGCGATCGGCCTGCTGCTACTGGTGCTCACCGGCCTGGTTCTCATGCTGGTGCGCCCGGGCCTGGACCCGGCCAAGATCAAGCCGCTGCCCCTGGTGGCCTTCGCGTGGATCGTGTTCCTCGCCGCGGCGTGGCTGCTGCGCAAGGTGGCGGTGCGCACCGCGGTCGGGCTCATCCTGGCCGGCGGCATCGTCATCCAGCTCGCCGCGCTGTCCGCGCCGCCGCAGAACAGCAGCGACCTCTACCGTTACATGTGGGACGGCAGGGTCCAGGCCCATGGCATCGACCCGTACCGGTACGCCCCGGCCGACAAGGGCGTCGTCAAGCTGCGGAACCACTTCCTGTGGTCGTCCAGGGGCCCGCACCACTACGTGGACTGCGTCCCGACCACCACCAACCACGTGAACCATGCGGACGGCCTGGTCGCCGGCTGCACCAAGCTCAACCGGCCGCGGGTGCCCACGATCTACCCGCCCGTTGCCGAGGCTTACTTCCTGGCCGTTCAGGTGGGCGCGCCCGCTGACAACTCGACGACGCCGATCCAGACGGCCGCGGTCGTATGCGCCCTCCTGACCACCCTGGTACTGCTGTACGGGCTGCGCATGCTCGGCCGGAACACGCGGCTCGCCGCGCTCTGGGCGTGGTGCCCGATGATCGCGCTCGAGGCGGGCAACAGCGCCCACGTCGACGTCCTGGCCGTGCTGTTCACCGCCGTGGCGCTGCTGGTGCTCGCCAGAGCGGAAACCGAGGGCCGCACCATGCTCGGCGGCGTCCTGCTCGGGCTCGCCGTCGCGACCAAGGTGACCCCGCTCCTGGTGGTGCCGGCGATACTGCGGCGCCGGTGGTGGCTTCTCATGACCGCCTCCGCCGGCGCCGCGATCGGTCTGGTGTACGCACCGCACGCGATGGCCGTCGGCAGCAAGATCATCGGCTTCCTGCCCGGTTACCTCAAGCAGCAGGGCTACTCGACCGGATCCGGATTCAACCTCATCGACCTGGTCGTGCACGGGAAACTCGCGATCGTGGCGGCGGCGATCGTGCTCGGCCTGATCGTGCTGGCGGTGCTCCGGTTCTCCGACCCCGGGCAGCCATGGCGCGGGGCCGTCGTGATGACCGGCTCGGCGCTCGCCGTTGCCACGCCGCACTACCAGTGGTACGCGGTCCTGCTCGTCATGCTGGTCGCGCTCGACGGCCGCGCGGAGTGGCTGGCGCTCGCGGCGGCCGGTTACCTGCCCGCGGAACCGGACATGGGCAGCCTGACGATCCCCAAGCCGTGGCCCGCCGTGGTCGCGTACGGCACCGGCGCGCTCATCGCGTACTCCGGCATGGTGATCCGCTACCGCAACGCCCGCCGCGCCGCCCCAGCTGTCGCTTCGCCCGCTCCCGCTGCCGAGACGGCGGCGCTGCCCGCGTTCGACCCCGCGTCAGCCGACGTCCATGCAGCGTCAGCGGAGGCGGATGCCGCGCCGGGTGTCACGGTCATATCCCAGAACGTCACGGTCATACCCGGGAAGCCGCACGAGACGGCCGGCGCCGACGCGCCAGGATCAGCCGGGGCCCCGGACGACACGCGTGAGGTCCGCGTCTAGGACGCCTGCCGACTGCACGCGCGGCCGCCTTGGCGCCGTCGTGGCCAGCCTGCACCCAGGGGTCTAGGTTGTGGGGTGACAGCATCGCATGCCCATGAGGAGACCGGCCAGTGACCGATTCTTTTCCGCCCCCGGGCGGGGAGCCTTCGCCGAAGATCGACACCACCGTGCCGCACTCGGCCCGGATCTGGAATTACTGGCTGGGCGGCAAGGATCACTATCCCGTTGACCAGGCAGCAGGTGACGCCTACGTCAAGACGTTCCCGGGGATCATCACCATCGCGCGTACCTCACGGGCGTTCCTGGCCCGTACCGTCCGGTACCTGGCCGCGGAAGCCGGGATCCGCCAGTTCCTTGACATCGGCACCGGCTTGCCCACGCACGACAACACCCACGAGGTCGCCCAGCGGGTGGCCCCCGAATGCCGGATCGTGTACGTCGACAACGACCCGCTGGTGCTCGTGCACGCCCGCGCGCTACTGACCAGCAGCCCCGAGGGCGCCTGCGACTACATCGACGCCGACCTGCGCGACCCGGCCGCGATCCTCAGCGCCGCGGCCCGGACGCTGGATTTCACCCAGCCGATCGCGCTGATGCTGATGCAGATCCTGGGTCACATCACCGACGATGAGCAGGCATACGCGATCGTGCGCCAGCTGGTCGCCGCGTTGCCGCCCGGCAGCTACCTGGTGATCAGCGACGGCACCAACGTGGGTAGCGAGGAACTCGACGCGGCGCTGCGGCGCTACAGCGAAACCGGCGCGGTTCCCTACCGCATCCGCGGACCGCAGCAGGTCGCCGGTTTCTTCGACGGCCTTGAGTTGCTGGAGCCCGGCGTCGTTCCATGCCTTCAATGGCGGGCCGAGGTCGCCTCCATCTTCCCGGCCCCCGACGTGGAAACACTGGGCGCGATCGGGCGCAAGCCCTGAGGCGCCAGGCGCCCCTCCGGGAGACGTCATCGAGGGCGCGGCGGGGAGCTGCCAGCCGGCGGCCACGAAATGTCGGTGTGCGCTGATTGACTGAGCCGCGTGGCAGCGAACCTCTCTGGAAAAGTCGCGCTGGTAGCCGGGGCGACCCGCGGGTGCGGGCGCGCGATAGCGGTAGAACTCGCGAGAGCAGGGGCTTACGTGTACGCCACCGGGCGGAGCAGCCGGGCGGGGCGGTCCGAGCTGAACCGGCCCGAGACCATCGAGGAGACCGGCGAGATGATGGCGGCCGCCGGCGGGAAGGGAGAGGCCGTCCGGGTGGACCATCTCGAACCCGGCGAGGTGTCCGGGCTGGTCGCGCGCATTGACGGTGAGCAGGGGCGGCTGGACATCCTGATCAACGACATCTTCGGCGGCGACGTCTACATGCAGTGGGACAAGAAGCTCTGGGAGCACGACTTGGCCGGCGGCCTGCGGATGTTGCGCATGGGCATCGACACCCACCTGATCACCGCCGCGCTCGCACTCCCCTTGGTGCTCCGCCACCCGGGCGGCCTGGTCATCGAGATGACCGACGGAACCTTCGAGTACAACCGGAAGTTCCGTGAACGCGTGGGTTTCTACTACGACCTGGTCAAGGCGGCCGTGGAGCGGATCACCATCGGGCTGACCGCCGAACTCGACGGCGAGCAGTGCACCGCGCTGGCGGTGACCCCGGGCTGGCTTCGCTCGGAGGCCATGCTCGAGCACTACGGCGTCACCGAGGAGAACTGGCGCGACGCGACCGCGCAGAGCCCGCATTTCTGCTGCTCCGAATCCCCCGCGTATGTCGCCAGGGGCATCGCGGCCCTGGCCGCCGATCCAGGCGTGGCACGCTACGCCGGGAGGAGCCTGACCAGCGGTCAGCTGGGAAGGATCTACGGGGTCACCGACACCGACGGGTCCCGCCCGGACGGCTGGAGCTATGTCACGGAGATCTCGGGCCCCGACCTGCCGGCCAGGGAGACCGGCTACCGGTGACCGTGCGGCCATACTGGCGGCATGGCTGACCACTACGCCGACGGAACGTGCCGGTGGTGGCACCTGTCGCGGCCATCACCGGAGCTGATAGCCGCCCTCGGGGATGGCTGGCTGCCGCGAGGTGGCCGCGCCCTTGACATCGGGTGCGGCCTGGGCGCCGAGGCCGGCTACCTAGCCTCGGCCGGCTGGCAGGTCACGGGAATCGACCTGTCCGGGGTTGCCGTCGCCCGGGCGGCGGCCGAACACGAGAACGTGGCGTTCCTGCGCGCGGACGTCCGGCAGCTTCCGTTTCGTTCGCACTGTTTCGACGCGGCCCTTGACCGGGGCTGCTTTCACTATCTGCCGGCCGGCGACCGGCAACGGTACGCCGGCGAGCTTCGCCGCGTGCTGCGGCCGGGTGGCAAGCTCCTGCTCAGGGCCAGCCTCCGCGCGGCTGGCGTACGCAACGACATTGACGAGGAGGTCATCGGCCACACGTTCGCCGCCTGGCGGATCGAGAACATGCGGCGAGCCGCGGTGCCAACCGACACCCGCACGCTCGACGTGATCATCGCCCGCCTCTCGGCAAGGGGCCGTGAAGGAGCGACCGTCTGATGGAGAAGACGGAGGAGAGGACAGAGAAGGAGAGGACAGAAGGAGAGGGCGGAGAAGGATGTGACACGGGCAGGCAGATTCGACAGCATCCGCACGCGGCGATTGCTGATGCGCCGCTGGCGGGAGGCTGACCGGGAGCCGTTCGCAGCGCTCAACGCGGACCCGGAGGTCTTGCGGTTCTTTCCCTGGCCATTCGACCGGGCGGCCAGCGACGCGACAATCGACGAGTGCGAGGCCTTCTTCGGCAAGCACGGCTACGGGAGATGGGCTCTGGAGGTCGCCGGGACGGGCGAATTCATCGGCTTTACCGGGTTCGGGCCGATGCCGGATGACACGCCCGGCGCCGGTGGTCTCGAGGTCGGCTGGCGGCTGGCCCGCAGCGCCTGGCACCGGGGGTATGCGACCGAGGCCGCGACCGAGGCCCTTGGCGTCGCGTTCGGCGGCCTGGGGCTGACCGAGGTCTGGTCGATGACCTCGGTGCTCAACGAGCCATCGTTGGCGGTGATGCGCCGTATCGGGATGGCCGAGTACGCCAGGTTCGAGCATCCGCGGATACCCGTGGGCAGCCCGCTGCGGCCGCACGTGGTCTACCGGCGCGGGCGGCCCGGGCCCTGACCCGCGATCGCCCGCCGGCCCCTGCTGTCCCGCCAGTGCCCTGGTGCGCGGGCGCGTTCCGCGGCCGGATTCTTACCGCCTGCTTACCGGGGCGGCGATGGTCAAACGCGATGGGCTCCGACATCCGTCAATAGGGGTATGACCTACCAGGATTCGCCGTACCGCCAGCGCCCGCGCCACCCGGCGCTCGCCGCGTATGAGGATTCCCCCTACCAGGATCCCGCGGGTTACCAGGACGGCGGCTACCAGGAGGGTTACGCCTACGCACAGCAGGACTACGCCTACGCACAGCAGGACTACGCCTACGCGCAACAGGGCGGCTCCGCGTACCAGGGCGGTTACTCCGCCGGCTACCAGGGTCAGGGCCACCAGGGTCAGGGCCACCAGGGGCCGGGTTATCAGGGTCAGGGCTATCAGGGGCCGGGCTATCAGGGGCCGGGAGGCTACCCCGACGCCTTCGACGGCGCCGGCGGCTACCGGAGCGGCTATCAGTCCCAGCAGGACGGCTACCGGAACCAGCAGACGGCCTACCTGGACGCCTTCGACGGCAGCGACGCCCGTGGCTACGGGAGCGGCGTTGCTTACCGGGACCCGCACCCGTCGTTTCCCGACGGGTGGGTTGGCTACCAGGATGACTACCCCGGCCGGGGCGGCTACCAGGACACGGGCTACCAGGACACGGGCTATCAGAACACGCGCTACCAGGACACGATGGTCGCTCCCCGTCCCGGGGCGGGCGTGCCCAGCGACTTCGGCGGCGATGAGAACGAGAACCGGGGCGGCCTCGGAATGGTCGTGGGCTCGGTCACCGGCGTGCTCGCCGCGGCGGTGGTGCTCGGCGTCGCGACGCTCGCCGCTGGCTTCATGGGACGGCAGGCGTCGCCCGTCTCCGCCATCGACGGGATCTTCACCGCGCACGTCCCCTCGGCGCTGAGGAGCTCGGCCGCCCAGCACTTCGGCGGGCACACCAGGCTCGTCCTGCTGCTGGGCATGTATCTGGTCGTCGCGATCATCGCGATGGTCATCGGGACCATCGCCCGGCACTCCAGGGCCTTCGGCGTGATGGGCATCGGCGCCTTCGGCCTGCTCGCCGCGTACGTCGTCATCAGCAGGCCGGGCAGCCAGGCGGCCGACGTCATCCCGGCGGTCATCGGCGCGCTGGCCGGCGTCGCCGCCCTGCTCTACCTGGTCCGCTCGTCGCTCCCGTACACGGAGGCAGCATGAACCGCGATGGCCGGCCATCCGGGCGGCCCAGCGTAGACCGGCGTAAGTTCCTGACGGCGAGCGCCGCGACCGCGGGACTGGCGGCGACGGCGGGGGTGGCCGGGAAGGTGCTCATCGGCAAGCGGCCCGCCCCCAGCGCTTCCCCGGGGGGCGGTAGCTCCTCCGCCGCGGGCGGCACCGGCGCGGGCGGCACCGGCGGCGGCACCGGCGCTCCCGCGACGCAGGGTCCCGCGCAGGCGGCGCCGGCACTTCAGGCACCCGCGGGCGCCGAGCTCAGCGTCCCGGGCATCTCCCCGTTCTACACGGCGACGAGCCAGCTGTACCGGACCGACACCGCCATCAAGGTCCCGCAGGTCTCGCAGCAAGCCTGGCAGCTGCGCATCCACGGCATGGTGGACAGGCCGATCACGATCGGCTACGACCAGCTGATACGACGGCCGATGCTCGAGCACGACGTCACGCTCACCTGCGTCGCCTACGAGCCCGGCGGGAGCCTCGTCGGCAACGCCCGCTGGCACGGAACGCTGCTCGCCGACCTGCTCCGCGAGGCGGGCGTCCAGGCGGGAGCCGACCAGCTCGTCATGCGGGACGTGCAGGGCATGAACATCGGCATCGCCACCGACGCGGTGCTGGACGGGCGCAAGGCGCTGCTCGCGATCGGGATGAACGGCCAGCCGCTGCCGCCCGTGCACGGCTACCCAGCCCGGGTCGTGGTGCCGGGCGTGTACGGGTTCACATCCGCCTGCAAGTGGGTGGTGGACATGGAGCTCACCACGTTCCAGGCCTTCACCACCTACTGGACGCGCAGCGGCTGGGCCGAGTACGCGCCCATCAAGATCTCATCCCGGATCGACGTCCCGAAGACCGGCGCCCGCATCACCGCCGGCAAGGCCGTGATCGCCGGAGTCGCCTGGGAGCAGCGCCGCGGCATCGAGGCCGTCGAGGTGTACGCCGACGGCGGGTGGCACGAAGCCACGCTCGCCGCCCAGGACAACCCCGACACCTGGCGGCAGTGGTACTACCGGTGGGACGCGACGCCCGGCAGCCACACGATCAGGGTGCGGGCGACCGACAAGACCGGCCACGTCCAGACGTCCGCGGTGCAGACGGGAAAGCCCAGCGGCTCGACCGGGCTGCACACGATCCAGGTCACCGTGGTCTGAGCGTCCCTCCGATAAGCCCCGCTTCGGGCAGGGGCCGGTTCATCCGGTCCCTGCCCGCAGTGTTTCCGGGGGACTCAGTGTTTCCGGGGAACGGCGCTTTCTGGGCGCGCCCAGCGCCGAGAGCAGGTCGTCCAGCGCGTCCAGGTTGTGCGCGCTGACCACCGCGTCACAGTAGGGCCAGGCCGCGGCCATGCCGCCGACCTCGGGCCGGTACCGCTCGCTCTGCGTCCGCGGGTTCGCCCACACGATGCGGTAGGCGACCCGGGAGAGCCGGGCCATCTGCTCCCCCAGCAGCGCGGGATCACCGGTCTCCCAGCCGTCGGAGATGATCAGCACGACCGCGCCGCGCGCCATGCCGCGGGCGCCGTACCGGTCGTTGAACTCCTTCAGCGCGGCGCCGATTCGCGTCCCGCCGGACCAGTCGGGGGCGGCCTGGCCGGCCTTGGCGAGCATCGTCTCCGGGCTGGCCGCGGACAGCGTCGAGGTCAGCCGGGTCAGCCGGGTGGCGAACGTGAACACCTCGGTGCGCGGCCGCCCGCCGCGCGGCGCGCCGCCGGAGCCGCGGCTGGCGAGGTAGAGCAGCTGCAGCAGCGCGCGGGCGTACGGCTCCATGGAGCCGGAGATGTCGCACAGCACGATGAGCCTGCGCGGGCGCTCCCGCACCGCGCGGCGCGCCAGCCGCAACGGCTCGCCGCCGGTGCGCCGCGCCTGCCGCAGCGTGCGCCGCAGGTCCGGCCGGATCCCGTTCCTGCTGGACTGGTACCTGCGCGTCCGGCGGGGCGGCACCGCGATCGTCAGCTCGCGCATCAGCGCGGCGAGCTGCCGCAGCTCCGCGCCCGACAGCCGGGCGAAGTCCCGGCCGGCCAGCCGCTCGGCGGCGGAGGCGACCCGGCGGATGGCCGGCGCCTCGGGCAGCGCGTCCTGCGTGCCGGAGGAGGCGGAGTCCGCGTCGGCCGTCATGGTCCGCAGTGCGGGCAGGCCGGGCCCCCCCGTCGCCGGGTTCGCCGCCGGAAGCGGCTCGGAATTCGGGTCGCCGCGCATCGCCACCGGGTCGGCGGCCGGCCGCCGCGGCCCATCCTGAACCCCGAACAGCGCGGCGAAGACCCGCTCGAAGGTGTCGATCTGGCTCGGGTCGGCGACCATCGTCGCCATCGCGCACGCGTGCAGCTCCGCGACCGTGGCGGCGCGCATCACCGTGATGGCGCGGGCCAGCCGCTCGCAGCGGTCGGGGCCCGCCGGGAGCCCGGCCGCCCGCAGCGCCGCGCCCAGGCCCGCCGCCAGCGCGGCGACGTCAGTCCGCAGAGCCGACCACCGCGGCCAGGCCGGCCTCACGAACCGACTCCTCGTCCTCCGGGTACTTGACGACCACGCTCATCGTCTGGTCCGCCACGTCCGCCGACAGCTCACCGGCGCCGAACACGGCCAGCGCCGCCGCCCAGGTGATGGCCTCGGAGATCCCGGGCGGCTTGGTGAGGTCCAGATCGCGCAGCCGGCCGACGGCCGCGGCGACCTGCCCGGCGAGCGCCTCGCTCGCGGCCGGGACACGCCGCCTGATGATCCGCGCCACCCGCGCGCCGTCAGGGTAGGCGATCCAGTGATACAGGCACCGCCGCTTGAGCGCGTCATGCAGGTCGCGGGTCCGGTTGGAGGTGAGGATCGCGACCGGCGGAACCGCGGCCCTTCTCGTGCCGAGTTCCGGTATCGTCACCGCGGACTCGGCCAGCAGCTCGAAGAGGAACGCCTCGAACTCGTCGTCGGCGCGGTCCACCTCGTCGATGAGCAGCACGGCCGGACGCGGGCCCGGATGGTCCAGGGCCGTCAGCAGCGGCCTCGCCAGCAGGTAGTCCTCGGTGAACAGGTCCCGGTCGCGAACCCTGTCATGGGCCGCCTCGGCGAGCCGGATGGCGAGCAGCTGCCGCGGGTAGTTCCATTCGTAGAGCGCCTCGGCGGCGGCGATGCCCTCGTAGCACTGCAGCCG
>JAFAZE010000134.1 GCA_019239975.1 Streptosporangiaceae bacterium
CGGGAGGCCCTCGTGGCCTCTCCGGCCGCGTGATGATACGGCGGGCACCGCAGCGGGTCGGGGGGGTCCGGGGGGGTCGCCCAAGGGGCGACCCCCCCGGGTGAACACAGCGTTACAACATGTTAATAACCGCCCCCGAACTTCCCGGGCAGCCGCGACGTTCCCATTGCTGTGAGCACTTCTCAGCACGGGCCGGATGCGCCGGAAAATCCGGCACGCCGCCCTGTGCCAATGCGGCCCGCGGACCAGCCCGGCGGCCGTATGCTCATCCGCATGCCCGAGCACTCCGAGCATCACCTCGAGCTGCCGCACCCCCGGCGACTGCTGTGGACCGCCGCCTGGAGCATGGCGGAATCGGTCGGCCTCCCGTTCGGCGCCTACGTCGTCGTGACGGACGTGGCAGGCCGGGATCCCGGCCTGCTGGCGGGCCTTGGCGTGGTGTGGCTGCTCATCGTCTTCCGCAAGGTGGTCTCCGGAAGCGTCTCGGCCCTGCTGACGATCTCGGCGGCGGTGCTCACCGTGCAGACCGCCGTGGTGATCACCACCGGGTACGTATGGATGTACATGCTCCAGTTCCCGCTGGCGAACCTGGCGATGTGTGTGATCTTCGCCTGGACGGCCCCCACCCGCAAGCCCCTGGTGGCGCAGCTCGCCTCGGAGGTCGTGGCGCTCAAGCATCCGTCACCGCACCATGCCGGGCTGCACCGCTTCTTCCAGGGCGTCACCTGGTTCTGGGCCGGCCTGTTCCTGCTGCTGACCCTCGGCATGGCGATCATGATGGTGACCGAGCCGCTCTACCTTTTCATGATCGTGTCCACCGCCACGACGATCGGCCTGATGCTCCTCGGCGCCGCGGTCTGCGTGATCTGGTTCCTCGCCGTCATCCGCCGGTTCGGCCTCCGCCTCCACTTCGCCGCGGCCTAGCCCGGTCGGCAGAGTTCCGCCTTGTACGCGTACCAGTGAGTAGGTGTCCTGATTTGTCCCCGTTTGCGACCACGGAACCCGTACAAAGCCCCAGGGTTACGTGAGCTGCCCCGGATTTACGTGAGCTTGAGGTCCCTGACCCGTGACAGCAGGCCATTGATGAACGCCGGGGAGGCGTCCGTGGACAGGTCGCGGGCGAGCAGGACGGCTTCGCTGATCGCTACGCCGTCCGGCACGTCGTCGGCCCAGAGCAGCTCGTAGATGCCGAGACGCAGGATGTTACGGTCCACGGCCGGCATCCGGTCGAGGGTCCAGTCGACGGCGTTCGCGGAGATCAGTGAGTCGATCTGCTCCTGGTGCGATGCGACGCCGCGGACCAGTTCGGCCGCGTACTCGGGCACCGGTGGGCTGCCCAGCGTCATCCGCTCGGCAAGCAGCCCGAGGACACCGATCCCGCGCTGCTCGGCCTCGAAGAGCACGTCGAGGGCGCGCTTGCGCGCCTTGCTACGCGCGGGCACTACGAGCTCACGCGCGCCCGAGGTACTGGCCGGTGCGGGTGTCCACCTTGATCTTCTCGCCGGTCGTGATGAACAGCGGCACCTGGATCTGGGCCCCGGTCTCCAGCGTGGCCGGCTTGGTGCCGCCCGTCGACCGGTCCCCCTGCAGGCCCGGGTCGGTCTGGCTGACGGTCAGCTCCACCGCGGCCGGCAGGTCGACGTACAGCGCGGTGCCCTCGTTCAGCGCGACCGTCGCCGTCTGGGACTCCAGCAGGTAGTTCGCCGCGTCGCCGACGACGGACGACGGGACGTGCGGCTGGTCATAGGTCTCGGTGTCCATGAACACGAAGTCGTCGCCCTCGCGGTACAGGTACTGCATCTCACGCTTGTCGACGCTGGCCACGTCGACCTTGACGCCCGCGTTGAAGGTCTTGTCGACGACCTTGCCGGACAGCACGTTCTTCAGCTTGGTGCGCACGAAAGCGCCGCCCTTGCCGGGCTTGACGTGCTGGAATTCAACGACGTTCCACAGCTGCCCGTCAAGGTTCAGCGTCATGCCGTTCTTCAGGTCGTTCGTGGTTGCCAAAGTATCGTCTCCGTAACAGGACGAGCAGTTCTCTAGTGGTCGAAGTCAGCAGCCGGGCTCCGCCGCCGGCCGCCACGACGAGCACGTCCTCGATCCGGACGCCCCCCTTGCCGGGCAGGTAGACACCGGGCTCGACGGTGACAGGAACCCCGCTGGCAAGCTTACCCGTTCTTCCGTACCCGATCAGCGGCGCTTCGTGGACCTCGAGCCCGACCCCGTGCCCGAGCCCGTGCTGGAAATGCTCGCCGTGGCCAGCCTCGGCGATCAGGTCCCGCGCGGCCGCGTCCACCTCGGCCACGTCGGCGCCGGGCTCGGCGGCCTCGATACCCGCGCGCTGCGCGGCGGCGGCGAGCTCGTAGACGTCGCGCTGCCAGCCGGCCGGCTCGCCGACCGCCACGGTACGGGTCATGTCCGCGTGGTAACCGCGGTAGAGCGCGCCGAAGTCGATCGTGACGAAATCCCCGCGGCGCAGCGGCCGGTCGCCCGGCGAATGGTGCGGGATCGCGCCGTTGGGGCCGCTCGCGACGATCGTGTCGAACGCGGGCTTGTCCGCCCCGAGCAGGGTCATCCGGTGGTCAAGGGCGGCAGCCAGCGCCCGTTCGGTAAGACCTGGACGGATGCTGGGCAGGACGTCGGCGATGGCCTGCGAGCTGATCCGGCAGGCGGTGGACAGCAGCTCCAGCTCGGACGGATCCTTGACCGTCCGTAGTTCCTCGATTTTTCTTCCAAACGGGACGGTGGCGACCCCCTCGGCCGCGGTCACCAGGGCGGCGTGGCGCTCCACCGTCATCTCGTGCGCCTCGACGGCGACCGTGCGCATCCCGCGCCGTGTCATCTCCGCGGCCAGCCGGGGCTCGGTGAACCGGTCGACGACCAGCTCGAGATCGGGGCAGTCCCGCTCGGCGGCCAGCGCGTACCGCGAGTCGGTGGCCAGCAGGCCAGCGCCGTCGGCGGGCAGCAGCAGCGCGGCGTTGGAGCTGGCCAGCCCGGTCAGGTAGCGGACGTTCGGCCCGGCGGTGACGAGCACCGCGTCCGCGCCGAGCCCGGCCACCATCTTCCGCGCGCGCTCCCTGCGCGCCGCCTCGATATCCGGCATGCACCGACTCTAGCTCTGCTAGCCCCGGGGGGGCGAAGCCCCCCGGACCCCCGCCCGCTGCGGTTCTCGCCGTATCATCGCGCGGCCGGGGAGGCCGCAGGGGCCTCCCGCGGGCCGCGCGATCGCGGAATGTGAGCCGCGATTGCGGCTCACTCCGCGCCAGCCGCCGTAGGGTCTTCCTTCTTCTTTTCGCTTCCGGAACCCGAAACGCTCATGGCGGCAGCGGGTGATTAGGGGTGGAAGCCTATACATAGGGAGGCCTGCCGCCATGATCGGACATGTCAGTTAGCCGGGCGGACGACGGGAGCGCCGCGGCGGAGCGGAGCGCGGCGGCGGAGCGGAGCACCGCGCGGGACGGCGAGCCGAGCGACGCGGACCTGATCGGACGGTCGGTGCGCGACCCGGGCTGCTTCGCGCCTGTCTTCGACCGGCACGTGGACGAGATCCTGCGCTACGTGCACGCCCGGATCGGACCGGATCTGGCCGAGGACATCACGGCGGAGACGTTCCTGGCGGCCTTCCGGCACCGGGACCGGTACGATGCCTCGCGATCCGACGCCCGGCCCTGGCTGTACGGAATCGCGGTACGGCTGATAGGCAAGCACCGCCGGGCCGAGGCACGGCGGCTGCGGCTGCTGCGCTCGGCGCCGGCCGAGGTCGCGGCGGAGGACTTCGGCGCCCGGAGCGCCGAGCGGGTGACCGCCGAACGGCTGCGGCCGCGCCTCGTCGCGGTCCTCCGCGGCCTGCCGAGGCAGGACCGGGAACTCCTCCTGCTCGTCGCGTGGGCCGGCCTGACCTACGAGGAGTCGGCCCAGGTTCTCGGCATCACCACGGGCGCGGTGCGGTCCCGCCTGAACCGAATCCGGGTCAGGGTGCGGGCGGCCCTGGGCGGGATCAACCCAGTGCACGCAGACGAGGAGGACGATCATGGATGAGATCACGCTGTTCGCGGTGCTGAAGCCGCCGCCGGACGACGGCGCGGCGCGGTCCCGTGCGCGCATCCGCGCCCGCCTGGACGCGGCGCTCGCCGGCCCGGGCGCGCGGACCGGAGGCGCCGGGGTCACCGCGGGGCCGGGAAGGCACCGCCGGCTCATCGCCCTGGGTATCGCGGCCGTCGCGGCCGCGTGCGCCGCCATCGTGGTGCCTTCCGTCCTGCCGGGCGGCACCTCCACGCCGCTCGTCAGCAAGGCCTGGGCGGTCCAGCGGAACTCCGATGGCACCGTCACGGCGTGGGTCGCGCAGCTCGCCTACGACCCGGCCGGCCTGCAGCGGGCGCTGCGGGCCGAGGGCGTGCCCGCGCTCGTGCGGTTCAGCGAGGTGAGCGACCCCGGCTACCGGCTGGGACAGCCGGCCGACGTCCCCGGCCTGTGCATACCGCCGGCCCGGGACCTGGAGCCGATGCCGGTCCTGCAGGCCGTCGTCATCCCGCGCACGGCCTATGACGGACCATACCAGCGGCACGAGTTCGTCATCCATCCGTCGGCCATGCCGCCGGGAGCGGCGCTGTACATCAGCGACGTCCGGATACTCAACAGCGGCTACCAGCGCGCCGCGGCCTTCACCATCCGGGTCCTCAAGACCGATCGCCTCCCGGGTTGCTAGGCGGCGAGGTCGCGGATCCGCTCGATGAGGGCGACGCGGCCGGTGTGACCGGGGGCCAGCGGGGCGACGTTGAGCGTGGTGACACCCGCCTCGCGCAGGGCCGCCAGCCGGTCGCGCACGTAGCCCTCGGGGCCGATCAGCGACGTGCGCTCCAGCAGATCCGCCGGCACCAGCGCGGCGGCCTCGTCCTTGCGGCCGGCCAGGTACGCGTCCTGGATCGCCGCCGCTTCGGCTTCGTAGCCGAAGCGGCGGGCCAGGTCGTTGTAGAAGTTGCGGCCGCGCGCGCCCATCCCGCCGATGTACAGCGCGAAGAAGGGCCGGGCTAGGTCGCGCAGCCCGGTGACATCCTCGCCGATGGCGAGCGGGGCCTGCGTTATCACGTCCAGTTCGCCGAGCTCCGGGGCGCGCCTGGCGCGGCCGGCGGCCAGCGCGTCACCCCACACCGAGCTGGCCTTCTCGGGCACGTAGAAGATCGGCTGCCAGCCTTCGGCCAGCTCGGCGGCGAGCTCGACGTTCTTCGGGCCGAGCGCCGCCAGCACGACGGGGATACGCTCCCGGACCGGGTGGTTGATCAGCTTGAGCGGCTTGCCGAGGCCGGTGCCGCCCTCGAGCGGGATCGTGTAATGGCGGCCGTGATACTCCAGCCGCTCGCGGCGCCAGACCATCCGGCAGATCTCGATCAGCTCCCGGCTGCGCCCGACCGGCGCGTCATACGGCACGCCGTGCCAGCCCTCGATGACCTGCGGCCCGGACGAGCCGATTCCCATCGTGAACCTTCCGCCCGAGACGTAGTCCAGCCCGGCGGCGGTCATCGCGGTCAGCGCGGGCGTGCGGGAGTACAGCTGCAGGATACCGGAGGCGATCTGGAGCCGGGAGGTCTTCGCGGCGATGTAGCCGAGCTGGCTCACCGCGTCATAGCTGTACGCCTCGGGCACGAACACGATGTCCAGCCCCGCGTTCTCGAAATCGCCGAGCTCGGCCACGGTCTCGGCGAAGCCGCCCGCGTAGTTGAGCGACATTCCCAAACGCATTGGATGAGCCTTCCCGTTGAGTTACCGCAGCAGCCTACCGGGGCCGAGCTGAACCCCACGAGGACGATCACGGGGACTCGCCGCCCGTTCCCGCCGCTCGCGCCTCCGCGGTCAGCTCGGCCACCGCCTGCAGCGCGAGCTGGTAGGACAGAAAGCCGAACCCGGCGATGATCCCGTCCGCCACGGGCGTGATCACCGATTCGCGGCGGAACGGCTCGGCCGCCGCGCGGGCCGCGATGTTGGAGATGTGCACCTCGACCAGCGGCGCGGTGCGCATCTTCAGCGCGTCCATCAGCGCGTAGGAGTAATGCGTGAGCGCGCCCGCGTTCAGGACGACCGGCAGCCGGGCGTCCGCCGCCTCGTGCACCCAGCCGATCAGCTCGGCCTCGCTGTCGGTCTGCCGCACGTCGACGTGCAGGCCGAGCTTACGGCCGGTGTCACGGCACACCTCGACGAGCTCGCCGTAGGTCACCCTCCCGTAGATTTCCGGCTCGCGCATGCCGAGCCTGCCCAGATTCGGGCCGTTCAGCACGAGCACCTGGCTGATCATGCGCACACCTCCACATACGCCCGTTCCAGGAGATCCTCCGGGGGATCGTCGAGGATGGCGGGGCGCGCCACGTCGTCCAGCACGACGAGCCGCAGCCGCGCGCCGCGGCTCTTCTTGTCCACGCTCATCGCCGCCCGCAGCTCGTCCCAGGCGCCGCGGCGGTACGCGATGGGCAGGCCGGCCGCGCGGAGGAGTTCCCGGTGCAGCGCCACCGCCTTTTCGTCCAGCCGCCCGGCCAGCCGGCTCACCTCCGCCACGTATACCATGCCGATGGCGACCGCGTGGCCGTGCCGGAACCGGTATCCCTCCACCCGCTCTATCGCATGGCCCAGCGTGTGCCCGTAGTTGAGCATCTCGCGCGGCCCCGCCTCGCGCAGGTCCGCCGAGACCACCGACGCCTTGACCCGTACCGCGCGCTCGACCAGCTCACGGGTGTGGACCCCGTACGGCACGCCCGCGGCCTCCGGGTCGTCGCCGACCAGCCGGAGGATCTCCGGGTCGGCGACGAAGCCGGCCTTGATGACCTCGGCCAGCCCGCTCACGTAGTCCGGCCGGGGCAGCGTCGCCAGCGTCGCGAGGTCGGCCAGCACGCCGCCCGGCGGGTGGAACGCGCCGACCAGGTTCTTGCCCTCCGGGATGTCGACCGCGGTCTTGCCGCCGACCGCCGCGTCCACCATGCCGAGCAGCGTGGTGGGCACCAGCACCGCCCGCACGCCGCGCAGCCAGGTCGCGGCCACGAACCCGGCCAGGTCGGTCGCCGCTCCCCCGCCGATCCCCACGACACAGTCCGAACGGCCGATGCGGTGCGCCGCGAGCCGCGACCACAGCCGGGCGGCGACGGCGACCTGCTTGGCCTCCTCGCCGTCGGGTATCTCCTCCGCGTCCACCTGGTAGCCGGCGTCCGCGAGCGCCCCGCAGGCCGGGCGCGCGATCGCGGCCACCCCGGCGGCGTGGACGACCGCCACCGCGCGCGCCTTCGGCCCGACGAGCGCGGGCAGCTCGCTCAGCACCCCGGTGCCGACGACCACGTCGTACGGGTGCTCCCCGCCCACCGGAATCCGCGTCACCGTCACCGGCGCACTCCCTCCACCCGGCCCACAGGCCCCCGCCAACCGCCGGCCGCGCGGGGCCAAATGCGCCAACGGCCCCGTCCAGTGGGGCCAAATGCGCCAGCGGCCCCGATCATGAACCGTTTCCTTTCAGGCGGGCCGCCAGGCCGGCGGCGATCTCCTCGGGAGACTGCTCGTCCGTCGGCACGGTGATCGATGCCAGCTCCTCGTACACCGGGCGGCGCTGCTCCAGCATGACGCGCAGCATGCCGCGCGGGTTGCCGGGCACGACGACGCGCGGCCGGTCCATGCCGGTGCGCCGGGCGACCGCCGGGAACCCGGCGGACAGGTGGACGACAGGCAGCCCGGCCAGCCGGCGGCGCACGCCCGGGTCGAGCACGGCGCCGCTGCCGAGGGCGATGACCCCTTCCGGGGTCTCGAGCGCGCGCGCCGCCGCGGCGCGCTCGAGGTCGCGGAACACCGGCTCGCCGTCCTCGACGAACACGTCGCCGGCCGGTTTGCCGGCCGCCTTCTCGACCTCGGCGTCGGTGTCGGCGAACGGCACGCCGAGCCGCTCGGCCAGCAGCTCGCCGACCGTCGACTTGCCCGCGCCCGGCGGCCCGATCAGGACGACCTTCACGAGATCACCAGGGACTTCAGGTACCCCTCGGCGTTGCGCCGCATCTCGTCGGCGGAGTCACCGCCGAACTTCTGCACCGCCGCCTCGGCGAGAACGAGGGCCACCATCGCCTCGGCGACCACGCCCGCGGCGGGCACCGCGGTGACGTCGCTGCGCTGGTTGATCGCCTTGGCGGGCTCCCCGGTGGCCACGTCCACGGTGTCCAGCGCGCGGGGCACTGTCGAGATCGGCTTCATCGCCGCCCGCACGCGCAGCACCTCGCCGGTGGACATGCCGCCCTCGATGCCCCCCGCACGGTTGGTGCGGCGGCGTATCGGGGCCGTCCCGCCGGAAAGGGGGGCCGGCACAGCCTCGATCTCGTCGTGCGCCGCCGAACCGCGCCGGCCCGCGGTGACGAAGCCGTCGCCGACCTCGACACCCTTGATGGCCTGGATCGACATCAGCGCCCCGGCCAGGCGGCCGTCCAGGCGGCGGTCCCAGTGGGTGAAGCTGCCGAGACCGGGCGGCAGCCCGAAGGCCACCACCTCGACGACACCGCCGAGGGTGTCACCGTCGCGCCGCGCCGCGTCGATCTCGGCCACCATCGCGGCGCTGGCCGTCTCGTCGAAGCAGCGCACCGGGCTCGCGTCCACCGCGGCGGCGTCCTCGGGGCCGGGCAGCACGCCGTCCGGGGCGCGAACCGGGCCTATCGCGACCACGTGGCTGAGGATCTCCACGCCGAGCACCTGGCTGAGCAGGCGGCGCGCCACTTCGCCGAGCGCGACCCGGGCGGCCGTCTCCCGCGCGCTGGCACGCTCGAGGACCGGGCGGGCGTCGCCGAACCCGAACTTCTGCATGCCGGCCAGGTCGGCGTGGCCGGGACGCGGCCTGGTCAGCGGCGTGTTCCGGGCGAGACCCTCCAGTTCGGCCTCGCCGACGGGATCGGGTGACATCACCGTCTCCCACTTGGGCCACTCGGTGTTGGCGATCCGGATGGCGACCGGGCCGCCGAGCGTGCTGCCGTGCCGCACTCCCCCGGTCAGCTCCACCTCGTCCCGCTCGAACTTCATCCGGGCACCGCGGCCATGCCCGGCTCGCCGCCGGGCAAGCGCGACCGCTATGTCCCCGGCGGTCACCCGTATCCCGGCGGGCACGCCGTCGCAGACGGCCACGAGCGCACGGCCATGCGACTCCCCCGCAGTCAGCCAGCGGAACATCCGAACTTCTCCCTCTCAGCTACCCGTAGTTCTCAGCGCTTCGGCGTGCCGGGACGCGGCGGGCTGCCGTTCCGCCCGATTCTACGGCCGCGGCGCCGTGATCACCGCGACGCGCCCGCAGATCCGCCCGGCCCCGCGTCCCCGTGAGCGCCGCGCGGGCGGCTACCGGCTGGGGAGCGATCGCGGTAGCCCAAACCATGGCAGCGCGCTGGCCTCGAAGCGGATCATTGCGCAGATCCGGTCGCCGGTGAGGGTCAGGACGTAGAGGCCGGTCCCGTGGCGGATGCCGTCGGGGGCGCGCAGGTAGGCCCCGAATGCCGGCTGGCCGTTGGCCCGCGCCGGGACGAGGTCGAACCGCCGGCCCGCACCGAACAGGCTGGCGCAGAACCGGGCGACGACGTCCCGGCCCTGGTACTCGAAGGGTATCGGCGGCATCGAGACGAAGACGTCGTCGGTCAGCAGGGCCACCAGCGCGTCCAGGTCCGCGGACTCCCACGCGCTGACGAACCTAGCCACGAGCGCCTCCTCGGCGGGTGACCCGGCAGCGGGAGGCGGCTGGCGGCCATCGCCTGGCGCCAGGCGGTGCTGCAGGCCGGCCCGCGCCCGCTTGAGGGCGCTGTTGACCGATTCGATGGTCACCTCCAGCATCTCAGCCACCTCACTGGCATGGAATCCGAGGACGTCACGCAGGAGCAGGACGGCGACCTGGCGGGGCGGCAGCACTTGCAGGGCGGTGACGAAGGCCAGCGAGATGGCCTCGGCCTGCTCGTAGCGGGCCTCCGGGCCAGGCGGCGCGCCGGCCGCGCCCTCCAGCAGGTCGTCGGGATACGGCTGCAGCCAGACCACCTCGCCGAGCCGGGTCGGCTCGGGCGGTTCCACCTTGGGCACGTCCCACTCCTTCGCAGCTCGCCGGCGGGCCGAGCGCAGCGCGTTGAGGCACCGGTTGGTGGCGATCTTGTACAGCCAGGTGCGCAGCGAGGCGCGTGCTTCGGTGAACCCGCCGAGGCCCTGCCAGGCGGCCAGCAGGGTGTCCTGGAGGGCGTCCTCGGCGTCCTGGAAGGATCCAAGCATCCGGTAGCAGTGCACCTGCAGCTCCCGCCGGTACGGCTCGGTCAGCTCGGCGAACGCCTCGCCCTCCCCGGCCCGCGCCCGTGCGATCAGGTCGGCTGTCACCACCCTCACCACCTTCTTCCCGCGCCGTGCCGCATCTGCCCTTCTGTATGTACACCGCCCGGCAGGCGAACTGGGCGGCCCGCGGGCGCCCAGTTCCGCGCCGCCGCGGTGTATCCACCATCGAGCCCGAGCACGCGGGGCTCACGCAACCGGCGCCGCCCGCGGCGGTATGGCGGCAGCACCAGCCAGAAGGAGAACCACAATGGGAAAGATCATCGTCAGCGAGAACGTCTCGCTCGATGGAGTCGTCCAGGACCCGACCGGTGACGAGGGCTTCAGGCACGGCGGTTGGTTTACCCAGGCCCAGACCGCGAAGGTCCGCGACGAGTGGGCCAGGATCGAGTTCGACGAGGCACTGCTCGCCGCGGCCCTGCTGCTGGGCCGGCGCAGCGACGAGTTCTTCGCCGCCCTGTGGCTGCCTCGCAGCGGCGCGTGGGCAGACAGGCTGAACAGCATGCCCAAGTACGTCGTGTCCACAACCCTCGAACAGGCCAGGTGGAGCAACGCGACGGTCCTCAAGGGCAACGTGGTGACCGAGGTATCGAAGCTGAGGCAGGAGCTGGCCGGCGACATCGTCGTGTACGCCAGCGCACGGCTCGTGCGCACGCTGCTGGAGCACGACCTCGTCGACGAGCTGCGGCTGACGGTCTACCCGGTCGTGCTCGGGTCCGGCGAGCGCCTGTTCGGCGAGACCAGCGACAAGAAACCCATGCGCCTGACCCGCGCCAAGACCATCGCTAATGATCTCGCCTACCTCATCTACCAGCGCGCCCGGAACGCCTAACGGGCGCCGGACGGCGCAAGTGTCCCGAAAACTCGCGGGCGCTCTCCCCAGAGCAGGCATCCGGGAGAGCGCCTAACAGTACGTCAGTGCTTTGCTGAGCGTCCTTAGATGCGGGCAAGCGCCTCGCGCAACGGGTCAAGACCCATAGCGCCCAGGCTGAGTGCCTTGGCGTGAAAGTCTTTGAGGCTGAAGGCGCCTCCGGTCCGTGCCCTGGCATCCTGCCTGGCCTGTAGCCAGATCCGTTCACCAAGCTTGTATGAAGGGGCCTGACCCGGCAAGCCGAGGCAGCGGCGTAGCCCGGAGCGCAGTTGCCGTTCATCCCAGCTGGAGTGGGCGCGCAGGAACTCCCAGGCGATCTCGGCGTTCCAGCGCTCGCCCTCGCGCCAGCCGGTGCCCCTTGGAACTTCCAGTTCCAGGTGCACCCCGATGTCCAGGGCCACCTGGGCGGCGAGCAGTTGCTGACTGTCGAGCATCCCGAGATATGCGCCCGGGTCGTCCAGGTATCCGAGCTCTCCCATGAGCCGTTCGGCGTAGAGCGCCCAGCCCTCGCCGTGGCCGGATACGAAGGACATGCGCTGCCAGCGGTTCAGATTCTGCCTGTCCGCCATGGCGTGCGATATCTGCAGGTGGTGGCCGGGAACGCCCTCGTGGTAGACGACCGTGACCTCCTTCCAGGTGGAGAAGGCCTCAACGCCGTCCGGCACCGACCAGCACATCCGCCCGGGCCGGGACCAGTCCTCGGAGGGCTCGGTGTAGGAGATCCCCCCGTCGTTGGTGGGTGCGATCGCGGCCTCGATCCGGTGCGCGGGCTGCGGGATGTCGAAGTGCGTCCCGTGCAGCTCCGCAACGGTGCGCTCGGTCAGTTCCTGCATCCAGGCACGGAAGTTCTCGCGCCCTTCGACGCGCCGGGCTGGGTCTTCGTCCAGGATCGCCACGGCCTCCTGCACGGTGGCCCCGGGCCGGACCAGGTTGCTGACCCGTGCCATCTCGGCCCGTAGCCGGGCGAGCTCTTCCCAGCTCCAGGCGTAGGCCTCCCGCAGATCCACGGCGGCACCGAGGAAATACCGCGAGGCCCGGTCGTAGACCTCGGGTCCGCAGGCATCCTTCTGCCTGGCCAGCGGCATCAGCTCACGGCCGAGGAAGGCGCCAAGCTCGGCCGTGGCGGCCGTGGCCGCGCGCGCGGCCACGGCCAGCTCCCCGCGCAGCGAGTCCGGGACTGCGGTCAGCCGCCCGGCCAGTCCTGAATAGAAGGAATCCCCCGGCCTGGCCCACGCCGCGCACTGCCCGGCGGCCTCCTGGACCTGCCGCCTGGCCGCGCAGCGGCCATCCCTGGCCGCCTCCAGCAAGGTCGCGGACAGCTGGCGGTAAGCCCGCGGCACCGCGGCCATCCGCCTGGCGATGGTGGCGGCGGCCTCCTCGCCCTGCGTGGGCATCAGATCGAAGACCTCGCGCACCCTTTGCACCCAGCTGGCTATGGTGCTGAGCTCGCTGGTGGTGTCCCCGGCGTCATAGCGCTCCACAGCCAGTGCCAGCCGCTCCCGCATCGCGGCCCGCGCGACCTGCTCGCGCGGGCCGGGGGCTTCGGCCGCGTCAAGGGCGGCGAGGGTTGAGCGATCCAGCCCGGCCCGTCCGGCGAACCCCTCAGCACCGAGATCCGCCAGCTCGTGGTCGTGCCCCGCGATCCCGGCGTTAGTGGCGTAACAGGGGTCCAGGGCGGCGGCCCGCTCCACGTACTCCGCCGCGATGTCGTCGATGGAAGGCATACCTGAAACCTAGCCCGGGCACCGCGTCGCGCCGGATTGCGACTCGGATTTCCCGTGGCGCCCCCACCACCGGGCCTCTTCCACGGCCTCCGCTGGCAGGCCGTCCAGCCGGACCGACGTCCCGGACACCCGATCACCACCTGGTCCCGGCCGCCGAACCGGTCCCGCGACATGGCCACAGGCCTGTCCAGGTTTCCTGTCCCGCTGCTCAGACTCTGGCTCTCGGAACCTGGATTCCCGACCAGGAGTTGGCGTCGCACTGACAGCTGGCGTTGTTCCCTGCGCTGACGACCGTGCCGTTGGCGCGCAGGCCGAGGGTGTGAGTGGAACCCGCCGCCACCGCGACGATGTCCTGCCAGTCGCCGACGTTGCACTGCCCGTGGCTGTTGTCTCCGGCTGCGAGGACTCGTCCGGACGCCGTGGCTCCGACGGTGTGATAGCTGCCCGCGGCCAGCGCCACCGCGTCTTCCCACTCATCGACGTCGCACGCTCCGGTGCTCCGGTCCCCGGTCGCAAGGACCCGCCCGTCGCGTCTGAGAGCGACGGTGTGCAGGTATCCGGCTGCGACGGCGGTGAGGTCGCGCCAATTGCCGACGGCGCACTGTCCCCGGCGGTTGTTTCCCGCGGCCAGTGCGCAGCCGTCCGCCCGGACTCCGACCGAATGCCAGTCGCCACAGGACAGGGCCACCATCTCGCGCCAGGACCGCACGTCGCACTGTCCTTCTGAGTTTCGGCCGGCTGCCAGCACGGTGCCATTCGCAAGAAGTCCGAGCGTGCGGCGCCAGCCCGCGGCCACGGCTGTGACGTCTCGCCATGCGCCTACATCGCATTGGCCGTCGCCGTTCCACCCCGTAGCAAGCACGGTGCCGTCGGATCGAAGTCCGACCGTGTGAGACCTTCCCGTGTTGGCCGCGGTATGGACATTGCCCGCTGCCACGGCGACGACATCCTCCCACTGCCCGACACGGCACTCGCCGGCCGCATTGTTGCCCACGGCGAGAACAGTCCCGTCCCAGCGGCGACCGACCGAATGACGCCTCCCGGCCGCCAGCGCCGGCATGTTCGCCCGCATTCCGCCTCCTCGCCCGACAGGGTAGACGGCTAGGCCATCCGTCCCATTTTTGTGTCCCCGATGGGCCAGACAGAGGACATCAGAGACGAAAAGGGACATCAGAAACGGGAACCTACATCAGCCACCCGCACCCGCCAGGACGAGGATCGCGCCCACCGCTCCGGCGAGCATGAACGGGCCGAACGGAAGCTGCGTTTTCCGCGTGGCCCTGCCCGCCGCGATCAGGGCGACGCCGAAAACCGCCGCGAGCACGAAACCCCCGACCAGCCCGGCGGCGAACGTCCGCGCCCCGCACCAGCCAAAGTACAGCCCGAGCACCCCGGCCAGCTTCACGTCTTTCCTGAACCAGCGTACGTGACCCAGTCGTTGTGTTCGTTACGAAAAGTAATCATAGAATTTTCGGGAAGGCTGCGGACCGGGCGTGTCGTGGCAGCCTGGAGCGATCCGTGGCGGGACTCTGGCACCTAGCTCGCGTCAGGGTCTTGTTTCCCGTTCGGCTGGCGGAGCGCCGTAGCCCGGCCGGGCGATTCCGTTCCGTGTGTGCAAGGTTCTTGTCCTGCTGGCCTAGCGGCACGCCGGGCCTGCGGACAGGGTGTCTGCCGCGTCGCTGGCCGGGTCCGCGCGGCCACCAGAGCTGGCGGGTTGACCTTGACGTTGGGTGAGGCCGCACAGTGGTGGTGGCCGGGCGTGCGCCCGGCGCCGAGGGAGCCGTGCATGAGCCTGATGGGAATTGGCGAGTTCGCGGAGCTGTCGTGGCTGTCGCCGCGGGCGCTGCGGCTGTATGACGAGCTGGGGCTGCTGCCCCCGGCCCGGGTCGACCCGGACTCGGGGTACCGCTGGTACGCGCCTGCGCAGCTGGAGCAGGCGCGGCTGGTGTCGTCGCTGCGCCAGCTGGACATTCCGCTCGCGCGGATCAAGGTGATCCTCGCGCTGGACGCGCCGGCCGCGGCCGAGCGGGTCGCCGCCTGGTGGGCCGAGGCCGAGGACCGTCACGCGGGCCGCCGGGACCTGGCGGGCTACCTGATCGACCGGCTGAACGGGAAGGAGCCCGTGATGTATGACGTCCAGGTCCGGGACGTGCCGGCGCGCAGCCTGCTGTCCCTGCTGTGGCGCGCGCACGAAGACGAGGTCATGGCGAGGGTCAAGGACCTGATGCATCGGCTGCATCCGGTGGCGGCGCCGCCCCCGGGCGACCCGGTAAGCGCGCCATTCGTGGTCTATCACGGGGAGGTGAGCCAGGACAGCGACGGCCCGGTCGAGGTGTGCTGGCCGGTGCCCAGCGAGCAGGCCGCCCAGATCGCCGCGCAGTTCCCCGACCTGGCCCTGCGCACCGAGCCGGCGCATCAGGAGGCGTTCGCCCAGCCGGAGCAGGCGCTCCCGGGCCCCGCGCAGCTGGTCCCGGTGCTGGAGGGCCTGTTCGCGTGGGTCGCCGCCCGGCACCGTCAGCCCAACGGGGGGCTCCGGCAGATCATGCTCTTCAACCTCGCCGAGCGGCGGACGGACATGGAGTGGGCGGTCGCGCTCCGCCCGGCCGGGAAGTAGGCCGCGATGAACCGCAACGGCGTGATCTACAATACCGGTGCCGTATTCTCCGGCCTGGGCTGGAAAGAACGCACCCGGCCGCGCCTGGACCCGCGCGTGGCCGACCGCGAGCTGCAGATCATCCGCGACGACCTGCACTGCAACGCGGTCCGGGTCAGCGGCACGAACATCGGCCGGCTGACCACGGTCACCGAGCAGGCGCTGCGGCTGGGTCTTGAGGTCTGGCTGTCACCCTTCCTGTTCAATCGCGGGGTTCCGGAGACCGTACGGTACCTGGCGAAGGCGGCCAGGGCCGCCGAGCCGCTGCGGCGGCAGTGGCCCGGCCGGATGGTCTTCGTTGCCGGCCAGGAGGCGACGCTGTTGATGCGCGGCATCCTGCCAGGCGCGACGATTCAGAAACGGATGGCGGGCATGGCGGGCATGGTCAAGGAGGGCGGGGTCAGCCAGCACGCCGACGCGCTGAACGCGTTCCTCGGGCAGGCCGGCGCCGCTGTCCGGAAGGTCTTCGGCGGGGAAATCAGCTATGCGTCACTGTCGTTCGAGCCGGTGGACTGGAGCCCGTTCGACATCATCGGCGTGGACCATTACCGGGACGCCCGCGTCAAGGACCGCTACGCCCAGATGCTCCGTCCGCTGCTTGCCCACGGCAAGCCGGTCGTGGTAACCGAGTTCGGCATGCGCACCTACCGCGGCGCGGACACCTCCGGTGCCCTCGGCTTCGGGATCAGGGACAACGCGTCGCAGGCCCTGCACCAGCTCCCGCTGGTCGGCCGGTTCACCCGGCCCCGGCTGAAGGAAGGCGACTGGCAGCGGGACGAGGACCTGCAGGCCCGCGAGCTCACCGAGACCCTGGCCATCCTCCAGGCCGAAGGCGCCGACGGCGCCTTCGTCTGCGAGTTCGTCGCTCCGGAGGCAACCTACAGCGACGAGGCCAGGTACGACCTGGACATGAACGCCATGAGCCTGGTCAAGAGCTACGCGGGAGCGCACGGCAGCACTTACCCCGACATGACCTGGGAACCGAAGAAGTCATTCCAGGCCGTCGCCGACTTCTACGCCAGCTACCAGCCCCTCCCCGAACACACGCGATAACAATGACCACCACCACGATGTCACACGTCTTGGCCTGGTAGCACATATGCCATCCATACGCCATCGCGACTGAGAACATGCCGCGCGGATTAAGAACCTACAGCGCCAGCGAGGATAACTAGGAACGCCCCGGCGATCATGAAGGGGCCGAACGGGATCTGGTGCTTCCTGGTGGCCCGTCCCGAGATCATCAGCGCGGCGCCGTAGACGGCGGCGAGGAGGAAACCGGCGAAGCCGCCGGTGATGACGAGCCGCCAGCTTTGCCAGGCGAGCAGGGTTCCGATGCTGGCCGCGGCCTTGACGTCTTTTCTGAACTAGACCCTTGATCACGGAGGCTATCGGCAAGACTCCCTGTCACTGACTGTCACCAGGAAAGATCTTAGTTGCGAGCGAATCCCGGGCGTGTCGCGCCTGTCGTTTCCATCCGCGCATCGCGAAAGGGACTGGTTGTGAGGAGCCTGGGCCCCCTGCCTCTGGGATCCCGCTTGGATCAGTTTCCGTTAAGGCGCCCACGACGGCGGTATGGCGGATGCGGTGGCACGTGTTCGGGCTTCACCTCGAAGAGTGTGGCATCTGGCTTGTCCGGTGCGAATTCATCGAGGTCGAACATGCCGTAGCGTCCTTGGCTTTCCTCTCTGGCCTGCCGGCGCTGAAGCTGCGCTTTCAGTCGTAGGGCTGGCTGTCGGCGCTCGGCGGCGGAGTAGACGTCTTTCATGATCTTTTCGCCGGCCCAGTGGTCGGTAGCGAAGCTCATGTCGAAGATTTCGGACCCGTTGGTGTTGGTGACCTTGAACACCAGGGTGGTCCTGTAGCTGAGGGCCTGCTCCAGGCGCCAGCGCATGAGATTAGTCAGCTCCGAGCGGAAGTCAGCGGAGCTGAGCTCGCCGGCTCTCGTCGCGTGGAGTGCCTCGGTCCACACGTCCGTGCCGAACATGGCGGTCATGCGGTCGGCGGTGGTGTTGTCGATGGCTTCCGTCCGCAGGCGGAGGCCCCGGGGTAGCAGGCCGCTGGCGCATAGCAGCCACAGTTCGGTCTTCCATTTGTCTTCACGCTTGTGCCGGGCCAGTTGCTGGAGGGTGGACCACTGTACCTCGGTGGACTGTTGGTCCAGGAATGCGAACGTGGGCGCCCAGTTGAGGTCAGCGAGTTCGGCCAGGACAGCGGCGATCGTCATGTTGCAGTCTCCCGGCACGACTTTGAAACGGTCGCGGGAGTCTGGATACTCGGCTTCCAAGGCGGCCTTGAGCCCGGCGGCCTGGCTTTCTAGTTCAAAGAACCGCAGAACCGTGAATGGGGGCCTGGTCTCCAGTGCCCGGCGGGCGGATCCGCGTATCAGGTGCTCGGTGCGGCTGCGGCTGATGTTCTGGGCTTGACCGGCGAACAGGTCGAGATAGATGGTCGTGCCTGCCGTGGTGGATGCCTTATTGAAGGCGGCGAGGTAGTCGCCGAGGATGTCGAGCTTCTGCTCGGTCCACCATCCCCATGACCTTGGCGGCATCGGCCCTCCTATCGCCACGTGAGGGGCGATCCTGGTAGCGGGATCGCTCCTGGCACTGTGCCACTGCGCCGGCGAAGTGTCACTTGATAGTGATGGTGCGTTAGCAGAGCGAGCCTGGCAATAGTGGGTCAGGCCATAATGTCCTGGCTTGAGAGGGTGGTTTTCTCCCTGTTATTCAGACGGCCGCGAGCGCGGGCATCTGATCCCAGCGGCGGCCTTCGAGTTCGCGGCCGCCTTCTTTGGGTGTCCGTCCGCCCCACTGCTTGAAGAAGAACGGCACCCCGGCGCGGATGCAGGTGTCGCGGAGGCTGGTGACCCAGGAGACATCGAGCGCCCGGTGCCCGGGCCCGGACTCGCCGCCGGCGATGACCCAGTCGATGCCGTCCAGCCGGAGATCATCCAGCGGCCCGAGCAGCGGCTCGCAGGACAGGAACCGCACGGCCGCCGGTACTGAGCGCAGGTCATCGACCCGGTAGAGGGCATCGCTGTCCTCGACCGACACGCCCATCCATAGATTGGGCGGCCAGTCGAGATGCCCGCCGATCTTTCGCAGCCGGGATGATCGTTTCGTCAGGATCTGGTAGGTGTGCTGCGGTGTGTCGGCGATCACGCTGAACACCTGGGCGACGAAACCGGCGGGCACCTTGGCGTGGAATAGGTCGCTCATCGAGTTGACGAACACGATTCGCGGCGAGCCCCAGGAGTAGGGAAGGCGGAGAGCGTCTGCGTGGGCCGTCAGGCCGAATCCGGGGCCGCTGGTCCGAGGGTCGCCGTCGCGCTGGTATTTCGCCTGGCCCATCGCCTTGAGGCGCCGGGCGAGGGCAAGCGCGTAGCAGTTGTCGCAGCCAGCTGAGATCCGGTCGCATCCGGTCGTCGGATTCCAGGTGACCTCGGTCCATTCGATGCCCGTGCGCGTTCCCATGACCCAGCATCCTCCCGCTGATGGTCTACCCAGGACCAGCCTGCGCATCCGGGTGATAAATTTTAACCGTTATTAATTTATCACTGAGGAGCGTCAGTTGCCGATCAGGCGCGGCCGCAGGCGCCGGGCGGATAGCCGGTATGCTGCGCAGGCAGCCTTGCTCGCTGGCCAGCTCCGTGAGCGCCGGGAGAGTGCCGGGATAACTCAGGAGCGGCTTGCCTCCCTGGCCGGCGTGGGCATCGCCACGGTCCGGAAAATCGAAACCGGGCTAGTCGTGGAGCCGGGCTATTTCACGGTTATGGCTCTGATGGGAGTTCTTGGCATTTCTCCCGATGACCTGGCCCTGCAGGGCACCGTCAGCTGACGTGCGGCGCCGGCGGTGCGGGCGCATCGCGGACGCCGTTCATGCCAGCCGGGCCCTACCTGCGGATGCGGAGAAGATGATCGAGACCCTCTTCTGAGAGCAGGCGGTCCTGGGCTAGCGCGATCGCGCCCACTGTGCCAGCTCGTTCGCCGAGGGTGCTGGTTTCGATGCGGAGTGATCGCTGTGCGAGCGGCAGTGCCCTGGCGTGGATTCCGGCGCGGATCCCGGACAGCAGTACGTCGTCGAGCTGGGCGAGCGATCCTCCGACCACGATGGCCGAGGGGTTGGCGAAGCTGACGATGGCGGCGAGCACCTCGCCGATGTGCTGTGCTGCCGCCCGCACTTCCTGCCGGGCCAGCGTGTCGCCTCGTGTGGCCAGGCTCGCCACGTCTCGTGCGGTCGCGGCGGCCAGTCCTTTCGCCGTGAGATGGCTGGCCATTGCCTGGCCGCCGGCCACGGCTTCGAGGCATCCGGTGTTGCCGCACCGGCAGGGGGCGTCGCAGCCCGGGACGTGGATGTGCCCGACGTCGCCGGCGGCGCCGTCGGCGCCGCGGTGCAGGTGGCCGCTGACGATGATGCCGCATCCGATTCCGGTCCCGGCCTTGATGAACAGCAGGTGCTCCAGGCCGGGATATGTGGCCCGGTGCTCCCCGAGGGCCATGAGGTTGACGTCGTTATCGACGAGAGTGACAGCAGCGTAACGCTCTGCGAAGTATCCGGGCACGCGGTATCCGTCCCACCGGGGCATGAGCGGAGGCTTGATGGCGGTGCCGGTAGCGAACTGTACCGGCGCGGGCAGGCCCACGACGATGGCGCGCACGTCCGCCGGCTGACGGCCGGCTCTGTCCAGCAGCATCCGGAGCTGCCCGTCGGCCCAGGCGAGTACCTTAGCGGGTTCCTGGTCGATGTCCTGGCCCTGGTCACTGCTGCCCAGCTCGGCTCCGGCGAGATCGCTGACCGCGAACCGCGCTCGCGTTGCCCCGAGGTCGGCGACGAGGATCAGGGCCGCCTCGGCGTTGATCCGCAGCCGCAGTGCGGGGCGTCCTCCGCTGGAAGGGGCGGTCCCCTCCTCGATGACCAGGCCGTTGTCCAGCAGGGCGTCTACTCGCTGCGACACCGAGGAGCGGGACAGCCTCGTTACCCGGGCCAGCTCGGCGCGGGTGGTGGCGGAGCCCTGGGCGATGCGCTGGAGCAAGGGGCTCAGGGCCTCGGCGCTCTTCATGCCGTCTGCGGCTGAGGCGAGCGGTCTCGTCTAAGCATACCTGCAGCTTAGCAGAAGGTAAGGAACTTATGTCTATAACAGAACAAAGTAACGTCATTGACGTGCATAAGATCCGGCTCTTATGGTTGCTTTCAGTACTTGCAGTCCCACAGGGTGAGTTCAGCAGAAAGGGTGGTGCTCGTGAAACTCGGCTTCTTCACTGCGTGCCTGGCCAACGGTGATCTGGAGTCCATCGCCCAGCGGGCGGCGCAGGCCGGCTTCTCGGTGCTCGAAGCGGCGGCCTGGCCGTCGATGTCGCGTGATCATACTGCCGCTCACATTGATGTCCGGGCCCTGGGACCCGCCGAAGCCCAAGCGATCCGCGCGGTGCTCGCCCGGCATGACCTGGAACTGTCGGCGGTCAGCTATTACGAGAACAACCTTCATCCCGGCGAGGCTGAGCGGGCGGAGATCCATGACCACCTGCGTGCCTGCATCCGGGCCGCCGCGATGCTCGGCGTGCCCTGCGTGGGCACGTTCGTCGGCCGGGACCCGGGCCGGACCGTCGCGGAGAACCGGGGGCTTGCCGAGGAGATCTTCCCGCCCCTGGTGAGCTTCGCCGCCGAGCGAGGAGTCAAACTCGTCGTGGAGAACTGCCCGATGGAGGGCTGGCACCCCGACGGCTACCCGGGGAACCTGGCCTACTCCCCTGAACTGTGGGAATGGATGTTCTCCCTCGGCCTGTACCTCAACTACGACCCCTCTCACCTGCTGTGGCTCGGCATCGACCCGGTCAGCGCGATACACGCGCTGAAGAACCACGCCGACCACATCCAGCACGTCCAGGCCAAGGACACCGTCATCGACCCCCGCGGGCGGGACCGCTATGGCGTGTTCGGCCAGGCGCTGGGGCGGAACGACCCCTGGGCCTCCGGCTGGTGGCGCTACCGGATGCCCGGCCTCGGCGGCGTCGACTGGCGCGGGGTGATCGCCGGCGAGCCGACGCATGCAAGGTCCTGCGCATGCTCCTCTCCCCGCTCCCGCGGCCGGACCCGCAACACCGCGACCGCACACGAGAAGTAAACCCGAGGCGAAAGCCCCGGTAACGGCGGGCAATGCCAGGAACAGAAGCCCGAAGTCGCGGAGGCAGGGATCACAAGGGCTCTTGCCTCCGCGGGACCTGCCTATGGCAACTCAAAGGCGGAATCCTGCCGCTAACCTGCGGCGAGGATGACCAGGAACGCCCCGGCGATCATGAAGGGGCCGAAGGGGATCTGCTGCCCTCTGGTGGCCCGTCCCGAGATCAGCAGTGCGATGCCGTAGACGGCGGCGAGGAAGAACCCGGCGAACCCGCCGGCGATCAGGAGCCGCCAGCTTGACCATGCGAGCAGGGTTCCGGTACTTGCTGCGGCCTTGACATCGCCCATGCCCATCCCGGCGGGGCTGATCAGCGCGAGAGCCAGGTAGAAGCCGGCCAGGGCGAGAGCGCCGAGCGCGGCCCGTGCCATGTCGTGCCAGTGCCCGCTGGCAGCGGCGGCCAGCATCAGCAAGACGGTGGTGCCTGCGTAGGCGATGGCGGTGAGCGGATCGGGCAGCCGCCGGACGGCGGCGTCGATGAACACGAGCGGGACCGCGCACAGCGCCAGCCAGCACGCCGCCGCGAGCACCAGCCCTGGATGGACGCGGGCGGCCAGGGCGCCGAGCAAGATCGCGGCGGTGACCTCGACGGCCAGCGCGGGCGGCCCTATGCGCTGCTGGCAGCCGGGGCACCGGCCGTCCGGGGGAAGCGGCGGCCACCGGGCCATGAGCTGACGCTCGCAGGCAGGACAGCACCGGCGGGCCGGTTCGCCGGCGGGGACGGCGTATCGGATGATGACGGCGCGCAGTCCCGGTCCGGCTACCAGCCCCGCCAGCGCGAGGGATGTGATGAGGAGCGGGCTCATGACCCGCCCGCGGCACCGGAAGACCGGCCGACGGCGGGCCGGAAGTCGGGCATGCCCAGGTGGGTGACCTGGTGCCGGGCGGCGAGTTGGTCCATGGCCTGCAGTTTCTGCCCGGCGGCGGCGATGCTGACTTCCAGCCCGGCGACCTCGCCGCCCCAGCCTTGCTCGCGGGCCTCGGCGAGGCGGGCGCGCAGGCTGGCCAGGATGTCGGCCAGCCGCGGCCGCTGGGCGGGGTCGGGGCGCAGGGCCGGGCAGCGGATGCAGGCATGCTCGTGGACGCACGGGGTGCCGAAGTCGCGCGTGCACACGCCGAGCTCGACCTTGCGTAGCTCGAAGTGGCCCAGGAATTCATCCCACTCGGCCGGGCTGAGGTCGCGGTATTCTTCGCCGGGGCGCAGGGTGCGGCGGCGGGCGATGAACGCCCGGTGGCCGGTGATGACGTCCTCCGGGTAGATCGTGGCGTACCCCATGGTGGTGTTCAGGTCGATGTGACCGAGGATTTTCGCTGCTATGTGCGGGGGCAGCCCAGCGCGCAGCGCGTCGGTGGCGAAAATCCGCCTGAAGTCGTGGGGGGTGATCCGCAGTGGCGTGCCGTCCGGGCCGGTCAGCCCGGCGGCGGCCATCGCCCGGTCCAGGGCGTCGGCGACGAACCTTCGGGTGAGGGGCTTACGGACGCCGCCGTCGGGCCGCTGGAACAAGAACGGCATCAGCGGCGACCAGCGACGCTCGAACCCGTCCCAGCGGGCCACCAGCGGCAGGGCGCGCGCGGTGCCGCGGACCCGGTTGATGACCTCGGCCAGGACCTCGCCGAGGTCAGGCGATACCAGCAGCAGCCGCTCGCTGTCGGTCTTGGACGGGGCGACCTGCAGCATCGGCACGACCTCCCCGGTGGTAGGGAGCGTGTAGGCGCAGAAGCTGCGGTGAGTCAGCTCCAGCATCTCCTCGATCCGCACGCCGGTGTGCCGCAGCACTTCCACGCTCGCCCAGGTCCAGAACGCGCGTTCCTCATCTCCGGCCAGGTCCAGCCGTCGGCCGTCGGCACCGATGGCGTCGGCGCGGACCTGGTGGACCAGGGCGGGCAGCACCGGGGCCAGGGTCCGGGTCCGCTGGTCCATCACGGCCTTGCGGTGCCTGCGGATCTTCGTGAAGGTGATCTCCGATGCCCGGACCGGGCACGGGGCGGCGAACCGGCCCCACCGCGCCGGGTCCTCCGCCGCCCACGCCGCCAGGTCGGCGTAGAAGGCCCGCACGTGCATCAGGGTGTTCTCCGGTACTTTGCGCTGTTGACCGGCGCGGCGCGAGTCGTGGCTGATGACCTGCAACCGCAGCTTCCACGCCGCGGCCACCTCGGCGGGCAGGTGCAGCGAGCTGATCCCGGGATGGTGCAACTCCAGGTCACGCCAGAACAGGAGCCCCAGGTTACGGGCCAGGTTGTCCAGCGAGGTGTAGTCCACCGCTGGCCTGCGGACCGCGAGGTAATCCACCAGCAGGTCGCGGACGGGCTCGCACTCGATCTGGTAGCGGTCGACCAGCCCGGCGCAGCTGAGCTGGCCGCGGCGGGTGGCGGCCATCAGGTTCGGCGGCGCGTCCGGGCCGAACACGCCCATCTCGAACAGCAGCGTGTAGAACAGGCCGCCCTCGTTCATCCCCTTCCCGCGGTCCCGGCGGGTGTGCCAGTACCAGGCGCAGTCCCCGGCGGTGACCGCGGTCACGGGGCCGCCCTTGCAGATCATGATCCGGGCGATGACGTTGCGCGCGGTCGCGAAGCTGCCGCCGGCGCCGCGGGCGGCGTGCTCCCGCTGCAGCGCTTCCAGCCCGGCCGGGTCGATCTGCGTGAACGCGACGGCGAGGGTCTTGTAATAGGGCTGATCCAGCAGCCAGGCCAGGCCCGGGCGGATCACCTGCCCGGCCAGCAGCAGCATCATCCCGGCCTTGATCACGTCCTGGTCGGCGGTCCCGCCGCCGCGGCGCCCGCTGCCGACCAGCGGGGCCGCCCAGTCCTTCCCGGCATGCTCGGCACCGGAGGCCTGCCACCGCTGCTGCCAGGTGCTTCCCGGCTGGGCCTCCAGCCAGTCCAGCAGCCGCCGCAGGCTCATCCGGTGCAGCGGGAGGCTGCCTCCGGCCTGCCCGGCGATCTCCAGCAGCCGCGCTCCGGTCTCGGCCCGGCTGGCCTCGGTCTGTGGCCACGACACCGCATCCGGGCGCACCTGCTGCCCGGTCGGCAGTACCATCGGGACGTCCGGCAGCACCGCAGGCGGCAGCGGCCGCGGGCCGCGCCGCGACTCGCGGCCTGCCACCCGGCCCCGCGGCCCGGCCGCGACGGCCTGTTCCGCGACGGCGGTCACCGTGACGTCCCCAGCAGCGTGGCCAGCACCTCAGGCCGGTAGCCCGGCGCTGGCGCGGCCGGCGGGCGAGGCTCGGCTTGCGTGGCGTGATGGGCGCGCACCCGCTGCACCACCTCGTCCGCCGACGGCTCGGTGTAGACCTGCGTGGTGGTGATCAGCGCGTGACCGAGCAGCCACTGCACGTCCGGCAGCGACAGGCCGGGATCGGCGATCATCCGGCGGGCGGCCGTGTGCCGCAGGTCATGGAGCGTCCAGTTCGTGCCCAGGATCTTGTTCGCGCGGATCAGCACCGCCCGCATCGCCGGGTAAGCCAGCGGCCGGTGCGGGCGCCGCAGCGTCACCCACAGCGGGTCAGCCGCACCCCACCGCACCCGCTCGCCCAGCCCCTGGCGGTAAAGTCCCAGCCAGTTGAACGCGTCCGCCGAGGCGGGCAGCAACTGCAGCGCCCCGCTGCCCTTGCGGAACACCCCGACCAGCTGCTGGCCCACGTCAACCCGGCCGCAGGTCACTCCGAGCAGTTCCGAGGCCCGCGCGCCGGTCGAGACGTAGAACGCCACGATCGCCCGGTCCCGATCACTGCCCAGCGCCGCGAACAGCGCGTCGAACGCGGCATCGGGCAGGTACCGGGGCTCCTGGCGCGGCAGCTGCGGCTGGAAATCCGCCCGCCGACCCCGCTCGAACGGCTCCAGCGGGTTGTGATGCGCATCAGCCCGGCCACCGTCCCGGCCGCGCCCGGCAGGCATCGGGTTCAACATCGGACCGGTCCCGGCTTCCCGGTGATACTCGTAGAACGCGCGGACCACCGCCCGGTTGTGCCGCCTGGTCCGCACCGCGTACTGCAGGCCCGGATACGGCTTGCGGGTCACCGGGTTGACCGACCCGGGCGACGGTGAGCCCGGCGCCCGCTGTCGCTCGGGCTTCCTGGCCGCCTCCAGCCACAGCATGAAGTCCCGTGCTTCTGACCGGTCCGCCCGGTCCCACGCGACGCAGACCGCCTGCAGGTTCATTCTCTGCACTTGTCAAGTTGAACATGCATGAAGCTGCGAAGGCAGGTGTGCTGTCGTGGTTCGTGCGAAGTTCGGGCACTCAGGCAGGTGGCAACGTCCGCTCATGCCGAATTGAGTACTTCACGCGAGCACGTCCTTATGCGTAGGACGGTATGATCATTCGCTCTTGCGGGTAGTTGCCGCTGGGCTGCATCTGCTCGCATGGCTGTCCGACGGCGCTGACGAGCACGCGGCCGCGATGCGGGCCCGGCGTGCCGATGTCGGCGCGCATGAGCTGCCGCTGTACAACCCACGCGCCAGCAACCCGTCCGCCCCGCCTGGCAGCGCCGCGTACTGGCTGGATAGGCTGCGCCGCCACCAGGCCCGCTCACGCTGGTGTCACCGGCGAACACGATTTACCCGCAGCGCCGCGATCGGGCTGGTCAGCTAGCAACGCAGATGCCCGGGACGGCGATCTTCTTGAACACATGCGGGGCGGCGACGGTGCTGCCGGGATAGCGCGCGACGCGGGCCTGGAACTCCGGCGTGCTGAATGCCCTGCCGAGCGCCCGGGCCGACTCCCAGACGGCCACGTTGACGTACGTCGTGCTGCCGGCAGTGCCCTGGTGGAGCTGTGCCGAGATGAAACCCGGCTGCTGCTTCATGAACGCGGCGTCGTCCGCCCACGCCTCGATGAAACGCCCGGTGTCTGCGGGCGCCACGTTGAACGGGTTGATGAGGACCACTGGGCCGTCGTCCTGTTGCAGTTGCTGCGCGTACGTGACGCGGTCATCCAGCTCACGAAGTGGCATTGCGGTTCTTCCTCTCTGGTCGAGTCGTTGGCTGGGTTCACGCCTGTTGCCGATCTCGGGCAGCACGGGTGCGGCCGCGGCGAACGTGGTGATCGCAAGCCCGGCGCGGAACTCGTTGATCCAGCGGGCCCGCCGCTGCTCCACGGCCGTGTACGTCTCGGTGCTGGTCTCGGTGAGCCCGATCAGAGGGAACGGCTGCCCCGCTGCCTGGCCGGTTGGGCAGCGAAGACTGCACCCCTCATTCGGGTAGGTCTGGGATTTCGGCGTTGGAGTAGTAGGCCTTCGTGAACGGGAAGGCCGTTTCGACCCAGTGCCGGAGGGCAGCGTACACCTTCGGGTAGTAGCCGCGCTCGTAGGCGTCGGGCGTGACCCACCAGCTCACGTCGACGTCGTATGTGACCAGTTCCTCGGTGAGGGGGGTGCGGCCTCCCATCGGGTACAGGTAGCAGCATCCGAGATAGTGGCTATGGGAGTCGTAGACGGCGTAGGTGAACGAGTTGCCGTCGCGGAACTCGCATTCGTGCCAGACCTCATCGACGTAGTTGAAGTCCTCGGTGACTGGCTCGGTGGGCCAGGGGCCGCCCCGGGTACGTTGGATGAGCTCGATGCTGGCGTTGATGCCCTGTACATCATCATGGTTATGGGCGCGGCTGATTGCGGTGGCGCGGATGTCATCGTATTCCAGCTCGGCAGGCGCCTTCCACCCGGCAGGCAGGTTGAGGCGCTTGACGAGGCCCTGATAGTTCATGTCTTTCTGCTCCTCGTGATCGGTAGCTCGGCTGCGGCCCGTGCCCGCTGGCCGGGCCACGGACACAGCCGGCCTAGCTGGCCCGGTAGCTGAGTATGACGACGCCCGAGTTGAGGGTCTTGGCGCCGAGCAGGGTCAGCCGCTTGTTGAGGCCGTCGCTGATCAGCGTGTCGCTGAGCGTGCCGACACCGGCCAGCATGGGATGTACCCACAGGAAGAGCTCGTCGAGGAGGCCATGCCGGACGAGGGTCTTGGCGACGGGGCCGTACCCGTGCATGAGGATGTTCCGCGCGGTGTCCTGCTTGAGCTTGGCCGCCGCTTCGGCCAGGTCACCATCCAAGACGGTGGTGTTCGCCCACTCCGGTGACCGCAGGGTGGCGGAGGCGACGTACTTGGGCATGGTGTTGATCCGGTCTGCGTAGTCGCCCTCGCGGCCCGGCCAGGCACTGGCATAGGTCTCGTAGGTGTGCCGGCCCATCAGCATTGCGCCGCTGTCGCGCAACTGCTGGAGGGCGAAGACATCGGATTCGTCGTCGATGAAGTCGAAATGCCAGACGTCCATGTGGTTGATCACGCCGTCGAGGCTGATGAAAGTAGAATTGATGATTTTTCCCATGATCCTTTCCCCTTTTTCCGGTGTTGAACGGCGGGATCAGCGTGGCCTGTGCTCTTGCTGCCATCCACTGGGCTCACCGCAGCAGGGCAGCAACGTCGCCGAGCTGTGCGCGGGCGGTCGCGACGTCGGATGCGGGAAACAGGCCGATGCTGCTGACGCCCGCGGCGGCCAGGGCATCGAGATGGGCGCGGGCGTCGTCCAGCGTGCCGATCGGCCCGATCTCGTTCCACCAGTCGGCGGGCATGGTGGCCAGCCCATCGACCCCGCGGGTGGCGTACCGGGCAACAAGATCGTCGTAGAACGGTAGGAGGCGAAGCCGGGGCGCCGGGGGGTTGAGTAGCCCGGCGAGGTACGGTGCCATCGCCCGGTAGGCGGAGGCCCGGTCGCGGGCCACGCACAGCCTGGCGAACTTCGCGACATGGAACCCTTCGGCGGCGCCGGCCCGGGCAAGAGCGGCGCGTACGGCAAGCGGCCCGGTGCCTTCGGCAAGCACCAGGCCGTCGGCTACCCGCCCGGCCATGGCCAGCGACTTCGGCCCGCTGACGCCTGCCAGGACGAGCGGGACTGGCTCTGGCGGCCGATCCAGTCGCACGCCGTCCAGGTGGACGTGCCGACCGTCCATGGTGACCCGTTCACCGCGCAGCAGCCGCCGCACGGCAGTGATCACCTCGGAAAGCGTGGTCACAGGCGATGGAGTGCGGGCGCCCATCTGCCTCATCCAGGCCTGTACGCCGTGGCCGATGCCGGGCAGCACCCGCCCCGGGCCAAGCCCGCACAGGGTCGCGATCTCCATGGCTGTGATCGCCGGGTTGCGGGCGACCGCGGGCAAGATGCCCAGCCCGACCTTGAGCCGATTCGTGACGGCCAGTGCCGCGGCGGCCAGCGACACGCCGGCGGTGTAGAAGCAGTCCTCGATCACCCACAGCTGCTGGGCACCGTCGGCCTCAAGCCGGCGCGCAAACTCGGTCACCAGTGCCGCCGGGAACCCGCGATCGAAACAGAACCCGAGCGCCGGCGGCGTCCTCCGGTCACCGGCGGAGGGGGGCAGCCCCGACGCGGCCGTCATCGGCCTTCCTTCCATATCGCGGGGTCCCTGAGCTGCTGGTTCACTGGGTTGGCGGCCACAGGACGACCCTGACAGGAACCGGCCCTGACGATAAGATCCAGTTTGATGGGCAAAGTCAGGACCAATTCCGGTGTCCTGGTCGTGCTCGACCACGGCGGCCGGATCCCGCTGCACCGGCAGATCGAGGCCTCCATCCGGGACTCGATCCGCGCCGGGCGGCTGCCGCGCGGCTCGTCGCTGCCGCCCTCGCGGGTGCTGGCCGCCGACCTCGGTGTCTCCCGCGGCGTGGTGGTCGAGGCCTACCAGCAGCTAGCCGCTGAGGGTTACCTGGCGAGCCGGGCGGGCGGATACACGCAGGTGGCGGCCGGCCCGTCCCCAGTCACGGCCGGGCTGCGGCTGGCCCGCAAGATCCCGCCGCGGATCGATCTCAGCTACGGCCGCGCCGATGTGTCCAGCTTCCCCCGGGACGCGTGGCTGCGTGCGATCCGCGGGGCGCTCTCGTCCGCGCCCAACGACGTGTTCGGCTACCTGGCCGGCAGTGGCGTGCCGCAGCTGCGGACGGCGATCGCTGGCTACCTGAACCGGGTCCGCGGCACCCTGGCCCACCCCGGCCAGATCGTGATCTGCACCGGCTATGCACAAGGCATCGCCCTGCTCGTCGGCGTGCTGGCCGCCGCAGGCGCCAAGCGGCTCGCCCTGGAGGACCCCTCCTCCGGCGACGACGCCCTGCCCGCCGCACGGGCGGCCGGGCTTGAGGTCACCGGCATCCCGGTCGACGGCGACGGCATCCGGGTGGACCTGTTGGCCGAGTCCGGCGCGGACGCGGTCGTGCTGACGCCCTCGCACCAGTGGCCCACCGGCTCGGTGCTCTCCGCGCCGAACCGGGCCGCCGTACTGGGCTGGGCCGCTGAGCGCGGCGCGGTCATCATCGAGGACGACTATGACGCCGAGTACCGCTACGACAAGACACCGGTCGGCGCGCTGCAGGGGCTGGCCCCCGACCGAGTCGTCTATGCCGGGTCGGCAAGCAAGACCCTCGCGCCGGGGCTGCGGCTCGGCTGGTTCGTGCTGCCGGGGCAGCTGGCCGAGCCGATGGCGGAGGCCAAGATCGCCGCCGACCGCGGCTCGCCCGCGCTCGAGCAGCTCGCCTTGGCCGACCTGATCACCCGCGGTGAGTTCGACCGGCACCTGCGGCGGATGCGCCCGGTGTACCGGCGGCGCCGCGACGCCCTGCTGGCCGCGCTGAACCGGCGGCTGCCCTGGCTGGCCCCGGCCGGCGTCTCCGCCGGCCTGCACGTGGTCACCTGGCTGCCACCGCACCTGGACGAGGCCGCCGTGGTCGAGGCGGCCGCGCGGGCCGGGGTGGGCATCGAGGGCGTAACGCCCTACCGGATCAGCCACCCGGGCCCGGGTGGCCTCATCTTCGGCTACGCCACCGTCAGCGAGCAGGCCATCGCCGAGGGCGTCAACATCCTGGCGCGCGTGATCGGCGAGCTGTGAGCACGCCCAGCGTGCGACCCTAACCGCTGCCACGTTGCCAGAGCCTGCGCCGGGCCGGCAGCTCGAGCCAGGCCATGCCGAGGACGCCCCAATATGACCATTCCGGCGCGTGTTTCACAGATGGCAAGCAGATCCTGATCACCAGGCAGATCGGCGGATCCGCATGCAGTTATCAACCGGGCTTCGCGTTGCCGAGCCGACCCTCCGGGAACGGTGCAACGTACGGGTGGCCGATTCGTATAATTATGCACCGGCGCTCGCGGGCGAATGTCCGCTTCTGCCGCGAAGCGGGGCGCTCGCCGATCTGGTTCGGGATCGTTCCCAGCTCGGTGCTGGTGCCGGGAATGACCCAACGGGAACTCAGGTCATCGCGGCGCTGCGATGACGGGTATGCCTAGGTTGACTGGTGCGATGCGGGCTAGGCGACGCGCCTCCTCGCGTTTCTGCCGGAGGAAGGTGAGGGTGAGGTCGATGCCCTCGACCTCACCGAGCCATGCCTCGTGTTCGGCGCGGGCGCGGCGGGCCATCAAGTCCTCCTCGATCTCGTCAAGGCGCGGCAGCATTTTCGGGTTTATGGCGAGCATCGGGCATCGCAAACATGAGTGCTCATGCTGGCACGGGGTTCCGTATGGTCGCATGCAGCCGCCCAGTTCAACCTTTCTCCGGTCGAAGTGTTCCTCGAATTCGCTCCATTCTTGCTCTGTGGCATTCCGGTACTCGTCGTCAGGACGGGTGCCGCGTCGCCGCTCCAGGTATTCTTGGTAGTGGCGGACGACATCTTCGTTGAATACGGCGACGTAGCCGCGCGTGGTCTGCAGATTCAAATGCCCGAGCAGGGCGGCTCCGATATGGATCGGCAGCCCGTTGTTCACAAGGTCCGTCGCGAACAATCTCCGGAAATCATGCGGGGTGAAACAAGCAGTGCGGAAGCCGGGATGGCGTTCGGCGAGTACCTCGCACCGCCGCCGCAGCATGTTCACCACGGTGGCCGGGGAGATGACCTCCAAGTTGGTGCCGATCTTCCGCTGGAACAGGAACGGCATCGCCGGGCTGGCCTGGCGCTCGTGGGGGTCGTAGCGTGACAGCAGCGGGATGGCCTGGCCGTTTTGTGTGTGGCGGCGGATGATCGCGGCGATGACGCTGAACAGCTCGGCGGACATGGGGATGACGCGTTCCCGGTCGCTTTTCGAGGGGGCGATCACGAGCAGGGCGATGATCTCGCCGCTGGGCCGCTGGTATTGCCGGATGCTGAGGTGGGTGAGCTCAAGCGCCTCCTCGATGCGGATGCCCGTGTGGCGGAGTACTTCTACGATTGCCCACTCGAAGAACGCGGCGTCTTCGGCGGAAGTGGCGTTGATGTGCTTTCCGGTGGCCTGGTCGAGGACGCGCACGTTCGCTTTTCCGCCGAGCCTGATCCGCCGTTCGTCGACCCGGCTCCACAAGCGCTGATAGGTACGGCCCTCAAGGGTAACTATTTTCCCGCCCCCCGCGGCGGCGGCGTGCTCGAGCAGGGCGCGCAGGTGCTCGTACCGGGTCTCCATGTGTTCCGCGAGGGTGTTCAGCAGCGGCTGGCGCTGGCGGGTTCTGTCGTCCATCCGTTCTTTGACGCGCCGTTTGCGGACCCCGAACCCGCGGACTTCCGCGTCGGATACTGGGCAAGGTGCGACCCAGATCGCCCATTGTTCAGGCTCGGCGGCAGCCCAGGCTTGCAGGCCGGCGTAGAAGGCCCGGATGGCGCGCAGGATCGGCTCGAACTCACGGCGTCCCTTGCCGTCGGCCCGGACCGCGACCTGCTCGCGCCACCGCCGGTAGAGCTCGCCGTCGATACGCAGATCCGCCTGGCCTGGGGCGAGTTCCTCGATCGTTGACCAGAAGTGGCTGGCCAGGTGCCGGGAAAGGTTGTCCAGGGTCGAGTAATCCAGCTCGGGCTGGCGGCGCTCCAGGTAGCTGATCAGCAGTTGCCGGACGCCGGCATGGCGGACCGGGTAGCGGCCGACCATTTCCTGGACGGTCAGCCGGCCGGTCAGCAGCGCGGCCTTCAGCGTCGCCGGCCCGTTCGGCGGGAAGTGCCCCATCGCGTGCAGTGCCTGCCAGGCCAGGTGCCCCGGGAACCGGCTGCCCGCGCCGCGGGCGCCGAGCACCAGTCCCTGGCGGCGGCACTCCCACGCGTAGTGCAAGAACGCCGCGGGGATCAGGTCGGCCAGGGCGATGCCCTGGGTAGTCAGGGCGGCCGCGACGTCGAACAGCGCGGTGCCGTGGTGGACTGGGTTCACCGGGGTGGCCTGCACCTGTTCCCAGAACTTGTCCAGCAGCGGGTCGTTCTGGGCGACGAGGAACCGCCTGCCGTAGTAGAGGAACTGGTTGGACCGGAACGATTCCAGCGACGGCTGGATGACGCGCAGGCAGAACAGGCACGCGGCACCCGTTCCGATCTGGCTCCTGTCCCGGGGAGCCGACCGCAGGACGGAGACGGGGCGGCCGGGCTCGTTGAATCCGCTGGCCTGCCACCGCTCCTGCCAGGTCTGATCGGGGAACTCGCTCAGATGCTGGAGCAGGTCCCGGGCGCCGCGGCTCCGGCGCCACCGGTTGTCCGCCGACTTCGTCCGCCAGGTCGTGCGCACCGCCTGCGCGATCTCCTCGATGGTGGCCTGGGTCAGATCGCCATGAGGGCGCGGCGGGACGGCTGGGGCGGCGCGGGGGCGGCGTTCACGCTGACGAAGCGGCTGAGGCCCTTCTTGCCCTGGAGAGTCTCGCTCCCGCGGTCAGCCACCGAAAACTGCCTTGATGTCCTCGGGGTCATAGCCTGCGGCGTAGACGCACTGCGGCCGGGGCCGACGGTAGTACTCGGCCAGTTTGTCGTGCATGTCCTCCACTCGCGCGGTCAGGTACCGGCCGGTGGTGTCCAGGTGCGCGTGCCGCAAGATCGCCTGGACCTCGGCCAGCGTGAGCCGCTCGTCCCCGGCCATTCTGGTGGCCGCCGTGTGCCTCGCGTCGTGCAAAGTCCAGTTCGTGCCCAGCTTGTCGTTGGCCCGCTGCAGGATGCGGCGCATCGCCCAGTATGTCAATGGCCTCTGCTTCCCGCGCCGGGTGCGCCAGACCGGCTGGCCTGGCGCGGGAAGCCCGTCGCCAGCAAGATAGCGGCCGAGGTAACGGAAAGCGTCCGGGGAGGCCGGCACGGGCTGCCGCTCCCGGGTTCCCTTGCTGATCACGTAGACCAGCTGGCCTGACCAGTCGATGTCCTCCAGCCCGATCCCGAGCAGTTCGCCCGCCCTTGCGCCGGAGGACACGTAGAACTCCAGCAGTGCGCGATCGCGATCACAGCCCATCTCAGCGAACAGCTCCTCCCACCGGTGGTCGGGGATCGCACGCGGCGCCTGCACCGGCACCTTCTGCCGCAACCTAGCCCGGCGGACCACCGGCACCGGCTCCAGCGGCGAGCGGTGCGCCAGCGCCCGCCTGCGCTCCGCCGACACGGGGACGGGATTGATCACCGGGCCGACCCCGAAGCGGGAATGGAACGAGTAGTAACCACAGATCACAGTGAGCGCGTGGTTGATCGTCCTAGGCGCGTAGCCAGCCCGCAGCGCGGGCTTGCCGGTCTTGAGGTTCACTGAACCCGGCGGAGACGAATCCCGGGACCAGCGACGACGCTGCGGATTGGGAGCATTCCGCAGCCAGCCCACCAGCACCGCCACCTCGGCCTCGGTCGCCTTCTCCCACGGTGTCTTCAACATCCACAACAGCCGGTGCCACCGCAACAGGTCGAACGCATAACTGCGGCACGTCAGCTGGCTAGCGTCACCCAGCGCGAGATCCCGCAAGTACCCGCTGACCGGTTCCACCTCCCGGCCGTCGGCATCCATCACGACGAACGGCAGATCCGCCGCCCGTCCAGCGACCACCGACCCGACGGCCGGAACCGAGCAACGCCCCTCCAGCAGAGCACGGCGCACATCCTCGACCACACCAACTCCTTGATCACGACCAGCACCAGCCGATCACCAATAGGACTTAGTGCAGTTAACGAAGCGGAACCACCGCAGCAGCGCCAGCACGTACGATCGCGCGCTGCCCGCACTGCCGCCGCAGGCCCGCAGGTCCAGCAGGAACTCAGTCACCGCCGCTATCTCGGCCCCGTCAGCGCCGACAAGGCGCACCGGCAGAACCCGGTCACCCGGCGCCTCCACCACCGCCCCGACCGCCGGAACGACCAGCCGCCCGGCATCCCGCAGCCCGGATTCCCCCATCGATGTCCCCTCATACTCGCGGACCTGACGGTCACAGGGGAACACATCCAGGACCAGAGCTGTGGGACCCCTAAGCACCGCTCACGGCCCCCAAGCTGGGAAAGCAGCCACGCTCCGTGACGTCGGCTGCCCGTGGAGAGCGCCGCCGTAGTTCGGTCAACACGTCCCCCACCCGATACCGGCAGGGTAGATGACGGTGAGCAACACATAGAACGCCCCGGCCGCGGCCAGGCCGAGGATCGCGTGGAGGAAATGCCACCGCCCGTTCGGTATAAAAATAGCGGCGAGCCCCAGCAGGACGGCAGCGGCCGGATACGACGGCAGGGTGAGCGCGTCCGGCAGCCGCTTCTCCCGCACGTCGATGATCGTGAGCGGCACCGCCACCGCGGCCAGGAAGCAGAAAGCGGGCAGCGCCGGGGTTGGCCCGAGGCGCAGGCCCATCGCGGCGCAGCCGGCTCCGGCCGCGGCCACGGCGGCCGCCGTCGCCCGGTCCGGCCTGACGGCCGGCAGACGGGCGCCGCGCATCCCGCGCACCGTTATCCCGCGCACCGTATCCCCTCAGACGTTCGCGCTGTCCGGAAGGCCCCGCGGGCAGCCGGCCGCTCGCGCGGGCCCAGGGGACCCGTGCTCGCCAGCCGGTACCGGACCGCGTTCACAGCCTCACCCGTGTCTCACTCCCGTGGGGCGGCCGCGAACTCGATCCCGCGGCGGAGCCGGCCGCCAAGCCGGACGGCGATCGTGGTGGCGGCCCGGCGGGCGGCCGCCGCATCGGTGCTTCCCGGCAGGAGTTCGAGCGTGACCGCCAGGTCGGCATCGCCGCCGCCCTGGGCCAGGCTGACTCCGGCGATGGAGGGCTCCGTGGCGATGGCGGCGCTGACTTCGGCGCGGACGTCGGGGTCCAGGTGCGCGAGGGGCACCGGGTCACCGGCGGCGAGCGCGGCCAGCCTGGCGCCCGTCACCTCCAGCGGCACCGGGCCGGCCACGTCGATCACGACCGCGCAGTCATCGGCGACCGCCGCCTGCCAGACCCGTGCCGCCTCGGCCGGGATCGGGCGAGCGTCCGCATCCCACCTGCCCAGGGCGTCGAGCCCGGTGAAGGCGAGCATCGCCCGCCTGCCGTCGTTTCCGACGAGGGTGGGCAGCGCCATCTCGCTTTCCTTCTCACCGCCGCCCGGCCCGGACTCCGTCAGCATCGCGACCACCGGCACCAGCAGCCGGGCGCGGGACAGCGCGGTGAGCGCCGCGTGCTCGCTTCCCTCGCCCCGCGCGTAGGCGTCAAGCGCCGACGCGGCCGCCGGGTCCGCCGCGCCGGTATCGGGTTGCCTGGGCACACCTGGACACTACCGCGATGCCCGGTGGTCGCTCGACCGGGCGAGGGCAGGGTGACACCAGCGGGCGCGGTGACGCCTGGAGTGATAGGAGACATGGCGGCGCGGCGCACCAGGGCGGCGCACCAGGGCGGCGCGTCAGGAAGGCACTCGCAGGCACCAGATCATGGCAAGGAGTAATCACGAGTCAACTAAAAGTAATTGATGCTATGAATGCTGCTCTTTCGCTCAGCTAGCGGTGATCCGCCCGGCAGAATCAGTTGAGAGCACATTGTGGATATGGGAACCTCATGACCTGCAGCTACGTATAAGTCACGAGTTTCACCAGTACCACCGGTCGCGGGGGCCGAGTGCGTGTCAGGTCAGCGCGGGGACAGGGAGTACGGGAAGGAGGACGCCTTGGGGTCCGCGGTTCGCGAGCCCGCGCAGCCTGCGCGGATCCTTCCCGGCACGCCGATGCGCAAGGTCATCCCGCCGCGCATGGTCGGGCCTTACATGAACGGCCAGCGCGCGGTCATCGCCGGCTACGTCCACCGGCTGCGCGACGTGCAGATCCGCGACCCGGCCGAGGCGTACGGCGCGCTCGGTCTCGGCTTCGAGGGCTCCGAGTTCACGCTGGACATGGCCGAAATCTACTTCCTGTGCTGGCAGGCCAGGGAGATCGACGGGTACGTCCCGGTGACCGACGAGCAGGGCTGGCGGGCGCGCGAGTTCTACCTCGAGCCCATCCAGATACCCGTGGGCACGATCATCTGCAGGCTCACGTACGGCGGCGAGGAACCCATCGCCCGTTACGACGGGATCGCCTGGCGGCGCCCGGCAAGGGAGGGATGAGGCATGCGATACCGGCTGATGGCCTCCTACCGTGGGGCGCCGTACCAGGCGGGCGTGGGTCCCTCGGACCGTGACGTGACCCTGTTCGCCGCCATCCCGCCCCCGGAGGAGTTCGGGTTCACGTCCGCCGCCGGCCACTGGCGCAAACAGGTCAGGCTCACGGACATCGACGCGCTGTGGGAGTCGCGCCCCGTCGGCACCTACCGGGGCGAGCCGTGCCTGGTCCTCGACGACTTTGGCGACCGGCTGCACATCGCGTACCTGGGCATGGACGAACGGCGGGCCGGGCAGCTCGGCTACTGGCAGGTGGACCGCGGCGTGTTCGAGGTCGTGGTGCCACGGCAGGAGGTCAGCGACCTGGCGGAGGAGCAGCACGAGTTCCCGCTGGCGATGTTGCTGTCCTCGCTGCCGCGCGCCCTCGACGCGGGCGAGCCGGGCCGGATGCAGCCCGAGTTCGAGATGCCGGCGCTGCCGGCGCTGCCGGCGCCCGCCCTGCCGCCCGCGCCCGCGGCTTCGGCTTCGGGTTCGGGTTCGGGTTCGGGGCGCGGGCCTAACGGGCTCTTTCCCGGGTCTTCTTCTGGGCCTCTGCCCCAGGCGCCTTCGGGGCCCTCTTCCGGCCCCATGCCTCAGGCGGCGAGCTGGGGGCCGGCCGCTCCCCTGTCGGCTCCGCCGTACGAGTCCCAGGGCGGCCCGGCGCCCTCCCCCGGTGAGTCGACGCTGCCGCAGCCATCGGTGCCGGCCGGCGCGCGTCCCCCTGGCCAGGCCGCGGCCTGGCACGGATCCCCGGCACCCCAGGAAGACGGCCCGCGGTACGACTACCCGCCGCAGAACGGCCCGGCGCAGCAGGATGGCCCGTACCAGGGGCAAAACGGCGCCGTCCAGCAGGACAGCGGGTACGGGCCCGACGCCGGGTTCGCGCAGAACGGCGGGTACGGGTCCAGCGGCGGGTACGGGTCCAGCGGCGCGTACGTGCAGAACGGCGGCTACGGGCCCGGCGGGGGCGGTTACGGGCAGAACGGCGGCTACAGGCAGAACGGGCCCCACCCGCAGCAGAACGGCTCAGCCCAGGACACCGCCCCCGGCCAGCAGAGCGCACGTGATCAGCAGAGCGCACGTGATCAGCAGAGCGGAACGCAGCCCGCTCAGCCGGCCGCCGCCACGGCACCGGCCCGGTCCAGCGTCACCGTTCGCGGCCGCCGGGCGGCGCGCAAGCCGCGCGTCGCCATGCAGTCGGTCTTCGCCGATCTCCTCGACATGGCGGGCATCCCGAGTTCCGCCTACGCGGTCGACGAGGAAGTCACCGACGCGATGTGCCTCATCAAGACGGACGGCGGCTTCGAGGTGTTCAGCTGCGCCGAGGACGCCCGGCACGAGGTGCGCTTCTTCGAGGACGAGGAAGCCGCCTACTTCTACCTTTTCGGCGTCCTGGCGGCGGAAGCCGTGCGCAACGGCCGGCTCTCGCCGACCCCGGACGGGCAGCCGGCGCGCGGCTGACACGGCGTCCCACGCTAATGCCGCTCTGCGGCGGCTCTGGGGACGGGCGCGGCTGGCCGTGGTCTCAGCCAGGCACGATTACACGGCGCAACATTTCAAAATACTTACGGCAGTTTGAGAAACGACTGAACACCCTCGCACTCACCACTTAGTTACCGCTAAGGTTTAAATCGCCGGCGGGGCTGACGGTCCCCCGCTCCCCAAGCAGCCCCGCCGGCCTCATCCTGGAGCCGGGCCGCAAGATCGCGAAATCCGCAGGTAACGCGGTCATTCTGAATTCTCTTATTTCACTTCGGGACCTTCTTTCACGTCGCTATCATTCGCCACGCATAACCGGTTAATTAGCAGTCAAGAAGTAACGCGGACGCGGCATTGGCGGCGGGAAGCCAAGCACGTGGCGGGCGCTCGCCGCGTAGCACTGTGTTGCCGCTCCCAGGCGCGGACGCGGGCCCGGCGCGACCGTCCGGGACCGGCTCTGGCCGGCGCGCCCGGGCCCGTGCGGACGGCTCTGGCAGGAGCGCCCGCTCGGCTTCGCGCATCGCCCGGGACCGGTACGTTGGCTACGTGCCCGCAGGCCAGCACCCCGGTATCGAGGTTCCCGGTATCGAGGTTCCCGGTATCGCGAGCCTGGCCATCAGGGAACTGCTGCACGGACCGCGCCGCGAGGGCAGGGTGATCGCGGCCGTCAGGGGCGCCATCTTCGCGGAGTTTCCCGCGGCCGCCCGCGAGCCGCGCGTCATCACCATCTCCTCCCCGGAGGTGCTCCGGCTGCCGAATGCCATCATCGGCGCGGGACGCGCCGGAGGCGGTGACCTGGCCGGAAACTCCGGCCTCGATGACCTCCCGGGCAGCGTCGCGTGGACGGGCGGCGGCAGCATCATCGCGGGGCGGCTCACGGTGCACGTCCGCCGGTGGTGGGATCCGTCGCCCGTGTTCGGCCCGCTGTCGAGGGCACGGCTTGATCACGGCGCCGCCGTGCTCGCGAGGCTCTGCGCCCAGGCCGATCCCGGTCCCGGCCTCGCCGGGCACGACGGCCCCGGGATCCTGGCGGCCTGCTGCGCGAGCGGCGACCTGGCCGGCGCGGTCGAGCAGGCCGAACAACTCGTGGGCCTGGGGCCGGGCATGGTCCCTGGCGGCGACGCCGTGCTGTGCGGCGTGCTTCTCGCGCTGCGCCTGCTGGGCGGCGCGATCCCGGGCGGCACCCGCGCCGTGTGGCTGGCGGGCTGGCTCAGCGCCGCGGTGACGAGTTACGCCGCGCAGCGGACGACCCCGCTGGCCGCCGCGCTACTGCACTGCGCGGCACGCGGCCAGGCGTCCGCGGAAGTTTCAGCCGTGCTGCATGGTTTCGCCGGCGAGGAGCCGGTCGAGCCGGCGGCCCGGAAGCTTCTGGCCGCGGGCAGGGGCGCGGCCGGCACGGGAACCGCCGATCTCGTGTGGGGCCTTGTGGCCGGCTGCCGCGCCGCGCAGGTGCTATCCGTATCCTGAGCGCATGACGGCCACCCACGTTCCGGTCACCGGTACCCAGTACGAGATCTCGGCGGGAGACTACCGCGCTACCATCACCGAGCTCGGCGCCGGCCTCCGGGAACTGCTTCATGACTCCAGCCCGCTCATCGCCGCGTACGACCCGGACGAGCTACCGCCGCACGGCGCGGGCCAGCTGCTCGCACCGTGGCCCAACCGCGTCGACGGTGGCCGCTACTCCTTCCGCGGCGCCGAATACCAGCTTGACCTGTCCGAGCCGCCCCGGCGAAACGCGATCCACGGACTCACCCGGTGGGCGCCATGGCCGCTCGTGACCCGCGGCGACGACAGCGTGCTGCTTCGCAGCGTCCCGCACGGCCAGCAGGGTTACCCGTTCTGCGTGGAGGTCGACGCCGAATACCGGCTCGACGCCACATCCGGGCTGCACGTCACGATCACCGCACGTAACCGCGGAACCCGGCCAGCGCCATGGGGCACCGGCTCGCACCCTTACCTGAAGCTGGGCGCGCCTTCTGTCGACGAATGTGAGCTGACCTTGCCGGCCGGGAAATGGCTGCCCGTAGACGACCGCGGCATCCCGTCCGGGGCGCCGGAGGACGTGGCCGGCACCGAGTTCGACTTCCGCAAGCCGCGCGCCATCGGCGCCACCCGGCTGGACCACGCCTTCACCGGCCTCGACCGCGACGACGCGGGCCGCGCCTGGGTACACTGCGCGTCGAACGGCACCCGGACCGGGCTGTGGGCGGACGCGGGCTACCGGTGGCTGCAGGTGTTCACCAGCGACCCGCTCGAACCCGAGTTCCGCCGCCGGGTGCTGGCCGTCGAGCCGATGACCTGCCCGCCGAACGCCTTCGTCACGGGCACCGACCTGGTCGTGCTGGAGCCGGGCGACAGCGTGACGCAGAGGTGGGGAATCAGGATTTTTCAGCCGAACGAGCGGTAGCGGCGCCCCGTACCCGCGCCAGGTCTTCCGGGGTGTCGATGTCATCGGGGCTTCCCGTGTCGCCGCACTCGATCAGCGTGACGAGTTCGGGGTGCGCCCGCAGGAACGGTCGCGCCCCGGTGTCACCCCTGGCCATGGCCGTCGCCTCCGCCCAGTGCTCGCGGGCGATCAGCACGGGGTTACGCGGCCTGCCGTCATACGCCGCGACCGCCACGCCCGCTCCCGCGCGGTATGCGGCGATCAGCCGGCGCACCGCCTCCGCGCCGATGAGCGGCTGATCCGCCAGCGCGATGACCGCAGCCCCGACGTCGCCGTCAGCGGAACCGGCGGCATCATGAGGGCCGGCCGCATCGGCAGGACCGGCGGCATCATGAGGGCCGACGGCATCGGCAGGACCGGCGGCATCGGCAGGGCCGGCGGCATCGGCAGGGCCGGCGGCATCGGCAGGGCCGGCGGCATCATGAGGGCCGACGGCATCTGCACGACCGGCGGCATCGGCAGGGCCGGCGGCATCGGCAGGGCCGGCGGCATCGGCAGGGCCGGCGTCGAGGGCGGCGAGACCGGCCGCGAGGGAGGATCCCATGCCGGTGCGCCAATCAGGATTGTATACAGTATGTACTGTTGCCACCGAGAACTGGGCGGCGCCGGTTACGACCAGCACCGGATCGGCGCCGCCCGCACGCAGCAGCGCGACCCCGCGCTCGGCGAGTGTCTGCCCGGCGACTTCAACCAGCGCCTTTGGCAGTCCGAGCCGTGACCCCTCGCCCGCCGCCAGCAAAACCCCCGCCACTCGCTTCACCACGACCCCACGCTACGCGAGCCGGCCCGCCGCCCGGGATGCCCGGACGCTCATATGGCCTCCGGGCATGATTTGCCGCGGGGCCGTTGGCGCCATCGGCCCCACTGGGCGGGGCCAGATACGCCAGCGGCCCCACTTGGGGCGGGCGGCTACTCCGGCGCGGCATTAACCGGTCGCTCCCGCGATGCCGCCGGGGTTACGCTCGGCGGATGCTGCCGACGACACATCTGCTGGAGTTCACGGTCACGTCGTTCGTGCTAATCGCGATTCCGGGACCGAGCGTGCTGTTTACGGTCAGCCGCGCGCTGACGCTGGGCCGGCTCGCCGGGGTGGCGACCGTGACGGGGAACGCCGCGGGGCTGTTGCTGCAGGTAGCGGCGGTGGCGTTTGGTCTCGGGCCGGTCGTCGAGCGCTCGGTGACGATCTTCACGGTGATCAAACTGGCGGGCGCCGCGTATCTGGTGTTCCTCGGAGTACAGGCGATCCGGCACCGCCGGTCGCTGGCCGCGGCGCTTGGCATGCGAACCGAGCGGAAGAGCATCGCACGGATAGCGCTGGACGGCGCCCTGGTCGGCGTCGCGAACCCCAAGGTGATCGTGTTCCTCGCCGCCATGCTTCCTCAGTTCGTGGACCGCCAGGCCGGTGACGTGCCGGCGCAGATGCTGCTGCTCGGCGCGATCTTCGCCGGAATCGCGGTGATCTCGGACAGCGGGTGGGCGCTGGTGGCGGGGTCTGCGCGGGCGTGGCTCGCCCGCTCGCCGCGCCGCCTGGAACTCATTGGCGGCACCGGCGGCCTCGTCATGATCGGCATCGGCGCACGTCTCGCCCTCACCGGCCGCAAAGACTGAGGCCCATGGCCGGGATGGAGGTGCCAACGCGGATTTGGGTGCAATCCGCGTCGTGATAGCAGCACGGAATGCACCCAAATCGGCCGGTAACGCGGCGCGGGTACCCGGGAAGCCGCAAGGGGTGGGGTACCCGCAAGGGATGGGGCACCCACAAGGGATGGGGCACCCACAAGGGATGGGGCACCCACAAGGGATGGGGCACCCGCAAGGGATGGGGCACCCGCAAGGGATGGGGCACCCGCAAGGGATGGGGCACCCGCAAGGGATGGGGCACCCGGGAAGGCGAAGGCCACCCGGGAAGGCGGCGGCGCACGGCGGAAGGCGCACGGCGGAGGGCGGGCGGTTATGCCGGGGCGCGGGTTTCGTGGTGGATGCGGCCTACGGTTTCGGTCAGGGCGCGTCCGGTGCCGCCCCAGCGGAGCTGGATCAGCTCGGCGGCGATCGACACGGCGGTCTCTTCGGGCGTCCGCGCGCCCAGGTCCAGGCCGATCGGTGAGCGCAGCCGCGCGAGTTCGGCGTCGGTCAGGCCCGCGGAGCGAAGCCGTTCCAGCCGGTCCTCGTGCGTCCGCCTGCTGCCCATCGCGCCGACGTAGCCAGCGGGCGTGCGCAGCGCGACCTCCAGGAGCGGCACGTCGAACTTCGGGTCGTGGGTCAGCACGCAGATCACGGTCCGCGCGTCGACCGCGGCACCGGCCAGGAACCGGTGCGGCCACTCGACCACCACCTCGTCCGCGTCCGGGAAACGGGCACGGGTCGCGAAAACACCCCGCGC
>JAFAZE010000064.1 GCA_019239975.1 Streptosporangiaceae bacterium
CGATGGTGTCCTCCAGCCGCACCCCCCGGTCATCAAAACGGGGATCCCCCTCCGGATCCGGGGCCTGCGCTTTGGCTTTTTCATACATCTCCGCGGCGAGCACCGCCAGGTCACCCAGCGGCACCCCGCCCGCCGCCGCAGCCAGCAGGATCTGATCCGCCGCCGCCCGGTTCTCCTCCGGCAGCCGGTCAGACCAGTCGCACAGCTGCCGGGCCCAGGACTCGGAGATACCCCCGGCAGCCAGCGCCCGGGCGATGCCGGGGTGGGCGTTGAGGCGGCGCATCCACCCGGCCGCGCCTTTCGCGGCACCCTTGGTCACCCGGGTCACGTGCATCAGCCACGGCACCGGCCCGCCATGACCGCCGGACTCATACCCGCTGGCGGCGGTGAACGCGCCCAGCACCGCGGCGTGCGCCGCGGTGTGCATCGCCTGCATCTGCCCGAGCGCGGCCAGCACCCCGGCCTGCGCCGCCGACGGCAACCCCGCCACATCGGTGGCGTTCAAGAAACCCAGCCCGGCGCGGATCATCGCCAGCGCCCCGGCCACCGTCCCCGGCGCGGCACCTGGGGCTGAAGCAGCCACACCAGCGCAAACACACGCGGAAACAGCAGCAGGCGCGGACGCGGAAGGAGAGACAGAAGCGGCGCTCGGGGCAGCGCTGGGGCAGGAGGGCGTTCCGGAACTGGCGGGCTGGCCGTGCTCCCCGACGTCGCGGGGCTGGCCGGTGCGGCCAGGCTTGTCTTCCAGGCCAGCGTCTTCGGGCTGGACAGCCACAGGCGGTCACCTCCCCGCATGCCAAACGGGCTCTGGGTGATGCTGCAAACGGAATCCCGGGCGATGAAATGCGATCCGGGGATGGGGACGCTGCCTCTGTGTCAGTTAACCCGCGTGGCGGGGAACGTCCTGCCGACTGATAATCAGTCGGGCCTGTGGTCCCGATTTCCAGTTCGATACTATCATTGTCGGCCGGGGAGCGCAAGGCGAAACCGAGCGCCGCTCACCGGGATTGGACAGGACTCATGGAGTCTCGCCCCCGGCGTTCGCCAACGCGATCAACGACGCGCTCGCCCCGCTCGGCATCCATCTCACCAGGCAGCCGATGAGCCCTCGGTCATCGCCGCGGCCATGATGGCGTAAGAAGGTTCGCGTGGTCGCACGGATTGCCATTGGGCTTGGGCTGAGTGTTGTCGCGTTCACGGTGGCGGGGCGGCGGTTATGATCGGGCAGCGCAAGCTGCGCCCGGGCGGCACACCCAGCTGCTGGCCCGGCTGGTGGCCGACGGCAAACGCACACCGCTCCCCCCCTCGGGCCTGCAACGGTTCTGGCGCCCCAGAGAAGGCAGCCAGGCGGGGCCGATGGCCACACGGCACGGGCGAGAATGCCCGGCCCGCGTCCCGCCCCGTCGTTACCCGGCGTCGGGCCTTCCGGCGGCGACCGCCTGGACCACGCCCGCGGCGACTTCGCGGAGCTTGACGTTGCGGTCGTTGGAGATCCTGCGCAGCATCGCGAGCGCCTCCCGCGGGCCGCAGTGGCGCTGCGCCATGATGATGCCGATCGCCTGGTCGATGACGGCTCGTGATGACATGCCGGAGCGCAGCTCGTCGATGAGCCTGGCCTGCCCTATCTGGCGAAGCACCCCGCTGAGCAGTACGGCGGCGGGCTCGACGAAATGCATGGCGATCCGCTGCACGGGCTCGGGAAACAGGTCGGGCTCGTGTGCGTAGAGGTTGAGTGCGCCCAGCACCTTCCCCGCCGCCTCGAGGGGATGCGCGTACACACCGTGCGCTCCGGCCGCCAGCGCCACGGCCGGGAAACCGTCCCAGCGCTTCTCGCTGGCCAGATCCTGGACGACGACCGGGGACCCGGTACGCATGGCCTCCAGGCACGGGCCGTCGCCGTGCTCGTACTGGGCCTCATCGACCGACGCCGGAATCGATCCGGAATACACCACGGTGGTGAACCGGCCATCCCTCAAGACCGTGATCCCGCAGCTTGGCCCGTCAGGTATGACGACCACGGCCATCCGGGCAAGGTGACGCAGGGCCTCCTCGACGTTCTCGACCGACAGCAGCAGCGCCGCCAGCTCCGTCAGACCCGGCGTGGTCTCGGGCTCCTCGGGCCCCTGTCCGCTCATTACGCCATCCTCGACCGCCATACGACTGGTAAAGTTGGTTAGCTTAGATGGTTGTTACCGGTGCTTGCGTCCGGCATGCAGCGGGTCCGGGCAGGGTTGAGACCCGCCCACAGCCACAACAGGAAGCAGGCGAGTCAGGCAAGCGGCTCCCTCATCTCGGCACGTACGAGACATGGAGGCCGTTCTTTGCACCTGGGATTCTCCAGCCGCATTCTGGACGACCACATCATCGTCGAGGTTCACGGCGAGCTTGACCTCATCTCAGCGCCTTCCCTTCAGGAAGACCTGCTCGGCATCCTGGTCCAACGGGGGAACAGGATCGTCCTCGACCTGTCAGGGCTCACGTTCATGGACGCCGCTGGATTGCGCGTGCTGCTGGCCATCAACCGGCGTGCGGGACTGCTCGGCGGCACGCTGTCCCTGGCCGATCCGCGAGGAAGCGTTGCCAGGATCCTTCAGCTAACGGACCTGGACCAGTATTTCGCCGTCTTCCCAAGCGTCGCCAAAGCCATCGTCGCCGACCGCCGGGCACGGGCTCACCTGCCATCCCGTACCGGCGCGCAGGCGCTTCCGCGGCGGGCAAGCCGCAACGGCCGGTTCCAGCAGGGCACCTAGCCAGCGACGAGGAGTCGCTCAGGCGAAGAAATCGCTCAGGTGAGCGGCCAGCTCGCCGGGTGCCTCTTCGGCGATGTGGTGGCCGCAGTCAATGGACCGGCCGCGGACATCGTCGGCCCAGTCGCGCCAGATGGCCAGCGGGTCGCCGTAGAGGTCCTCGAGGTCATCCTTTGCGGCCCACAGGAAAAGCAGCGGGCAGCCGATCCGCCGGCCCGCGGCGCGGTCGGCATCATCGTGCTCGCGGTCAATGCCAAGCCCCGCCCGGTAGTCCTCGATCATCGCGTGAACCGTCGCCGGGTCATGAATGGCGCGCCGGTAGTCCTCGTAGGCCTCCTGGCCCATGTGCTCAGCCGTCGCCGTGTACCACGCATCGGGATCGGCGCTGATGAGCCGCTCAGCGGGCCGTTCGGTCTGGCCGAAGAAGAACCAGTGATACCAGCTGGCGGCGAATTTGGCGTCGCACCTGGCGAGCGCCTCGCCGATGGGTATCCCCTCCATCAGGCACAGGCGGCTCACCGCGCCAGGATGGTCCATGGCGAGACGCTGGGCGACATACGTGCCGCGGTCATGCCCGGCCGCGCAGAACCGCGGGTGGCCGAGTGCCCGCATCAGAGCGAGGCAGTCCCCGGCCATCGCCCGCTTGGAATAGGGCCGGTGATCGGGCGTGGTCGGCGGCTTCGACGACTCACCGTAACCGCGTAGGTCCGGGCACACAACCGTGAACCGCTCGGCCAGCAGGGGCGCGACCTTGTGCCAGGTAGCGTGCGTGCGCGGGTGCCCGTGCAGCAGTAGCACCGCCGGACCCGACCCCCCGTAACGCACCCGGAGCGTGGCCTCACCGACGTCGATCCGTTCCAGCGTAAACCCTTCGAACATGCCCCTCCCCTACCACAAACCTTCCGCCTCAACCGCCCGGCACCCAGGGCGAGATGTCCCGTTGCGGAGGTTACGCGGGAGGATTTCCGGGTAGGGACGCATTGGTAGCAGGAACCGTCCGCGGGAAAACCGAGCGGGCGGTTTTCCTTTGCGGCAGGGACCGCCGCGGACGAGCGCTCGCATGACGGGAAGGTCGCAGGGGCAGAGACAGGGGCAGAGAAATGAAGCAGCTGAGCAGGCGGCTGATGAGCTGGGCGTCGATTCTTGAGCCAGATACCCGAAAGCAGGCCGACCGCACGGCGTCGATGCCCTTCATCTATCCACACGTCGCTTTGATGCCGGACGCACACCAGGGAAAAGGCGCAACCGTCGGCTCGGTGATCCCGACCCTCGGCGCCGTCATGCCCGCCGCAGTAGGCGTGGATATCGGCTGCGGAATGCACGCGGTCAGGACGCAGTTCACCGCAGAGGAAATGCGCGGCCGCCTCGGCGCCCTCCGCGAGTCTGTAGAGAGCGCGATTCCGCTGTCGGCCGGGAAATACAACGGTACGGTGCGCAACTCGGAGACCGCCGGGCGCATCGCCGAGATGGAGCACAAGGAAGGCGCGGCAAGCGCCGGCGCGATCGCGCCCAACTGGCGGCTTCAGCTAGGCTCACTCGGCTCGGGTAACCACTTCATCGAGGTCAGCCTCGACGAGCTGGGCCGCGTGTGGCTTTTCCTGCACTCGGGTTCGCGAGGCGCCGGCAACAGGCTGGCGAACAAGCACATCAAGATCGCGCGGCAGCTGTGCGAGCGCTGGTGGATACCGCTGCCGGATCCCGATCTCGCCTACCTCGTGGAGGGGACGGACGAGTTCTGGGCATATATCCGTGACCTCCGGTGGGCGCAGCATTTCGCCCTGCTGAACCGCGCCGAGATGATGAGCCGGGTGATCGCCTGCCTCGCCGACTGGATCGGCAGGGAGGTTTCGGTGGAAGAGGACATTCAGTGTCACCACAATTACACGGCGCGCGAGAGGCACTTCGGCAGGGAGGTGTGGCTGTCCCGCAAGGGCGCGATCGACGCCGGCAAGGGCAGGCCGGGCCTGATCCCGGGCTCGATGGGAACCGCCTCCTACGTGGTGGCCGGGAAGGGGAACCGGCAGTCACTGAACTCCTCACCGCACGGCGCCGGCCGCGGGTACAGCCGGTCGGCCGCCCGCAAGGTGTTCACCCGCGCACAGCTCGACGCGGCCATGGCGGGCATCGAGTGGCGCCACACCGACGCGTTCCTGGATGAGATCCCCCAGGCCTACAAACCAATTGACCAGGTCATGGCCGACGCCGCGGACCTGGTGGAGGTCCGTCACACCCTTCGGCAGATCGTGAACGTGAAGGGCGAGTGATCGCCGCGGGCACCCGCGGCGGCGAGAGCGGCGACACAGGTAGCCTCGGGGCGGATATCCAGCTAGCGGTCACCGCGTGCCGATAGGGTACAGGTAGCAGTTGCCGACCCAGGCGGGGAGCTGCCGCGCCGATATGTTTCACGCTGACCTGCATATTCACTCGAGATACTCCCGCGCTTGCAGCAGGGACTGTGATATTGAGCACCTGTCCTGGTGGGCGCTGCGCAAGGGTCTCACCGTTCTCGGGACCGGGGATTTCACGCATCCGGCGTGGGCGGCTGAGCTCAGGGAAACCCTGGTACCGGCGGAGCCGGGGCTGTTTCGCATCCGGCCGGACCTGGAAAAACGGCTCATGCGCGATTCGCCGGCCAGCTGCGCGGGCACCGTCCGGTTCATGCTCTCCGTGGAGATATCCACGATCTACCGCCGCGCAGACCGGACCAGGAAGGTGCATCATCTTATCTACGCGCCGAGTTTCAGCGCCGCCGACCGGATCACCGCGGCGCTGGCCAAAATCGGCAACCTGGCATCTGACGGGCGGCCGATTCTCGGCCTCGACTCACGCGACCTGCTGGAGATCACACTGTCCGCCGGCCCGGACTGCTTCCTCGTCCCCGCGCACGTCTGGACGCCGTGGTTCGCCGTTCTCGGCTCCAAATCCGGTTTCGATGCGGTGCAGGAATGCTACGCCGACCTTGCCGGGCACGTATTCGCGGTGGAAACCGGGCTGTCGTCGGATCCGCCGATGAACTGGACCTGCTCGTCCCTCGACTCGTACCGCCTGGTGAGCAACTCCGACGCACATTCGCCACCGATGCTGGGCCGGGAGGCGACCGTATTCGGTACCACCCTGGACTATTTCGCGATGGCCGCCGCGCTGCGGACCGGTGACGGCCTGGAGGGCACCGTCGAGTTCTTTCCCGAAGAAGGGAAGTACCACCTCGACGGCCACCGCAAGTGCGGTATCCGCATGGATCCCGAGCGGACCCGTGAGCTCGGCACGATGTGCCCGGGCTGCGGCAAGCCGCTTACCGTGGGAGTTCTGCACCGGGTGGCCGAGCTCGCCGACCGCCCGGAGGGATTCCGGCCGGCCGGGGCGGCCGGGTTCACGAGCCTTGTGCAGCTTCCGGAAATCATCGGCGAAATCCTCTCCACCGGGCCAAAGAGCAAGAAGGTAACCGGTGAAGTGGGCCGGCTCGTCACCGCTCTCGGGCCGGAGCTGAGCATTTTGCGGGAGACCCCGGTCGACGAAATAAGCCGGGTGGGCGGCTCACCGCTCGGCGAGGCCATCGCCCGGCTGCGCCGCGGTGAGGTGATCAGGGAAGCCGGCTACGACGGCGAGTACGGTACGATCCGGCTCTTCGAGCCCGGCGAGCTGGGCGGCGCGGCGCTCATCGCCGTGACGGAGCTTCCGGCCGCGCCACAGCAATCAGCGGAACGAGGCCGGGAAACCCGTTCACCGAACGGCCGCGCCTCCGGGCGGCAGGGCCCCCAGGCCGCCGTCGCCGCGCTCGGCCGGGGGGACCCTCCCCCCGGACCCCCCCGGGAATCGCTGCTCGGCGGGCTGGACCCGGACCAGCACGCGGCGGCGATCGCTCCGGGGCCACTGCTGATCATCGCGGGCCCCGGAACCGGGAAGACCCGCACGCTGACGCACCGCATCGCCTACCAGGTCATGGAGTGCGGAGTGCCCGCGGAGCACATCCTGGCGATCACGTTCACCCGGCGGGCGGCGCAGGAGATGCGGGACCGGCTGGCCGCGCTGTGCCCGGGCCGGGACCGGCAGCTCACGGTCACCACGTTCCACGGCCTGGGCCTGCGGATCCTGCGCGAGCAGCACGCCGCGGCAGGGCTTCCCGAACAGTTCGGCGTCGCCGGCGAGGCCGCCAGGCTCCGGGTCGCGGCCGAGCTGACCGGATCCGAGCGTGACGGGCGCAGGCTGCTCGCCGGGCTGGCGGATGACCCCGACGGCAAGCTCGCGCTGCGCAAGGAACTGGCGGCCCGCGACATGGTCGACTTCGACGGCCTCGTCGAGATGTCAGCGGCGCTGCTCGCCGGCAACCCGGCCATCGCCGCCGCGCTCCGCGCTCGGTGGCCGGCGATCAGCGTTGACGAATACCAGGACATCGACGGCGTCCAGTACGAACTGCTCCGCATGATCGGCGGTGACGGCGCCGGCCTGACCGCGATCGGTGACCCGGATCAGGCGATCTACGGCTTCCGCGGCGCCGACGTGGGCATCTTCGGCAGGTTCGGGGCGGACTTCCCCGGCGCCGTCACGGTGGAGCTGACCAGGAACTACCGTTCCAGTCCGGCGATCGTGACCGCCGCGGCGCAGGCCATCGCGCCGGCGACGCTGGTGCCTGGCCGGACCGCGGTCGCGATGCGGGACGATCCCGGCGGCGCGGGCGACTCGCTCGGCACCGTCAGCTTCACCGAAGCCGCGAACGAGCATGCCGAGGCGGCCTGGATCGCCGCCACCATCGACCGGCTGCTCGGCGGCGCGTCGTTCCACTCCCTTGACAGCGGCCGCGCTGACGGGCACGACCACGGCAAGCTTGGACTTTCCGACATAGCCGTGCTGTACCGCACGGACGCGCAGGCCGGCCCGCTCGGCCAGGCGCTGACGCGCGCCGGGCTGCCGTTCCAGAAGCGCTCGCACGACCTGCTCACGCGGCGGGCGGGGGTGGCGGAGATCCTGCGCGAAATGGCTCTGCTGGCCCCCGGAATCCTGGCCCCCGGGAGCCTGCCCCCCGGGAACGCGCCGCCCACGGTGGCGCAGCGGCTCACGGCGGCGGTGCGCGCGCTCGCGGCGGCCAGAGGGGAAAAGGATCCGGCGGTCATCGACCTCCGCGCCGCTGGCGAGCTGCTGGCGCCGCTCGCGCACCGGTGCGGTGACGACCTCGAGCGCTTCCGGACCGAGATCTCGCTGGGCGCGGAGACGGACGCGCTGGACCCGCGGGCCGAGGCGATCACCTTGCTGACCCTGCACGCCGCCAAGGGCCTGGAGTTCGACGTGGTGTTTCTGGCCGGCTGCGAGAGCGGCCTGCTGCCGCTGCGGCTGCCCGGCGCGGGGCCCGGCCCCGATGCCGCGGAGGAGCGGCGGCTGCTGTTCGTCGGAATGACCAGGGCCCGCGGCAGGCTGCTCATCAGCTGTGCGGCGCGCCGCGCCCGGTACGGCTCCGAGGAGCCGTCCGGCCGGTCGCCGTTCCTCGCCGCCATCGATCAGGGACTGCTGGCCCGGCCCGTGCCGCACCGCGCCCAAAGGGCCGCCGGCCGCCAGATGAAGTTGTTCTAGCATGCGCTACGCGCCGTAGTAGGGTTCGGAACCGGCCGTGACCGCCCGCATTTACCTATTAAAAACTAGTGAAAGCGGTACTCCGCGCCCGGGCGTGGCGCGTCCCTTTGTTACAGCCCGAACGATCATGGCGGTTACCCAGCCGGTCTCCGGGCGGCCGGACACCGAGGGGAGGTGTTCCATCGTGAGACACACTGCCGTCGCAGCCGCCAGCATTCCCCTTGAGACATTGTCGTTCGCTTTCGCCGCTTCCTGCCTGACAGCGTGGGGCGTGCTGCTGGCCGGCCGCGCTATCGTGAGACTGTCGGTCAGGGGTGTGCACACCATCACCGGTCATCTGATCGCGCCACCCGACCCCTGGCTGGAGTATGCGATCCGCGGCGCGCTCGCTGAGTTCGACCGCGAACTGCGGAAGGTCATGCCCCGTCTCTACGGCCACGCCAGGAAAGAGGAACCGCGCTGATGAGGCTCACGGTGATCGGCTGCGGGCACCTCGGCGCCGCCCTTGCGGCGTGCATGGCCGAGATCGGTCACGAGGTGCTCGGCGCCGACACCGACGAGAGCAAGGTCCAGCTTCTCAGCGAGGGTCGTGCGTGGTTCGCCGAGCCCGGCCTCGACGAGATGCTCGCCCGCAACATCGCCACCGGCGGTCTCCGCTTCACCACGAGCTTCGCCGAGGCGGGCCGGTTCGCGACCGTGCATTTTCTTGCCGTGCCCACCCCGGAGCTGCCGGATGACGACGGCTTCGACCTGTCCCAGGTATACGCCGCGGCCCGCACGCTCGCCCCGCACCTGAACCGGCCGGCGCTCGTCATAGGCAAGTCCACGGTGCCGCCGGGCACCACGGCCGCGCTCGCCCGTGAGCTGGCGGCCCGTGCTCCCGCCAGGGACGCCGTCGAGGTTGCCTGGATCCCCGAATTCCTCCGTGGCGGATTCGCGCTCGCCGACACGCTGCGGCCGGACCGGATCGTCGCCGGGGTGCCGAGTGCCGCGGCGGAGAGCGTCGTACGCGAGGTCTACCAGCCGCTGGCGGTGCCGCTGCTGTTCACGGACCCGGCGACGGCGGAGATGGCGAAGGTCGCCGCCAACGCGTTCCTGGCGACGAAGATCTCTTTCATCAACGCGATCGGCGACATCTGCGCGGGCGCCGGGGCCGACGTGGCGGTGCTCGCCGACGCGCTGGGCATGGATCCGCGGATCGGCCGCACCGGGCTTACCGCGGGCCTGGGCTACGGCGGCGGCTGCATGCCAAAGGACATCCGCGGGCTCGCCGCGTTCGCGGTCGCCACCGGCGCGAACAGCGCGGCAAGGCTGCTTTCCGCGGTCGATGAGATCAACGCGAGCCGCCGCCAGCGGATCGTGAACCTGCTCACCGCCGTGGCGGGCCCGCTGCGCGGGAAACGGATCGCCCTGTGGGGCGGCGCGTTCAAGGTGGGAACCGATGACGTCCGCGACTCGCCCGGCCTGGACGTCGCGGACCGGCTGTCCCGCCTGGGCGCCGAAATCGTCGTCTACGACCCGATGGCGACCGGCAACGCCCTGGTGGCGTTCCCGCATCTGGGTTACGCGGACAGCGCCCTCGCCGCCGCCCACCAGGCCGACGCCGTGCTGGTGGTCACCCCATGGCCGGAATTCGCCACGGTGAACCCGGCCGCCGCGGGTGCCGCCGTGGCCACCCGCCTGCTGATCGACGCGTGCCAGGCAGTCAGCCCGCCGCTGTGGCGCGCGGCCGGCTGGACCGTGGCCGCGCCGTATCCCGCAGGAGAATTTACCGAACGGATCGTGGTTCCCCCGGCTACGCAGTGATAGCCCGGCGGCCGCCGGAACCGCCGCCGATGAGCCCGGTGCGCAGCACCGGTGCCGCGATCGGCACGGGCGCGGGCGCGGGGCGCCCGCCCCCTTTCCCCGGGTTGTTCCCGAGCCGCAGCGCGAGCGCCGGGCACATGTCCACGGCCTGCTGCGCGTCCTTCTCCAGCCACGGGGGCACCGGAATCGACATGATCACCGGGAAGCCCTGCTTGTCGAGGTGAATGAGTTCAGGAACCAGGTGCGCGCACAGCCCGTGCCCCTCGCAGCGGACCCAGTCGACCTCGAGGCGCTTCTGTGCCTGCTGCTCAGGCCCCTCGGGCAGCGGCAGTATGCCGCGGACGGGACGCCCGCACGAGGAGTGAAAGACGTGCGCGGCCAGGTCCTCGGTGAACACCTCGAGAGCCGACAGCACGAACCTGGTGGCGCCGTCCGGATGCGAGCAGGCGCCGCGCCCCGTCACGGAGGCGGCCGACCGCCTGGCCGTCTCGAGTGCCTCGATGCCGCCCGACCCGTCGACCACCGCGGCGAGCGCGCGTGCGATCGTCGGCAGGCCCAGCTTGCAGGGCCCGCACTGGCCCGCGGACTCACCGGCCAGATAGCTGGTTATCCGCGACACCTCACCGAGCGGGCAGGTGCCGTCGCCGAGGGGAAGCACGATGCCTGATCCGAGCGTGCCGCCCACGGCGGCGAGCCCCTCCCGCGACACCGGCACCGTGTAAACGGTCTCCGCGGGCAGCCACATGCCGTGGTAGCCGCCCACGAGCACCCCGTCCCCGGCAGGGGCCTGGCAGATGTCCAGGACCGCGCCGAGCGGGATACCCGTCGGGACCTCCACGACCGCGGCGTGCTTTGCCGAGCCGCTCACGCTGAGCAGCACGGTGCCTGGCTCCTCGGGTGTGCCGATCGAGGCGAACCGGCCCGGCCCGAGCAGAGCCAGCACGGACAGCTGGGCAAACGTGGAGGCGTTCGACAGCAGCGTCGGAAGATCATCCACGCCACGCTCGGCGGCCAGGGTCTTCCGGCCGGGCGGAACCGGCTTCTTCCCGTTGATGCCGCGGACCAGCGCGCCGGACTCACCGGAGATGAACCGTTCCGGCTGCTGGATGACGCGGACCATCTTCCGCAGGCCCGGCTCGGCCGCGATGGCGGCCTCGACCGATCTGTTGGCGAGCTCGTTGCCCGTCACCCCGACGATGATCTCCTCGGCCTCGATCGCCTCGGCGACCAGCGCCGCGCCGCTCAGGATCAGGTAAGGCGACCTGATCATGAGCATCTTGTCCTTGAAGGACCCGGGCTCGCCCTCGGTCGCGTTCACCACGACGATCGTCGGGCGCCCGGTCGACTCAGCCGCGTCGACGACCGCCTGGAGCTTGCGCGCGAAAGGGAACGCGGCACCGCCCTGGCCGCGCAGGTCGACCTGCTTCGCCATCGCGATCAGCTCGCTCGCGGACATGCGTGGCAGCGGGCCAAAGATGTCGCGGTGCGCGTCGAGGTCGAGCCGTGACATCCGGTCGAGACCCGCCGTAAGCCGCGCCGCCCCGATCCGCATGATCGTGGGGACATCGAGCTCTTCCGGGGAACTCGGGTTCATCGCCTGCCGTCTCCGCCACGTCCATAGGAGTTTGAACTACCGGGATCCGGCCTGCCCCGGCCGGCCCTGGACTCAGGCCCAGCCGTCCCGCGCGGCGGCTGGCCCCCGCCGGACCCGCGAGCGCCGCGCGGTCTCGGGCCGGTACCGCCGTCCGGCGCGGGCCTGCGCCCGCGCCCCGCATCCGGCGCAGACCCGGGAGGAGCCTGTGACCGGGAACCATCGCCCGCGCGCGGCATCGGACCGGTGCCGGACCGCGGCATCGGGCCAGTCCCCGCACGAGGCATCGGCCCAGTACCCGCACGAGGCATCGGGCCGGTACCCGCACGAGGCATGGGACCCGTCGCGGACCGCGGCGTGGGACCGGTCGCGGCACGCGTCATCGAACCGGTCGCCTCACGCTGCGCGCCTGAATCAGCGCGCGGCATCGGGCCAGTCCCCCCACGAGGCATCGGGCCGGTACCCGCCTCCGGCATGGGGCCCGTCGCGGACCGCGGCACGGCACCTGTCCCAGCACGAGGCATTGGCCCAGTCCCCGCACGAGGCATCGGACCCGTCCCCGCACGAGGCATCGGGCCGGTTCCCGCACGAGGCATCGGACCCCTCCCGGACCGCGGCACGGCACCTGTCCCAGCACGAGGCGTCGGCCCGGTGGCCGCACGAGGCATCGGGCCGGTCCCGGCCCTCGGCATCGAACCCATCTCCGCTCGCGGCATGGGGCCCGTCCCCGCACGAGGCATCGGACCCGTCGCGGACCGCGGCATGGGCCCGGTCCCGGCCCCAGGCATCGGGCCGGTACCCGCACGAGGCATCGGGCCGGTTACCGCCCGCGGCATCGCGCCGCTCCCGGCACGTGGCATTGGGCCGGTGGCCGGTCCTGACCCGGGGCGTGGCGCGCCGCCGCCCGATATCGCGGGCATCGTGGCCGTGTCACCGCCCCCCGCGCCGTACGAGGACATCGCCTCATAGCTGACCGGAGCGGACAGCATTCCGTAATCGGGCCCGTCGTCGTAACCGGGGCGGCCAGCATAACCAGGTCCGTCGTAACCAGGTCCGTCGTACCCGGAGCCGTCATACCCGGGTCCGTCGCCATAGCGGGGCCCCTCGCGATTGCGGAGCCCGTCGTACCCGGGTCCATCGTCGTAGCCCGATCCCCCATAACCGGGGGCTTCGCCGTAGCCGGGGGCTTCGCCGTAGCCGGGGGCTTCACCGTAGCCGGGGGCTTCACCGTAGCCGGGGACTTCGCCGTAACCAGGGGTTTCACCGTAGCCGGGAGTGTCCGCGTAAGTCGCCGGCCCGCCGTAGCCGGCGGCATCCGCGTAAGCCATTGGGTCCCCGTAGCCACGGTCGTCCACATACTCACGATCGTTCCTATAGCCACGGTCGTCCCCATAGCCCGGGCCATCACCGTAGCCACCGTCGCCGTAGCCGGGATCATCGCCGTAACCGCCAACGTTGTCGCGGCGTGGCGCGCCCGCGTAGCGCGGCGGCCCCTCGTACCCGGGCTCGTAAAGGGGCTGGCGCCCGTCCCCCGCCGGGCCGCCCGGCGCGGGGGGAGCGTAGCCTCCGGCGTAGTCGGTGAACGACTCCGCCGCCCCGCCCGCGGGAAGCGCCGCGAGCACCGGCATGGGACCCGACGGCGAACCCGGCGTGCCGACCGTTCCCAGCGCCTCGGCCCGGTACACGCCGGGGGCCGCACCCGGAAGCACGCCCGCGGCGGCCGCCATGCCCCCGGTGGCCGGGATCATCCGCATCGTGCTGCCGAACTGCGCGGCCATGTTAAGCGTGGCGGCGCGCAGCGGCGAGGAGGCGGTGCCGCTCGTGTCGTCCACCGGCGGCCCGCTGAGGTTCTCCTTGGGCCGCAGCGAGTTGGCCAGCACGCGAACCGCCAGGCCGAGCGCGGTGAAGGCGATGACGAACCCGTAGCTCCAGTCCACGTAGGGCTTGCCCGGGCGGCCGGCGAGCAGCCCGTGCCAGATTCCGAAGACGAAGGCGACGTACGACGTGTAGTGGATCGCCCGCCACTGCCAGGCCTTACTGTGCGTGGTGAACCGCTTGCGCAGGATGCTCGTTATCACGAGCAGCACGATCAGGTCGGACGCGATCGTTCCGAGTCCGATGTAGAAGGTCCTGAACGGCGAGAGAAACGGTACGAAGGCATCGATGACGTGGGAACGCTGGGCGAGGATCTCGGTCGTGATGTGTATCACGAGAAATGCCAGCGCCGCGAAGGAGGCGGCACGGTGCATCGACTGAACGAAGACCCGGTGGCCGGGGTTGAGGACGAGCCGGTCCGTCGACAGCAGGCCGAGCGCCACCGAGGCGCACAGCGCGATGAGCGCGAAGACACCCGCGTAGTAGAGCATGAAGTGCTGGGTGGCCGCGTCGATCACGTGCCCCATGCGAGTCAGCGTCAGGAAGGCCAGTATCACGACGACGCCCGCGATCGCCGCGCCGTAGATCTTCGCTGCGTGCTCGGCAACCACCCCGCCGGAAGACGGGCGAGCGCTCTCACGGCCGCGGGGACGGCTGCGAGTCGTTGCCACGGGGTACCTCCTCGAGTCGCGGTAAAGCGAATCTGCGTCAGTTACGACGCGGCCCCGCGTGCGCGTCGGTGGAACCAGTTGCCAGGTCTGCCAGGGAGAACGACTCTATCAGCCGGCATAACTGTTTGGACACGAAACGATATATAAGGTGAATGTAAACGCGATTACTCCTGGTTTATCCGCCCTGCCGGGGACAGTCGCCCCGGCCGGCGTCATCACGGTGGCCCGAGGTTCGGACCAGGCACGCTGTGACCAGGAGCACGGCGCAAGCCGCCTGGCATGACGCGGTAACCGAACACGACCCCTCCTCGCGCAGTTCCGCCCCTGAAAACTGTTATACAGCCGGCATCGACGCGAGATCCGGCGAACCGGCAATGATGACAACTGTCTTACGGAATGGAGAGTCCGGGCGGCGCAACCGCCCATTGTCCCACTCAAGCCGCGTTGGGCACCAATACCGGCAAATCTCTCACTACGGCCCCGCCGGGGTGAGCTCGGCTGCGACAAGTTCCGCGATCTGGGCGGTGTTGAGCGCCGCTCCCTTGCGCAGATTGTCACCGCACACGAAGAACTCGATCGCGTTCGGGTCGTCCAGCGACTGGCGCACCCGGCCGACCCAGGTCGGGTCGGTGCCCACCACGTCCGCCGGGGTGGGGAAGTCACCGCGCTCCGGCTCGTCGCAGACCACCACGCCGGGTGCGGCGCGAAGCACGTCCCAGGCCTCCGCGCGCCCGGCCGGACGGGAAAAAACCGCGTGCACCGCGACCGAGTGCGCGGTCACGACCGGCACCCGGACGCAGGTCGCGGACACGCGCAGCGACGGCAGGCCGAGGATCTTCCGCGACTCGTTGCGGACCTTCAGCTCCTCCGAGGCCCAGCCGTCCTCCTTGAGGGACCCGGCCCAGGGCACGACGTTGAGCGCCAGCGGCGCCGGGAACGGTCCGAGATCGCCGGCGACGCCGCGCAGGTCCCCGGCCCGCTGGCCGAGCGAACGGGTCCCGGCGACCTTGTCCAGCTGCGCGTACAGGGTGTCGATGCCGCTCTGGCCGGCGCCCGAGGCGGCCTGGTAGGAGGCCACCACCATCTCACGCAGGCCGAACGCCCGGTGCAGCGCGCCCACGGCCACGATGAGCGACAGCGTGGTGCAGTTGGGGTTGGCGATGATCCCCTTCGGCCGCCGGGCCACGTCATCCGGGTTGACCTCGGGCACCACCAGCGGCACCTCGGGGTCCATGCGGAAGGCGCCCGAGTTGTCGACGGCGACCGCGCCGCACGCCGCCGCGACCGGCACCCAGGCGGCCGAGACCTCGTCGGGCACGTCGAACATCGCCACGTCGACGCCGTCGAAGGCGTCCTCGGTCAGCGCGATCACCTCGGTCTCGCGGCCCCTGACCGTCAGCCGGCGCCCCGCCGAGCGCGCCGAGGCGATCAGCCTGATCTCGCCCCAGATGTCCTCGCGCATGGACAGCAGGTCGAGCATGACCGTGCCGACAGCACCGGTCGCGCCGACGACCGCGAGAGTCGGCCGCCCGCCGGCTCTCATCGCCCGGACCCCCCGTAGACGACAGCCTCCACCTCGTCGGCGTCCAGGTCGAACGCCTTGTGTGTCGCGGTCACGGCGGTGTCCACGTCACCCTGGTCCACGATCACCGAGATCCTGATCTCCGACGTGGAGATCATCTCGATGTTCACGCCGGCGTCCGCGAGCGCGCCGAAGAACTTCGCGGTCACGCCGGGGTGCGACCGCATGCCGGCCCCGATCAGCGAGACCTTGCCGATCCTGTCGTCATACAGCAGGGACTCGAAGCCCACGGCGTCCTGAAGACGCCGCAGCGCCTCCATCGCCCGCTGGCCGTCGTCGCGGGGCAGCGTGAAGGAGATGTCGGTGCGGCCGGTGGCGACGGCGGAGACGTTCTGCACGATCATGTCGATGTTGATACCGGCCTCGGCGATCACCCCGAACAGCCGGGCCGCCTCGCCGATCCGGTCCGGCACGCCGACAACGGTGATCTTCGCCTCGCTCCGGTCGTGTGCGACCCCGGAGATAATGGCCTGCTCCATACCGGCTTCCTCCGACTCGGTGTGCGCGTGCCCGCTGACCCAGGTCCCGGCCCGCTCGCTGAACGAGGAGCGGACGTGGATCGGCACGTCGTAACGCCGCGCGTACTCCACGCACCGGAGCATCAGCACCTTTGCGCCGCACGCGGCCATCTCCAGCATTTCCTCGTAACTGATCCGCGGTATCCGGCGGGCGCTCCTGACGATCCGCGGATCCGCGGTGAAGATGCCGTCCACGTCGGTGTAGATCTCGCACACGTCCGCGCCCAGCGCCGCCGCCAGCGCGACGGCCGTGGTGTCGGTGCCACCGCGGCCCAGGGTGGTGACGTCCTTGCTGTCCTGCGAGACACCCTGGAACCCGGCGACGATCGGGATGGCGCCGTCGGCCAGCGCGCTCGAGATACGGCCCGGCGTCACGTCGATGATGCGGGCCCTGCCGTGCGCGCCGTCGGTGATCACGCCGGCCTGCGACCCGGTGAACGAGCGCGCGTGCATGCCGAGGTTGGCGATCGCCATCGCGAGCAGCGCCATCGAGATCCGTTCGCCGGCCGTGAGCAGCATGTCCAGCTCGCGCGCGGGGGGCAGCGGGCTCACCTGGTTGGCCAGGTCGATGAGCTCGTCGGTGGAGTCCCCCATCGCGGAGACCGCCACGACAACCTGGTCGCCGCCCTTGCGCGTCTTCACGATCCGCTGCGCGACACGCTTGATCCCGTCAGCATCCGCGACCGAGGATCCACCGTATTTCTGCACGACAAGGGCCACGGACGGGGCGCTCCTCCCGGGTTGCTTCGCTGGCGGACGGACGCTTGAGTTTATCCGCGCCCCGCTCCGCCGCCCAATCCGTTACCGAGGTTGCGGCGGCGTATGCCGGGGTCAGAGGGGCGTGCGTTCCTCGGCGACGTCCAGGCTGGCGTGCGCGACGAGCGCGTGCAGCGCACGCAGCGCCGCGCCGCCGTGCGTGCCCCAGTGGTTGAAGTAGCTGTACTGCCACCACCACAGCGCCTCGAGCGACCGCCCGGCCTGGTAGTGCTTGAGCCCGTGAATGAGGTCCGCGGTGACCGCGGCGATGTCGTCGGAGAGCCGGAACGGGATGCCCCTCGTGTCCGCGTACGGGTCGAAGACCTCGGCGTACTCGTCGCAGCTCGCCAGCTTGGCCGCCAGCCCGGCGCGCAGCGCGTCGAGGTCCGGGTCGGCGCCCACCGGGGGCTCCACGTTCCCGGACAGGATCACGTCGCTGCTCGCGCCCAGCTTCGCCCCGGCGAGCAGGATCTGCGACACCTCGAGCAGCAGCAGCGGGACGGCCTCGTCCCCGCCCTCGCCGCCCGCGAGCGCCGCCACGCCGTCGATGAAGTCCTTGGCGTTCTTGGCGATCTGGTCGGCGAGCGGTTGCCAGTCAGACATCAAGCAGCCTCCGTCCCTCGAATGCGCGGCCCAGCGTGACCTCGTCTGCGTATTCGAGATCCCCGCCGACCGGCAGCCCGCTGGCCGGCCGGGTCACCCGGAGCCCCATCGGCTTGACAAGTCTCGCCAGGTAGGTCGCGGTCGCCTCGCCCTCCAGGTTGGGATCGGTCGCCAGGATCAGCTCGGTCACCGTACCGTCCGACAGGCGGGTCATGAGCTCACGTATCCGCAGCTCATCGGGGCCCACGCCGTCGATCGGGCTGATCGCGCCGCCGAGCACGTGGTACCGGCCGCGGAACTCGCGGATCTTCTCGATCGCCGCTACGTCCTTGGGCTCCTCCACGACGCAGATGACCGACAGGTCGCGCCGGGGGTCGAGGCAGATGCGGCACTCGTCGGCCTCGGCCACGTTCCCGCAGGTCCTGCAGAAACGAACCCGCTCCGTCACCTCGACCAGCGCCGCCGCCAGCCGCTTCACGTCCTCCGGGTCGGCGGCGAGCAGGTGGAACGCGATCCGCTGGGCGCCCTTCGGCCCGACCCCGGGCAGCCGCCCCAGCTCGTCGATGAGGTGCTGGATGACCCCTTCGTACACCACGTTCCTCGGTCTCTCCCGTGCCGGCCTATCCGTCCCCGGTTCCGTCCCGGCCTGTCCGTCCCGTCAGCGCTCGTCCGCGTCGTCCGGCTCGCCGCCCGGCCCCGGGACGCCCAGCCCGGGAAGTTCCAGACCGCCCGGCATACCACCGCTGAGCGCGTCCGCGAACGGGCCCATCCGTTCCTGCTGGAGATCGGCCACGGCACGCGTGGCGTCCCTGATCGCCGCGAGCACGAGGTCGGCGATCGTCTGCGCGGTCTCCGCCGGATCGCTCGCGTCGATGACGCTGGGGTCGATGTTCAGGTCTACGAGCTCGCCCTGGCCGTTGACCCGGGCGGTGACGGCGCCGCCGCCCGCCGTTCCGGTCACCTCGGTCTCAGCGAGTGCCTGCTGCGCGCTCATCAGCTGCTCCTGCATCTGCTGGGCAGCCTGCAGCAGCCGCTGCATGTCCATTCCGCCGTCAGGTTGCACGTCACCCTCCTTACGGGGAGAGCCTACGCGATGCACCAGGCCCGCTCAGTCCCCGCTCAGTCTTCGAACTCGCCGATGATCTGGCCGCCGAGCTCGCGCTGGATCAGGTCCATGCCGGTGAGCTCGGCCGATCCCGGCGCGGCCGTTCGCAGCGCGCTGCCGGACGGCGGATCCATCCCGTTCAGGTCCGTCCCGTCCGCGAACCCGGCTTCGCCGGAAACGGGATCGTCGTCATCGCCGAACGGGTACTCGGCATCCGGGGGAGGCGGCTCGTAGTCGGGACGGGGCTTCGCCGCCCCCTTCGCCGGGGCGCCCGCGCGCGCGGCGGAATCCGCGCCGGAGGAGCCGGAGAAGCGGGAGGAACCGGCGGATCTGCCGCCTGATCCGGCGCCACCCGGGCCGGTGCCGGCCGGGCCAGCGGGCCCCGGGCCACCCCGGCCCTGGCCGCGTCCCGGCGGCTGGCCGCCGGGACCACCGCGGCGCTGCCCGGCCGGCGGCGGATCCCCGCCGGATACCGCCCTGACCGTGACACTGAGCCCGAAACGGGCGATGAGCACCTGCTTGAGAAGGTCCTCGTACCCGCTGCTCGTGAAGCCCTTGACGTCGCCCGGCCGGGGGAACTGGAGGGTGAGCACCCCCTCGTCCAGCGACACCACGCTGGCGTTGCTGAGCAGTATCCAGGCGACCCTGCGCTGCGCCCTGATGGCGTCGAGCACCCCGTCCCAGCCCTGCCGCAGCGCGTCGGCCGTTGGCGCTCCCCCGGGGACCTGGGGGACCGGTGAGGCCCACGGGACCTGTGGAGCTGACGGGTCCTGTGGGGCTGCGGAGGCGGGAGAGGCGGACGAGGCCTGTATGGCTGATGGGTCCCATGGGACTACGGAGGCGGGAGAGGCGGATGGGGCGGGAGAGGACGGGGCGGGAGAGGACGGGGCGGGAGAGGACAGGGCGGGAGAGGACAGGGCGGGACGGGACGGGGGGTCTCGGGGCGCCGGGGTGCCTGCGGGGGAACCAGCCGCTCGTTCGGTGATCCCCGAATCGGCGGGAGCCGGCGCGGAGCCGGCCGCCGTGTGCGGGACCCCGGCCTCCAGCCTCTCCAGCCGGGCCAGCAGGGACCGCTCGCCGGTGCCGGCGGCCGGCAGCAGGACCTGCGCGCACATCAGCTCGAGCAGCAGCCGCGGCGAGGTCGCGCCGCGCATCTGGTCCAGGCCGGTGCTGACGATCTCCGCGGCGCGGGTGAGCGATGCCTGGCCGAACCGCGCGGCCTGCGCCGACATCACCTCAGCCCGGTCCGGCGGGATGTCGAGCAGGCCGGTCTCGATCGCGTCGGGCACCGATTCGAGCACGATCAGGTCACGGAACCGGTCCAGCAGGTCCGTGGCGAACCTGCGCGGCTCGTGGCCACCCTCGATCACCCTGTTCACCGCGTGGAACACGGCCGCGCCGTTCGCCGCGGCGAACGCGTCCACCACCTCGTCGAGCAGGCTCGCGTCGGTGTAACCGAGCAGCGCGACCGCGCGGTCGTAGCGCAGGCCCGCCTCGTCCGACCCGGCCAGCAGCTGGTCGAGGATCGACAGCGAGTCCCTGGCGGAGCCCGCCCCGGCCCGCACCACCAGCGGCAGCACGGCCGGGTCGAACGGCACGCCCTCGCTGGCGAGAATCTCCTCCAGCAGCTCGCGCAGCACCGACGGGGGCACCAGCCGGAACGGGTAGTGGTGCGTACGGGACCGGATGGTCGGGATGACCTTTTCCGGCTCGGTTGTGGCGAAGATGAACTTGAGGTGCGGCGGCGGCTCCTCCACGAGCTTCAGCAGGGCGTTGAAACCCTGCTGGGTCACCATGTGCGCCTCGTCGATGATGTAGATCTTGAAACGCCCGGCGACCGGCGCGTAGAACGCCCGCTCGCGCAGGTCCCGCGCGTCGTCGACGCCGCCGTGCGAGGCCGCGTCGATCTCGATCACGTCGATGCTGCCCGGCCCGGACGGCGCGAGCGCCACGCACGACTCACAGACCCCGCACGGATCGGGGGTGGGGCCGTTCACGCAGTTCAGCGACCGGGCAAGGATCCGCGCGCTCGACGTCTTGCCGCAGCCGCGCGGGCCGCTGAACAGGTAGGCGTGATTGATCCTGCCGCTGCCCAGCGCCTGGCGGAGCGGGGCGGTCACGTGGTCCTGCCCCTTGACTTCGGCGAACGTGGCGGGGCGGTACTTCCGGTACAGGGCAAGGCCTGTCGTCGGCCGCCCGTCGTGCTCGCGGTCTTCCGAAGGCGCTGCTGCCATGACCCCATCCTCGCCGGCCTCGTCAGCCCGTGCCCCGTCCGCACCGGGACGGGACAACCCCGGGACGGGAAGGGACCCCCCGCGCACCCGTCAGAGCCCGCGTACCCTTGCTGCCTTCCGGCCCTGGGGGGGTTGGCGGGATAAACGCCGCGCGGGGGGTCTCGGGCAAGTGTAGTCAGCCCGGGGACCGGATGCTGCAGGCGACACCCTCCGGTAAGCTTCCCCGCGGAGGATTCGCCTAGTGGCCTAGGGCGCACGCTTGGAAAGCGTGTTGGGGGCAACCCCTCGCGAGTTCGAATCTCGCATCCTCCGCCAGCACACCGCGTCCCCGGCGGCGAAGGGCCTTCAGGCGCCGGTTACGGCTTCCGCGGCCCCGGGGGTCAGGGCTTCCGCGGCGGCGGCACGGTGCCGTGCGGCTGGAGGGGAATCTTTCGCCCGTGGGTCCGCACAACTTTCTTGCCCGGCAGGCGGGACTGCGTAGGCGGCGGCAGCATCGCGTTCTGCTGAAGCAGCGGGGTCATCCAGCGCAGCATCGGGGTGAGCGCCGCGCGCCAGACCCTCGCCTGGTGCCCGGCACCCTTGAGGATGAAATACTGCGTGCCCGGCTGCCTGAGCTGCACCAGTTGCTGGAAGTTGGCCAGCGCCTGGACGTCGCCGGGATCGGCCTGGCCGGCCGCGAGGAAGAACTGCGGAATCTCGACCGCGGGCGAGATGTGCTGGATGTACCTGATGGGCGTGTTGAGGAGCTGCAGGGGCGGGTCCCCGGCGAACACGTTGACGATGTGCGGCCTGCCGCCCGGCCTTCCGTTCTCCGGCACCTTGCTCTTCAGCGGCGCGAAGTAACCGCTCATCGAGCCCACGAACGAGAACCTGTTCGGGTTCTGCAGGCCGATGTTGGCGGCGCAGTAGCCGCCTTCCGAGTAACCCGCGACACCCCAGTCCCTGCCCAGCGACTGGACGCGGAGGTTCGTGTAGACCCATTGCGGGACCTCGCGGGCCACGAACGTCATGTCCTGGAGCCCGTGCGGGTCGTTGAGGCACTGCAGCCCGTACTGCAGGCCGCCGTTGGTGTCGGGCATGACCAGCACCGCCGGGGCGGCCTCGTTGCGGGCCAGCAGGCTCTGGTAGGTGGGGACCAGGCCGAGCACGTTGACCCACGTGACCGGCTGGCCCGGAGAGCCGTGCAGCAGCTCGATCGCCGGGAACTTGTAGTGCTTGTAGGCCGGCTGGAAGTACTGCGGCGGCAGGTACACGATCACCGTGCGGGTGAGGTGACTGACCGGCCCGGTGATGGTCGTCTGGAAGAGGTGCCCGAACTGCTCGTCCTCGGTGGTCGACTGTATGCTGATCTCCGCGCCGGCGTTGCCGCCCAGCCCCGCTGGGAGCTTGGAAATACCGGCCCCGCCCTGACCGGTGACGTCATTGAACGCCGCGCTCCAGGTCTGGTAGTAGTCGTAGTACTTGTTCACCGCGGCTATTCCGAAGACCATGGCGGGAATGAACGCCAGGCAGGCGGCGAGCACCCGGAACACCACCTGCTTGGCCATGACGACCCAGACGAGCAGCCCGCCGAAGATCACCATCAGCAGCACGAAGAACGCGGTTGACTGCGGTTCTAGCACTCGCTCTCCTCGCTGGAGTCGGCCTGTCTGGCACTGCCGCCGCCTCGCGGCACGCAGATGGTGCTCGCCTCCCATCCGAGCGGTGGAGGTGGGATTTGAACCCACGGAGGGGTTGCCCCCTCACACGCTTTCGAGGCGTGCGCCCTCGGCCACTAGGCGACTCCACCGCGGGTGAGCATACCTGACGTTCATTACCAAGAACGTTCCGCGGCCTATCTGCGTTCCGAGAAGAAGCGGCGGAGCAGCTCGCCGCTCTCGGCCGCGAGCACCCCGCCGATCACCTCCGGCCGGTGGCCGAGGCGCGGATCGCGGACCACGTCCCAGAGCGAGCCGACGGCGCCGGCCCTCGGGTCGCCGGCCCCGTACACCAGCCGGGCCAGCCGCGCGGCCGTCACGGCGCCCGCGCACATCGTGCACGGCTCGAGGGTGACGACCAGGGTCAGCCCCGTCAGCCGCCAGCTGCCCACCAGGCGGCCGGCCTCACGCAGCGCCAGGATCTCGGCGTGCGCCGTCGGGTCGTGGCCGGCCTCCCGCCGGTTGTGCGCCCGGGCCAGGATCTCGTAGCGCTCGCCGAGGACGACCGCCCCGACGGGAACGTCGGGGATGTCCGGGACGCCCGGGACGCCGGGGCCCGCGGCAGCGGCGTGCGCGGCCGCTTCCGCCTCGGCGAGCGCGGCCCGCATCGCGGGCTCGAAGGACGCGGCGTACCCGGTGGTCAAGGTCCCAGCGCGATGTCGAGTGACCGCTCCATCGCCTGGCCGAACCCGAGCCTGCCCGCGATGCTGGCGAGCGCCTCGTCCGGGTACAGGTCCAGGTCGCTGGCTATGGCGGCCAGTTCCATCTCGTCCAGCCCGAGGTCGGCGAAGATCGACAGGTCGCCCACGGGCAGCACCTGGTCGATGTCCTCGTCTTCCGGCACCGGGATGTCGAGGAACGCGAGCACCTGCCGGGCCAGCGGATAGTCCAGCGCCGCCGTGAGATCGGACAGCAGGACCGAGATCTGCGCCCCGATGACGCGAACCGCGACGAAGAAGTCGTCGCCGACGCCGGCGAGCCCGATGGTGCCGCCGATGCTCGGCTGCTGCCGGAGCACGTGAATGAACCCGTTCAGGTCCGCGGTGACGGCGGCGGGCAGCACCTCGGCCTCCCACGCGTCGTCCTCCCGGTAGACGACGACAGCGAAGTCGGTGTCGCTCACCTCGGGCATCGCCATCTCACCAGCGCCATCTCACCAGCATGCCGTGCACGTGGGAATGTTGTCAGATCAAGCTCTTCCCCGCCCCCGAATTAGCAGATCCGTGCTGTGCCGCTCCGGCGTGCCGTCCCCCGGGGCGGCACGCAGAGGCGCGTAGCACGTCGAGTTTGGGGCATACTGCTGCCGACAGGACAGGCGCGACCCCGGGCATCGTTGGCCGGGTCACCGATACGGGCTAGCATTAAGGAAAACGCATCGTGGAGAGGTCTGCGCTTCCCGGGAGGCGGCCGTGAACCTGAAGCAAATCCTTCAATGGGCAGCGATCGCCTTGATCATATGGTGGGTTATCGTGCAGCCCGCCAGCGCGGCGCACGTGGTACACAACATCGGGACCTTCCTGTCGTCGGCAGCGCACGGGATCTCGACTTTCTTCACTTCGATTTAGCTCGATTCGAGGGCAACGTGGGCATTAGGGTCGTGCCGGCCAGCGACACGGTACCGGCCGCCGTCAACAAGTACCTGCTGCCTCACGAGCGCCAGGTCATCACGGTCCGCTTCCACCCGGCGGTGCTGATCCGCCCCGTCGCCGAGACCCTGGGCGGGCTGGCGGTCGCTGGCCTGGTGACCACCGTCGCGCACAGCAACGGCACCGTGATCATGGGCATCTGGGTGCTGTGGGCCCTCCTCGCGATCCGGCTCGCGGTGAAGATCTGGCAGTGGCTCGATGACTACTTCGTCGTGACCTCCCAGCGCCTCGTGCTCGCCACCGGCATCGTCACCCGCAAGGTGAACATGATGCCGCTGACCAAGGTGACGGACATGAGCTTCCAGCGGTCGACGATGGGCCGGCTGCTGGGGTACGGCGAGTTCATCGTCGAGTCCGCCGGCCAGGATCAGGCGCTGCGGCGCGTCGACCACCTGCCCTACCCCGAGCAGCTGTACCTCGAGGTGTGCGGGCTGATCTTCAAGGACCAGGGCGACGAGGACTGACGCCGCGGGACGCCGGGGGCACGGGCCCGCGGCGCCCGCCCGCCCGGCCAGGCGGTCAGGCGGTCAGGCCGTCACCAGGATCAGCCCCGCGGCCGCGAGCGCCAGGCCGGCCCGCTGGACCCAGCGCATCCGCTCGCCCAGCACCACCCTTGCCAGCAGCACGGTCATGCCCGGGTACAGCGACGTGATCACCACCACCACGCCGAACAGGCCGGCCCGGGTGGCCAGCACGTAGCAGACGTTGGCGGCCGCGTCCACCGCGCCCGACGCCAGCGCGATGCCGAACACCGCGCGCGACGCCCGCCCGCGGCCCCAGCCGAGCGGCCTGATCCTGGTGACCGCGCAGCAGGCGAACGCCACGACCGCGCCAGCGAGCCGCGCGATGGCCACCGGCCAGATCACGCCCGACGCGCCCGCGTTCTTCAGGAACAGGAAGAACAACCCGAACGCCGCGCCCGCGCAGACCGCGTAGCCGACGCCGCGCAGGCCATGGCCCGGGCCGCCGCCGGCGCCGTCGTCCGGCCGCTGCCCGAGGCTGACCAGGACCACCGCGGCGATGCAGATGACCGCCCCCGCGGCGACCCCCGGCGTGGGCCGCTCGCCCTCCGCGACCGCGATCCCGACCGGCAGCACCGTCGAGATGAGCGCGGCGACCGGCGCGACGACGCTCATCGGGGCGGCCGCGAACGCGGCGTAGAACGCGACCAGCCCGAGCGCGCCGCAGGCCCCCGCGGCCGCGGCCCAGCCCGCCGCCGATGGCGTCGCCACCGCGCCCCAGCCGCCGGTGACCAGCCCCGCGGCCACCATGACGGCCGCGCCGGCGGGCACGGTGACCGCCAGCACCGCGAACGCGGACGCCCGCCGCGACGCCACGCCGCCGAGGAAGTCGGCCGAACCGTAGAGCGCGGCGGCGGCAAGTGCGAGGATCGTCACCAATTCCGGGACCTCCGGGACCGGTCGGAATAATAAACTATACGGTCCATTATAACGACCGACGCCGAGGCTGGGAAACCGATCAATGCCGGACGTACCCGACCTGTCCAGCGCGGTGGCGCGCACCCTGCAGGCGCTGCGCACCGAGCGCGGCTGGTCGCTCGATCAGCTCGCCCTGCGCTCCGGCGTGAGCAAGGGCGTCCTTGTGGCGCTCGAGCAGGGCCGTTCCAACCCCAACCTGGCCACGCTGGCGCGAATCGGCGACGCGTTCGGCGTGCCGGTCACCCGTCTGGTCGAGGTCGGCGGCGAGCCGGCCGTGCAGATCATCAGCCCGGCCGCCGGCCGGGTGCTGTGGCGCGGCGCGGCGGGCGGCGCCGGCACCATCCTGGCGACCACCGACCCGCCGTGGGCTGCCGAGCTGTGGCGGTGGGAACTGCGGCCGGGCGAGACGTTCGGCGGCGAGGCGCACACGCCGGGAACCCGGGAGATGGTCTGGGTCGAGAGGGGCACGCTCACGCTGACCGTCGGCGGCGAGCGGCACCAGGTGGGCGCCGGGCACGCCGCCCGCTTCCCCGGCGGCCGCCCGCACCGCTACGCGAACGACGGCACGGAGACGGTCCTGCTCACGATGGTGGTCGTTATCCCGCCCGCCCAGGCTTAGGAGCCAGCAAGCGTCCACCAGGGACTTCAGCCCACCGCGATGCCGCCCGCGACCGCGATCGCGGTGCGGGCCCGGCGAGTGAAGCGCTTCGATTCGCTTTTCGGAGGCGCGGGAGCCGGCCGGCGTAGTGATACCGTATCGTCACGGGAACGTGCCGGGGAAGGCCAATCGAAGCGCTTCGAGACCGGGCGGGAAGCGGCGGCGAGGCTCAGGAGGGACAGCATGGCGACTCTTGCTGACGTGGCCCGTCACGCCGGCGTTGCGGCCAGCACGGTCTCCTACGTACTCAGCGGCAAGCGATCGGTGTCGGAAGCGACCAGGCGCAGGGTCCAGCGGTCCATTGAGCTGCTCAACTACCATCCGCACGCCGGCGCGCGAGCGCTGGCCAGCAGCCGCGCGAACGTGCTCGCGCTCATCGTGCCGCTGCGCGGCGACCTGTACGTGCCGGTGATGATGCAGATCGCCATCGGCGTGGTGACGACGGCCCGCCAGTTCGGCTACGACGTGCTGCTGCTCACCAACGACGAGGGATCGGACGGCATCAGGCGCGTCGCGTCCAGTTCGCGCGCCGACGCGATCATCCTGACCGACATCGGCATGGAGGACGGCCGAATCGACGCGGTCAGGAAGGCCGGGATCGACGCGGTGCTGATCGGCGTCCCCGCCGATCCGGCCGGGCTGGACTGCGTGGACCTCGATTTCGCCGAAGCGGGCAGGCTCTGCGTGGAGCACCTGACCCGGCTCGGGCACCGCACGGTGGCGTTCATCGGCGAGGCCGAGGGCATCTACCGGCGGCACGTCGGCTTCGCCGAGCGCACGCTGCGCGGGATCAGGGCGGCCGCCGCCGCCCGCGGTGTGGACCTGGTGCACCGGCCCTGCGAAGGCAGTTACGAGGCGGCGGCCGGCGTGCTGGCCCGGATACTCGAGGAACGGCCGCACACCACGGCGCTCATCGTGCAGAACGAGGCGATCATCCCGCCGCTGATGTCCCTGCTGCGGATGGCCGGGCGCACGGTGCCGGAACACGTCTCCATCGTCGCGCTGTGCCCCGATCAGCTAGCCGAGCAGACATCGCCGAGGCTGACCTCGGTGAACATGCCGGCGCAGGAGCTCGGCACCCGCGCGGTCGACCTGCTGATGCGGCGGATGAACGACGGTGACTCCGGCGAGGTCGTGCTCATCCCGCCGGGACTGACCGTCCGCGGGAGCACGGCCCAGGCCCCCGGGACGGAGGAACAGCCGGTGAGCGCACTGTGAGTGAGATCCGCGCGATCGGGTCGGGCATCGAGTGGAGCGCGCGGCAGGAGACGCTGCGCGCCGAGCCCTGGGGACCCGACGCGATCCGGGTGCGCAGCTGCCTGGGCCCGGTTCTCGACGGCCTGCCGGGAGCGCTGGCGGAGGCGCCGCCGCCGTTCACGCCCGCCGTGGCGGAGGCCGGCGAGAACGCGGCCCGGCTGGTCAACGGGCGGCTCACCGCCGAGCTCACCACCGGTGACGCACACGGGCAGGCCGTTCTCAGGTTCACCAGGACGGACACCGGGTCCGAGCTGCTCGCCGAGCAGCCGATTCACTTCTGGTGGCCGGGACCGCGGCTGTTCACCCCCGGCGGCAACGGCTACCACCGGCTCGAGCAGTACTTCCGCGGCTACGAAGGTGAGCGCCTGTACGGGCTCGGCCAGCACGCGCACGGGCTGCTCGACCAGAAGGGCACGGTCATCGATCTGGTGCAGCGCAACGGCGAGGTCACGATCCCGTTCCTGCTGTCCAGCCGGGGTTACGGCCTGCTGTGGAACAGCCCGGCGATCGGCCGGGTGGAGCTCGCGGCGAACGGCACCCGGTGGGCGGCCGACAGCGCCCGGCAGATCGACTACTGGATCACGGCAGGCACGCCGGGCCAGATCCTCGCCAGGTACGCGGACGTCACCGGGCACGTCCCGGTGCTGCCGGAATGGGCCGCCGGGTTCTGGCAGTCCAAACTGCGCTACCGCAACCAGGACGAGCTGCTGGAGGTGGCCCGCGAGTACTCCAAGCGCGGCCTGCCGCTCGCGGTGATCGTCACCGACTATTTTCACTGGACGCACCTGGGCGACTGGAAGTTCGACCCCGCCGAATGGCCGGACCCGGCCGCCCTGACCGCCGAGCTCGCCGAGATGGGCGTGAAGCTCATGGTCTCGGTCTGGCCGTCGGTGTCGCCGGCGAGTGAGAACTATCCCCAGATGCGGGACCGCGGCCTGCTCATAGGCACCGAATTCGGCCCGCTCGCGCAGGCGACCTGGCCGGACAAGGGCATCAGCGTCCCGGTGGACGTGGCCTTCTACGACGCCACCAACCCCGGGGCCAGAGAATTCGTCTGGAGCCGGGTACGGGACAACTACCTGCGGCCATACGGCATCGACGTGTGGTGGCTCGACGCCTGTGAGCCCGAGCTGCGGCCGGCGTTCCAGGGCAACCTGCGGTATCACGCGGGGCCGGGGCTGGAAGTGGGGAACATGTACCCCCGCGAGCACGCCCGCGCCTTTTACGAGGGCATGGCGGCCGAAGGCCGCGCCGAGACGGTTGCCCTCGTCCGTTCGGCATGGTCAGGCAGCCAGCGCTACGGCGCGGCACTGTGGTCCGGCGACATACCGGCCACCTTCGCCAGCATGCGCGCGCAGATCCGGGCCGGGCTGAACGTCGCGATCAGCGGCATCCCGTGGTGGACGATGGACATCGGCGGGTTCCACGGCGGCGATCCCGGCGACCCGGAATACCGCGAGCTCATCGTCCGGTGGTTTCAGTTCGGGGCTTTCTGCCCGATTTTCCGGCTGCACGGGAACCGGGAGCCGAGAATGCCGTTCGGGCTCAGCCAGACGGGCGGCCCGAACGAGCCGTGGTCGTTCGGCGACGAGGCATACGCGTGCATCACGGCGGTCATGTTCCTGCGGGAGCGGCTGCGGCCCTACATCATGGAGCAGATGCGGGCGGCACACGAGACCGGGATGCCGCCGATGCGGCCGCTCTTCGTCGACTTCCCGGCCGACCCGCTGGCCTGGGAAGCCGACGACGCGTACATGTTCGGGCCGGACTTGCTGGTAGCGCCGGTCGCCAGCTACGGCGCGCGGCACCGCGAGGTGTACCTGCCCGCCGGAGCCGAGTGGGCGGACGCGTGGTCCGGCGAGCCCGCGGCGGCCGACAGCACGGTGCTCGTCGCGGCGCCCCTGGACCGGATCCCGCTCTTCCTGCGCGATTGCGCCAGCCTGCCCATCCACCCGGGCACCGGCTGACGAAGCGCTTCGACCCACCAGCCCGGCCGGTGCTTGCGGCCCATCACCCTTGCGCGTGCCGTAACGCCGTGCCAGCCTCCTTCTGACAAGTGAAGCGCTTCGACGCAACCCACCTGTCGGCGCTATCAAGTGGGCGTGCGGACGAGAGTCACGTCAGTCATGCAGTCACGCCAGTCATGGACCCAATGCGTCATTGGATCCCTCCTGGGGACCCAATGCGTCATTGGTGCCGGCCGGAGGCGTCAGCCGTACGCGACGCGACGAAGTTCCTCGGCGGCGACCTTCCCTTTGTCGGCGACCTGAGTCGCGGACAGAGAGCGGCGCCAAGCCAGCATCAGACGACACAGCGCTGGTGTCACATCAGTATCGCACCTCATGATCGCGGAAGCGTAGGTGCCGTATGGACGCGTCGGGTTTTTACTTGACGTGAGGGGGGCCCAGGATTGTGTTATGAGTGCGGATCCGGGGGTGGTGGCGGGGCTGGCGGCGAAGTTCGCGGTGATGCGGCCGCATTTGGGTGAGCGGCAGTGGCGGC
>JAFAZE010000139.1 GCA_019239975.1 Streptosporangiaceae bacterium
GTAGCCCGCCGTGTGAGCGAGCCCCGGCCAGTCGACCGGGCGCAGGGCGTCCACGGACAGGATCAGCCGCGCGAAGCGGTAGATCCGCGCCACCCGCTTCGGGGTGACCCCGACATGAAACTTGAACTGCGCGGCCAGGTGATTGCCGCTCACCCCGGCGGCATCGGCCAGCGCACCGACCGGCACCGCGCCCCAGGAAGTCTCCAACCGCCCGCGCTGGCGGGGTCCGGGGCCTTGCCCAGCAGTTCCAGGGTGTCCGGGGCGTCCAGGTCCTCGAAGGCCTCCAGCGCGGCGGGGAAGTACTCGCGCAGCTGGTGCCGCAGCCGCTGCACCGCCCGGGTCCGCTCCCAGATCAGCGTCTTGTGCGTGCGCGCGAGGATCTTGATGCCCTCGGCCTCCGGGCTGTCCCCGGCCGCCGGGCGCAGCTGGTGCGAATCGGTGCGGACCATGTCGGCGAGCATGTGCGCGTCGCCGCCGTCGCTCTTCGCGCCGGACACGCCATGCCGCTCCCGGTACCGGGACGCCTGCAGCGGGTTCACCGGGAACACGGTGTAGCCGGCTGCGATCAGCGCGGTCACCCACGGGCCGTGGTCCGTCTCGATCCCGGCGATCACCTCCGCCTCGTCCGCGTCCTCGCTCAGGTGCCTGCCGATCAGCTCGTGCAGCTGCGCGATCCCGGCCACGCCTTCGGGCAGCCGCCTTCTCGCCAGCACCTTCCCGGCCTGGTCCATCACCTCCACGTCGTGATGGTCCTCAGCCCAGTCATCACCTACGAACAGCCGCATCAAGTCTCCCGTCAGCAATGCCGGAACATGTCAGCAGCCAGCGGGAGAACTATCAGCGACCTAATGAAACTGTGCTCACGCCACCGGCGGGCACGACATCCCAGCCAATCTTGACCGTGCGGGCGCCGCGAGGGCGCGAAAACGGGGCCGGGTGCGGGTGGCTGCGTGGCCGGGGTTCGCTGCCGCTTTGTGATCCTGTGGGCGATCGTGTTGAAGCCGGGTGCGCGGGCCGGGCCGGGCAGGAGACTGGGCGCGGGCTGTCCGCAACCGAATCCGGGCGCTTCTTGGCACTTGATGCCGTATCCCAGCCTGGCGCGGGGCCTCGACCCCGAGGGGTCGCGAATTGCAGCTGTGAGCGCGCCGGTCAGCTTCTCACTTCCGACCGGGGCCCCGCGGGCAGCCCGCCCTTTCCCGTCAGCCAGAGCACGAGGGAGGCGAGCTGCATGGAGCAGCCGCAGGATGTAGTCGGGGACGAGGAGCACGAGCGGGCCTGGGACCGGGTCGCCGCGATCGACGTCGCCAAGGCGTCCGGGGTGGTCTGCACCCGGGTCCCGGACGAGGGCCGCCCGGGCCGGCGCAGGGCGCGGGTCTGGACGGTGGCCGCCACGATGGGCGAGGTCACGGCGCTGGGCGATCACTTGCGCTGCCAGGGCATCGAGGTCGTCACGATCGAGAGCACGAGCGATTACTGGCGGATCTGGCACGCGGTCCTGGAGGCCGCCGGGCTGAAGGTCCAGCTGGTCAACGCCCGCGCGGTGAAGAACGTCCCGGGCCGCGCCAAGACCGACAAGAAGGACGCCGTCTGGCTGGCCAAGCTCACCGAGCGGGGCATGCTCCAGCCCTCGTTCATCCCGGACTACGACATCCGCAGGCTGCGGGAGTTCACCCGGCTGCGGGCCGAGCTGGTGGCCGGGCGGACCCGGCACTGGTCCCGGCTGGAGAAGCTGCTGGAGCGCGCCTTGATCAAGGTGACCTCCGTCGCCTCCGCCATCGACACCATGTCCTGCCGGGACATGATCGAGGCGCTGATCGCGGGCGAGCGTAACCCGAGGGCGCTGGCGGACCTGGCCCGGGGCAAGATGCGCGCCAAGCGCAAGGCGCTCACCGAGGCCCTGGACGGCAGGTTCGAGGACCACCACGCCGTGGAGGCGCGCATCCTGCTGCGCCACGTCGATGACCTCACCCGCGACATCGAGGACCTGACCGCCCGCGCCGGCGAGCTCATCGCCCAGATCCCGGCCGCCTGGGGCATCGACGCCGACGGCGCGACTGGGCCCGCCGCCGGCCGGGAACCCGATGCGATCGCGCTGCCCGCTGTCGCCCGGCTGGACGAGATCACCGGCTGCGGCCCCGTCGCCGCCATGGCGATCATCGCGGAAATAGGCCTCGACATGACCGTCTTCGGCACCGCCGGACGGCTCGTCTCATGGGCGAAGCTCTGCCCGCAGACCCGCCAGTCCGGCAAGAAGGCCACCGCCGCCTCGCCCGGCAAGGGCGACCCCTGGCTCAAGGGCCCCCTCGGCGAGATCGCCGCCACCGCCGCCCGCTCCGGCACCTTCCTCGGCGAACGCTACCGCCGCCTCGCCAGACGACGGGGCAAGCGCAAGGCCCTGGTCGCGATCGCCCGCTCGATCCTCGTCATCATCTTCCACCTGCTCTCCGACCCCGCCGCCCGGTTCATCGACCTCGGCCCCGGCTACTACGACGACCGCGCCACCACCGAACGAAAGGTCCGCAACCACGTCCGCCAGCTCGAGGCCCTCGGCCTCACCGTCACCATCACACCCGCCGAGGATGCCTCCTAACCCGGCCGCCCTCAGCCTGAAAGCCCTCGCCTCCGCACGGCCGGGGCTCAATGCTGCCTGCCGCTAAAGGTTGTGTTTACCGGTCAGCAGCGATCAATCCTCCCGGTCACCGGCAGGGGCACGATCTTTCAGCAGGGCTCAAAGCCCGGGAAACACAAGTGCTCACCTGCCGGCGGCCACCACACCCGGAGTCTGCCAGACGGCGGGCTCCCTGAGACTCATTAGGAGACCTGTCCGGCGCGGTCGGAGCCGGTGCGCACCCGGGCACACCGGGCACCACCACACGACCAGCCCTGCCAGCCAAACAGACACCACACCCGAAACCGGGCAGCGGCACAATCCGTAACCGAACCTCAAGAACGCTGAACGATTGAGGCTAACCGCAAACTGTCCCTGGTCGCGGGATTCCGGTGGCTGAAGCATGCTGGCGCGCCCAGCGTGCTGTCGCCGGAATTCTTCTACTGGGCTCTCCTCGGCACCGTGATTACCATCGCATCTACCTGCAGGCATGTGGCGGGGAAGATCGATGCCGCCGAACCCGCTGACACAGATTCCTGGGAGGCGTGGCTGCAGCCGGACGGTGAACTCTCGGTCCCGGAAGCCGTAAGCTTCCACCAGTTCGAGAGCGACAACACCGACAAGCCCATGGCCGGGTAATTCCCGCCCGCGAGAACACAGGGCACGGACATCGAAGAACTCGACGGGCTGGCGCGCAACTGGCTCACATACTGGGTGCTCGACATGGGCAGGCGCGAGGCCGAGACGTGGTTCGCTGGACGGGAACGTCAGCACTTCCCGCGGATGCCTGAGTTGGCATGAGCGTGGCCAGGTACGCGCGAACTCGCTGGGCTCGCAGTTGGCCGATGTGCAGTCGAGCGCGGATGGAGTAGTGGCACGATTACAGCGATGTGATGCCCGGCTGGTTCGCGCCCTACATCAGCCTTGAGTCGGCCGCCAACCTGATCCAGGTCTATGACACCGCAGTCATCCCAGCCTGCTCCAGCCAGCCGAATCTGCTGACTACCTCACCCGGCTACTGCGCGATTTCAGCGCGCACCCCCCATGTACTCGGTCAGACGGGTGGCTTATGCTGCTGCCGGTAGGGAACCGCATGCATGCGCAGTCTCGGCCCGGACAGCTGGGGGTTATCGTGAGCAGTGATAATACCGCGTTTCCGTGGGGTGATAGCGAGCATGACCTCGCGGCAAAAATTGACACCACGGTTCCCGTTTCCGCCCGGATCTGGAACTACTGGCTGGGCGGCAAGGATTACTACCCCGTCGATAAGGAAGCAGGCGACGCGTACGCGCAGGTATTCCCCGGCATCTTCACCTATGCCCGGTCCTGCCGGTATTTCATCGGGCGCGCCGTGCGGTTCCTGGCCGGCGAGGCGGGAATCCGGCAGTTCCTTGACATCGGAACCGGCCTGCCCAGCCACGACAACACCCACGAGATCGCCCAGCGGGCCGCGCCCAGCGCGCGGGTCGTCTACGTCGACAACGACCCCCTCGTCCTGGCCCACGCGCGCGCCCTGCTGACCAGCAGCCCGCCCGGCACCACCGACTACATCAGCGCCGACCTGAACAACCCTGCCGGGATCCTGGAAATCGCCCGGCAGAAGCTGGACTTCTCCCGCCCGGTCGCCATCATGCTGATGGGCGTCCTCGGCCACATCGGCAACCCCGCGGAAAACGACGACCACTTCGCCTGGTCAGTCGTGCGGGAACTCACCGGCGCACTGCCCTCCGGCGGATACCTGGCACTCCACGACACCGTCGACACAGACCCGGTGCATAACGCCGCACTTGACTACTACAACAAAACCGGTGCCATCCCCTACCATGCCCGCCGCCCCAGCCAGATCGCCCGGTTCTTCGACGGACTGGAACTCCTCGACCCCGGCGTCGTGCCAATACACGAATGGCGCCCAGACCCCAGCCCCTTCTCCCAGACTCTGGTTCCCTCCATCGGAGGAGTCGCGCAAAAGCCCTGACATGGCCGGGACAGGATGGCGCAGCGGAGAGGGCTGACGTCGGCCATGTTGCTGCCTACCGCGAGCACCGGTGCCCTCGAGCACCCTCACGGCCCTCCCCAAGCTTCGGCAAAAGGTCATGGGGAGGGGCCGGCCCTTATCCGACACGCTCACGGTGTCGCCGAACGCCTGTACTGCTCCAGTACTCGGCGCAGGGTCCGTATTCGCCCGGCTCGCGAGCCGACCGGTGCTGCTTGCCATGTCGGCGAGCCAGGCGGTCGCCATTGAGGGGCTTCCCCGCCACGGAGAAACTGGGACGCGGGGGTGGAACCACGGGTCCGTTCGGAATGATCGATTTTCCTCTGAGACGACGGGGAAGCCCTCATGCGTTACGGCTGTGCCTGTACCTGGTAAGCGCGGATTACCGTCTGCTGGGCGCTGTTGCCAGCCGCGTCGGTGAGGTTGTCGCTCAGCGACACGAAAGCGGTTCCCTTCGGCGGTGTGATGGTGGTAGTCCATTTGCCCGGGCCGGCTGGGCGGAGGGCAAGGCGGTGCCAGGTTTTCCCGTCGTCGAAGGAGGCCTGGACGGTGATCGCGGTGATCTTCGCCGTCGGGCTCCCTGGGGCCAGGTCCGGGGCGATGACCAGCAGGAATGATTTGCCAGCTGGCGCCTGGTCGAGGGCGTTGAACGCGCCGCTGATGCGGACGTCCCACAGCGGCAGGGTCGCCATGCTGGTTCCGCTGACGTGGCCGGAGCGGAAGGTCCAGGTCGCCTGGGCTGATGTGCCGAGAGTGGACCACGGGACGTTCAGCTTCCCCGTCGCGGACAGTGTGTAGCGGGCGGCGGCCGCCGGGACCTTGAACGTCGGCTGGTTGGCGATCGAGCCGGTGCCGATCACAGTTTTCCCTTGACGCAAGGTGATCGTCCCCGACAGGCCGCCGATGAGACCGTTCATGAGATTGCCGATGTGCCCTGGCGCGGACTCAGAGTCGGGCTGGATGTCGGGAGTGATCACATCGCCTGAGCGGGTGGTGATGCTCGCGCTCGACAGCGCCGCCGATCCCCATACCTCGTGGTACGTACGCCCGGCCGGTAGACGTGGGCCGGCCCGGCCTCGAACCACGCGATATTCGGAGTGGGGGTATTCAGCGGGCCGTACAAGTCCAGCTGGGTCGTCTCCCAGGTTCCGGGCGTCATGAACTCGGTGATCGTGCCTGACGGCGGGATGAAGAACTCGCTGCCACTGAATCCAGAGGCCGCGCTGATCGCGGTCTCGAGCGGTCCCAGGATCAAATTGACCTGGTCGATCCTGGTCATGGGCTTGCCCTGCTGGCGAAGCTCCGGACGGTAGAGCGCTAGCGCACCGTCGTGCAACCGGTATGGGAGCTCGGAGATCCGCTGGGCGGCGGGGAACTGCAGGGAGTAGGTCACAGTCGCGAGGTGATTGCGGGTGTACGGGGAGTTATCGCACCAGGTGTCGCCGAAGAATTCGTACGGCCGGCCCGCGACCCGGCCGGTCGGCGCGGCGTAGAGTAGCGGACCGCCTGGTTCTGTGACCGCGAACGAGTAATAGGGGGTTCCCGCCACCGTCTGGGCGAGCTGGGCAATGCCCCAGACATTACCCACGCGGCTGTCCAAGGCGGGCAGGAGCGGGCGGCCGCGGCGGGCGTCCAGGGTGACGGTCATGTCGCGTTTGACGGTCACGGCGGGATCGTCGATCAGCGTCAGGCTTTCCGGGTGCCCTCGCGTGGCTGCCGTGTCGACCACGCTGGTGATGTCATAGCGGCCTGGCGGTACGGACGCGGTGACTATGCCCGCCTTGTTCACGACCGCGAGGATGAGCTTCCCGGTGGCGAGGTCTATCAGTCCGGTTGACGGCTCCGCCAGGCTGAGGTCGGCCTGTGGGCGGCCGTCGCGGTCGATCGTCTTGAACGTGACAGTTTCGAGCTGGGGCTGGTTTTCCGCGCCAACGGCGGTGTGCAGCACCGTGGTGCCGTCCGGGCTCATGGCGGTGAGCCAGCCGTTGTAGAGGCCGGTGATGCCGAGTGCCGGGTTCTCATTGACCTGAACGCTCGTGTCCGCCCCCGGCGCCACAGTGATCTGCGACGGGCTGACGGTAAACATGCCCGCCGGGGCAGGCTTGCCGTCCGGCCCGGCCACCGCCGTGGCCAGGTTCAGGGTCAGCGGCGAGGTACCGGCGTTGTGGTAGGTCATCGTCTTGGCGGCGGCGCTCAGGTGCGGCCAGGGCGACAGGTATGTCAGGCTGGCGGGTGTGGCATAGGCGTTCTGCTTGGTGGCACGGGTGATGTCTGCCTGCCCGTCGCCCTGATCGTAGGCGCTGGTGCCGCTGGCCGGGGCGGCCGAGCTCGTCAGCGCCGCCTTGAGCTGGGCGCCGGACCAGTGGGGGTGTGCTTGCGCGAGGATCGCGGCGGCGCCAGAGACGTACGGCGCCGAGGCGGAGGTGCCGCTGCACCGGGTGTAGAAGGCGTTGATGGGGCCGTCACCCGGGATGCCATCGGACGGGCACAGCGAGGTCCCGGCCGCCAGCGCCCCGGCGACCCCCACGCCCGGGGCGGTGACATCGGGCTTGACCGCGAAATCGCCGCAGGCGGGCCCGGTGCCTGAGAAGAAGGCCAGCTTCCCGCTGGAGTCGACCGCGCCTACCGTGAGCGCGCTCTTCGCGACGCCCGGCGCGTCGAGGAAGCCCGGCCCGTTGTTGCCGGCGGCCGCCACGAACAGCGTCCCCGACGAGGCACTCAGCGAGTCCAGTGCCTGGGATACCGGGTCGATGCCGGCCGGGCAGATCCACGGCGCGCTGAACCCGAGGCTCATGTTGACGATCCTGGCATGCTGCGCCACGGCCCATTGCATGCCCGCGATCACCTGCGACTCGGTGCCGGTGCCGTCGTCGCCGAGGACCTTGCCGACCAGCAGCCGCGCACCAGGCGCGACGCCCTGGTACTTGCCGTTCGACGCCGCCCCTGACCCGGCGATTATTGACGCGGTCCAGGTGCCGTGACCCACCTCATCCCGGATGCCGTGCTTCGATTTGGTGAAATTCTTCGCAGCGGCCACCACCCCGGCCAGGTCCGGGTGGCCGGGGTCATAGCCGGTGTCCAGGTCCGCCACCAGCACGCCCGCGCCGGGCTCCGCCGACGGTGCGGAGCCGGCACCCGGGGTCGTGGGCACCACGCCCGCGACCGCGGCGGCGGAAGGGCCGGAAGGGCCGCCGGCCGGCCGCACCGGGCCGTCCAGCAATACCCTCGTGACCTGCGGCGCGTGGTGAAGCGCCGACCAGAACCTCGCCGCGCCTCGCTTCGACTCGGCGATGGCCGCGCTCCCGATACTGGGCAGGGCAGCGGTGACCACCGCGTCGCCCCCAGCGGTCAGCGCCCGCGCCGCGGCCATCCCGCCGGAGGACGCCATCCCGCCGCGGTAGGTGATGATCAGCGGCAGCGTGGACCTGGCCGCGTCGCCGTAGCGGTCCCGGACCAGTTCGCTGACGTCGAAGAGGTTCTCATCCAGCACGCCCGAGCCGATCAGGCCCACCGCGTCGGTGGGGATGACCACCAGATCCGGCGTGCGCCCCGGTCCCGGCACCGACTGCTCCAGGTAGCCGATACCTGGCCGCGCGTACTGGCGGTCGATGTCCGCCGACTCCCGCCCGCCGGGCCCGCTGGTCACCCGGACACGGTCACCGGTGATCAGCGTCACCTCGGTGACCGAAACCCGGCCATCCGGCGCGCCTCCTGCGAGGGCGGCGGAAGGCGTGCTGGCGAGCGGGCTGGCCGCCGCCGACACGCTGATCATGGATCCGAATGCCGCGGACACCGTCGCCGCGATCATGAACATTCGCCGAGCGTGTCTCATTGTGGGGCCTCCAGGGGTCGTTACGGGAACTACCAGAAATCCGCTCGAGTGGCACTTCTACCGACGTACGTTCAGGAGGCTGCGGCGGCTGACTTCACTGCGCCGGGCATCCTCTCTGGTAGAAGACGTTCTGAATAGACAGAAAGTCGCTCGCCTTTGCCAATCCGTTTTGGCTGGGCGGTTCGGAGCTATGGGCGGCCCTGGCCCGCCCGGTCACCGCAGCCGGTATCCGGGTCGTCGAAGTGGACCGTTCCGGCCGCCATCACCGCGCACGGCCATCAAGCACGAACTCAGTGGCCAGCGTGTTCGGCCGACTAAACGGTCACCATCGCCGCGGCCAACGGGACCAGGACGCGGGAATGCCCGGTGACAGCGGCTGTAGCCTGTGGTCATGAGTACCCGTGAGGATTATCCGGCCGGGGTGCCGTGCTGGGTCGACACCAACCAGCCCGACCCGGCGTCGGCTGCCCGTTTCTACTCGGGGCTGTTCGGCTGGCAGACCCAGGACGTGATGCCGCCCGGCGCGGGCGCTCACTACTACATGGCCCGCATCGACGGCCGCGACGCAGCGGCGATCTCCTCACTGCCTCCCGGCGCGCCGCCGCAGCCGATGTGGAACACCTATGTCCGTGTCGAGTCCGCCGACGACGCGGCGGCGCGGGTACGCGAGGCTGGGGGGCGGGTGCTCTCCGAGCCGTTCGACGTGCTCGAGTCGGGGCGGATGGGCGTGTTTGCCGATCCCGAGGGCGCGGTCTTCTGTGTCTGGCAGCCCGGATCGCACCGCGGTTCGGCGGCGGTCAACGAGCATGGCGCGGTGAACTTCAATAACTTGCACACCGACGATGTCCAGGCCGCCCGGGCCTTCTACGGCGCCGTGTTCGGCTGGACCACGATCGACGTCGGCTCGCCGATGTGGGCCCTGCCGGGCTATGGCGACCATCTCGAACAGCTCAACCCCGGCCTGCGCGCGGGAATGAAGCAGATGGGCGCACCCGACGGCTTCGAAGACGTCGTCGCGACGATCCTGCCCCGCGACGGCGGCCCAGCGCGCTGGAGCGTCACCTTCGCCGTCGACGACGCCGACGCGACCGCTGCGCGAGCGCGCGAGCTTGGAGGCTCGGTCCTCGCCGAGCCGCAGAATGCGCCATGGGTGCGATTCGCAGTCCTTGCCGATCCAGCCGGCGCGTCCTTTACCGCCAGCCAGTTCGTGGCGGACAACCGCTAAACGATCGATCAGCGTACGGACCTGTCGTGGTTCGGCGGTTGCCCGGACAGCCCGCCGTGTGTGCGATGAGCTCCTTTGCGACAATCGGGATGGCGTGGGCCGGGAGCCGGTGCCCGACGCGGCCGAGCCGGACGAGACGAGCGTCCGGGATCTCGGCGGCAAGCGCCTCGCCGTTGCCGATCGGGAAGAACGGGTCGTCCTCGCCGTGCAGCACGAGCGTCGGCGCGGTGATCTCGCCGAGCCGCTCGCGCCAGCGCGGGCCGTGGTCGGCGAAGGCGATGTTGGTCGTCGCGCACTGGACGTCGGTGGTGCGGGCGACCTCGGCCTCGGCGTGAGCCCGGGCGGAGGATTCGTCAAACGCGCCCGCCCCCGCGAACGTCCTGGCCTGCAGCACGAGGTGGTCGACCGCGGCTCGTTCGTCTGACCAGTCCGGGGCGGGGGCGTTCATGATCGCTTCCATGACCGCGTCGTGGTGCCCGGGGAGGTCGTCGTCGACCGGGCCGGGCGTGTTCGGCCGGCTGGCGATGAGCGTGAGCGTCGCGACCCGCTCGGGGTGGCTGAGGGCGAGCAGCTGGGCGATCCAGCCGCCGGTCGACATCCCGGCGACATGAGCGCGTTCGGTCGCGGTCGCGTCGAGCACGCCGACCGCGTCGTCGACGAGGTCGGCAAGGGAGTAACCGGGCTCGCCTGGCGGGTACGACTCCGAGCGGCCGGTGTCACGAACGTCGTAACGGATCACTCGCCGTCCGCCGGCCACGAGCCGCTCGCACAACTCGTCGGGCCAGCTCAGTATCGACGACCCGACCAGCAGCACGGCCGGGTCGCCGGCACCGCCTTGCACCGCTACGCAGCTCGCTGCTCCGTTAATCATGAAGGTGCGCTCATTCCCTGGCACGCGCCTCTCCTTCCCGGTACGCCGCGCACGGGCGCCTTGAAGCGCTGACCTAGCGGGCCGCCCGAACTCATCGGTGGACGAGCAGTCCTGCGCGGCCTGTTTCCGCCCGACATTCCCGAATACCTGAGAACTCATTGCGTGCCCTCAAGCGCGGCTCGAAGGGGAACCTTCTACGAGAACGGTGCAGCTCAGACCGCGTGCCTGCGCAAGGGCGTCCCGCAAGATCCGGCCGGCGAAGATTCCCGCAGACGTGCCCTATATGGGGCACCTGATCGACCTCACAGCCAAGATCACGGCAACCGAACCAGAACCCCGCCACCGGCCAGTAGCCAATCTCATTCCCGGCCCGCGCCCGCCAGGCGTAGCCCATGGCGACCGCGAGGACCACATTCATCACGGCAAGAGAAGCATTCCTCCCGGCCCGGGTCTTCGGGGCGCTGTGCGGCGTCACCGGCTCGGTAACAGGGGTCTTCTCAGGGCAGCAGGGCCAGTTTGCCGACGGTGGTCCTGGCTTCCAGTTCCGTTAGCGCCTTCGGCCCCTCGGTCAGCGCATAGGTGGTGGGCTGGCCGGGGCCGAGCACCCCGGCCGCGAGGAGCTCGGACAACTGGCCCATGACCTCGCCGAAGAGCTGCGGTGCGGCCTGGGTCAGGATGCCGATGTTCAGGCCGGTGACGTGGATCTGGTGCTTGTAGACCAGTTCCCAGTTGGTGATCGCGGCTTCCCCGCCAGCCAAGCCATAGACGACGACTCGGCCGGTGACCCGCTTGGTCGCGGCCAGGCTGGCGTCGAGGGCGGCGCCGCCGACCGACTCGAGCACCAGGTCGGCGCCCGCGCCATCGGTCAGCCGCAGGACGTCGGCGGCGATGTCGGTGCCGCGGGAGTCGATGACGTGGTCGGCGCCCAGCGCCCGCACCACTTCGTGCTTGCCTGGCGAGGCCGTGGCGATGACGGTCGCGCCGTAGTGCTTGGCCATCTTCACCGCGGCCTGGCCGGTCCCGCCGGCCGCGGCGTGGATCAGCACGGTCTGCCCAGCGGTGACGCCACCCAGCGGCTTGAGCGCCGCCAGCGCGGTCGGCCAGTTCACGGCCAGGCCCAGCGCCTGCTCGTCGCCCCAGCCCGTCGGCACCGGCAGCGCGGCGGCCGCGGGCACCACGATGTACTCGGCGAAGGCGCCACCTTTGATGCTGGTGCCGATGACGTGGGTGCCGGGCTCCAGGTCAGCCACCCCCTCGCCGACGGCGGTGACTTCGCCGGCGCCCTCGATGCCCGCCAGATACGGCGGCTGCGGGCCGCCTGCGAACGTGCCGCGGGCCTGCGAGATGTCGACGAAGTTGACGCCGGCGGCGGTGACCCGGATCAGGACCTCATTCGGGCCTGGGTTCGGTACCGGTGCGCCGGTTATCAGGCGCAAGCCTTGCGGACCGTTCAGAGACGTCTGGAGCAGGGCGCGCATGGTAATGCGGCTGCTCATGCCAGTTTGATTCCTTTCCCGGACTTGCGTGATAGAGGCCGATCTGCCTACACCCAGGAAGACCCGGCGAGATCGGTAAAGGAATCGCTCAGGACGCCTTGCCCCTCAGGTCAGGCACCGGGAAGCCGGCTATGCGTCGCTTGCTTCCGGCATGCCGGGCCGGGACCCGAACAGGGTGACCAGTCTTGGGTCGCCAAAGGAGGAGATCCGGCGGATGCCCGCGCCGGTGACGGTGAGCACGCAGATTCCGTACGGCTGGTAGTTCCCGTGCTGGCCGCGGGTGTAGGCCGCTGCGGCAGGCTGCCCGTTGGCGCTGGTGGCCAGCATCCGCCAGTCACCGGAGGATCCCAGGAGGTGATTGCGCAGGAACGGTACGCAGGTGTTGCGGCCGGCGAACCAGGTACGCAGCGGTGTCGCCTCCAGGGTGGTGTCCTCTAGCAGGAGCCGCTCCAGTGCGGCGGCGTCGGCATTCTCAAACGCCGTGATGTACTGGTCGAGAAGTGCGCGGGCTTGCGGCGCGGCCGGCTCGGTGACCTGGCCGTCGGCCAGGGCCAGTTCCCCCAGCCGCGCCCGGGCGCGCTGCAGCATACTCTTGACCGACGCCGTCGTGGTGCCGGGCATGGCCGCGACCTCGGCGGCGGGAAACGCCAGCACCTCCCGAAGGACCAGCACCGCCCGCTGCCTCGGCGGAAGATATTGCAGGCTGGCGATGAGCGCCAGCCGCAGTCCCTCGCGCGCCGCAACGATGGCCGCGGGATCGGCCGAATCCGGGATCACCATCGTATCCGGCGCCGGCTGCAGCCAGTTCACCTCTGCCCCGGCCTCCTCCAAGTACGCATCAGGATCCGGTTCCGGGTCGGAAATGCCGGACGGCAGCATTCGCCGACCATGCTTGGCCAGCTCGGTCAGGCACCCATTAGTGGCGATCTGATACAGCCAGGTACGCACCGAGGACCGTCCCTCGAACCCGCCGTAGGACCGCCAGGCCCGCAGGTATGTCTCCTGGACCAGGTCCTCCGCATCCTGGATCGAGCCGAGCATGCGATAGCAGTGCGCGAGCAGCTCACCCCGGAACGGCTCGGTAGCCTCGACGAATCCAGCGCTATCAGGCACGGCTCACACCGCGCGGCCGAGGAAAGCGGTGAGCTGACCGGCCAGTCTGGGATCCAGATCCGCTGCCCACCAGCGGGCCATGCCGTCGAAGTGATTGCCGAGCGCGAGCGTCCCACGACGCGCACGCAGCCGGCCTGCCCAGATCACTGGGCGGGACCTTGGCCGAGATGGCCAGGATGCCCTGGAAGCCCTGGCCCAATGGGCATTCCATCAGTTGCGACCCTCTCCCGCATGATCCGCCTTCCAGTATGCAGACCTGGCAGGGGCGGAAAAGGAATCGCTCTGGAACCTTTCGTCTGCAGCAGTGCTCAGCGCGAACTCGTCGGCAGCAGGCGGACGTGCTGGCATCGCCGCCGCCCACCGCGGCCTGTCGGCCACCGGGCCGCGCTCTTGATGCTTCCGCACCACCAGTACAGCGCGAGACCGCGATGAGCCTCATCGCGGCAGAAGCGTGCGGCTTGACACCGGCAAGAATGCGGGGATCATGATGCGTCACGAGGGTGCTTTCGCAAGTCGAAGCCGCGTGCAGATCCCTCCGGCGTCAAGCTGTCCTGCGGCCACGGACATGGTTAGATCGAATACTTCGTCGTCGGTCAGGTCGAGGACGTAGCCGTTGATTCGCAAGAACACCACGGTAGCCAGCAGAGCGAGCCGCTTGTTGCCGTCAACGAGCGCGTGATTGCACGCCAGCGAGTGCATAAGCGCGGCTGCCTTTCCGGCCAGCGCCGGATACGCCTCGTGGCCGAAGAGGCTGGCCTGCGGGCGGTGACAGGCTGAATCGAGCAGGCCCAGATCCCGGACGGGCCCAGCGTCCAGCGCGGTCACCAGATCCAGCAGATCCTCCAGGCTGAGGTATTCGGTGCCCGGAGCCAGATCAGTCACGCGTGGCCGAGCCTGTCCAGGACCTCGCCCCATCGGCCGAGCATCTCGGCCGTGGCCTTGCGCACGCGATCGGTGTGCGCGAGTTCGCGGGCGCTGCGCCGGATCGCCCGCAGAGCTGCCTCGTGGAGGGAGACGTGCTCTGCCTCTGCCAAGGCCTTAAGTAGTGCGCTGTCTTCGTCGTCAAGCCGCAGGTTCATGGCCACGACAATATGGTACCAGAGTGGTACTACATCGATCCCGGCACGCTCGGCAGTACATGCACTCATCGGCATGAGCGGAAGCCCAGCCGGGTCCTGCAGCGGTCCTATTGCGCGAGATCGGCCCAATCTGTGTACCTCGGCTGATCAGTGCCGCAAGTCTCATGGCCACGCCGAACGGCGCCTCCGGGCTGAAGGGAGCAGCACGATGCGTTCCCGCCCGGCCCAGGAGGCTGCCCAAGGTAAGCTTCCAGCATCGGGGACCAGCCGAGAGCCTTTACCAGGCACAGACATCGGAATGAGCGCGCCGCGGAACTGGCATTACCGTTCGGTCGTGGCCGGTGGCGCATCTAGCTCCAGTTCTCGCATTCGAACCAGAGTTTATGTCGAAAAGGCGAATCGCTGATCGCCTGAGGCTTGACATCTTCTCAGTCTTTAGGGATGGATGGATGGATGGATGGTTACGAAACCGCGATGGATGTTACGAAACGAGACGCCTTTCACGAACGTCGACGTGTAGCCGATGAAGGAATGTCTCGATCCTTGCGCCGGCGAACTCGTCGGGTACATCCAGCTCTTCGACGGCGATGCCTGGTCGCTCGACAGGGCGGTCTGCTCCTCGCGGTCCGGCCTCAGCCGCTGCCACGATGCGACCCCCTTCGTCGTAAGCCACAACGATTTTCGTCATAACGATGCCTCCGGCTAGAAATTTGGCGTTCTGACAGCTGCACGGGTAAAGAAGGTATCGTTATTAGTGTTGTTCTGAACAACGAATGTAAGGGATCTCGTACCGGCTGCGTCGGACGAAACAGTCACGGGGCCGGGCAGGGACACGCTGTTATTAGTTCCTTGGACCACTATAGAAACGTCCCAGAAATTGTCATCGACTACTCCGCCGCCGAATAGTGTGAAGATGAGCGTCTGGCCGCCCCCGATGAAGTCCGTCGCGATGAAAACGTCAGATTCTACGCTCATAGTCCACCCCTCCTGTCGGCACACAGGGGAAAGTGGGAAAGCTGCCACATGAGCGGATCCCGATCTTACCCCCAGTGAGGAACGTCGCGGGCTGCGATAGCTGGTCATGTGACCTTGGTCACGCGCCGCCTATCTGCATTCCTAACATCGTAGGATGTAGAGGTCAAGGGGTATGACGATAAAAGCTACTCTGGTTGTTCAGAGGGATTGCCTGCATTCTATGTTTTTCTAGTTACGTCAGCTGTATGCTGTGATTTAGTGCCGCGTGGCTGCGCAATTCGGGTCGGCTCCTGGTGCACATGAGGCTGAAGAACGGGGAGGCGGGCGGGTGTTCGCCGATGGCCTGACGCCAGCCTGTATGCAAGCGGCTGCTGACGTCAGCTCGGCACAACGGGCGCTCACCCCTTCGCGGGCGCCGCGCCAATCGGCTCGATGACAACAGCGCCGTCGTCGCGACCTAGTGCCTTAGCAGGTCACGTTTGCCCTGCTTGAGGCTCAAGGTATCGAGGAAACCGCATCCCGCTGGGCTGCGGGGACGGGCAGTGCAGCTGGTGTTCGGGGTACGGGCGGAGACGGGCAGCGAGCGCGGCTCGATCGCCCGGGCCGGCAGGCAGCCCGGCATAAACACCGGGACACTCCAGGCCGCATCGGGCGACCGGCCGACGATGTGAATCGGGTGGGTGAGGGAGGCGGCACGGTTCGTTCGGGATGGATGAAGGACGCCAACCTGGCGGGGACGGTCCGTTTCGGAACGGCCTGCACGGGCTGCGGCGCGGCCATCCTCGACCTGGGTGACCTGAGGACGGCCTTAGGCTGCAGGCCATGTCCGACAATAGTGACTCGAAATTGACCCGGCGGGCAGTGCTGGCCGGGGCGGCAGGAGCCCTTGCGGCGCTTGGTCTCGCCCGGAGCCCGCTAGCGCGGGCCACGGCGTTCGCGGTCGCCGGCGAGCCGTGGCTGCTCCCCGCTCACGACCTCGCGGCCAGTCGCGGCGCGGGGGTGGCGGTCGGTGAGGTAAGCGAACGGTGGCGAGTCCATCTCGCCGGCGGCATCACGGGCGCGCCGCTGATCTCGCGCGACCACGTGCTGGCGGCGTCCTTTGGCGGCGAGGTGGGCGCGTTCGATCTGTCAGCCGGCCAGCAGCTGTGGCTGCGCTCGCTGGGCACCGCAACATACGCCGGCGACCGCGAGCTGGGCTTCTTTGGCGGCCCCGCCGCCGGCGGAGACAGGATCGTGGTCGCCTCCGACCACGCCCAGTGCCTCGACGCGCGCACCGGAGCCACGATCTGGCAGGCGGATCCACTGCGTTCACCCGGCGGAGACGACTACTTTTGGGCTCAGCCGGCGATCGCGGATGGGATCGTCCTGCTCGGGTCCGGTTCCGGAAGTGAAGACGAGCCGACGCGCGGTCGCCTCACCGCGTACTCACTCGAAGGCGGATCGCTGCTGTGGAGCACCCCGATGGTGCCGCCCGGTGGCAACGGGGGAGGCATCCTCGGGCAGCCGACCGTCGATTTGCGGCGGCGGCGGGTCTACGTCGCCACCGGCGCTCCGTATGTGCCCCAGCCCGGCACCGGGCCAGGAACCGACTCGCTGGTCGAGCTGCGACTGGACGACGGCGAGATCGTACGGGCCGACCAGGTGCACGCCGGCGACCAGCTTGGCCTCGACCTCAACAGCTCCCCCGTACTGGCCGGCGACCTCGTCGTCGCCGCCGGCAAGGACGGTTTCCGCGCCTGGAACCGGGCTAGCGGGACCCGGCTGTGGCATGTCCAGATCACGCCGGCCACGCCGTCTCCGGGACAGCCGGCCGGTCCGACGTCAGGCCCCGAGGGCGGCCCGATCGCGTTCGACGGCCGTCGCATCTACGGGCTCTCCAATGACGCCGCTGCCGGCACCTGCGTCGCTGTCGCCCTCGATCCGGGGAGCGGAACCGTCCTATGGCAAAGCGCGTTGCCGGCATTCTCGTTTGCAGCACCGGCCGTGGGCGATGACGCTGTCGCGGTGCCCGGGTCGGACGGGACACTGCGGCTGCTCGCGCCCGAAGATGGCAAGCTGCTGAGCGAACTGCCTTTGCTGGAGCCCAGCTCGGGAGCGCCGAGCCTAACGCGCCGCAGGGTGCTGATTGGAACGGGAGCAGGTCAGTTCCTGCCTGGAGACTCGTTGATCTGCTTTACAGGGACGGCAGAACGGCGGTGAGGGCTCCTTTACCCGGCCGGCGCACCTCCTTCAGACCGGCCGATGGGCAGGCGGCCTGACTCGCGCGATCGTAGTTCGGCTGGCCCTGGCGGCGGTCACGGTGGTCATCCAGTGCTCTGGTTCGCGGCCCTCGTGGCAGGATGAGACCTGGCAGCCGCCGGTCACTTATGAGCTGGCAGCCACCGGCAGCCGCGTCGCCCGCTGAGCATCGGCCGGCCAGAACCCATCACGGTGGCGGCCCCGGAGCGTGGCCCATGGACGGCAGGAGCACAAGGTGAGGAGGCTGGAGCCGTGCGAGTGGCGCTGGCGCAGCAACTGGGCGGGATCGGCAGCGTAAAGCTGGGTGAGCTGCCAGACCCAGTACCCGCGGCGGGACAGGCGCTGGTGCGGGTCCACGGCGCAGGTGTCGGCCCGTGGGACGTCGGGTTCCTCGGCGGCGGCTTCCCGGGGATTGCGTTGCCGTTCATCCCGGGCCAGGAAGTCGCCGGCGTGGTCGAAGCGGCCGGCGACGGGGCCGGTGTCCAGCCGGGTGAGCGGGTGTATGCAGTACTGTTCCCGGCTGGGGGCGGGTTCGCCGAACTGGCGCTGGCGTCGGCGGAACGTCTGGCCCCAATGCCCGGCCGGGCGAGCTTCGCCGAGGCGGCCGGCCTGGTGATCGGCGGTGGGACCGCCTATCAGGGCCTGGTGGACCGGGGGCGGCTGCGGGCCGGCGAGACCGTGCTCATCACCGCCGCCGCCGGCGGAGTGGGCAGCGCCGCCGTGCAGATCGCGGCGGCCCTGGGCGCCCGCCCCCTCGGCGTGGCCAGCCCGGGCAACCATGACTACCTGCAGGGCCTGGGCGCCGGTGCGGTCTTCGACTACCACACCGCGGACTGGGTCCAGCAGGTGCGGGCCGCGGTTCCCGGCGGCGTCGACTTGCTGCTGGACTGCGCCGGGGGCCAGACCCGCGACCAGGCCATCGGCGCGGTCCGCGACGGCGGCCGGATGATCTCCATAGTCCTGCAAGATCCGCCCGTTCAGCTGGAGCGGGGCATCACCGGCGAATCGTTCGCCGCCCACGGCGGCCGGGAGCGGCTGGAAGCACTCAGCCGCCTGGTCGACGCCGGCACGCTGCGTCCCCAGGTCGAGACGGTGCTGCCGTTGGACCAGGCCCGCGAGGCGCTGACCCGCGTCGCGGGCAGGCACACCCGCGGCAAGATCGTGCTCCAGATCGGGCAATAGTAGCTGCACCGCCTGTCAGCCAAGTCTCTAACCAAGCTGGTTTCGGCGGTTCCTAACGATGGAGTCGGCTCGGTCTCGTTCGGCGTGCTCGAATGCATGCTTCATTTTCTCGATCTCTGCCTGCGACAATTCGTGTGAGATCGCAGTAGTGCGCCAATGCCCGACTGCCCTAGCGACTTGCGCTAGCACGTCTGCTGCTTCCTGGGCATCCATGCGGAAGTACTCTGCGATCCCCATGAGAGTGTCGATGCTTGCGTAAAAGTCGTCGAAATCAACGGCGGTACTGAGTTCCTTCGGGCCAGGCGCCGGGTTGGGATTCATGTCAAATGCCGGCGATAGTCTCCAGGATTCTGCTCGCTCATGCAGGAATCCGTGATTACGGAGGTGGTCATCGGTATTCGATATCAAGATCGTGAAGCATATCCGCCGCCAGAGCTGGCGGAGTTCGTCCGTCACTGCCGGTGACCGCTCCTCGATCACTTGGGCGATCTCAAGGTAGCTACGCTGGTCGCCGTCACTGGCTTCGAGCATCGTCATCGCGCTGGCGTACCCGATGCGATCAGTGCCCTGGCGGTCAAAGCGGTCGACTATCAGAACTGCTCTGTCTCCTATCCGGATCAAGCGGGAGTCCGGGACAGTGATCCCCGCTCTGCTGGCCAGGTCAAGCGCTACTTTCTCCCACGCCATCACATTCCACGTATCCGAGTTTGCACTCGGGAATTTGGCGATGGCAATGCGGCCATTGCTATCCATGACATGCGCTTTCGGCCGGGCGCCCCCAAGGGAACTGCCCGCGCGAAACAGACGGTTGAGGTCACTGTAGTCAGCAGTGTCTGATTCGACTCGTTCGGCGATGTCAAGCAAAGCCGGGAGATCAGTCAGAATGGGCACTCCGGAATCCTGCGCGAGGTAAGGTCCGTCTTCGCCGAGCCGGAAACGCAGTGCTCCCTGACGAAGGTCGTCTCGCACGCCGAGCAGCACATCGGCCTCGCTCAAGGAACGCGGGGCCATTCCAGCGTCCTTCGCCCGTGCCGCTTCCCTGCGGGCCAGCAGTGTGCGCCCCCAACGGTCCGGCGCGCAGTCACTAAACGCCCCGAACAGGGCACGGCCTACCGGAGTCTGCAGCGAGCCAGTAACCAGAGGCAGCGAAGGGTCCAGGGCATAAGCATCCGGATCGGCCAGATAGCCGTCGTTGTAAATGAAGCTCGCCGACTCCGCGCCCCGGCGGTGGTGGGGATAGAGGCGGCCAGCAAACAGGTCCCGTTTGCCGACGGCGACATAAACGTCAATCGCGCTAGTCACGGAGTTCTCTTGGTCTTGGGCGTGCGGACCCGCTCGGGCAGGGATTCCTGAGCCCGGAGCTTCCCCAGGTCAGTCGCATATGGATCGAGTGCCGCGGTCAGCATGTCCAGCACACCCAGCGCTCGGGCCACCCTTAGCAGATTCTCCGTGCTGGCTCCCTCACCGCCCTCAAGCCGCATGACGGTGTAGCGAGATATTCCGGCTCTGTCAGCCACCTGAGCAGCCGTAAGCTGCCGAAGCTTCCGCCAAGTCGCCAGGTACTCGCCTATGCGGCGCTGGGCGCTGGCGACCGCGACCGGTGTCCTCGTGACAGCCATGACTACTCCTAAGGTGGGCAATCTGCAACACTACATAGCTTAACGTTGGACTTCCACCACCTTTGAATCCTCGAGCCTAGCCCGTCCACGAAACGGGCTTTGAGACAGGAAAGAGCGACAGCAACACTCGCCAGCAGGATCCATGCATGCCAAATGAACGCTTCGTGCAACTTTAACATACGTAGTGTCGCAAATCTGCGATCTAAAGCTACCGTTGCCGGTATGGCTGACAAGGGCCTGCATGACCGGGCTACCAATCGGGCGCCGCGTCCAGACGGCGTCGTACCGGCCGAGAACCGGGAAAGGGAAACCAGCCTTGGTGAGCCGGGCAGCCTGGCTGGCGTAGCCAGCGAAGCTTACCCGGTGGCCGACCCGGCGCAGCGCCCGCGCAACAGCTCATGACAAACGGTGTTCATCAACCTGTTCACCATCTGCTGAACGGCGCCGCGGCGAAACGAACGCCGGTCCGTTCGTACGGCAGGCCGCAACCGGGAATTGCCGGTGAACTCCGCGGCCGTCTCAGGTCCCGGAGAAGATCCGGAGAACAGGACTAGGGGCACGATCATGGCGAAGAAATCCGCTGCCGGCACGGACCGTGCGAACCTGCTGACCATGCTGTTGGCACACCGGACGTTCCGTAAAGAGTTCGCGGCGCTCGCCCGCGAGGCGGCCACGCCGCACGATCCGGCGCGCGGCGCAGCGCTGGACGACCAGCTCGGCCTGATACTGCGCGGGCTGCACCTGCACCACACCGGCGAGGACACCGAGATATGGCCGCTGCTCCTGCGGCGGGCGCCGCAGGCGGCACCGGTCCTGGACGCGATGGAAGCCGAACACCACGAACTCGACCCGCTCATCGCCCAGGCCGGAGACACGAGCCTGCCGCTGACAGAACGCGCCGGGGTGCTGAGCGAGCTGTCGAAGCGGCTGGGCGCGCACCTCGACAGGGAGGAACGGGAAGCGCTGCCCTTGATCGAGCGGCACATACCTGCCGCCGAGTGGGCCGCCATCGAAGAGCGGATCATGAAAAAGCTCGGCAAGGACCTGCCAGACGCCGCGGGGCTCCTCATGTGGTACGCCTCGCCGGAGGAGCGCAGGGAGTTCTTCGCAGGCATCCCGGCGATACTGCAGCTCATGTACCGGTTGTCGTGGCGGCGCCGCTACGCGCGCAGGGTGGCCAGGACCTACGGCGGCGCAGCACCGGCCGCCCACGCGACACCCGCGCCGGCGCCGGGCTGATAGCTGCAGAACGTGCCGGTCTTGACGTGCCGGTCAAGGTGCTCACCCAGGCGCGGGTGCGCTGATAGCTCCGGGGCTGGCTAGGGCCGCAGCCGTAGCTCCCATCGCCAGACCCGGCCTTCATCGGGATCGTCCAGTTCCGCGGTCCTGGTGAAGCCGCAGCGGGTGAGCACCTTGGCTGACGCGTTTTCCTCCGCGAGCGTGTGCGCGACAGCCACGCAGAGGCCGGCCCGCCGGCCGCGTTCGATCAGTTCACGCACGACCGCGGTGGCGATCCCTCGCCGCTGCCTGGCGGGGGCCACCGAGCTGGGTGCCCGTCCGCTGGAACTAGCCCTGAACGTGGCACTCCAGCACATGGCCGCATACCGGCGGCGCCCAAAGCAGGCAGGACGGCGCTGATCGGCGACCGGGCAAACGGCGGCCGCAGCCACGCGCTCAGCGCGCTGGCTGATAGCTGGCGGTGATCGCTTGGGTGATGTAGCTGATGATGGCGTCGGCGCCGTCGCGGCCGGGATCCAGGTCGGGGTTGTAGATGCATACCGACCAGCCAGCGCAGCCGTCGGCGGCCAGGGCCGTGGTGGTGAGGTCGGTGAGCTGGCCCCAGGTCAGGCCGCCCGGCTGGGGGTAGTCCACGGCGGCAAGCTCGACGGTGGCGAGCACGTCGAGGTCGGTGTGCAGCCACCAGGCCGGCGGCAGGCCGGCCAGCGCGGCCGCATACCGGTCCGCGGTGAGCTCAGACGGGCGGATCAGCGCGCCCAGCTGCCCATCCAGGCTGGCCACGCCCGCGGCGGCCAGCTCGCCGGTATCGCGCGGGCCGACGGCGGCGACATCTGCAAGATCGATCCGTGGCAGCACGGCGCGCAGCTGCGGGCTGAGGCCGGTATCGAACAGCCGTAGCGCGAGCCCGAGTTCGCAGTCAGCTGCTTCTCCGGTCGGTGACACCCGCGGCGGCCAGGCATCCTCGTGCCCGTCGATGAACAGCAAGCCGGGACGATCCCGCTCGGCTTGCAAGGCGGCGAGCGCTCCGAGGAGCACCGGGCAGTCCCCGCCGAGCAGCAGCGGGAACCACCCGCGGCCGCGGGCAGCGCCGACCGCCTGCGCCACGCGCCCGATCATCGCCACCAGGGCGTCCTCGGCCAGCAGGCCGGACGGGCCGCGCACCGGGACGGGAACCGGCAGCACCAGATCGCCGGCGTCGGTGAAGCCCGGATGGCCGGCCAGCGCCGCTGCCAGGCCGCGCTGGCGCAACACGGCCGGGCTCCGGGCAACCCCGTCCACCGTGCCACTGGAATTAGCAGGCACGCCGATCAGGGCCAGTCCAGCCGGTGTCATCTGGGAATCACTCATCCAGGGGAGCCCCGTAGCGAGCCGCCGCCGCCCCTTCCCGAGCACCGCGCAGCCGACGCTGCACCAACGTGGTCGTGCGCAGCAGCGGACCGCTGATCTCCGCGAATTCGCGGCGTGTCGCCAGCCGTGAGGTCGGCATCGCGATCGCGATCGCCGCAGCTGACCTGCCGGTGCTCAGCACCACGGCCGCGGCGATGGCGCTGACCGCCTCGTCGGTCTCCCCGACGCTGTACGCCCACCCACGCGCCCGGATCTCAGCCAGCTCGTTGGCCAGGCACGCCCAGCCGGTGATGGAACGCGGGGTGAGCGCCTCCAGTTTGTGACCGCGGTAGCGTTCGGCGAACTCCTCGGCTGTCTCGTAGGCAAGCATGGCCTTGCCGGCCGCGGTGCAGTGCGCGGGATAGGTCTCGCCCAGGCGCGGGCCGACGTGACGAGGGCGTATTCCCGGAACCGACTGCACGAACCGGATCTTCCGGCCTTCCAGGACAGCCACGTTGACGGTCTCGCCGGTCTGGTCGGCCAGCTCCTGTACCGGGCCGTCCGCGGCGTCGCGCAGCGTCGTAGCGCCGGTAATCGACAGCGTGAGCTCGTGCAGCGCCGGGCCCGCGAGATACGGACCGCCCCGCTCCGGCTGAAGGGTGTATCCGGTCTCGCAACAGTTGGCGAGAACCCGGTGCGCCGTCGACACGGCGACACCGAGCGACTGCGCCAGTTCGGTGACGGTGATGCTGCCGCGCTGGGCGACCAGCGACACCGTGCGGAGCGCCATCTGCGATGAGTTCACGCTGCCTTGCTGATGCTCCTTCCACATACAGGAAAGCGAACCGCCGGACGTTGCCGGGCGCGATCTTTCCTGATTCCGTATGTGGCGACATTCACCTCCAGAACATTGTGGCTCCGAGGAGGCGAGATGGCCACGGTGAGATTCCCGGATGAGCCCGGTTTCACCGGCCGGTTCGCGCCGGTCCGGCTGGAAGGTGAGATCCGCGGCCTGGAGGTAATCCAGGGCGAGGTGCCGGAGTCGCTGCGTGGCACCTTCTACCGGGTCGGCGCCGACCCGGCATGGCCGCCCGTCGTGCCGAATGACTTCTACTTCAATGCTGACGGCATGGTGGCGATGTTCCGGTTCGAGAACGGCTATGTCGACTTCCGTAGCCGGTATGTGCGGACGCCGCGATTCCTGGCCGAGCGGGCGGCACGCCGGTCACTGTTCGGGGCGTACCGCAACCCGTATACCGATGATCCTTCGGTTACCGGGATCAGCCGTGGGCTGGCCAATACGAACGTGTACTGGCACGCGGGACGGCTCCTGGCCTCCAAGGAGGACAGCGCCCCCATCCAGATCGACCCGGACACCCTGGAGACCGTCGGCGAGTGGACCTGGGCGGGCGACCTGGCGAGCCAGACCGCGACGGCGCACCCGAAGATCGACCCGCGCACCGGGGAACTGGTCTTCTTCGGGTATGCGGCGAAGGGCGAGACCACGCCGGACATCGCCTACTACGAGGCGGACCGCGATGGGCGGATCATGCACGAGGCCTGGTTCCAGGCGCCCTATTCCAGCATGATCCACGACTGGGCGGTGACCGAGCACTTCGTGGTGTTCCCGATCATCCCGCTGACCAGCGACCTGGAGCGGCTGAAGGCGGGCGGCCCCTACTACGTGTGGGATGGCTCCAAGGACGTCTACCTCGGGGTGGTGCCACGCCGCGGCTCGGACGTCCGTTGGTACCGGGGCACCAACCGGTTCGCCAGCCACATCATGAATGCCTTCGACGACGGCAGGTACGTCCACATCGACACTCCCGTCGGCGAGAACTCCGCGTTCCCGTGGTTCCCCGACATCACGGGGGCGCCATTCGACCCGGACAAGACCAAGGGTTACCTGTCCCGGTGGACCATCGACACGATGGGCGAGACCGACGGGTTCACACAGCGACGGCTGACGAACTGCTCCGGCGAGTTCCCGCGCACCGACGACCGGTGGGCCACCCGCGGGTACCGCTTCGGCGTTATCAACCTGACCGACGTTCCCGGCCAGACGCCTGCCGACGGAATGCCGGGGTTCCGCTGGCTGGCTTCGATCGATCTGGCGACACAGGCCATGAAGCGGCGGTTCGCCGGAGACGACAGCACGGTGCAGGAGGCGATCTTCGTCCCGCCGCGCCCCGACGCCCCGCACGGCGACGGATATGTGATGCAACTCGTCGACCGGCACGCCCTGGCCCGGACCGACCTGCTGATCCTGGATGCCCGGCAGGTCGACGGTCAGCCGGTGGCCACGGTGAAGATCCCGATCAGGATGCCGGGCGGCCTGCACGGAAATTGGGTGACCGCGGAGCAGCTCGCCAGGAGGGCCGCATGAACGACACCGTGGCAGCGCTCGAACACCGGCTGGGCATTGTCGAGGACACGCTCGCCATCCGCAACCTGCAGCACGCCTACGGCTACTACCTCGACAAGTGCCTGTACGACGAGGTCGTTGATCTGTTCGCGGACGACGGCCGGGTTGTGTTCATCGGCGGCGTCTACAAGGGGCGTGCGGGCATCGCCCGGCTGTACACCGGCCGGTTCCGGACCCGCTTCGCGAACGGCGTCAACGGCCCCGTGCACGGACGTCTGCTGGATCATCCGCAACTCCAGGACATCCTCCACGTGAGTGAGGACCGGCGGACGGCATACGGCCGGTTCCGCACGCTGATGCAGGCCGGTACACACGAGAGTGCCGGCGAGCCGCGGCAATGGTGGGAAGGCGGGCTGTACGAGAACACCTACGTGGCGTCCGGCGGCACCTGGAGAATCAGCGTCCTCTTCTACCGGCCGTTCTGGCATGGCACCTTCGAGCAGGGATGGGCTCACACGCCGCCGGACTATGTACCCAACGCCTCCGTCACATTCCCAGAGGACCCGTACGGCCCGGATGAGCTCATGCCGGATCCGCCGCGGCTATGGCCGGACACGGCCATCTTCCCCTTCCACTACCGGCACCCGGTAACAGGCAAGCAGGTCGCGGGATGACCCGCCGCGGGTGGCGGCTACTCGACGGGTCTGGCCGAGCCAGAGGCGCGATCGGTCCAGGAGATCTGTGACCAGGGGCGCCGGGTGACCGCCAGCGCGTTGACGACCCTGAGCACCCGGCTGGGTGCCTGCTCACGATGGCCGTAGCGCGCCTGGGTTGCTGTAGAGGACGGCGTCACTGTGTGCTCAGGTAATTACCGGCGGGCGGGAACGGCGGGGGAAGCTCGATCCCCAGGGACTCCAGCCGACTGGCGATCGTCATGGCCAGAGTGTACCGGCCCGCATTGAAGAGGCGGGCCAGCGTCCAGCCCGCTCCATTCCCGCCCATCACCTGGCTGTAGTGACCAAGGGAAAATTCGTTTCCGTGCTTGCAGTCTCATCCGGGCCCAAACGTCAACTTTGGCGGAGCCCTGTACACAGACGTGGGACCGATAAGGTCCCATCTGTTGCCGGAGATGTCGAGGAACACTGCGACGCGGCCGTACGGTTCGATGCGCGGTGCCGCGAGGAACTGCACGCCCGCAGATGCCATCCGCGCATATGCGGCATCGAAGTCCTCGACATAGAGAAAGAAACCCACGCGCCCGGCGGCTTGCCTGCCGACGATGGCGGCTTGCTCGTCTCCGTCAGCCCGCGCGAGCAGCAGGCCGGTCTGCGCACCCGGCGGCCGGACCACCACCCACCTCTTGGACCGCCCGTCGTTCGTCAGGGCCGGAGAGTCCTCCACGAGCTCGAAGCCCAGTACGTCCACGAAGAAGCCGATGGCCGGGTCGTACTCGCTGACCACGACGGCAATGAGGCCGAGATGCACGGCGCCAGCATACGGGCGCACCTTCGCTGCTTCCGTCTCAACGGTAACGACCGCGGCAGGCAATCACCGGCTCACTGCACACTCGGCTCGTCGTGAACGCTGACCCGCCGAGCAGCGGTGGGGCCGGGGCGGACCGCTGGCACGCACCACCGTTCGTTCGGCAAAATTTTTTAAGTCTTCTGAACGGACGGTGGCCTTACGGTCACGATCGGCGAATCCTCTCCTGGTGGCAACGTCGCGGTCGTGAGCGTGGCCCGAATTGAGCCGCCAGTTCGGCGGATCAGCGCGACCGGAGCCCTCGGCCGCGGACCACGGCGCCCATCGGTGGGCCAGAAACACGGTACCGCCGGGCCTACCAGGTGCCCCAGGCCAGCGCCGGCGCGGGCAGCTCCGGCGGCGTCAAGAATGCCGGCGGAGCCGTCAGGTCCAGTGCGCCGAGCGGCGAGGTCGCCGCCGCGTCCCGCCGGGTCAGCGCGGGCAGGTTCCACTTTTCCTCGATGAGCTTCAGCACCGAGGTGTGGTCGAATATGTCCGACAGGACGCAGTCCGGCCGCGCGTAGGGTGACACGATCACGGCGGGCACCCGGAACCCGTAGGTGTCGTAGGCGCCGGGGCCCGCGACGAGCTGCTCGGCATGCCGCACATAGCCAGGGAACAGCACCTTCAGCAGGCTACGCAGCGGGGACGGGTGCGCGACCAGGCTGCGGCCGGGGACGTCGTCCGGCGGCACCGCCGCGGGCGGGGCGACATGGTCGTAGTAGCCGCCGTGCTCGTCGTAGGTCCAGATGAGCAGCGTGTCCGCCCAGGCCGGGCCGTGCATGACCCGGCTGATCACCTCGGCGGCGAAGCTCTCCCCCTTGCGGATGTCTTGCGGATTCTCCTCCGAGAAGCTGCGGAAGTCCGGGTCGACGATGCAGAACGACGGGAGGCTGCCGGAGTCGGCATCGGCGAAGAACCGCTCGATGCTGCGGACGTGGGCCATGTAGCCGGCCATACCGAGCGGGTAAATGGCCGAGGTGAACTGAAGATCCCGCTTGAACACGTCGCTGGTCTTGCGCATCGGACGGCCGAGGGAGGACAGATGGTGCCGGGTCCGGCGGCGCCGGTACCGCACGTAGCGGCGGAAATCGGACTGGTCGCAGCCGGCCGGCCGGTAGTTGACCCAGGAGATCTCATGCCGGGTCAGCATGTCCATGATCGTGCCGGCCCGCGGCCGGTCCAGCAGGTTGAAGGGCAGGTCATCCATCAGGCCGTTGGCCGTCCCGGCCAGCAGGAACCGGCGGTTCGGAAACGTCGGCCCGAGGCACGAGCTGAACCAGTGGTCAGCCAGCGGAAAGGTCCGGGCCAGCCCGTGGTAGAAGGGCAGATCCTGGCCGGTCCAGTAGCTCATCGCCGCGGTCTTGTCGCCCTCGGGCGAGGCCTGCTCGGTCGAGGTCACGAAACCGTTCATCTTGCCGCCAGCCCACTGTGTGTGGCTGGCGCTCCAGCTCTGGCAGGGCGCGCCGTGTTCCTGCACGGTGGAACCCGCGTGGTAGGCCCGGATCATGGTGCCCGCAGAGTCAGGATTCTCGGCATCCGGCGTTCCGTCGTCACCGAGCGGGAACCCCTCCCCCCGTCCGAGGGTGCCGAGGTAGTTGTCGAAGGAGTGGTTCTCCATCATCACGATGACGATGTGCTTGATCTGCGGCAGCATGTCGGTGCCGGCCGGGCGGGAGGGATCGGGCCGGCTGCCCGGCCGGTCATGGCGCGTCCGCCGCTCCCGCTGGCGCAGCTTCTGGCGTTCGATCCGCTCCCAGGTGCTCGCGCTGGTCATGTCAGCCCGCCCTCCGCTGCTCGCTCGGGCCCACGGCCGGTTCTGGTCATAGTCTTTGGTGATCGTTGTCGCGCCTCACCCTAACGGGTTGCGGGCGCGGTTTCCCGGCTGTGGTCGGCTGCCTTGTGGCGGGGCAGGCCCAAGGGCCTGCGGCCGGTGCGGTCGAGGCCGTCCTGGTTCGGCTTGATCAGCATCGTGGTCGCGGTCAGCCAGAGCGCGGCGAACAGGATGCTGGCGAGGATGTCGGTGGGGTGATGCTCGCCCCGGTACATGCGGGCCGTGGCGATCATGACCGGCATGACGACCGCGGGGATCAGGAACAGGTAGCGCCACCAGCCGCGGGCATGGCCGATGACCAGGATGGCGATGCCGGCATACAGGCATGTGGTCGCGGCCATGTGGCCCGACGGGAACGCCGACGTGGGCAGGTGCGAGTCCATGTGCGGAACGTCCGGCCGCGGTCGCTTGACGACGCCGGCGACCGTCAGGAACGCGGCCAGCTCGCCGAACATGACCACGGCGAGGAAGATCACCGGGCGCCAGTGCCGGGTGACGGCGATGAACACCACGCAGGTGGCGACGCTCACGATGAGGATGTCCTGGGTTGCCCCGAGGTTGCTGGCGATCAGGCTCCAGTGGTTCAGCGTGACCGTGCGGTGCGCGGCGAACCAGTGCGGAATCGTATGGTCGCCAAGCAGGTTGCCGTTCCCGTTGCGGGTGATCATGATCAGCTTGCCGATGCCGGTGAGGGCACCGACGATCAGCACCCAGATCACCACTACTCCAGCGGCGATACGGCCGTAGGTGCGAGCGCGGTCATGGTGCATGGTTGTCTCCGGTTCGGTCGGCTCGAGGTCGGTGCGGGCCTCGGGCTCAAGGCCCTCGGTCACCGGATTGGTCACCGGATCGCCGGTGACCTGGCGGGATATTTCGAAGGCGAAGGCGGTGATGCCCAGCCAGGTGATGCCGAGCGCCCAGCCGCCCAGCACGTCGGATAGGTAGTGCACGCCGAGCAGGAGCCGGCTGATGCCGATCGCGGCGATCAGCGTGACGATCACGGCGGTGAGCACACGGCGCCACGTCCCGCGCGTCGCGGGAAGGAAGACCAGGAACAGCGCGCCGTAGCAGACGATCGAGCCGAGCGCATGCCCGCTCGGGAAGCTGTTGCCATTGCCGTGCGCGATCGGGTGCGCCACCACCGGGCGCAGCCTTCCGACGAGCGCCTTGAGCACCGGGTCGAGCACCAGCGCGCCCGCGCCGGTGACCAGGAGGTAGGCCGTCAGCCGCCACCTCCGCCGGAGGGCGAGCACGAGTGCGGCCGCCCCGATCAGCGTCCACAGCACGCCGCCGCTGCCCAGCCAGGTAACCGCCTTGACGATGCTGACGACCACGGAGTGCCCGGCGACCAGGCTGTTCAGCCCGGTCGCGGCGCCGTGATCGGCCGACTCCAGCGGCGCCCACTGGAGCCCTACCAGCAGGAGCAGGAGCGCAAAAAGAAGAGCCGCCGCGGTGACGATCGCAAGCGGGGCGAGAGTACGCCGGGTAGCCGCTGGAACCGACATGGCCCTCCTACTGCCCATTGTGAACTGTTTCACGCCTATCACTGCCGCCTTTACTGTCGCGCCTGTTCGGCGCGGCGGGCGATGGCGGGCGGCGATATGGGAATCGCGGCGCGACTGATTCCTGACCGGAATAGGAAACGCTTTCAGCAATCCGGACAGGTGAATCACAAGATGCATGGATGGTGACATTCCGGCCAGTAGGCGGTGTGCCGAGCCCGTGGTTGTTGACGTTTGCCGGCTCGCCCACGAGGTAGTGACGGGTATGCACTCTGTATCAGCGCCGGACGTAACACGTAGCGCAAGGCGGGCTTCCGACAGCCCGGCCGCGCACTTCCTGGCCCGTGCGGGCCTGACAGCGCGCGGTGTCATTTATATCCTGGTCGGCTGGGTCGCGGTGCTGGTCGCACTGGGCCACAGCTCTCGCGAGGCGGACCAGCAGGGTGCCTTGCAGCTGCTCGCGGGCAAATCCTACGGACTGGTCCCGCTCTGGCTGCTCGGCATCGGCTTCGCGGGCTATGCGCTGTGGCGGCTGAGCGAGGCCGCGTTCGGCGTCACCGGTGAGCCGCCCGGGGCCGGCCCCAGGCTCAAGTCGCTGGCGCGAGCGGTCATCTACGCCGGCCTGTCTTACCTGACGTTCACGGTGATCTCCGGCACGGATCGCAGCCAGGCTGGCCGGCAGCAGGACATGACGGCCACCGCCATGCAGCACGCGCCCGGCCGGGTGCTGGTCGGCGTCGTAGGGCTGATCATCGTCGCCTGCGGCATCGCCCTGGTCGTCGAGGGTGCTCGCAAGAAGTTCATGAAGTATCTGCAGACGGCCCGGATGAGCGCCAGGACGCGTCGCGTCGTCGAGCTGCTGGGCATGACGGGATCCATCGCGCGAGGGCTGGTCTTCGCCCTGGCCGGCGTGCTGGTGATCGATGCGGCGGTCACCCATAAGGCATCCGAGTCCGGCGGCATCGACAAGGCGCTGCTGACACTGCGGGATCAGCCGTTCGGCGAGTTCCTGGTGATGCTGGCCGCGCTCGGCCTCATTGTCTTCGGTGTCTACGGGCTGTGCGAGGCGCGCTGGCGGAAGGTCTGAGCCCAGCGGGAACGCTCGCTCGCGAACGGACGCCGACTCGGACTCGGAAAGGATAACTGGCGTGGCTGACGTCGCTGTGGTGGCGCACTCACGGAAGAGCTTTGGGGGCGGGCTTCCCGAACTGCGGCGAATCCTGGCCCTCGAAGGCGTGACCGATCCCCTCTGGTACGAGGTGAAGAAGAGCCGCCGCGCTCCCAGGTACGCGCGGCGGGCAGCGGCCAAGGGGGCTGACGTGATGTTCGTCTGGGGTGGCGATGGCACCGTCCAGCGCTGCATCGATGCCGTGGCCGACACGGACACGGCCGTGGCGATCCTGCCCGCGGGGACCGCGAATCTGCTGGCTGCGAACCTGAAGGTGCCACGCGATCTCGCCGAGGCGGTGCGGGTCGGGTTGCACGGCGACCGGCGCCGGCTAGATACCGGCTCGGTAAACGGTGAGCGTTTCACGGTGATGGCGGGCGCGGGCTTCGACGCGCGGATGATCTCCGACGCCGACCGGGGCACGAAGGACCGGCTGGGCCGCGCCGCCTACGTCGTCACCGGGATCAGGAACCTCAGTGCACGCCGGGTGAGGGCGACCATAAAGGTGGACGGCAAACGCTTCTTCAAAGGCAAGGTCTCGTGCGTGCTGACTGCGAATGTTGGCAAGATACTCGGCGGAGTCGATGCCTTTCCGCAGGCGCAACCGAATGACGGGCGCCTCGAGCTGGGGGTGGTGAACGCCAGGAATCCGGTCCAGTGGGCCCGGATGTTCGGCCGGCTCGCCCTGGGGCATCCAGAGCGGTCACCCTTCGTCAAGGTGACGCAGGGAAAAAAGTTCAGGATCCAGTTCGATCAGAAGGTCCGCTTCGAGCTTGATGGCGGCGCGCGCCCGGCCAGCAAGAAGCTGCGCATCAAAGTCCACCCAAGCTCGGTCACGGTCTGCGTCCCGCCGGGTGCCGCGGATGAACGCGGCCACCGGGCGGCGCAGGTCCGGGCCGTGAGCTGATACCCAGTTGCGAGCGGTCGGCGGTCACTGCCAGCATCACAGCTATGCCTGCCTTCCGCGGCGTAGACGGAACTGAGCTCGCCTACCACGTCCACGGTGAAGGCGCCCCGCTGATCTGCCTGCCCGGCGGGCCGATGCGCGAGTCCGCCTACCTGGGCGATCTCGGTGGCCTGTCCGGGCACCGGCAGTTGATCATGCTGGACTTGCGGGGCACCGGCACGTCGGCAATGCCGGCTGATCCGGCGAGCTACCGCTGCGACCGGCTGGTGGACGACGTCATGGCCCTGCAGGATCATCTTGGCCTGGACAGCGTGGACCTGCTGGGGCACTCGGCTGGCGCCAATATCGCTGTGCAGTATGCAATACGACATCAGCGGCGGGTGAACAGGCTCGCCCTGATCACGCCGAGCGGGCGGGCGGCCGGCCTGGAACCTGACAGTGCGGTGCGGCGCGAGATCGTAAAGCTTCGCCAGGGCGAGCCGTGGTTCGCCGCGGCGGCGGCCGCCTTCGAACGGGTAGCCGCCGGTGCGGGAGCTGAGGAGGACTGGCAGGCCATGGCTCCGTTGTTCTACGGCCGCTGGGACGCCACCGCCCAGGCTCACCACGCGGCGGGAGAGAAACAAACTAACCAGGAAGCGGCCGATGCCTTCGCCGCCGAGGGAGCGTTTGACCCTGCGGCCACCCGCGCGGCGCTTGCCGCGTTCGGCTCGCCGGTGCTGGTCCTCGCCGGGGGCGTCGACCTGCAACGGCCGCCACGGGTGGCCGCCGAGTTCGCCGCGCTGTTCCCCGCTTCCCGGCTCATTGTTCAGCCAGGCGCCGGCCACTACCCCTGGCTCGATGACGCCGGCCGGTTCGTCTCGGCCGTCATCGCGTTCCTGGATGACGAGCTGTTTCTGCCGGCCTGATCCCTTAACGCATAACCCTCGTGCGGCTCGGTAGAGCTCGCGTACCAGCCAGGGCGTCAGCCACCGCACTCCGTCCGGGGTCAGGTGCACGCCGTCGCTGCGCACCTGCATGCCGTCCACGGTCCAGGTGAAGGTGCCGCTGGGGCAGAGCTTGCGGTTGAGGTCCAGGACCCGGGTGCCGGGATGCGCGGTGACGACCGCGCGCAGCAGCCGGTTCCAGTCGGTTACCCGCTGGGGAGTGTCTTCCGGGTACAGGCTGCCGTCCGGCTGCTCACCGCGCCGGTTATAGGGCTCGGTGGCCACCACGACGCGCGCGCCGGTCGAGCCAAGCAGGGTGATCGCGGTACCGAGCAGCGCGGCCAGGTGATGGTCGTAGGCGGCGTCGCCAACATGCAGCCACTGGCCCTGATACTGGTGGTCCATCGTCTCCCAGCGGCCGACGAGCAGGAGCACCTCGTCCGGGCGGTCGGCCCGCAGCTGCCGCCGCCAGCGCCGCGGCCACGCGTCGCACGCCGGGCTGTCCGGATATTGCGAGCCGAAGTAGCGGTAGGGGCCGCCGGTGATGATGCCGCAGCCCAGGACGGTGTGGTCGGTGAACCGGATGCTCGGCGCCGGCGGCAGGTAGCGCATCAGCGTCCACGCGATGGAGTCGCCGAACACGGCGACACGCAGCGGGCCATGCCGGCCAGCGGTCCGGGGTGCGGCTGCGGATGGCTGCGGTGAGGGCATGGCCGGTGCCGCAGGGGCGACATCGAGCCCGCCTGCGGCCGGCGGTGCCGCCGCGGGCGGCGGCGGCCCGGCGGGCGCGGTGCAGGCCGCGACGACGAGTACGGAGGCGACGCCCGTGCCGGCGGCCAGGACGATCCGCCGCGCACGCACCCGGACGCGCTGCGCGGGACGTTCGATCAGCACGAACGAGGCACCGGCCAGCGCGCCGGTGACCGCGAGGCGCAGTGCGGCGAGCCAGTAGCCGTGCATGCCGGTGCGTTCGCCGTCGACGGCCAGGTAGACCGGCCAGTGCCACAGATACAGGCCGTAGGAAATGCGGCCGATGCCGACCAGGGGACGGGTCGCCAGCAGCCGCGCCACCGGCTGCCCGGAGTCCAGGACGACGCCGGCCAGCAGCGCCGCGGCCGCCAGGGCCGAAAGCAGCAGCAGGCCGCGCCGGAACTCGCCGGGGGCACCGTCAGCGGCCACCGCGACGCCGGCCAGCGCCGCGAGCCCGCAGACCGACAGCAGCAGCGGGACCAGACGGCGTCCCGCGGGCTGCGGCGACCGCCGAGCACGCGGGGCAGCCGCACGCCATCGCCAGGTGGGCGCGAGCAGCGCGGCCAGGGCGGCGCCGGCGAGCAACTCCTGAGCCCGTATATCGGTGCCGAAGTAGACCCGTCCCGGGCTGGCCACGCCGGACAAGATGAACGTGGCAAGCACGGACGCGGCGGCTCCCGCCAGCGACAATGTAAGCAGGCACCGCCGCCGCACCGCGCGGCACGCGATCAGGAGCAGCGGCCACAGTAGGTAGAACTGCTCCTCGACCGCCAGCGACCAGGTGTGCTGCAGCGGCGACGGCATGCCGCCGTGCGCGAAGTAGTCCGTGCCCTGCAGGGCGAAGCGCCAGTTGCTGGACCACAGCGCCGCCGCGATCGCGTCCCCGCGCAACCCGGCGACCGAGTCCGGGGCGAACAGCGGGCGCGCCGCGAGCACCGCGACGATCATGGCCAGCGCCGCAGGCAGCAGCCGCCGGGCACGGCGGGTCCAGAACGCACCCAGATCGATCCGTCCCGTGCTCGCCAGCTCCTCATACAGCAGGGACGTGATCAGAAAACCGCTCAGGACGAAGAAGACATCGACGCCGACGAAGCCGCCGGGCAGGAACGGAACGCCGGCGTGGGCTGCGAGCACCGCAAGGACGGCCAGGGCACGGACGCCGTCAAGCGCGCGGAGACGACGGTCCAAAGCCACCAAGCACACGCCCTGCACGAGTCAACGGAGCTGCTGCCTTCCAGCCGCACCAGCCTAGTAACGCGATACCCGAGGGCGTAGACCGGGTACCTGCACGAACACCATCGGCGCTGCGGCGTGATCGAGCGGGACTCGTCGATGTCGAAGAACTCGGGCCGATCCGGGCACGCCGAACGCCGAATCGGTCTTGCTGGCTTTCCGGGCGCGGAAGGGGACCGGCGGCGCCGGTTCGTGGAGGGCTTGGCGGCCGGGCGGATGGTCGTGCGCTATGACCGGGTGCGGACCGGCATGTCCGATCGCGAGCGGCCGAAGCATACGTTCACCCCGGCGAGGCTGAGTTCCATTGCGTAGCCATCGAGCACTGGTTACTTCGGCTTTCCCGATCTATGGCAGGCCGACCAGGTGCATTACCTCCGCGACCACGTCGGTGAGCGGGATGGTGGTGCGGATCTCGTGATCGGCCGCCCTGCGCAGCCGCTGCAAACACCGCGGCAGCCAACTGGCGCCCAGCCAACGCACCGCCGACAGCTTGGCGGCACCCCCTCGGCAATGGGACAAAACGGACAGCCATCATGATCGCGGAAACGGCGGGTCGCAGGCGACACTCACGTTTCCGCGATCATGGAGTGCGGTGCTGATGTGACCGGTGTGACTGGCGCGGGCCGCACGACCATGCGTAAGGCCGTTTGTCACGGACCGCTTCTGCGCTCGGGATGAGTCGGCGCGAAATGCTGGGGGAACTCCAGGTTGCGGCACCGCTGATGGCGCAGGGCGCCGCACACGGGGCACTCAGACTGGCTCACCGCCGGTTCCAGCCGGGCGCGGGTGCCGGCATCCAGCTTGCGGGGCTCCGGCTGAGCGGGAAACCTCAGCGGCCCACGCAATGCCAGCTCGGACACGAAACGCTGATACTCGCGTTCGCACTCGTCGCACCGGCAGCCTCGCGCCCAGGCCAGCACCGTGCCGTGCGGCGGCAGCGCGGGCGGCAGGCTGGCCCATGCGGTCATGCCTCCACGGTAGGGCAGCGGTTTGCCCGGTTGGTAATGCGAGATGGGGCGGCCATCATCGACGTCGGCCCCCGGCAGAAGGCGGCAGGCCCCGGGCGCCTCGCTCATCTGGCACCCCGAAGTGCCCGGCCGCTCCCGGGCGCCCATGGATCGGGCCGTCTGTTTTCCGGGACGTTGATCGCCGAGCGCAGCCCGCGGTCAGACAGCGGCTCGTCATCGAATCGCGGAATGACGTGCATATGGGGATGCAGGCCAGCGCCCTGGTTCCAGCCCAGCAAATAGCCGTCTGGGGCCAGCAGATCGTGCAGCGCCATCTGTGCCTGGAGCAACAGATCCCGGGTGTCTGCCCACTCGGCGGGGGTCAGCTCGAAGACCGAAGTCCGGTGGGCGATGGGCACGATTGCCCCGGAGCCGGGCAGGACGCCCTCCGCCAGCCCGGCTTGGGCCCGGATGCCCGGGTCCCGGGTCGAGGCGAATATGCAGTGAGGGGCCTCGATAAAGATCTCGGCTGCCCTCATCCAGCTTTGATCACAGAACACGCAGCCTTCGCTCATGGAGTGCCTCCATATGCCGGAGCGTGGACGGATTCTTGTCCTCACGGGCAATCGGCCAGCGGAACGCTGGCGAGGATACACGCCGCCGCATACCGGGTCATCAGGCAAATCCCTAGCCAGACGTCCGTCCAGGAGAGCTGCACCCCAGCCCGTGTCCTTGCGTATCCTGGCCGTCAGTGATCGTGAGGACGTGTGCGGCGAACATACGCCGCTGGCATCGCGAAGGAGCGAAGTGAGCAGCACCGACCCGACGACGATCGGCGTACATCGCGCGCTGCACGAAGCGCTTAATTCGGCGAGGGAAGCCCGGCATCGCCTCGACGACGGGAATGCCGCCCCGGACCTGGATGACCTCGTGGAGCTCGGCACTCTGCTGGCTGCGCTGTCCGAAAGTGTCATGGCCGTCAACTCCGAGATGATGGCGAAGGCGCGCCTCGCGCGAGGCTCGAACACCTGAGCATGCACCGCACGCCCGTCAGGATGATCTTGCCGGTGCGGGCGAAGCCGGAGAACCGCCCAAGCACGGTTCCGGTGCATCAGGCCAGTTGGGAGATCATGCTCACTGCCTCGGGAAGGCCGGCCGGTGTCCGGACGCCAGGCGGCAGGTTTCGGGATGCCCAGCCAGGTCCGCAGGCCGCGATCAGCGGAGGGCGCGGGCGCGCTGCGCGGACGGCAGCGAGCTGGCCGGAGTCTGCGGTGATCGCCGCATGCGCCCAGAGCACGACGGCGGTCGGTCCGGTTCTGACGATGGCGTCTCGCAGGACGGTTGCCGGAACCCGGGCACCGAGCATACGGCTCGCGCGGCCGCGTTCGGCGAGTGCCGCCGCGAGCGCTTCGAGGGGAAGGCTGTGCAACTCCGTGGGGGCGCACGCGAGCAGGACCGACGGGCGCGCCGATGGGCGCGGCACGGCGGCCAGTGCCGCCGATATCGCGGCTGACAGCAGGTGCTCAGCGGCGATGTAGCGGCTGACGGTAGCGTGCCGGCGGCCGATCTCGCGCAGCGCTGGGGCGAAGACAGCGGTCCACGCGGGCACGACTCCCTCGGCCAGGGCCAGCCGGGCCTGCCGCTCCAGGGTGGCCGGGTCCAGAGCATAGGCGGCCCGGCGCAGTCTTGTGGCGGCCTGTGAGCCGGACGCCTCCGTTTCGCTGCTGCCGGAGGTGGCCTTCGCTGGGTCCCGTAGGTCCCGGGCGATGCGGGCGGCCTCGGCTGGCGCCACTCCGTCGATGGTGAGCCGGCGCATCAGCTCCAGCCGGGCGAGGTCGCGCCGATCGTAACGGCGATGCCGGCCGGGGTCGCGGCGGGACGGGCCGAGCCCGTACCGCCGGTCCCAGGTGCGCACCGTGGTGACCGCGATGCCGAGCCTGCGGGCTACCTCACCCGCGGACAGGCCCGCATCCGGCACTTGGGTCACGCAGCCTCCCGGCGGGGTGATCGGGTGATCCGCTCTGCGGCGAGCCGCGCGGAGACCAGCACCATGGGTATGCCCACGCCGGGCTGGGTGCCTGAGCCGACGAGCACGACGTTCTCCAGCCCTGGTACGAGGTTGCCCGGCCGCAGCGGACCAGTCTGGCGGAAGGTGTGCGCGCTGGCAAACGGCGTGCCGGCGGCCAGCCCGGCGTCGGCCCAGTCCGCTGGGGTGACCAGATGCCGTACCTCCGCCTCCGCGAGGCCGGGGTAACCGCGCTCCGCCAGGAGCCTCAGGAGCTCGCCAGAATAGGGCTGGCCGGTGCGAAGCCAGTCGATTCCCGCCTCCAGGTTGGGAACCGGGGCGAGGATGTAGTACGCGTGGCGTCCCGCCGGCGCCAGCCCCGGGTCGGTGCGGGTGGGGCTGGTGATGAGCAGGGACGGATCGGCCATGAGCTGACCGCGCCGGGTGATGTCATCGAAGGCCTGCTTCCAGGCCCGCCCGAAGAGCACGTTGTGATGAGCCAGGCCGTGATATTCCTTCGCCGAGCCCAGGTGCAGGAGCACGCAGGACGGCGAGTAGTGAATCCGGCGGCGCAGCGGGCGGTGCAGCAGGTCCCGGTAGGCGACGGGCAGGTCGGGATTCAGCACCACCACGTCGGCGCGGATGCGCTCGCCGTCCCCGGTCCGCACGGCGCGGGCTCGTGAGCCTGTGACCTCGATCCCGGTCACTTCCCGTCCGTAGTGGATGCTCACGCCGTGCTTGTCGGCCGCCTCGGCCAGGGCCTCGGCAACCGTGAACATGCCGCCGCGGGGAAAGTAGACGCCGGCGACGGTGTCCATGTAGGCGATGACGGCGTAGAGGGCGAGCGCGCGATGCGGGGCAACGCCGGCGTAGAGCGACTGGAACGAGAACACCCGCTGAGTCCGCGGATCGCCGAAGAACTGGCCGACCTTGGCGGACAGCCGGCGAAACGCGCCATGCCCGATCAGCCGGGCCAGGTCGGTCCCCAGCAGGTCGCGGGGGTGGTCAAGGTTGCGGTCGATGAAGCGCGCCCACTCGAGCTGGTACAGGCCGGCCAGGTAATCGACGAACCGCAGGTAACCGTCGGCCTCACGGGCCCCGCAGAGCTCCGCGATCTCCGCGGCGGTGTCGGCGGTGCTGGCCCGGATGTCGAGGCTGGACCCGTCGGGGAAGTGCGCCCGGTAGGCCGGGTCGAGCCGGACCAGGTCGAGCCATCCGCGTAGCCGCTCGCCGACGGCGTTAAGGGTCTCATCCAGCAAGTGCGGCATGGTCAGCACGGTGGGGCCGGTGTCGAACCGGTAGCCGTTCACCGCGAGCTGGCCGATCCGGCCTCCCGGGCCGGTTTCGCGTTCCAGCACGGTGACGCGCCGCCCGGCCCCGGCCAGCCGCAGCGCGCAGGCCAGCCCGCCGAGCCCGGCGCCAACCACGACGACATGGTCCGTGGATCCGGTGACAGTGCGCATGGTCTTCTCCGCAGGCTCGGCGAGCCGGCTCCGGCGGCCGGCGTTTGCGTCAGCCTACATGGTCGGCTAGATTGCATCGATATCTGCATCGATTTGAGGTAAGCGTGATGGTCAGGCCGTACAATTCCGCAGGTTCCCTGGACAGCGCGTACGAGAGCTGCCGGGAAATTCACCGCAGGCACGGGCGCAGTTATTACCTGGCGACGCGGCTGCTGCCGGCCTGGAAGCGCCGGCACGTGCACGCGCTGTACGCCTTCACGCGCTACACGGACGACCTGGTCGACGCGCCCCGGGTAGCGGGGGCCCCGGGGCACGACGACGAGACGGGGCGGCAGCTGGCTGCCTGGGCCGACCGCTTCTACGCCACTCTGGACGGCGTGGCGCCGGCCGGGCATCCGGTTCTGCTGGCCGTCCGGCAGACGATCGCCGTCTTCGGCATTGACCGCGCGGACTTCGACGCGTTCTTCGCCAGCATGGCGATGGATGTGCGGACCGGCGAATATGCCGACTACGACGCGCTGCTGACGTACATGGACGGGTCAGCCGCGGTGATCGGCACCATGATGCTGCCGATCCTGCTCGCGCCCGACCACGATCGCGGGCCGGAACCGCCGGCGCTGCGCGCCCAGGCCCGCGAGCCGGCCCGGCAACTGGGCCTGGCGTTCCAGCTGACCAACTTCATCCGCGACGTCGCCGAGGACCTGCGGCTGGGCCGGGTCTACCTGCCTGCCGTGGACCTGGAGCGCTTCGGGGTACGCCGGGCCGATCTGGCGGCCGCGTCAGCGAACCCCGCGGTGCGCCGGCTGATCGCGTTCGAGGTTGGCCGTGCCCGCGCGCATTACCGGGAGGCCGCGCCGGGGGTGGCCATGCTGCCGCCCCGTTCACGGCGCTGCGTCCGGCTGGCGTTCGCCGTGTACGGGGCGATACTCAACCGCATCGAGCAGGCGGGTTACGACGTCCTCGCGGGCCGCGCCGTGGTCCCGCGGCGGCAGCGGGCGGCCGCCGTGTTCCGCGAACTGGCCAGGCCGGCGTGACCGCGGGCAGGAGAGCGGCAATGCCCGCCGACGTGGCCTTCGTCGCCGGGCGGCTCCGTCCTTTCCTGGCCGGCCTGATGACCGGCGAGCAGGCGGCGTGGAAGGAACACGGCTCCCCATGGCGGGATGTCCCCCGCGCCCTCGCCCGCTACGTCGACGGCGGAAAGGCGCTGCGGCCGCGGTTCTGTTACTGGGGTCACGCCATCAGCGGAAAGCGCGCCGGTTCCTCCCTGATGCGGGCCTGTGCCGCGCTCGAGCTCCTTCACGCGTTCGCGCTCACCCATGACGACCTCATGGATCAGTCGGCCATGCGGCGGGGCGTCCCCTCGCTGCACCGCCAGTTCGCCGCGGAACACCGGCAGCATGGCTGGGCGGGTGACCCAGACGCGTACGGCCAGGCCGTGGCCATGCTCACCGGCGATTACTCCTTTGCCCTGGCCAGCCGCCTCAGCGCCACGCTGCCCCCGCGGGCCCGGCTGGTCTGGGCCCGCATCGTCGATGAGCTGACGGTGGGGCAATCCCTCGACCTGGCCGGCGCCGCGCGCCAGGACCGTTCCGCCGAGGTCGCGCGGACCACCGCCGTGCTGAAGTCCGGCCGTTACACGGTCACGGGCCCGTTGCGGCTTGGCGCCGCCCTGGCCGGCCAGGCCGAGCTGCCGGCCAGCCTGGTGCGTTACGGCGACCTTGTCGGTGAGGCGTTCCAGCTCCGCGACGATCTGCTGGGAGTCTTCGGAGACCCGCACCGGACCGGGAAGCCGGTCGGCGAGGACCTGCGGTCCGGCAAGCCGACCCAGCTGATCGCCGCGGCCGCGGCCATGCTGCCGCCGGGCCGGCGGCAGCTGCTGTCCCGGGTCGGGTCACCCGCGCTCACCGGCACCGACACCGCCGAGCTCACCGAGGCGCTCGCGGCATGCGGGGCAAGGGACCGCATCGAGCGGCGCATCGCGGGCAACGTCAGGACCGCGTGCGCCCTGGCCCGCCGGGCCGCGCCGCCCGGGCGGGTCCGGCAGGCACTGTGCGACCTGGCCGCCGCCGCGGCGGACCGGCGGGAGTGAGCGGCGTGGACAGATGGCAGTACCTCGGCCTGCTAGGGCTGTGTGTCACGATGACTCTGCCCCTGGAGATCATCGGCGGCGCACGGGTCTACCGGCGGCCGAAAGCGCTGCTCACCACCCTGGCCCCGGTGGTGGTCCTGTTCGGCGGATGGGACCTGCTCGCGGTGCGCCACAGCGAGTGGCGCTACAGCAGGCGGTACACCCTGGGCTGGTGGCTGCTGGGCCTGCCGGTGGAGGAATGGCTGTTCTTTCTCGTGGTTCCGGCCTGCGCCATGCTCACCTACGAGGTCCTCGCCCGCAGGCGGCGGCCATGACCGGGGGCTATACCATCGCCGCGGCCTGCGCGCCCGTCCTGGTCGTCCTGCTCGAGGTCACGGTACTGCGCACAGGGATCCTGCGGCTGGGCAGGTTCTGGCTGGCGACGGCGATCACGCTCGCATTCCAGGTGCCGGTCGACGGCTGGCTGAGCAAAGCTCAGCGCGCCGGTCGTCAGCTACCAGGCCCGGGCCAGTTCGGGGGTGCGGTGGCCATGGGACATCCCGGTCGAGGACTTCGGATTCGGGCTCGCGATGATCACTTTGACCCTGATGCTCTGGGAACGGGCCCGGGCGGGTTCGGTGGATCCGGCCGGACGGCACCGGCAGGCGGCAGGCCGCCGGTGACTGACGCGCGCCGGGCGGCGCTGCTCGCGGCGCTGCGGCTCACCGTCCGCGGCGGGCTGGCCGGCGTCTGGGTCCGCGGGCACATGCCCGCCGGGCCGACGGTGCTGGCCTGCAACCACCACAGCTGGTGGGACCCGTTCGTGGCCGTGGAACTCATCACGCGCCAGCGGCGGCAGGCGGCCCTGCTGATGGACGCAGGCAACCTGCGCCGGTACCGGTTCGCCCGTCACCTCGGCGCGATCGGCACCGATGAGCCACGGTCAGCTCTGGCCGCCCTGCGGGACGGGGCCGTTCTCGTGCTGTACCCGGAAACCCGGCTGCTTCCGGCCGGCCCGCCCGCGCCGCTCGCGGCCGGGGCGGCCTGGTTCGCCCAGCAGGCACCAGCCAGGCTCTGCTCGGCCGCCGTCCGCGTCCTGCTGCGAGGCGGCCAATTCGGCGAGGCCTATGTCGTGTTCAGCGAAGTGGACGTGACCGGAACACGGGAGGCCGTGTCCCGCCGCCTGCACGATCAGCTGCGCCACGACCTGACCGAACTTGACCGGCTCAACGTGCAGACTGATCCGCGTACGCCACTGCCGGGGCTACTCCGCGCCGTGCGTGCGCGCCGCAGCTGGGACGAACGCGTCGATGCCGTGCAGGCTCGGCTGCGGCCGAGGTTGACGGCGGGGGGAGGCCGCTTTCATTGAGTGCCCGGCCCCGGGCCATGACCGCGCTCATGGTCATGGTCACCGTATTCCACCTGGTCAAGCTGAGCGGAATCATCGTCAACCTGGTCGCGTTCCCGACCCTGTGCCGGGAGCCGGCCGCATCGAGGAAACGGCCCGCGACCTCGATCCTCGTACCGGCCCGTGACGAGGCGAGCCGGCTGCCGGCGGCGCTACACGGGATTCGCGCGCAGGAAGCCGCCGAGATCCTCGTGCTCGACGATGAGTCAGCTGACGGGACAGCCTCCGTGGTGAGACGGGCGGCCGCGGCCGACCCCCGGGTACGGCTGTTGCGCGGCGCCCCCGTGCCGGCTGGCTGGACCGGAAAGACTTGGGCCTGCCATCAGCTCGCCGCCGC
>JAFAZE010000004.1 GCA_019239975.1 Streptosporangiaceae bacterium
GTAGCCCGCCGTGTGAGCGAGCCCCGGCCAGTCGACCGGGCGCAGGGCGTCCACGGACAGGATCAGCCGCGCGAAGCGGTAGATCCGCGCCACCCGCTTCGGGGTGACCCCGACATGAAACTTGAACTGCGCGGCCAGGTGATTGCCACTCACCCCGGCGGCATCGGCCAGCGCACCGACCGGGACCACGCCGTGGGAAGCCTCCAGACGCCCGCCCGCGTGCTGGACCAGGCCGAGACCGCGCGGCGGTACCCCGGCAAGTCGTGATCGCAGTTCCGCCTCCAGTACCCGCAGTGTGCCGGTGGCCGATGTGGTGTCGCCGATCTGGTTGCGAATCCGGTCCAACGATCGTTGCCAGACCGCGCCGGCCGGCACCCACCGGTCCCGCAGCTCGGTCGCCGGCATGCCGGCGAACGGCGACATCCCCCAAGGCTTGAAGTGCACCCCGACGACCCGCACCCGTGCCGGGTACTCGAACAGGAAACGCCTGGTCCATACGCCCATGAACCACCCATCGGTGCACACAGCCGACGGCACCGAAGGGACGGAATCCCACAGGCGGACCGGTCCGCCCAGGTTGAGAAACAGGTGTGCCGACGGCATCGGCGGCACGTTCATCCGCCGGTGGCGCGGCACCCCGGTCAGGCAGTAGATGTCATCGATGAACCGGTCCAGCGGCGGGGCGGGAACCCGGCCGACGTATTCCATGGACTCAGGATAATCCGGGGTCAGCGTGGGGGCCCGGCTGCTCATAAGCTGCGGACAGCACCGTGCGCAGGTCCTTGCCACGGATCATGAGCGGGGGCGGGTCGAACATGCGGAGCAGCAAGTCGGGGATCACGGTGGCCACGGGAGGTGCGGCCAGCGCGCGAAGCCGCGCCTGGCTCAGTCCGGGCGACCAGAAGTCACCGGCCTGAGCGAGCGGCGGCCCCGTCACGTCGGCGAGCACGGCGCGCGCGGCGCTCACATCGGCCGCGTCCATGGCGGCGGCCGGCGCGCCGGCTTCGGCCCGGCCGCGCCCGCCCGTCCCGGGGCTCCCGGCAGTGGGCCGCGGACCGGCCCGGCGCAGCTTTGCGAGCAGCGTGTCACGGCTCCGGCCACGCCAGGCGAGCATCGCGAACGGGTCGTCGTCGAACGCCTCGGCAAGCACGTAACACACCGCGGCGAGGTGCTTGCAGGGCACCTCCCAGTCCGGGCAGCTGCAGTGCATGTCCAGGTCGGCGGCCGACCGGGGGAATAGCGGCGTGCCGCAGTCGGCGAAGACCTGTTCGATCTCTGCTGGCATCTCGCCGGCCAGCAGCTTCGCGCGGAACAGCGCCTGGCTGGCCAGCCGGCGCTCGACCTCCCGCCACTGGGAGGTGGTCAGCGGCAGCACGCCGATCGTCACCTTGTAGGGTTGCGGTCGCGAGCCCTGCACCCGGGCGGTGACCTTGCCCTGGGTCAGCGAGAACTCCAGGACCTGTCCCTTGCGCGCGTAGCTGCGCCCGCGCTGGAGACGGCCGCTCATCCCGAGGGATTCGAGCACGGCGATGAACCGGCGGGACCACCACTGCTCGCCGATCGCGCCCCGCTTGCTCTTCGCCCTGATCCCGCCGTCCACTGGGATCGGCCCTGCGGACCGGGGAAAGGGGAAGTACGGCCGGCTCATTCGGGCACCGCGTCGGCGGTCAGGGAAACCACGTCTCGCAACTCGGACGTGGACAGGCTGGCGAGCCAGCTCTCACCGGTGCCGACGATCTGCTCGGCGAGGGCTTTCTTCTCCTCGATCATGGCGTCGATCCGCTCCTCCAGTGTGCCGACACAGACGAACTTGCGGACCTGGACGTCGCGGCGCTGGCCGATGCGGAATGCCCGGTCGGTCGCCTGATCCTCCACCGCGGGATTCCACCACCGGTCGATGTGGATGACGTGGTTCGCGGCGGTCAGGTTGAGTCCGGTGCCGCCAGCCTTGAGCGAGAGCAGGAAGAGCACCGGTTCGTCCGCTTCCTGGAACCGGGCCACCAGTTCGTCGCGCTGCTTCTTGCTGGCGCCGCCGTGCAGGTACAGCACCTGGCAGCCGATCCGGGCCGCCAGGTACGGCAGCAGCATTCGGCCGAACTCAGCGTACTGGGTGAAGCAGAGCGCCTTGTCGCCGCCGGCGGCGACCTCCTCGCAGATCTCCTCCAGCCTGGCGAGCTTGCCGGAGCGCCCCGGCAGCCGGGAACCGTCGCCCAGCAGGTGCGCGGGGTGGTTGCACACCTGCTTGAGCTTGGCCATCGTGGCCAGCACCAGGCCGCGCCTGGTGATGTCGTCGCTGGCCTCGTCGATGCGGCCGAGCATGTCGGTGACGGTCGCCTGGTACAGGGTTGCCTGTTCCTGGGTGAGGTTGCACCAGACCTTGATCTCCTGCTTCTCCGGCAGGTCAGAGATGATCGACTTGTCCGTCTTCAGGCGGCGGAGCACAAACGGCTGGGTGATCCGCCGCAGTTGCTCCGCCGCCTCGGAATCACCGTGCCGCTCGACGGGAACGGCGAATCGCTCGCGGAACTTCTTGGCGGAGCCGAGCAGGCCGGGATTGGCGAAGTCCATGATGGACCACAGTTCGGACAGCTGGTTCTCGACCGGCGTCCCGGTCAGTGCGATGCGGGCCGCCGTGGGCAGCGCGCGGACCGCCTTGGCCTGCGCGGTGTCGCGGTTTTTGATCGCTTGTGCCTCGTCGCATACGACCCGGACCCACGGTACCTGGCTCAGCGCGTCCCGGTCCCTGTTGGCGATTCCGTACGTGGTTATCACCAGGTCCGTGTCCGCCAGCGCCGTGGCCAGTTCGTCGCCGATCAGCCGCTCAGCACCGTGGTGGACATGCACCCGGAGCTGCGGGGTGAACCGTTGGGCTTCCCGCTGCCAGTTCCCTACCAGCGACATTGGACATATCAGCAGCGTCGGCCGGTTTCCGGGCGGGGCGGCGGCGATCAGGGCCAGCAGCTGAACGGTCTTGCCCAGGCCCATGTCGTCGGCGAGGACGGCGCCGAGGCCGAGTTCGCCGAGGAAGGACAGCCAGGCGAGGCCGCGCTGCTGGTATGGCCGCAGCTCGCCGCGGAAGCCGCGTGGTGTGCTCAGCGGCGGCAGCCGCCGGTCGGCCTGTCCGGACAGCAGGTCGCCGAGCCAGCCGTCGGCGTCCACGGTCACCGGCACGCCGTCGGCTGGCCCGTGCGCGCCGGCCTGGAGCACGTCGGAGGCGGTCATTGTGCCGGGCTGGTTGCGCTCCAGGAACCTCAGCGCGGCCTTCAGGTGCCGCTCGTCCAGTTCCACCCACTGGCCGCGGACGCGGACCAGCGGTACCTTCAGCGCGGCGAGCTCGGCCAGTTCGCCGGGGGAGAGCACGTGGTCGCCCACTGCCAGGTCGTAGCGGAACTCGACGAGGTCCTGCAGGCCGAATGCGGACTGCCGGGCCGATGGCGAGCTGGCCGCGGGTGACTTGGTGGTCAGCTTCAGCCCGAGCCGTGCCTTGCGCGCCCAGTCGGGAAGCAGCACGCCAAAGCCGGCACCGGCGAGCAGCGGCCCGGTCTCCCTGAGGAACTCCAGCGCGCCCGCGGTGTCGAGGGTGACCGTCGCGGGTGTGGGCTCGCGGAGCGCGTCTTCGAGTTCTCCGAACAGCCGGGCAGCGGCGCCGAGGCCCGCGAGCAGCAGCTCGTCGGGATGCTCGTCCCTGGCGAGCCAGCCAGTCCCTGCCCCGGCCCAGACATCGGTGGCCGTCAGCATCAGGCTCGGGTCCTCAACCGACTGCAGCGCGAACTCCACTCGCCACAGGCCGGCATCTCGAGAGATGTCGGCTTCGCCTGCGGGGGCCGGGCCGGGCGCCGGTGAGCCGGCCCACTCGGCGAGGTCAGCTGGGTCGGGCTCGGGCGGTTCGGCCAGGCGGAAGCAGGTGCGGACCGGGCCGGCAACCGAGTGCGCGGCAGCTAGCCAGGCGGCCAGCGACGTGGCCAGTGCCTGCGCCTCGGCCGCATCCTGCGGCGTTTCGGCCGTTACGCGAGCATCGGGGGTGGCCAGAGCAGCAACCGTTCGTTCAGCCAGATCGATGCGGGCGGGGCGGCGGCCTCTGCGCGCGGGAAGAAGCGGTGCCTGCAGCCGGGTGCGGACCGTCGAATCCGCGAAGGAGTCGAGCATGTCGGCCAGCGCGATCCCGGCCGGGGCATCCTCGGCCGCACGGCACAGCGGCGGCATCGCGGCCGCGAGTTCCCGCCCGCGCTGGGCATCGGCGGTGGCGAGCACCGGCCGCCAGCGGGCTGCGTACCCGTCTTCCCCGGGAACCAGCATGGGCAGCACCCGGCCACGTGTGGCCAGGTCGACCGCGAACAGCACCACGGCGCACAGGTAGCCAATAGAGCCGCCGGAGGTGAGCTCGGCGAACTGTGCTCCGGTGAGCGCGGTGAGCAGCCCGGCCGCTGCGTCCGGTTCGAACGTGAGCACCGGTATCCGCCAGGCGGCCATTGACGGCCGCGTGCTGCCGGACGGACGGTCCTCGCCCGGCGGTTCGGCTGTGTTATGTGGCCGGGTGAGTTCGGGTGAGGCGAGCGGGCCATCGCCGATCGTTGGCAGCCGTAGCGTCAGCTCATCGTCGACCGCTTTCCGGGCCAGATCGGCGGCTGGCGCACGGAGCGCGACGAGCGCGTCGGCCAGCTCGGCCGCGCCGGCGGCGAACGGGTGCCGGCGTGGCGCGCGCGACGGCCGGCCGGCACGGGGTGGGGCATGCGCGGGCAGCGCGGGATCTTCGGCCCACAGCTGCACCGCGCCATAGGCCCAGATACCGTGCACCACGAGCATGCCTGTCACCCCATCGGCTAGCCTCGCACTTTTCCTCAAACGCGGCATTGTAAGGCTGACGGGTATCCTCCAAGCAGGCGCTCAGAGCGGCCTCCTGTCGTTGGGCAGGCCCCAGCCGGAACTTGTATTGTGCTCCTCACCGTAGCGCGCATCTCGCCGCCGTCTGCTACGTGCTCGCCGAGGCGTTCGACCACGACCCGTTCGGGATGCTGGCCTGCCGCGGCCGTGACGACCTGCTCGCCGCGGATGTTCGAGCCGCCGCCGCTGCGGGTGCGCGGCAAGGACCTGCGCACCCTGCTCACGTCCGCCTATCAGCGGCTGGCCGGGGAGGACCCGGCCGGTGACGAGCCGGCCGGGCCGGGCGGGTAACGGGCCCGCCGTCAGCTCAGCTTCCCCACACGCGCTGCATCGCCTCGGGCAGGCCCCACCAGCCCAGCGCGGTGAGCCGGTCGTCCTCGTCGATCGCGCCGAGAACGCTCCACAACGCGGTCACGTGCAGGAACAGGCCCTCGATGCTGAGCTCGTCGTAGTCGTCGTCATCGAACTCGCCGAAGTCGGCGGCCTGCTCCTCGTCGCGGACGTCCTCGATGGAGCCCTCGGCGTATCCTTCGTCGCTGTCCGGGTCGAAGTCCCGAACGTACCGCGCCAGGTCGGCGGCGGACGCGGGGGTGCCGGGGCCGCCGCTGGCCAGCGCGGACATCACCGCCAGCCAGTCGAAATGGTCGAGGGCGCAGACCGCGGCCATCGCGCTTGACGTCTCGTCCAGCTCGTCGTCCTCGTCCAGTTCGAGATCGTCAAGGCCGTCGCCGACCTCGTCGTCGAGCCCGTTCAGGTCCAGGTCCTCCAGGTCCTCCACGGCCGGCCAGTCCATGGCGTCGGCGTCCTTCTCCGGCGGGGCCGGGTCACCCTGCGGAGCCGCCACCGCTGCCGCGAGCTTCAGCCACATCTCGCTGTCGTCCGCGGGCAGCGTGCCCGCGGACTCGCCGCTGAAGGCGATGAGCAGCTGCCCCGGCCATCCGGGCCGGGCGATATCCTCGCGCAGCCGGGTGCAGGCGGCGTGCAGGTCGTCGCGGGGCACCGGGCGTGTCCCGGCCGCCTCCAGCACGGCCTGCAGCGCGCTGAGCGCCTCACGGTCCGCCGCCTCCCAGTCGGCGACGAACTGCTCGTCCTGCTCGTCGAGCAGCACGGTCATCGGTACCCTGCCATCCGGCAGCGCGGAGGTCATCCACCGTTCCTGCAGCGCCAGGTAGGCCTGCCTGGCCGGCTCGTCGCCGCTCACCAGCCGGTCCGGGTCGATCTCGCCCGCAGCCAGCCGTTCCTCGAGGTAACCGACCAGCCTGGCGTGCATCTCCTCCTGCAGCGCGCTGCGCTCGGCCTGCTCGGCCCACACGTGCAGCCCGATAATCCCGGTCGGCTCGGTCCCGGTGGCCTCGAGCCAGCCGTGGACGTCCCCGAAGGTGGCTTCCTGATCGTTGATCTTGTTCAGGATCGCTTCCGCCGAGTCCCAGAACGCGGCGGACAGCGGATTGCCCGCTGCCAGCATGCGCCTCCTGATTCCCGGCAGCGACGCGAGCGCGTCGCCGGGAGCGACCCTGAGCAGTGCTATTGCGACATCGCGCCGGTTGAGCGAGGCGAGGGGGCGCCCGGCGATTTCGGCGACGCGATCGGCTTCGAGTTCCACGCCTCGCAGCGTACGACTCCGGCGTGCCGCGCGCACAGCCGTCCCCGGTTTCCCGCATGGCTGGCCGCGTTTGCGCACCACCGCGCCGTATGACGGCCGCCGAGACCATGTAACAGCAGGTCACGTCCGCCGAGGTAGGGACGAAGCGCCTCGGGAACCCGCACCCGCTGATCCTCGGTCTGGTAGTTCTCCACGAGCGCCGCGAGCAGCCGCGGGGTTGCGATCGCCGTGTTGTTGAGCGTGTACGCGAACCGGACGGTGCCGTCGGTGCCGCGGTAGCGCAGGCTGGCGCGCCGTGCCTGCCAGTCGTGCAGGGACGAGCAGCTGTGCGTCTCGCGAAACCGCCCGAGCGAGGGAAACCAGGTGTTGATGTCGTTCATCCGGTACTTGCCGGCCCCCATGTCGCCGGTGGCGCACTCCACCACCTCGTGGTGCAGCCCGAGCCCCTGCAGCAGGGTCTCGGCCGCCGACAGCAGCTCGGCGTGCCAGCGATCGGATTCCCCGTCGTCCGCCGCGCAGATGACGAACTGCTCCACCTTCTCGAACTGGTGCACCCGGAGCAGCCCGCGCACGTCGCGTCCGGCGCTGCCCGCCTCCCGCCGGAAGCAGGGCGAGATGCCGGCGTAGCGGATCGGGAGCGTCTTGAAGTCGAGGATCTCGCCGGAGTGCAGGCCGACCAGCGCGACTTCGGCGGTGCCCGCGAGGTAGAGGTCGTCCGCGGTGATGGCGTACGTCTCCTCGCGGTGGGCCGGGAACTGGCCGGTTCCGGTGAGCGGCTCCTCCCGGACGAGCGACGGAACCGAGATCAGCGTGAAGTCGCGGCCGGCGAGAAGGCTCAGCGCGTAGGAGTGCAGCGCTCGTTCCAGCCAGACCATATCGCCCTTGAGCGCGTACGCTCGCTCGCCCGATACCTTGCGGGCACGGGCGAACTCGGCCCAGTCGCGCTTTTCCAGAAGCTCGACGTGGTCCAGCGGCTGGAACCCGAAGTCCGGCGCGGTTCCCCACGTCCTGATCGTGACGTTGGCGGAATCGTCCGGCCCGACCGGGGCGCCCGGCCAGGGGATCATGGGCGTCAGCAGCAGCAGCTCCTGCAGCCGCTCGCTGGTCGCGGCGAGCTGCTCGCGCAGCTTACGGAGCTGGCGTTCGAGCTCGGCGTGCTGGGCGCGCAACTCCGCGCGCCTGGCCTCGCCGGCCCGGGCGAACTCCTTCGAGGAACTCTTGCGGAGGGTCTGCGCGTCGTCCAGTTCCCGCTGCAGCTCACGGGCGACCTGGTCGAGCCGGAGCAGCTCGTCGACGTCGAGGCCGATGCCTTTGACGCGGACGGCCTCCTTTACGGCGTCCGGGTTCTCCCTGATGAATCGCCTGTCCAGCATGGGTACGCGTCAGTCCTTATGCAAGTTCCGGATGGATTTCCCGCCCATCGAAACGCTACCAGCAGCGCCCGGCCGCCGCCTGCGCCGTCGCGGCCCGGCCGCCCCGCTCGTGCGGATACGTTATGCGCAGGCTGTACGGAGCTGGCGAGGGGAAGGCGGGCGCGAATGCTGGTGACCAACCATGTCCTGTCCGGTGCGCTGGTCGGGGGGGTGGTCCGCCGCCCGCTCGCCGCGTTCGGAATCGGCGTGGCCTCCCACTTCGCGCTCGACATGGTGCCGCACTGGGGCGACTGGGGTAACAAGCGCCGGTTCCTGCGGGTCGCCGTGCCCGACGGCCTGGCCGGCCTCGGCGCCATCGCGGTCTTCACCGCGGTCTCGCCCCCCGACCGGCGGCTCGCGGTCATGGCCGGCATGGCCGGCGCGGCGCTGCCGGACATCGACAAGCCTTCCAGGCTCTGGTGCGGCCGGTCGCCCTGGCCGGCCGCCGTCGACCGGTTTCACGGCCGCATCCAGCGCGAGGCCCGCGGCCGTGCCCACCGCGAGCTGGCCACCGCCGTCGCCTTCGCCGCCGCCGCCCTGGTCCTCCTCCGCCCGCCGCGCTAGGCGATGTCGGTGCCGTCGGCTTCGGTGCCGTCGGCATAGTCGACCCCGCCAGACCCTTCGCCCCTTCGCCCCTTCGCCCCTTCGCCTCGATGAGGCGCCTTCGCCGCGACTTTGTACGGCTTCCGTAGGGACAGACCGGGGCAAACCGGGACAGCTACTCGTCGGTACGCGTACAAAGATGGTTGTCTCCGGTCAGCGGCCCGCGGCCGGGGAGCTCCGTCAGGAGGGCACGGCGGGGGGCTCCGTCAGGAGGGCGCGGCAGGGGGGCTCCGTCAGCGGGGCGCGGCGGGGGCGGCTCGGTCAGCGGGCGCGGCTGGGGCTCTGTCAAGGGGCGCGGGGCGGGGGTTGCAGGCCTATGGGGGTTGCAGGCCTATTAGGTGGGCCAGCTCGCTTATGGTTACGTCGAACATTGGGGACGGGTCCTCGAGGGCGAAGCTCAGGTGGCCGAACACCTCCATCGCCACCGCGCTGTAGAGCAGCATCCAGCAGCGCAGGAACGTCAGCATCGCGCCCACCGGCACGCCGGCGCCCATCGCGTCCCGGTAACGGGCGAGCTGGTCCCGGAGACCGGGATCGATCTCCTCCGGTTCCGGCACGGCGAACGGGGCCTTTTTCCACATATCCAGGAACAGCGTGAAGAACGTGCTGGCGAACCGCAGCGCGCACTCGCCGGCGATGTCGTACCGGCCGTCGTCGACCCCCGGGAGCGGAACGCCGAACAGCAGGCCGAACTCCCCCTTGTGCGTGAGTGACCAGCGGCGGAACTCGTGGCACGCGGCGGCCATCTTCGCCGCCATCTTCGGCTTGTGCTGCTCTGGCGTGCCGCCGTCCGCCGGCGTGCCGCCCTCGGCCACCCGGTCGTCCGCGTCGCGGATCGCCTGTTTGATGCCGGCTGCGAGTTCGGTGAATATGTCCGCGATCACGTTGCGGATCAGCTCCTCGCGGCTGCCGTAGTACCGGTACAGCCCGGGGGCCGTCATGCCCATCTCGCGGGCGATGGCCCGCAGCGACACCGCGTCGGGCCCCTTCTCGAGCAGGATCCGGCGTGCGGTCGCCTTGATCTCATCCATCGTGGCCGCGCGCATCCGGTCCCGGCGGGACAGCGGCCCGGCGCCGCTCCGCGCCGGGTCCGGCGCTGCTTCCGCTGCCTGTGTCACAGATACCTCCAGGACCCTGTCTTACCGCTCGGTAGGCCCTCCTGCCTACTGGTCCGCTATCGGTCTTGACAGAAGTTAACGCCGTATGCGAAGTTAGCGCCGTAATCAGTTTACACGATTTACTTGAGTGATCAAGAGAAACATCTTAACTGCGGAGGGCGCGATGTTCGAGGCATGGGGACGGGCCCTGTACGGAGCACGGCGGCTGACACTGGGCATCGCCGTGCTCTTCGTGGCGTTCGCCGCGATATGGGGGACCGGGGTCTTCGGCAAACTCACATCCAGCAACAACTTCACCCCGTCGGACAGCCAGAGCCAGCGGGCGGCCAACGCGGCCGACCAGGCCTTCGGCCGCGACGAAGCGGACGTCGTCGTGCTCTACCGGAGCGCGGCGATGACCGTGGCGGACCCGCGGTACCGGCAGGCGGTCACGACCGCCCTGCAGGGGCTGCCGCGCGCCGACGTGGCGAAGGCGGAAACGTACTGGTCCACCGGAAACCGCAACCTGGTGAGCGCCGACCGGCACTCGACCTACGCGGTGCTCCAGCTACGGGGAGCCGACGACGCCGCGCGGAGGAAGAGCTACAACGCGATCAAGGCCGAGCTGGCCGCGCCGCCGGGAGCCGGGACGGGCGCCCTGTCCGCGCGGGCCGGCGGCACGGTGCCGATGGAGGTGGCGATCAACAAGGAGGTCACCGCCAACATCGGCAGGGCCGAGGCGTTCTCGATGCCGGTCCTGCTGATCCTGCTGGCGCTGATCTTCGGCAGCCTGGCGGCGGCCGCGCTTCCGCTCGCCGTCGGTGCCCTGGCGATCCTCGGCTCGTTCACCGTCCTGCGGCTGCTCACGCTCGGCACAAGCGTCTCCACCTACTCGGTGAACATCACCACGATCCTCGGCCTCGGCCTGGGAATCGACTACGGGCTGTTCATGGTGACCCGCTTCCGGGAGGAACTGCGCCGCCAGCCAACCGTCGAGCGCGCGGTGGCCAGGACCGTCGCGACCGCGGGACGGACGGTCGCGGTGTCCGGCGTCACCGTCGCGGTGGCGCTGACCAGCCTCATGCTGTTCCCCGAGGTGTTCCTGCGGTCGATGGGATACGGCGGCGTCGCCACGGTCGGGGTGGACGTGATCGCCGCGCTGACCGTCCTGCCCGCCCTGCTCGCCGTCCTCGGCCACCGGGTCAACGCGCTGCGCTTGCGGCGGAGCGTCGGCGGCCCGCCAAAGGACGAGGCGAGCGGAGCGTGGTACCGGCTGGCGCACAGCGTCATGCGCAGGCCCGTCGCCTACGTGGGCGTGATCGTGATCGCGCTGCTGGCCCTGGGCGCGCCGTTCCTGCGCATCTCCTGGGGCGGTGTCGACGCGAGGACGCTGCCATCCGGCTCGGTCGTCAGGCAGGTCTCCGACGCGCTGAACAGCCAGTTCCCGGCGAACTCGACCGCGCCGATCGAGGCGGTCGTCACGCTGCCCTCTTCAGCGGCGGCGAACGGGACGACGGCGCCCGCGCCCGCGGCGCGGCAGGCCGCTCTCGGCGGTTACCTGCACCGGATCGAGGCCATCCCCGGGGTGACCGGCGCGCAGGTGACCGGCGCGCAGGTGACCGGCGGCAACGGCCGCGTGGTACGCGTCGACGTCGGGTACGCCCCGGCCACGGTGTCCCCCGCGGCCAGGCACATCGTCACCGAGGTTCGCGCGGTCGCGCCGCCTCCCGGGGCCACGGTGCTCGTGGGCGGCCAGACCGCTCAGCTCGCCGACGAGCTGTCCAGCCTCGGCGCGACCCTCCCGTGGATGGCGCTGCTCGTCGGCCTCGCCACCTTCGTGCTGCTGTTCCTCGCGTTCAGCTCGGTGGTGCTGCCGCTGAAGGCGATCGTGATGAACGTGCTGTCGCTGTCGGCGACGTTCGGCGTGATCGTCTGGGTCTTCCAGTGGGGGCACCTGTCGCGGGCGCTGCAGTTCACGCCGACGGGCAGCATCGACCCGACCATCCCGATCCTGCTGGCCGCGATCGTCTTCGGCCTGTCGATGGACTACGAGGTGTTCCTGCTCTCCCGGGTCCGCGAGCTGTACGACATCACCGCAGACAACACCGCCGCGGTGGCCGGCGGCCTGCAGCGAACCGGCGGCCTGATCACCAGCCTCGCCGGGCTGCTGATCATCGTGGTCGGCGCGTTCTCGGCGTCCGGGATCACGTTCATCAAACTGCTCGGCGTCGGCATGATCGTCGCGCTGCTCGTCGACGCCTCGGTGGTCCGCGTGCTGCTCGTGCCGGCGACGATGCGGCTGCTCGGCCGGGCCAACTGGTGGGCGCCGGGCCCGCTGCGCCGGCTGTACGCCAGGTACGGCATCAGCGAGGAGGAGCGCCGGCCCACACCCGTGGTGGCCGCGGGCACGGGCTGAGGGCGCACCCGGTAACGCCGGGCGGGCGGCGGCCGCGGGCACGGGCTGACCACCCGCAGCGCCGGGCGGGCGGTGACCGCTGCAGCGGATACCACCGCTCGTTCGGCTAACCCCTGAGTGGCCTGCCGTTCGTGCCGTCCGGCGGCCAGCCATGCAAGCAGCCCGAGGACCGGGAAGCAGGCCGCGGCCAGTGTCGCGCCCGCCCAGCCCCCGCGCGCGTAGGCCTGCGCTCCCGCCGCCGAGCCAGCCGCGCCCCCGGCGAACATGGTCGTGATGTACACGGTGGTCAGCCGGGAGCGTGCCCCGGGCAGCAGGCCGTAGATCACGCTCTGGTTGATCACGTGGGCGGCCTGTACGCACGCGTCCATCAGCAGCACCCCGGCGATGAGCGGGCCGAGACCCAGACCGCCCGGCCCCGTGCCCGCCAGGCCGATCGGTGCGAAGGACGCGGCAGCCAGCGCGAGCGCCGCCCCGGTGAGCGGCCAGCGCAGGTCGGGGCGGGCGTCCAGGACCCGGCCGCCGGCCAGCGCGGTGACCGCGCCGGCCGCGCCGACGAGCGCGAACAAGCCGATCCCGAGCTGGGAGAACCGGTATCCCGGCCCGGCCAGCAGGAAGCTGATCGTCGTCCAGAAACAGCCGAAGGCGGCGAATCCGCACGCTCCCGTCAGCGCCCGCCACCGCAGCACCGGCTCGGCCCGCGCGACCGACAGCACCCCGAGCATCTGGTCTCGGTAGCGGATGCCGAGCTCGGGCTCGCCGCCGGGCAGCGCCCGGCGCATGGCGACCGCGGTCAGCGCCATGAGCGCGGCCGCGGCCCAGTAGACCGCGCGCCACCCGGCCACCTGGGCCAGGAGCCCGGCAAGCGTGCGCGACAGCAGGACGCCGATCAGCACCCCGCCCACCAGGGTGCCGATGACCCGGCCGCGCTCGTCGTCGGCGGCCAGCGTCGCGGCGTAGGGGACGAGCATCTGCACGACAACGGTGGCGAGGCCGGTCAGCAGCGCCAGCCCGCACAGCACCGGCAGGCTCGGCGCCAGCGCGCTGCCGGCCAGCGCCGCCGCGGCGGCGGCGAACATCGCCGTGAACAGCGGACGCCTGCGCAGGATGTCCCCGGCGGGCACGAGAAACAGCAGGCCCGCCGCGAAACCCAGCTGGGCCGCGGTGACGAGCAGCGACGTGGCGTCCTGCGACGCGTGCAGCGACGAGGCGATGGCGTGCAGCAGCGGCTGCGCGTAGTAGATGTTCCCGACGGTGATCGCGCAGGCGACCGCCATCAGCCGCACAAGACCGGGTGACAGCGCGGGCCGCGGGCCGGCTTCCGGGCATCGCGGGTCCCGGGCCAGAGAACGCGGCGGCATCTGCGCGGAACCCTTCCCTTCCCGGGCCTGCCCGTCCGGCGGCCTTCGCTGTCCGGCGGCCTTCCCTGTCCGGCGCCCTCGCCGTCCGGGCGGATGGAACAAACCTACCGAAGGCTTTGCTAACGTTGGCGACGGCGGTGGGGCCCGCCATCCGGACCAGCGTCCGGGAAACCGCGGTACCGGCCGTCAACGGTCCCTGCCACTTCATGCTGGTAGGGAGACCGTCATGTCGCGTGACTACAGTGTTCTTCCCCGCGTGCCCTGGGGTGCGCTCGGCGTCATCTCCGCGGGCGGGATGATCGGCGCGCTTGCCCGGTACGGCCTGCTGACCGCGTTCCCGCACGGGGCCACCGGGTTCCCGTGGGCGACGTTCGGGATCAACGCGGGCGGCTGCCTGCTGATCGGGATCATCGTCGTGCTCGCGGCGGGATCAAGACGTGCGCCGCGCCTGACCCGCCCGTTCCTCGTCACCGGCGTGCTCGGCGGGTTCACCACGTTCTCCACGTACGTCGTCGACATGCAGCACGAGGTCGCGGCCGGCGCGCCGCGGACCGCGCTGCTGTACGGCGCCGTCACCGCGGTTACCGCGCTGGCCGCCGCCTGGGCCGGCGTCCGCCTGGCCCGGGCGGTCGCGGCGCGCGGGGTCACGGCGTGAGCGGTCGCGGCGCGCGGGGTCACGGCGGCAACGGGCTGGTGCGGCGCCCCTCGGGCCGCCGCACGCGAGCCCGGGACGGCGCGTGACCGCCCTGCTGGTCGCGGCCGGCGCCGCCCTGGGCGCGCCCGCGCGCTACCTGGCGGACCTGTTGCTGCAGGGGCGGCACGACTCGCGGTTTCCGTGGGGAACGTTCGCCGCCAACGTCACCGGCTGCGCGCTGCTCGGGTTCCTCGCCGCGCTGCCCGCGCGGGCCGGCCTGATGGCGCTCGGCGGCACCGGGTTCTGCGGGGCACTCACCACCTACTCGACGTTCAGCTACGAGACCGTCCGGCTGGCGCAGTCCGGGGCGCGGACGATGGCGGCGCTGAACGTGGCCGCGTCCGTTCTCGCGGGCCTCGGCGCGGCCTACTGCGGCATGGCCGTCGCGCAGACGCTGGCGGGGTGACGGCACCGGCGCGGTGCCCGCTGCCCAGGCGGCCGGGCTGGATGATACGGTCCGCGGTGAGCGAGTACAGTAGCGGGCGCGGCCCGTGGTCGGGAGGCTGCGACGCGGAACTGCCCGAGGAGAGCGACCATGAACCAGCCTGATGCCCTGCCCGAGGTGCTGTCGGCCGACCTGCCGGACGGGGTGTTCCTGCTGGACGTGCGCGAGGATGACGAGTGGGCGGCGGGACACGCGCCGGCCGCTGTGCACGTGCGGCTGGGTGACCTGAGCGCGCGGGCCGATGAGCTTCCGCGCGATCGCGAGCTCTACGTGATCTGCAGGTCCGGCACCCGGTCCGCGTACGCGGCGCAGGCGCTGGCGGGCGCCGGCTGGAAGACGGTCAACGTCGCGGACGGCATGACCGGCTGGGCCGTCGCCGGCCGCCCCATGATCAGCAACACCGGCGCCGAGCCCTACGTCGCATAACCACCGCGCCAGCCGTCGTGAGCCGCTCAGCCCCGCGAGCCGCTCAGCCCCGCGAGCCGCTCCACCCCCGGCAGTCGCGCCAGCACCACACCACCCAGCACCCCTCGCCACATCAGCACCATGCATCATGATCACGGCAATCTAGGTGTCGCATACGACCCCTCATTTCCGCGATCATGACGACTGTCCGTTTTTGTCCGGCCGTAGAAGGCCGGAGAAGGCCGATCCGTGGCACGCGTGCCAGCCGGGCATCCGCTCCACTGGACACGGGTGAGCATGCAGGAACTGGTGATTCCGGAGAGGCGCGGCCAAAGCCACTGAGAGCCTCGCCCCTCCCCGAAGCGCGGCGCACGCGAACACCGGGATGCCCTTGCCCGCCCACCGGTCGGCGCCGCGAAGGCCCGCGTCCGGTGGTGTGCGATACTCTGGGCAAACATCGGATCTATCCGGGGCGGAACGTGCGTTGGCGGTAACCGACGAGGCAATAGAGAAGATCAAAGCCATGATCACGTCCGGCGCGCTGCGCGCCGGGGACAGGCTGCCCAGGGAGGCCGACCTCGCCTCTGACCTCGGGCTCTCCCGGAGCTCGCTGCGCGAGGCGGTGCGCGCGCTGTCCCTGGTCAACATCCTGGACGTGCGCCGCGGCGACGGGACGTACGTTACCAGCCTGGAGCCGCGGCTGCTGCTCGAGGCGCTGAGCTTCATCGTCGACTTTCACCGTGACGACACGGTGCTGGAGTTCCTCCGGGTGCGCCGCATCCTGGAGCCGGCCGCCACCGCGATGGCAGCCGAGCGCATCACCGCGGAGGAGAGCGACGGACTGCGGGCGCTGCTCGACAGCATCGGGCCGAACCCGGAGCCGGAGGAACTGGTCGCCAACGACCTGGAGTTCCACCGGCGGATCGTTGCCTGCTCGGGGAACTCGGTGCTCTCCTCGCTGCTGGAGTCGATGTCCGGGCCGACCACCCGCGCCCGGGTGTGGCGCGGGCTCACCCAGACCGGCACGGTCGCGCGGACGCTCGCCGAGCACCGGGCGATCCTGGACGCCCTGGCCGCGCACGAGCCCGAGGTTGCCAGGTCCTGGGCGACCGTGCACATCGCGGGCGTCGAGCAGTGGCTGGCATCGGTGCCGTGACCGACAGGATCCTGATCCGGGAGCTGAGCGTCGCCGCGGTCATCGGCGTGCACGACTGGGAGCGGGAAACCGAGCAGACCCTCGTCTTCAACGTGGACCTCGCCGCCGACGTGCGGAAGGCGGCCGCGACCGACGACCTGGCGGACGCGCTCGACTACTCGGCGGTCGCGGAAACGATCAGGAACGTGGTCCGCCACGGCAGGTTCCGGCTCATCGAGACCGCCGCCGAACGGGTCGCCGGGCGGCTCATCGCCGGCCACGGCGCCGGCTGGGTCCGCGTCGAGGTGATCAAGCGCCTGCGTCCCGGGGACGGCTACGCCTCCGGCGTCGTCATCGAGCGCTCGGCGGCCGGCGCCCCGTTATTGAGTGCGATACCGTTCGGCTTTCCGAACAGAACAACACACGATCATGGGCATGCCGCGCATGGGGTCAGGAGCCCGGCGCGGGGATGAGGGACTCCGCCGCGAGCGCGGCGAACAGCTCGTCCGGCACCCCGGCCGACAGGTAGCCCACGTCCGCGGTGATCTCCGCGGGGCTGCGGGCGCCGACGACGGCCGCCGTCACGGCCGGATGCCGCAGCACGAAGCGCAGCGCCGCCGCGCCGATCGGCACGCCGTACCGCGCGCAGACGTCACGGATCCGCCGCGCGCGCGCCAGCAGCGGGGCGGGCGCCACCGCGTAGTCGTAGCGCGCGCCGTCGCCGGGGTCGGCGAGTATGCCGCTGTTGAACACGCCGCCGGCGAGCACCGCGACGCCGCGCTCCGTGCACAGCGGCAGCAGGTTCTCCGCGGCCGACCCGTCGAGCAGCGTGTACCGCCCGGCGACGAGCACGCAGTCCAGGTCGGCGCGGGAGACCCACCAGGCCAGCGGCGCGGCGTAGTTCATGCCCACGCCGATCGCACCCACGGCGCCCTGCGACCGAAGGTCCGCCAGCGCCGGGAACGCGCGGTCCAGCGCCTCCTCGCCGGCGTCGTCGGGGTCGTGGATCAGCGCGATGTCCACCCGGTCGAGCCGCAGCCGCCGCATGCTGTCCTCGAGCGAGGCGAGCACGCCGTCCCGGCTGTAGTCCCGCACCCGGGTGAGCCGCGGCGTGCCGTAGAAGTCCTGCGCCCCTTCGACGTCCCCGCGCGCGGGCACCAGCCGCCGCCCCACCTTCGTCGACACCACGAACTGCGCGCGGGGAAGTCCCGCGAGGAAGTCGCCGATCCGCCGTTCGGACAGCCCGACGCCGTAGTGCGGCGCGGTGTCGAAGGCGCGGATCCCGGCATCCCACGCTGCACCGAGCGTCGCCTCCGCGGCGGCGTCGGTGACCGGCTCGTACAGCCCGCCGATCGGAGCGCCCCCGAAGACGAGGGGAAGATCTTTGATTATTCCGAACGGAAGCCGGCTCACCCCTAACGCACCCCGCTGCCCTGCCAGGCGGCGCCGGACGGGTACGAGTACTCCGCGACCGAGCCGGGCAGCATCGCCGTCGACGCGCCGGGCGCCTCCGGCGGCCGGTAGCGGCCGCCGGACACGACCGCGGGAACGGCGAAGTGCTCGTGCAGGTGATCGATCCACTCGATCATCCGCGGGGTGCCGGATACCGCGACGTAGTCGAACATCGACAGGTGCTGGACGAGCTCGCACAGCCCCACCCCGCCGGCGTGCGGGCAGACGGGGACGCCGAACTTGGCGGCGAGCAGCAGGTTGGCGATGTTCTCGTTGACGCCGGCCACCCGGCACGCGTCGATCTGCATGACGTCGATGGCCCCGGCCTGCAGCAGCTGCTTGAACATGACGCGGTTGGCCACGTGCTCGCCGGAGGCCACCCGCACCGGCCGCACGCCCCGGCGGATGGCGGCCGTGCCGAGGATGTCGTCGGGGCTGGTCGGCTCCTCGATCCAGGCGGGCCGGAACGGCGTGAGTTCCCCGACCCAGGCGATCGCGGTCGGCACGTCCCAGACCTGGTTGGCGTCGATCGCGATGCCGGTGGCCTCGCCGACGGTCTCCCGCGCGATCGCGAGCCTGCGCACGTCGCCGGCGAGGCTGGCGCCGACCTTGAGCTTGATCTGGGTGAACCCCTGCGCGACCGCCTCGGCGCACAGCGCGGCCAGCCGCTCGTCGGAGTAGCCGAGCCAGCCCGGCGCGGTCGAGTAGGCGGGGTAGCCGTCCGCGCGCAGCGCGGCGACCCGCTCGTCCAGGCCGCCCCGGCCGCGTTCCAGCAGCCCGACCGCCTCGTCCCGGGTGAGCGCGTCCGCGAGGTAGCGGAAGTCCACCAGGTCCGCGAGCTGGTCCGGTGACATCGAGGCGAGCAGCAGCCACAGCGGCTTGCCCGCCCGGCGGGCGGCCAGGTCCCAGCAGGCGTTCAGCACCGCGCCGGTGGCCATGTGGATCACCCCGCAGGCCGGCCCGAGCCAGTGCAGCGGGCTGTCGGTGACCAGCCGCCGGTACAGGCCGCCCAGGTCGGCCAGGGTCTCGTCCAGGTCCTGGCCGGCCAGGAACGGCTCGAGCGCGCGGATCGCGGCGAGCTGCACGTCGTTCCCGCGGCCGATCGTGAACGTGTACCCGTGCCCGGTCAGCTCCGCGCCGGTGCCGGGGCCCGGCGCGTCGGTCCTGATCACCAGGTAGGCGGCCGAATAATCCGGCGCGGCGTTCATCGCATCCGACCCGTCCAGCGTCCGTGAGGTGGGGAACCGCACGTCGAACGTGTCGAAGCCGGTGATCTTCGTCATTCGGCGGCCGCCTCGCCGCCGATAACGCGGGCCAGGATCAGCGCGAACAGGATCACGGCGCCGTCGATGGCGTCGATCCAGTAGTTCGGCGCGTTCTCCAGGTCCAGGATGTTCTGCACGAGGCCGAGCAGGATCACGCCGGACGCGGCGCCCACCATGTTGCCCCGGCCGCCCTGCAGCGACACCCCGCCGATCACCGCCGCGGCGAAGACCGAGAAGATGATCCCCTCGCCGTACCCCTGGGTGGACGCCACCGCGGACACCCGGCCCGCCTCCATCAGGCCGCCGACCGCGGCGAGCGCGCCGCCGGCCACATAGACGCCGATCCGGACCCGGTCCACCTTGATCCCGGCCGCCCGGGCCGCCGCGCGGTTGCCGCCGACCGCGTAGACCGAGCGGCCGAGCCGGTGATAGCGCAGGAACAGCCCGGCGGCGATGAAGATGGCCGCCGCCACGATCAGCGACACCGGCACCACGCCGATGTTGGCCGACCCCAGGTAGCTGAACGCGGCCGGCAGGTTGAACGGCGACTGTCCCTTCACGATGCCGTTCTGGATGCCCGCCAGCAGGATCGTCATGCCGAGCGTGACGATGAACCCGTTGAGCCTGCCCTTGACGATCAGCAGCCCGTTGACCAGGCCGACCACGACGCCTACGGCGAGCACGATGAGGATGCCGAGGTAGGGATTCAGCTCCGTTCCGCTGCCGAACGCGGCCACCGGGACCAGCAGCCACGCGGCGAGCATCGGGGCGAGCCCGTAGGTCGCCTCGAGCGACAGGTCCAGGGCGCCGGTCAGCAGGATCAGGCTCTCGCCCACCACCACCACGCCGAGCGCGGAGATCTGCTGGCCTATGCCGGTGATGTTCGACACCGTCAGGAAGTGGCTGTTGAGGACCGCTCCCACGATGAGCACCACGGCGAGGACGGGCAGCAGCGCCGCCTCGCGGAGCCAGGAGATCGCCGCCGCGCCCCGGCCGCGCCCGGCGGCCGATGGCGCGGGAGCCGGAGCCGGTGCCGGGGCTTCGATACGGGTCATCGGGCTGCCTCCAGGCCCTCCGTGGCCGCGATCAGCGCCTCGCGGTTGAAGGGCGGGTCGGTGAACTCTGTGAAGATCTCGCCGCGCACCAGAACCACAACCCTGTCGCAGATGACCAGGTCGTCCAGCTCGTCGCTGGCCAGGAGCAGGGTGGCGCCGGTCTGGGAGGTGACCCGGTCCAGCTCGGCGAGCAGGAGCTCCTTCGACGCCACGTCCACGCCGCGGGTCGGCGTGACCGCCACGATCAGTTCCGGGTCGCGGGCCAGCGCCCTGGCGACCGTCACCTTCTGCTGGTTGCCGCCGGACAGCTCGCCGACCGGCTGGCCGAGCCCGGCGGACACGATCGACAGCCGCCGTGCCAGCGGCGCGGCGCGCGCCTCGCGGGCGCGCGGCGGCACGATCCCGAACCGCGCCAGCCGGTCGACGATCGTGAACGTGATGTTCTCCGCCACGCCGAGCAGCGGCACGAACCCGTCCGCCTGGCGGTCCTCGGGGATGTACCCCACCCCGGCGCGCATCGCGCCCGCCCGGTCGCCCGGGCGCAGCACCCGGGCACCGAGCCGTACCGTGCCGGCGTCCGGCGCGGTCGCGCCGGCCACGATCCTGGCGAGCGTCGTCGCGCCGGAGCCGCGCAGCCCGGTGATGCCGAGGCGCTCGCCCCGGCGGACGGTCAGCGACACGCCGCGCAGCGACGTGCCGGGAGAGTCCAGGGTGATGTCAGTGACGGTGAGGGCGGGTGCCCCGCCGGACGGATGTGGCGCCTGGCCGGCTATGGCCGGCTCGCCGGCGCATTCAGCCGGGCTGGCGGCGGCATCCGGGCTGGGCTCCTTACCGGGGGTGGCTGTGGCGTGAGGGGTGGCCGGGGCGCCCGGGGTGGTGCCGGGCCGGGCCTGGCCACGGGCGGGGGTGGAGCGGGCGTGGGGAGACGCCACGGCTCGTTCGGCGCCTACCATCGCGGTGACCAGGTCATCCTTGCCCAGGCCGGCCAGGGGAGCGGTCAGCACCATCTCGCCGTCGCGCAGCACCGCGGCCTCGGTGCAGATCTCGAACACCTCCTCCAGGTGGTGGGAGATGTACAGGACCGCGACGCCGAGACCGCGAAGCTGGCGGATGCGCTCGAACAGCCGCTGCACGGCGCCGCGCTCCAGCGCCGCGGTGGGCTCGTCGAGCAGCAGGCAGCGGGTGCCGGCGGCGAGCGCCCTGGCGATCTCGACGATCTGCCGCTGCTCCACGGTGAGGCTGGCGCAGGGTGCGTCAGCGTTCACGTCGAAGCCCCACTCCGACATCACCTTCCGCGCCTGCGCGCGCATCGCGCGCCAGTCCACGAGCCCCCCTCGCCGTGGCGGGCTGCCGAGGAACACGTTCTCCGCCACGGTGAGGCTGGGCACCACCATCGAGTGCTGGAACACCGTGGCGATCGGGGCGCCGAGGCGGACCTGGCCGGCATCCGGGGGGAGGATGCCGGCCAGGATCGAGACGAGCGTCGACTTTCCCGCGCCGTTGCGTCCCACCAGGCCGAGGCAGCGCCCGGGCGACAGGGACAGGTCGACGCCGCGCAGCGCGTACGTGCTGCCGAACCGCTTGTGTATGCCAATCGCCTCGACGGCCGGTTCCGCGGGCTGTTGCCGCTGCGGCACCGTCATCCGGCGTTCGAGGCGCTGCAGATCCCGCCGTGGGCGGCGCCGTACACGTTGCCCCAGAGCTGCTGGTCGGTGACCGGGGTGGTGGTCACGGTGCCCGACTGGCCGTCGACCGGCTGCACGGTCAGCGTCTGCGCGCCCTTGGTCACGAACGGCGCCACGACCGGGTCGCCCAGGTTGCTGTCACCGGCGTAGTTGACCATCTGCAGCGTGGGGGCGCCGCCACCCGGATCGCCGGCCTTCAGCGTGACCCCGTTCGCCGCGTCCTGCGCGTACTTCAGCGCCCAGTACGCGTACAGGTTGGCCGGCTGCGACTGGGACGCGGCGAGCGTGCCCTGCTGGACGTCGCACATCTCGAACGGCACGCCGTCGTCGCTGACCACGAGCACCTTGCCGGTCAGGCCCTTGGACTTCAGCAGCGGGAGGACCCCGGTGTCCGGGCTCGACCACTGCGCGTAGATCGCCTTGAGCTGGCTGCCGTAGGCGTTCACCGCGGTCTGCGCGTCGGAGACGGCCGTGGCCTCGGTCCAGACCGTCGGGTCCTTGAGGAGGTGCACGCCCGGGTCGTTCCTGGCCATGCAGTCGTTGAACGCGTTGGTCCGGTCGGCGCCGTTGGAGGAGGTCAGGTCGCCTTCCAGGTCGAGCACGTAGCCGGACTTGACCTTGGAGCTGATGTAGGCGCAGGCGTCGAGGCCGTACAGGACGTTCGAGGCGCGCACGACCATGTAGACCTTGCCCACGCCGACGATCGTGTCGACGGAGATCAGCTGCACGTGGTGGGCGGTCGCGTAGGAGATCGCCGGGCCGAGGCTGGTGGCCGTCTCGGGGTTCACGATGATCGCTTTGGCGCCCTCGTTGACGAGGTTCTCGATCTGGGTGTTCTGCAGGCTCGCGTTGGCCGCCGCCAGCAGCGGGCCGAGCAGCGTGATGTGCAGCTGCTTCGCGTACTGCGTCTCGTAGTTGATGTAGGCGGCCCAGAAGGCCGTGTTGTTGTAGGTGAGGTCGACGCCGATCGTGGTGTTTCCGCTGGCCGCCGCGCTGGTGCTGCCGGAACCGGAACTGGGCCCGGACCCGGAGCTGGGGGTGGTGCTGGAGCTCGAGCTGCAGGCGGCGAGGAGAACTGCCGCAGCGACGGCCGCGGCGGCTCTGCCAGCTTGCCTCCTCGCGGGGCCAGCTTGCCTCGCGGGGCCAGCTTGCCTCCTCGCGGGCGGCCGGCCCTGGCGGCCCTCCCCGGCTTCGGAGGTGATCAGACGGGGACGTCTGCGAAGTCTCATTCGGTCCTCCTGGTTGGCCGCCTCCGGGCCACAACGCCCGGAGTGCCATGTGTCAGGAAAATAGATCGGATGTCTCAGCCGGTCAATGGGGTTGCGGGACCGACCTGATGTCGAAACCGAACCGAGACATCCGATGAGATCCCGGCTCAACGCGGCCTGGTCCGCAAGCCCGCCATGCCGCCGTCGACGGCCAGCGCGGTGCCCGTCGTCGCGCTCGCCAGCGGGCTGGCCAGGTAGGCGATCGCGGCGGCGACCTCCTCGGCCGTGACCAGGCGGCCCATCGGCTGCCGCGCGTTCAGCGCCGCGCGTTCGGCCACCGGGTCGGGTGCGGCGTCCAGCAGGCGGGCCACCCAGGGCGTGTCGGCGGTTCCCGGGGTCACGCAGTTGACCCGGATGTGCTCGGCCACGTGATCGGCGGCCATGGCCAGGGTGAGCGCGTAGACCGCCCCCTTGGTCGCCGAGTACAGCGCCCGCCGCGGCAGGCCGGCGATGCCGGCCACCGAGCAGGTGTTGACGACCGCGGCCTGGCCGTGCCGCGCCGCGGCGGCCCTGAGCAGGGGCAGCGCCGCGCGCGTGGTGCGGACGATGCCGACCACGTTGACGTCGTAGACCAGGTGCCATTCGGCGTCGTCGTTGTCCTCGACGGTGCCTGCTGCGCCCGTGCCGGCGTTGTTGACGAGCACGTCCAGCCCGCCGGTGCCGAGTGCCTCCGCCGCCGCGCCGACCGCCGCGCGGACCGCCTCGTCGTCCGTCACGTCGGCGAGCACCGGGCGCAGCGCGTCGTCGTCGCCGAAATCCGGCTTGACCCGGTCGAGCACCGCGACGCGCGCGCCGCGCGCGGCGAGCAGTCTCGCGGTGGCCAGGCCGATCCCCGAGGCTCCCCCGGTGACAAGCGCCGTGCGCCCGGCGAATTCATCGTTAGCCATACATCGGATCTATAGCCCGTTTAGCCCAGGAGGTAAACCCCAGGGGTTCCCCCCCGGGCCAGCAGAGCGGGTAACGTGCGGGCCATGCGGATAGGGCTGTTCATCACGTGCCTGACCGATTCGCTGTTCCCGGATACCGGCAAGGCCGTGGTGACGGTGCTCGAGCGCCTCGGCCATCAGGTTGACTTCCCGGCGGGGCAGTCCTGCTGCGGGCAGATGCACTTCAACACCGGGTACCGGCGGGAGGCGGTGCCGATGGCCCGCGGGTTCGCCGGCGCGTTCGCGGACTACGAGGCGATCGTGTCCCCGTCCGCGTCGTGCGCGGCGATGGTCCGCGAGTACCACCAGGTTCTCGCCGCCGGGGACCCGGGCCTGGAGCGCGAGGTCGCCGCCATCGCGCCCCGGGTGCACGACCTGTCGGTGTTCCTGACCGGCGTGCTCAAGATCACCGACGTGGGCGCGTACTTTCCGCACCGCGTGACGTATCATCCGACCTGCCATTCGCTGCGCATGCTCCGCGTCGGCGACGCCCCGCTGCGGCTGCTGCGGGCGGTGCGCGGCCTGGACCTTGCCGCGCTGCCCGGGGCCGAGACCTGCTGCGGCTTCGGCGGCACGTTCTCGGTGAAGAACTCCGACGTCTCGGCCGCGATGTGCGCCGACAAGGTGGCGGCGATCCGCCAGACCGGCGCCGAAGTCGTGTGCGCCGCCGACAACTCCTGCCTGATGCACATCGGCGGGGCGCTGACCAGGCAGCGCACCGGGGTGGCGGCCATGCACCTGGCGGAGATTCTCGCCCGCACGGAGGACGGCTCGTGACCGCCGCGGGGGCGAGGCGAGGGCGCCCGGCGGCGGGCGGCCAGGGCCCGCACGGCTCCATGCCCACCTACCTCGGCATGCCGGCCTTCCCGGAAGCGGCCCGCGCCGCGCTCGCCGATTCGCAGCTTCGCCGCAACCTGGCGCACGCGACGCACACGATCCGGGAGAAGAGGGCGCGGGCGGTCGCCGAGCTGGACGACTGGGAGCGGCTGCGCCAGGCGGCGAAGGCGATCAAGGACCACACGCTGGCTCATCTCGGCACCTACCTGCTGCGCCTGGAGGAGAACGTCACCAGGGCGGGCGGCCACGTGCACTGGGCGCGCGACGCCGCCGAGGCCAACGCGGTCGTGGCCCGCCTGGCGCGCGGCGCCGGCGCGGACACGGTGGTCAAGGTCAAGTCGATGGCCACCCAGGAAACCGGCCTGAACGAGGCGCTGGCGGCCGCGGGCGTCACGGCGATCGAGACCGACCTGGCCGAGCTCATCGTCCAGCTCGGCCACGACCTGCCGAGCCACATCCTGGTGCCCGCGATCCACCGCAACCGCGCGGAGATCAGGGAGATCTTCCGCCGCGAGATGCCGGACGCGCCCGCCGGCCTGACCGACGACCCGCCCCGGCTGACGGCGGCCGCCAGGACGCACCTGCGGCAGGCGTTCCTGTCCGCGAAGGCCGGCATCTCCGGCGCCAACTTCGCGATCGCCGACACGGGCTCGCTCGTCGTCGTGGAATCCGAGGGCAACGGGCGGATGTGCGTGACGCTCCCCGAGACCCTCATCTCCGTGGTCGGGGTGGAGAAGGTGCTCCCGTCGTGGCGCGACCTGGAGGTCTTCCTCGCGCTGCTGCCCCGTTCGTCGACGGCGGAGCGGATGAACCCGTACACGTCGGTGTGGACCGGGGTGACGCCCGGCGATGGGCCGCGCGAGTTCCACCTGGTGCTGGTCGACAACGGCCGCACGGACACGCTCGCCGACCCGGTGGGGCGGCAGGCGCTGCGCTGCATCAGGTGTTCGGCATGCCTGAACGTCTGCCCGGTCTACGAGCGGGCCGGCGGCCACGCCTACGGGTCGCCGTACCCGGGCCCGATCGGCGCGATCCTGTCCCCGCAGCTGCGCGGCATCGCCGACCCGGTGGACGCGTCGCTGCCGTTCGCCTCGTCGCTGTGCGGCGCCTGCTACGAGGTCTGCCCGGTGGCGATCAACATCCCGGAGGTGCTCGTCCACCTGCGGGCCCGGGTCGCGGACGGGAAGAGGAAAAAGATCATTTCTTCCGAACGGGCGGTGTTCCAAGCCTCAGGATGGGTGCTTCGCTCGCCGTGGCGGCTGCGCGCCGCCCAGCGTGCCGGCGCGGCAGGCCGGCGGCTCGCCGGCCGCTCGGGGCGGATCCGCCGGCTTCCGCCGCCGCTGTCCGGCTGGACCGACACCAGGGACGCTCCCGCGCCCCCGCCCGAGTCGTTCCGTGCCTGGTGGGCACGCACCAGGGGCGGGGCGTCACGCGGGCGGGGCAACGGTCAGGATGGTGGGTCGTGACCGCCGCCCGCGACCAGATCCTGGCCCGTATCCGCGCCGCGAACGCCGCCCGGGCGGCTGGTGATACGCCGCGGGCCGGTGATACGCCGCGGGCCGGTGATACGGCGCGGGCGACCGGGGACGCGGACTCCGCCTACGCGGCGCTTCCCCGGGACTACCGGCGCGCGCACCACGACCCCGCCAGCACGGACATCGTGGAGCTCTTCGCCGGCCGCGCCGCCGACTACCGCGCCGTCGTCGAGCGCGTCCCCTCCGGCGCCGTCGCCGCGGCGGTCGCCCGCATCCTGCAGGCCCGCGCCCCGGACACGGACGGCGTCCCGCGGTTCGTCGTGCCCGGCGGCCTGCCGCCGGAGTGGCTCGCGGAGGTGCCCGATGGCGTCGAGCTGGCCGGGGACGACCCGCCGCTGTCCAGCGCCGAGCTTGACCGCGTGGCAGGCGTCGTCACGGGCTGCGCGGTCGCGATCGCCGAGACCGGCACGATCATCCTCGACCACGGACCCGCGCAGGGCCGCCGCGCGCTGACCCTGGTGCCCGATTTCCACCTCGTCGTCGTCCGGGCCGGCCAGGTGGCGGCGGACCTGGCGGACGCCTTCGCGCGGCTGGACCCGGCCCGCCCGCACACGCTCATCTCAGGCCCCTCGGCCACCAGCGACATCGAGCTGATCCGCGTCGAGGGCGTGCACGGCCCCCGAAACCTGCACATCCTCCTCGCCGACACCGGTGCATCCTCATGATCGTGTGTTGTTTGGTTCGGAAAACCGACCCTTTTCGCACACAATAACTGGAGCGCGCAGCGGTGGGAGGACCAGTCGGCGAGGATGGTGACCGCGCCCTTGCGGAGGGCGGGGGAGGGGACTTCGCGAATGGAGCGCTGGTGCGGCGGCCGGGACAGCTCGCCGTAGAGCTTGAGATCCCGCAGACCGTGCCCGGCGACGTCGCCGCTGGTCGCGGCGAACACCACGCGCGGCACCTGGGCCCAGTAGCAGGCGGTCAGGCACATCGGGCACGGCTCGCTGCTGGAGTACAGGACGCCGTCTCCGAACAGGTACGTGCCCAGGGCTTCGCCGGCCGCGCGCAGCGCCAGCACCTCGGCGTGCGCGCTCGGGTCCCGCAGCTCCTCCACCCGGTTGACGCCCTCGCCCGCGATCTCCCCGCCGACAACCAGCACGGCTCCGAACGGCCACCTGCTCGGGTGGTCGAGGTAGCCGCGGGAAAGTTCGATCGCCCGCGCCAGATACCGGCGATCGCCCTCGCCGGTCTCCTCATCGCGCGTCATAGCTGCTCCCACAGGTATCCGGAGGCGAGCAGGTCGTCCGGCCCGGTGAAGACGCGGACCGCGCCGGCGCCGGCGAGCTCGTCGTGGCCGGTGCCGCCGCTGAGCAGGCCGATGCAGGGCACCCCGGCCTTCTGGCAGGCCTGCACGTCCCACACCGAGTCGCCGACGAACACGGCCTCGCCGGGCGGTACCTTCGCCTTGTCGAGGGCCACCTGGACGATGTCCGGCGCGGGCTTGCTTCGCTCGGCGTCGGCCGACGATGTCGCGGCGTCCACCGCGTCCTCGGCGTCGAGGGCCGCGCGGAGCACGCGGAACTCGCGTTCGTCCGCGGAGCTCGCCAGCACCACGCGAAGCCCGTGCCGCTTGCAGGCGCGCAGCAGGCCGGCCGCGCCCGGCAGCGGGCGGAGCCGTGTCCAGTACGTCGAGTAAAGCGCGCCGTGCGCGGCGCGGATGGCGTCGTCGGCGCCCTTGTCCCGGTCGGCCGGCAGCAGCCCGTCCAGCAGCTGGTCCGAGCCCATGCCGATCGCCCGGTGTATCCGCGCCATCGGCACGTGGTGCCCGGCCTGGCTGAACGCCTCCCACCAGGTCACGACGTGCAGGTAGTTGCTGTCAACCAGCGAGCCGTCCACGTCGAACAGCACCGCCGTCACCGCATCGCTCATATCCCTCAGCTACCCAGACAGCCGGATTAACGCATGCGGCCGGCGTGTTCGCCGGCGCGCGGGGTAGCTGGGCGCTGATCCCCGATCGCCATCACGACGTCAAGGAGGGATGCGCCATGGCCAAGCACGACACCGATCCCGTACTCCAGCAGCTCGTCCGGTCCGTCAACGAGTCCGGGCAGGCCGCCGTGCCCGTCACCGTTTCGGCCCACGGCACGATCGTCACCGGCATGCTCATCGCCCAGGCCAGGTACTTCAGCGAACTCGTCGAGCGGAACCCGATGATGGGCGCGCTGGAGCCGGCGTCCGGCCTGCTCGGCAAGGACTACGTCAAGGACGTCGATTCCGACGCCGACTACCACCTGCATGTGCGCGGCAGCCGCATCTCCGGCGACGGGGCCGAGGCGGAGGGCCTGTGGCGGATCAGCCTGCCCGCGGTCGACGCGTGGATCCTGCGCGCTGGCGCTGACACCGGCGCTGGGCACGAAGCAGGGCCGTTCGCCCGCCTGCTGGGGAACGGCTGAGCCGCGCCCCATGAGCTGATTCCCGCCCCAGGCCCTGCGCTCGCGCGGGCCTGGGGCGGCGGCATCAGGCGGACGGGACCTTTCCGGCGCGGTCGCGGAGGCGTGCCATCGCCTTCTTCCGCAGCTTGCGGGTGTCGCGCAGCGGGGTGAAGGGCTCACGGTCGGGCGGGTGGCCTCCGGCGATGGCGCGGCCCCTTTCGAGCTCGGCGTTGAACTCGGCGCCCAGCAGCACGGCGACGTTGGATATCCACATCCAGATCAGGAAGATGATGATCCCGCCGAGGCTTCCGTAGACCTTGTTGTAGTGGGCGAAGTTCGCGACATAGACGGCGAACAGGCCCGACGCGATGAGCCAGAGGACCACCGCGAGCACACTGCCCGGGCTGATCAGCCTGAACCGCTGCCTGGCGTTGGGGCTCGCCCAGTACAGGATCGCCAGCATGATGCTGACGATGATCAGCAGGACCGGCCACTTGGCGATCTCCCACGCGGTGACCGCCGCCGACCCGATGCCGAGCACGTGCCCCACCCTGGCCGCGAGGCCGCCGGTCACCACGACGATCAGGGCGGAGGCGACGAGCAGGACCATGATGACCAGGGTGGTGCCGAACCGGATAGGCATGGTCTTCCAGAACGGCCGGCCCTCAGGCACGTCGTAGATGGCGTTGGAGGCTCGCATGAACCCGGCCACGTAGTTGGACGCCGACCACAGGCCGACCACGATGCCGACCACCGCGAGGAGCCCGGCCGCCGCGTGCGCGCGCTGCAGGTGGGTCATCGCGCCGAGCAGAATCTGCCGGACCGAGCCCGGGGCGGCGTTGGCGAGGCTGGTTATCAGCGGCGTCGTGGCCGACTTGCCGACCAGGCCGAGCAGCGACACGAGGACCAGCAGCCCGGGGAAGATGGACTGAATCCCGTAGTAGGTGAGCGCCGCCGCCCAGTCCTTGAGGTTGTCCTCCTGGAACTCCCGCGCCGCGCGCCTCGCCGCCGCGGCCCACCCGGCGGCCCTGGCCCGCTCGGGAGCGGGGACCGCCGTGGCGCCATCCGGGTCGCCGGAGGCCCGCTGGGGGCGTGTCCCGCCGGGTGCGGCGGAGGTCTGCTGGGGGCGTGTCCCGTCAGGTCCGGCGGAGGTCCGTTGCGGGCGTGTCCCGCCGGGTGCGGCGGAGGCTCGTTGCGGGCGTGTCCCGTCGGGCGCGGTGGGGGTCCGCTGGGGGCGGCCCCCGTCAAATGCGGCGGAGGTCCGTTGCGGGCCGGTCGCTGCCCGCTTTATCCCGGCCGCTACCCGCTTCATCGGGGTCCGGGGAACGGTGGCGGTGGTCGGGGTGCCGGCGGCGGCGGTGTCACCCGCGGTCGTGGTACCGGCGCCGGTGTCACCCGCGGTCGCGGTGCCGGCGCCGGTGGCGGTGCCGCCGGTGTCCGAGGACGCTGCGTCTGACGTTCGCTGCTCAGCTTCGGCTTCGCGTGTGCTGCCTGAGTCGGCCATTCCTATGCCTCCTCCTCGCCGGGTTTTCCCTCATCACCGGGCCAGAAGCCGGTGAGCTTGCGCGTTCCCTCGGCGGCACCGCGATCAACGGCCGCCTTGACGACCGCGAAGATCGCGCCCTGAAGGGCCGCCGCCAGCAGGATCTCGCGCCAGCCGCGCTCGGCATCGGTTGCCTTGGGCGCCTCGTCTTCCCCTGCCGTGATCTTCCAGAGACGCTTGAAGATCGTTCCCGCCAGCAGCCCGCCCAGGACGCTGACCAGCAGGCTGACCGGCTTGTACACCAGCTTCATCATCGGCCGCTCCACCGCTTCACCAGGTACCCGAGCAACAGCGTGGCCGTCCCCGCGGCGGCGGCCGCGACGGCCGGCGGCGGGACCGAGCGGACCGAGCGGACGGAGCCGGCCGGCCGGACGGACCGCGGCAGTTGCCGCACGCTGCCCGCCGCCTCGCGTGCCTTGCTCTTGACCCGCGCGGACATCTGGTCCGCCGCGTGCCGTGCCTGTTTCCGCACGTCAGCCTTTGCGGCCAGCGCTTCCACCGTTTCTCCCAGCCGCTCGCGGGTCCGCTCGATGTCCTCTTTGAGCTCCCGCTCGCTCTCCCCGCGCGCAGTATCGTTCATGGTGACCGCCTTCGTTTCGTGCGTGCGGGACTACCCGGCAGGCCGCGGGACTAACATGCGCGATCGCTGAGGACGAACACGCGGCGGGAAATATCTGAGGGCTCTCCTTTCTTTAGTGTGTATGACTCAACTTTGGAGGCGCTCATGAGTGAGACGCTCACACTGCCGGTGCTGCCGCTCGACGACGAGGTCGTGCTGCCGAGCATGGTGGTACCGATCGAGCTGTCCGGCCAGGAGGCCCGAGGCGCCATCGAAGCCGCCCGCAACACGGGGCTGTCACGGGGACCCGGTATCCGTTCGGAAGAGAAGGCACGGATACTTCTGGTTCCCAGGCTCGGTGAGCGCGGGCTGGCCGCGGTCGGCACGCTGGCGGTTGTCGAGCAGGTGGGCCGGATGCCCGGCGGCGAGCCGGGGGCCGTTGTCCGCGGGGTGGCCCGTGTCCGGGTCGGCTCGGGGACGACAGGACCCGGCGCCGCGCTGTGGGTGGAAGGCACTGTGATCGAGGAAACCGGCCGGGGCGCCCGCGCCGAGGAACTCGCGAAAGAATACAAGTCACTGGTCATCGCCGCCCTTCAGCAGCGCGGCGCGTGGCAGGTGGTTGATGTCATCCAGCAGATCGACGACCCGTCGGCCATGGCGGACCGGGCCGGTTACGCCAGTTACCTGACGACGGAGCAGAAGCTCACCCTGCTGGAGACCGCCGACCTCGTCAAGCGGCTCGAGCTGGCCATTGCCTGGACCCGCGAGCATCTCGCCGAGCTCGACGTCGCCGAGTCCATCCGCAAGGACGTCACCGAGGGCATGGAGAAGCAGCAGAAGGAGTTTCTGCTTCGCCAGCAGCTCGCGGCCGTGCGCAAGGAGCTCAGCGAGCTGACCGGCGGCGGCGCGGGCACCGAGGAGGACGACTACCGGGCCCGGGTCGAGGGCGCGGACCTCCCGGAGAAGGTGCGCGAGGCGGCGCTGAAGGAGGTCGGCAAGCTCGAGCGGACACCCGACGCCTCGCCGGAGACCGGCTGGATCAGGACCTGGCTGGACACGATCCTCGACATCCCGTGGAACGAGCGGACCGAGGACGCGTACGACATCGCCGGGGCGCGGCGGATCCTCGACGAGGACCACACCGGTCTCGACGACGTGAAGGAACGCATCATCGAGTACCTGGCCGTCCGCAAGCGGCGTGCGGAGCGCGGCCTCGGCGTGATCGGCGGTCGCCGTTCCGGCGCCGTGCTGGCGCTGGTCGGACCGCCCGGGGTCGGCAAGACCTCGCTGGGCGAGTCGGTGGCGCGCGCGATGGGGCGCGAGTTCGTCCGGGTCGCGCTGGGCGGCGTCAGGGACGAGGCGGAGATCCGCGGTCACCGGCGCACCTACGTCGGCGCGCTGCCGGGCCGCATCGTCCGTGCCATCCGTGAGGCCGGCACGATGAACCCGGTCGTGCTGCTGGACGAGGTCGACAAGATCGGCGCCGACTACCGCGGTGACCCCGCGGCCGCGCTGCTCGAGGTCCTGGACCCGGCGCAGAACCACACGTTCCGCGACCACTACCTGGAGGTCGACCTCGACCTGTCCGACGTCGTGTTCCTGGCCACGGCCAACGTCCTGGACGGCATCCCCAGCCCGCTGCTCGACCGGATGGAGCTGGTCACGCTCGACGGGTACACCGAGGACGAGAAGGTTCTCATCGCAAGGGACCACCTGATGCCCCGGCAGCTGTCCAAGGCGGGCCTGTCCCTCGAGGAGGTGTCGGTCGACGAGGCGGCGCTGCGGCTGATCGCGTCGGAGTACACGCGTGAGGCGGGCGTCCGGTCGCTGGAGCGGTCGATCGCGCGCGTGCTGCGCAAGGTGGCGGCCAACGTGGCGCTCGGGACAGCCACGCTGCCCGTCCAGGTCGGCACCGGCAACCTCGTGGACTACCTGGGCCGTCCGCGGTTCACCCCCGAGACCAACCTGGCCTCCGGCGAGCGGCGGACCTCGGTGCCCGGCGTCGCGACCGGGCTCGCCGTTACCGGCGCGGGCGGCGACGTGCTCTACATCGAGGCGTCGCTGGCCGACCCGGAGACCGGCTCCACCGGCGTCACGCTGACCGGCCAGCTCGGTGACGTGATGAAGGAGTCCGCCCAGATCGCGCTGTCCTACCTGCGCTCGCACGGCGCGGAGCTGGAACTGCCGGTCGGTGACCTCAGGGACCGCGGTGTCCACGTGCACGTGCCGGCCGGCGCGGTGCCCAAGGACGGGCCGAGCGCGGGCGTCACGATGACGACGGCGCTGGCGTCCCTGCTTTCCGGGCGCCCGGTGCGGTCCGACGTGGCCATGACCGGCGAGGTGTCGCTGACCGGGCGGGTGCTGCCCATCGGCGGGGTGAAGCAGAAGCTGCTCGCCGCGCACCGCGCGGGGGTCACGACCGTGCTGATCCCGCAGCGCAACGAGCCGGACCTGGACGACGTGCCGGCCGAGGTGCTCGCCACGCTGGACGTGCACCCGGTCAGCGACGTCAGGGACGCGCTGGCGCTGGCGCTGGAGCCGGCCGCGTCCGACGCGGCGACGACGATCGCGGCGGCGTAACGCCTCACCGCACGAGCGACGGCCGGGCGGCCGACGGCCGCCCGGCCCTCTCGGCTGCTGCGGAGGGAGTGACCGCCGCCCGTTTGGTATGCACATATCGTTGACCGCCTGCCTGGGCGCGGCCGGTACCGCGGGCGCGGCGCTCAGCCGGGCGGGGTGATGTAGCCGACGGTGAGCAGGATGTTCGCGTACAGCCGGTCGTCGCCGGTGGCGACGCAGACCGCGAGGTCCGGCTCGCGGCACGCGGCGTAGAAGTCCAGGCGGCCCATGGGCTGCGGCTGGACCGCGAGCAGCGAGCGGTAGACGCCGAACACCGCGGGCTCCGGGCCCTCGTCGGGGCGCATCACGTGCGCCGCCTCCACCGGGACGGCGGCGAGCACGGGCGGGAGCACCTGGTCCACGGTCACCAGGCCGGGCCGCAGGTTGAGGTAGACGACCGTCGCGCCCGGCGACACGTTGGTGCTGTGTGAGTAGTTCGCGTCGGCGACGAGCACCTTGCCGCCATGCCCGCACGCCGCGAGCGCGGCGAGCAGCGGCGGATGAATCAACGGAAAGCGCAGCACGCGCAGCAGCCTAGCGGGAGCGCGGCGCAGCCGCGCTGCCACGGCGCCCATCGCAGCGGGCTACGGCGAAAGGCGCGGAGTGAGCCGCGATCGCGGCTCACATTCCGCGATCGCGCGGCCCGCGGGAGGCCCTGGGCCTCCCCGGCCGCGCGATGCTACGGCGAGAACCGCAGCGGGCGGGGGGTCCGGGGGGTTTACCCCCCGGAGCAAACAGGGCACAGGCCGAACAACTCAACTGTGTGGTCCACGGAGGTGAAGCCGGCCTCGGCCGCGACCTTCTCGGCCCACTGCTCGACGACGCGGCCCTCGACCTCGACGCTGCGGCCGCAGGAGCGGCAGGTGAGGTGGTGGTGGTGCACGGTGGTCGCGCACTGCCGGTACAGCGTCTCGCCCGAGGCGTCGCGGATCATGTCCACGCTGCCCTGCTCGCTGAGCACCTGCAGGTGCCGGTACACGGTGGTGAGGCCGACGTGCTCGCCGCGCCGCCGGAGCTCGGCGTGGATCTCCTGGGCGCTGCAGAAGCCGGGCAGGCTGGCCAGCGCCGCGGCCAGCGCCTCTGCCTGCCGGGTACCGCGGACCCTCGTCCCGCGCGGCTGCTGCACTGTCACACCTCGCAAGGTAGCCGGCGCCGTGGCGCGATGACCATGAAGCGGTTGCTAACTGATAATGGAAACGATTATCATCTTATCCCAACGACGGCCGTCCCGGGCGGCGGCCAGGCTCCGTGCCGCCCCCGCCGCGGCCGCACCCCATAAAGGATCCGGGAGTACCCGCCCATGCGAACCCGCATCAGCGTCCTCGCCGCTGCGCTGCCTGTCGCCGCCGTCCTGCTGGCCACCGCGTGCTCGCCCTCCGGTGACCCGGCCGTCGGCGGGAGCAGCGGCGCCATCGTCGCGGTAGGCGCTGAGAACGAATACGCCGACGTCATCCAGCAGGTCGGCGGCAAGTACGTGCACGCGAGCGCGATCATGAGCAACCCGAACACCGACCCGCACACGTTCGAGGCGAGCAGCGCGATCGCCCAGCAGGTCAGCTCGGCACAGCTCATCGTGCAGAACGGCGTCGGCTACGACCGTTTCATGTCCACGATCGAGTCGGCCGCGCCGAACTCCGGCCGCAAGGTGATCGTCGTCCAGCAGCTCCTCGGCCTGCCGGACGGCACGCCCAACCCGCACCTGTGGTACGACCCGAGGACGATGCCCGCGGTGGCGAACGCGATCGCCGGCGACCTGGCCGCCCTTCAGCCGGCGCACGCGGCGTACTTCAGGGCCGGCGCGGCCGCGTTCACCAGGGCACTGGCCGCGTGGGACAAGGCCATCGCGAGCTTCAGGGCCGGCTACCCGAACACCCCCGTCGCGACGACCGAGCCGGTGGCCGACTACATGCTGCAGGCGGCGGGCGCGGACAACCTGACGCCCTTCTCCTTCCAGGCGGACATCATGAACGGCGTCGACCCGTCGCCGCAGGCCGTCACCATCGAGAAGAACCTGTTCACCCAGCACAAGGTCAAGGTCCTGCTGTACAACCAGCAGGTGACGGACGCGCTGACCCAGTCGTTCATCACGCTGGCGCGGCAGAACCACATCCCGGTGGTCGGCGTCTACGAGACGATGCCGGTGCCCGGGTTCGACTACCAGAGCTGGATGCTGGCCGAGGTACAGGACCTGCGCAAGGCGGTCGCCGGCAAGGTGTCCACGGAGCGCCTGTGACCGGGGATCTGCTGCGCCTGGAGGGCATCGGCGTCCGGCTCGGCGGGCGCCAGATTCTCGGCGATGTCAGCTTCAGCGTCCGCCCCGGCGAGTTCACCGGCCTGATCGGGCCGAACGGCGCGGGCAAGACCACGCTGCTCAAGGTGATCCTCGGCCTGCAGGCGCCGTCCAGCGGCCGGGTGCTCGTCCAGGATTCCGCGCGCCCCCGGCGCGGGTCGCTGATCGGGTACGTGCCGCAGAAGCTGGTCATCGACCCGGACATGCCGCTGCGCGCGCGCGACGTCGTGTCGCTGGGCCTGGACGGTAACCGGCTCGGCTTCAGCTTCCCGTCCAGGCAGCGCAGGGAGCTCGTGCGGGAAACCCTGCGCGCGGTCGGCGCCGAGCGCTACGCGGACGCGCGGGTCGGCGAGCTGTCCGGCGGCGAGCAGCAGCGCGTGCTCATCGCCCACGCGCTGATCAGCAGGCCCCGGCTGCTGCTGCTCGACGAGCCGCTGGCCAACCTGGACCTGCGCAGCGGGCACGAGATCGTCGCGCTGCTCGGCAAGCTCGCCAGCGAGCAGGAGATCGCCGTGCTGATCTCCGCGCACGACATGAACCCGCTGCTCAGCGTCATGGACCGGATCGTGTACCTGGCCGCGGGCCGGGCGGCGACCGGCAGCACCGCGGAGGTGGTCACGTCCGAGGTGCTCAGCGGGCTGTACGGGCATCACGTCGACGTGATCCGGCTGCACAACCGGATCCTCGTGGTGGCCGCCGAGGGGGAGCCGGTGCCCGCGGCGGACGACAAGGCGGTCGTCCTCGACCACGGGGCGGCGTGATGCACTACCTCTTCGCGCCGGGGCTGCTGTCCAGCGGCCCGGTGCGGGTCGCGCTGCTCGTGGGCACCGTCGTCGCGATCACCTCCGGGGTGACCGGCGTGTTCACGGTCATTCGCGGCCAGTCCTTCGCCGGGCACTCGCTCGCCGACGTCGCCACCACCGGCGGTGCCGGGGCGTTCCTCGTCGGGGTGAACCAGTTCTGGGGTTTCCTCGCCGCGGGGGTGGCCGGGGCCGCGCTGATGGAGGCGATCGGCGTGCAGCGGCGGCGCGGCCGTGACGTCGCGACCGGCGTGGTCCTGGGCGGCGCGCTCGGGGCCGCGGCCCTGTTTCTCTACCTGGGCACGCAGCGGACCTCCGTGACCGGGGCGTCGTTCACGATCCTGTTCGGCTCGATGTTCGTGATCAGCCCGGACACGGTGCCCGCGCTGATCGCGTCCGGCGTGGTGGCGCTGCTCACGGTGGCGGTGCTGGCCCGGGTGCTGCTGCTCAGCTCGCTGTCGCCGGAGCTGGCGGCCGCCCGCGGCGTGCGGGTGCGGCTGGCCGGCGCCGCCTACCTGATCGCGCTGGCCGTGTCCGTTTCGCTGTCGGCCGTGGTCATCGGCGCGGTGCTGTCCACCGCGCTGCTGATCGGCCCCGCCGCCACGGCGCTGCGGGTGGCCCGGGGACCGGCCCGCGCGATGGCGGCCTCCGCCGCGATCGGCGTCGCCGTCACCTGGCTGGGCGTCGTGCTCGCCTACGACAGCTACTACTGGCCGCCGCACGGCCACGGCTGGCCGGTGAGCTTCTTCGTCGTGGTGCTCGTCGTCCTCGGCTACCTGCTGAGCTACCTGCCCAGGCCGGGAGGGCGGCCGCGGGCGGCGCGGCGGCGTGAGGCGGCCCACGAGGCGGGCCACGAGGCGGGCCATGAGGCGGGCCATGAGGCGGGCCGTGAGGCGGGCCGTGAGGCGGAAAGGGATGCCGCGTGTTCTCCGGCCTGATGATGAACACCTGGATCACGGCGAGCGCCGTCGCGGTGATCGCGGGAGTGACCGGGTTCTTCGCCGTGCTCCGCGGCTCCACGTTCGCCGCGCACGCGATACCGAACGGCGCGTTCGCCGGCGCCGCGGGCGCCAGCCTGCTCGGGATCAACGTCATCTGGGGCCTCGCGGTCTTCGCGGTGGCCGGGGCGCTGGGCATCGGCGCGCTGGGCAGGCGGGCGCGGCACGACGTGGTGACCGCGCTCGCCCTGGTGCTGATGCTGGGCCTGGGCGCGCTGTTCGTCAGCGTCAGCACGGAATACGCCGACGAGACGTACTCGCTGCTGTTCGGCGAGGTCTTCGGGGTGAGCGGCGCCGAGGTGCTGCCGATCGCCGGCCTCGGCATCGCGTCGATCGCTGTGATCGGGGCCGTGTTCCGCCGGCTGATGCTGGCCTCGGCGATGCCGGAGGTCGCCGACGCCCGCGGGGTGTCCACCCGGTCACTGGAGGTCTACTTCCTGGTGGTCATGGCGCTCGCCACCAGCATGACCGTCCCGGTGGTGGGGGCGCTGCTGATGTTCAGCCTGATGATCGGGCCCGCCGCGGCGGCGCGCTCGTTCACCGGCCGGCCGGGGCTCGCGATGGCCCTGTCGGTGGCGATCGCGCTCGTGACCGTGTGGGCCGGGATCGCGCTGTCGTACCGGACGAACTGGCCGCTCGGCTTCTACGTCGGCGTCATGGGCGCCGGATTTTTTCTGCTCGGCCGCTGCTGGGCCGCCGTACGCCAGCGCCGCGCCGTCGCCAGTCCTCTCCCGGTGTTACCGAACGAGAGCGGGTATCTCCCCGGGCTTATCGCCCTGCCTTGCCGACGGCCCTGCTGTGCCGGCCGTTCTGCTGTGCCGGCCGTTCTGCTGTGCCGGCCACTTTGCCCTGCCCGCGCCTCCGCCCAGCCCGCCGCCCCTGCCGCGCCGGACAATTTCCCACAGAAAACCGCAGCCGGGCTCTTGATGGCACGGCGCGGTGAATCTAGCGTGTGCGATGACGAGACATCGGATGTCTGGCCGCAGCTATGGCCGGGAAGCCGCCGCACGCGCTGCGATGGCTTCCGTCTCCACCGAAGGAGATGATCATGGGACAACAGATGGCGCGGCGCCTGGCCGCCTCAGACATCGGACGAAGGCGGTTCCTGGCGGGCGCGGCACTCGGCGCCGGCGGGCTGCTGGCGTACCCGGCCCTGTCGGCGTCCGGCGGTTCGCGCCGCGGCCGCGCGGCGGCGTCCAGCGGCCCGTATCAGCCGACGGTCGAATCGCTGTCCACGCACCCGCTGCCGCAGTGGTATTCGGACGCCAAGTTCGGCATCTTCATCCACTGGGGCGTCTACTCGGTTCCCGCGTGGGCCCCGGTGGGCCGGGAGTACGCGGAGTGGTACTGGCACAACATGGACAACCCGTCCGACCCGACCCATCAGCATGAGCTCTCGCTCTACGGCGCCGCGGCCACCTACGACCAGTTCATCCCGCAGTTCACCGCCGGGAAGTTCGACCCCCGCGCCTGGGTGGAGCTGTTCGAGCGCGCCGGGGCGCGGTACTTCGTGCAGGTCACCAAGCACCACGAGGGTTTCGCCCTGTTCCGCACCTCGGTCAGCCGCCGGGCCTCCGTCTACCTGGGACCCAAGCGCGACCTGGTCAAGGAGCTGTTCGACGCGGCGGCCAGGTACACGCCATCGCTCAAGCGCGGAACGTACTACTCGCTTCCGGAGTGGTACAACCCCGCGTACCCCGGCGACGGTGGCAGCTTCCCCGGTGGCGGCCCGAAGCAGTACGTCACGGGCGCACCCATTCCCTACACCGGCTACCTTCCGGTGAGCGACTACGTCAACGACTTCCAGGTACCACAGCTGCTCGAGCTGATCAGTCAGTACGACCCGGACATCCTCTGGGGCGACATCGGCGGCCCGAACAACAGCCTGCCGGTCATCGCGGACTTTTACAACCACGGCCTGAACCGGCCGCACCCCAAGGACGTCGTGGTCAACAACCGGATGGGCGTTCCCGTCCGGGACTTCACGACGCCCGAGTACGCGTCGAACTTCCAGCTCAACCCCGCGAAGTGGGAGGCGTGCCAGGGCATCGACCCGTTCTCTTTCGGCTACAACGCGGCGACCCCGGACAGCGCGTACTTCACCGCCGAGGTGCTCATCCAGCGGCTGGTGGACATCGTGAGCAAGAACGGGAACTTCCTGCTGGACATCGGGCCGCGCGCGGACGGGACGATACCGCAGGTCATGGTGGACCGGCTGACGCAGATCGGCGACTGGCTGCGGATCAACGGCGACGCCATCTACGGGTCCGCCTACTGGATCCAGCCCGCCGACGGCAACGTCCGCTTCACGGTGACGCCGGGCAGGTTCAACATGATCTCGCTGGGCTGGCCGGGCGACCAGCTGGTGATCTCGGCCCCGGTGCCGGTCAGCGCCGACTCCAAGATCCGGCTGCTGGGCAGCCACGCGCCGCCGTTGCCGTGGACCCAAAGCAACGGCCAGCTCGTCATCACCATGCCGCCGTCCGGCGAGTTCTCGACCAGGAGCCGGTACGCGTACACGTTCACGTTCGACTGGGACCGCTGACGGAGGGGCACTCAGATGAAGATCTTTTCCGGCAGCCTCAGGTACCGGTTCGCCGCGGCGGCCGTCCTCACGGTGGCGGGCGTGGCGACCGCGGGGGCCGCCACGGGCGCGATCGGAGGCCCGGCGGGCCCGGGCTGTAAGGGCCCCGAGCTCACCGGCACCGCGTCGCCCGCGCTGATCCTGAACCCGCCACAGACGGTGTCGGTCACGGAGACGCTCACCGCGAACTGCCCGGGGCCGGAGCTGGCGCACATCGTGCTGTACCTGACGGGACCGCAGGGCTGGACGGTCACTCCGCCGGGCGCGCGCGAGGTGCCCAGCCTTCGGCCCGGTAAGGCGGACACGCTCACCTGGCATGTTCAGGTGCCGGCCGGCGCCGGCGGCAGCGGGCTGACCGCGCAGGCCATCTACGACACCGGACCGCACAGCACCGACAGTGTGCGGGCCACGATCGCGGCGAGCGTCGCGTACCCGTCCGTCGCGGCCGCCTACGACAACACCGGTATCACCAACGACACCAGCACCGGTCCCGGGAACATCGACGGCAGCGGCTACAGCCTTTCGGCGCAGGCGCTGGCGGCCGCCGGATACCCGCCGGGCTCCACCGTCACCGCCGGCGGCCTGTCGTTCACCTGGCCGGGCGCGGCCGCCGGGCAGCCCGACAACATCGTCGCCGGCGGCCAGGCGATACTGGCGGGCGGCTCGGGGGCGACGCTCGGGTTCCTGGCCACCAGCACCTACGGCCCGGCGAGCGGCACGGGCACGGTGCTGTACACCGACGGTACGTCGCAGCCGTTCACCCTGTCGGTCCCCGACTGGTACGTCTCGCCGCCGTCCGGCTCGGACCCGGTGATCACGCTCCCGTACCGGAATGCGCCCGGCAACGCGCAGGACCAGCACCCCGTGCACGTCTACTACCTCGGCATCCCGCTGACCCAGGGCAAGACCGTGCGCGCTGTGGTGCTGCCCGACGTGTCGTCGTCCCCGCCCGTGGCCGGCTCCGCGGCTCTGCATGTCTTCGCCATGACGATCGGATAATCGCGGTCCCCGCGAACACACGCGATCGCCGCCGTCCGGGCGCTGGCCGATCAGGGCTGCTGTCGCGACCCGAATCGACCGCTGTTCGCAAGGGAGCGCCGACCCCGCGCCGACCCCGCGCCGCCCCTGCGCCGCCCCTGCGCGCCCCGCCGCCCCGCCCGCGTCGCGGGCGGGGCGGCGCGCCAGGATGGAGGTATGGCGAACAGGCTGAAGGACGCGACGAGCCCGTACCTGCTGCAGCACGCGGACAACCCGGTGGACTGGTGGCCATGGTGCGACGAGGCGTTCGCCGAGGCGCGGCGCCGCGACGTTCCCGTGCTGCTTTCCGTCGGGTACGCGGCGTGCCACTGGTGCCACGTGATGGCCCACGAGTCCTTCGAGGACCCGGCGACCGCCGCGCTGCTGAACTCCCGCACGGTCGCGATCAAGGTGGACCGGGAGGAGCGCCCCGACGTGGACGCGGTCTACATGGCCGCCACCCAGGCGATGACCGGCCAGGGCGGATGGCCGATGACCGTGTTCATGACGCCGGACCGGGACCCGTTCTACTGCGGCACCTACTTTCCCAGGGAGCAGTTCACCCGGCTGGTCGAGGCGGTCTGGCGGACCTGGCAGCAGGACCGCGGCGGTGTTACCGGGCAGGCGAAGCGGATCTCGGCCGCGCTTGCCGCGAACGCCGCCGCGCTCGCCGGCCTCGGCGCCGGCGCCTCCGCGGACGCGGACGGCTGGCAGGAGCGCCTCACGCGCGCCGCCGGCGAGGCGGTCACCGCTCTCGAGGGTGACTACGACCCGGACGACGGCGGTTTCGGGGGGGCGCCGAAGTTCCCGCCGTCGATGGTGCTCGAGTTCCTGCTCCGCCATCACGAGCGGGCCGGCTCTGAGGCGGCGCTGCGGATGGCGGAGCACACCTGCGGGGCGATGGCGAGAGGCGGCATGTACGACCAGCTCGGCGGCGGCTTCGCGCGCTACAGCGTGGACGCCGAATGGGTCGTGCCGCACTTCGAGAAGATGCTCTACGACAACGCGCTGCTGGCCCGCGTCTACGCGCACCTGTGGCGCCGCACTGGGTCCGAGCTGGCGCGACGGGTCAGCGAGGAGACCTGCGACTGGATGATCCGCGAGCTGCACACGCCCGAGGGCGGCCTGGCCGCCTCGCTGGACGCGGACAGCGAGGGCGAAGAGGGCAGGTTCTACGTGTGGACTCCCGCGGAGCTGCGCGAGATCCTCGGAGCGGACGACGCGGGCTTCGCCATGGCGGCGTTCGGCGTGACCGAGTCAGGGACGTTCGAGCATGGATCGTCGGTGCTGCAGCGCCGCGAGGAGCCCGACGGCCGGGAGCGCTTCGACCGGATCCGGGGGGTGCTGTTCGCCGCCAGGGAAGGCCGGGCCCGCCCGGCCAGGGACGACAAGGTGGTCGCCGCCTGGAACGGGCTGGCCATCGCCGCGCTCGCCGAGGCCGGCCTGCTGCTCGACCGCGGCGAGTTCACCGCGGCGGCGCTGGGCGCGGCGGAGCTGCTCGCCGCGGTGCACCTGTCCGGCGACCGCCTCGTGCGCACCTCACGGGACGGCGTTCCGGGCGGCAGCGCCGGGCTGCTCGAGGACTACGCCTGCGTGGCCGCCGGGCTGCTCGCGCTGTCCGGCGTGACCGGCCAGGCCCGCTGGGTCGGGCTGGCGGGCCGCCTGCTGGACACGGTGCTCACCGCCTTCGGCGACGGCGAAGGCGGTTTCTGCGACACGGCCGGCGACGGGGAACGGCTGATCTTCCGCCCGGCCGATCCCGCCGACAACGCGACGCCCTCCGGCACGTTCGCCGCCGCCGACGCGCTGCTCAGCTACTCCGCGCTGACCGGCTCGCGGCGGCACCGCGACGCCGCCGGGGGCGCCCTGCGCGCGCTGCCGGACATCGCCGGGCGCTATCCGCGTGCTGCCGGGACCGGCCTGGCGGTCGCCGAGGCCATGCTGTCCGGGCCCGCGGAGATCGCGATCACCGGCGATCTTTCCGACCCGCGAACCCAGGACCTGCTGCGGACCGCGTTGCACGTGGCGCCGCCCGGCGCGGTGCTGGCGGCCGGCCACGGGACCGGCGCACCGGACGCTCCGGTGCCGCTGCTGGCCGGCCGCGGGCTCGTCAACGGCGCGCCCGCCGCGTACGTGTGCAGGCAGTTCACCTGCCAGGCGCCGGTCACCAGCCCGTCGGAGCTGCGCCGCGTGGCCGAGGCGGCCATCCGGTGAACTCCCGGGAAGTAGCTTCGGCCGCCCGGTCAACCTACGGAAAAACCAGGGTAAATATGAGCCGCCAAGGCTGGACTACTGCCCGGTATTTACGGCATCTTTGACTACGTGCACCTGACGGGCAAGGGCGTCCGCCGCATGGGGCGGGCCATCAGGCGTGGGGGATACCGGCGTATGGTGCCGGCCGGAATGGCCGGGATCGCGGTGCTCGGCACGCTCACCGGCGTCCTGGTCGCGGTCGCGGGCGGCGCTCCGCGTTCCGCCGCGCCCCACGTGGCATCTCCGGCGGCCGCGTATCCCGGGCTCCCGCGCCAAGCGGCGGCGGCGGACGATGGCCCGGTCCTCAGCTATCCCGGGTCAGGCGCGCCGGCGGGCTTCTCGGTGCTCGCGGCCAGCCTGCTGTCCGCGACCTCGCCGAAGGTCGCCCCGCTGCGCCGCTCGCTGCAGGCTGATTTCCTGATTGTTTCGCCGTCCTCGCTGCCCCGTTCCGTCCTGGGCACGGTGCTGCGGCAGCACGGTGTGCTGGCAGCGGAGCAGATCGAGGCCGTGCGGATGGCGATCAACGGCAAGTACACCGCCGTCCTCGGCGTCGACCCGTCGGTGTTCCGCTCGTTTGCGGCGCGGCCGACGGCGAAGTCGGACGCGCTGTGGAGCGGTGTGGCAGGCGGCGGGATCGCCGTCTCCTACACGATGGGCCGCCTGGACCGGCTGCCGCTCGGCGGCACCGTCCGCGCCGCCGGGAAGCGGACCGAACAACTGCGGGTCGTGGCGTTCGGCACGATGGGCATCGGCGGTGTCGACGCCGTGGTCTCCCACGCCGTGGCGCGGTCGCTGGGCATGCCGCCCGGCAACGCGATCGTGGTCAGCGCCCGCCTCGCGGACATAAAGCCGCTTGCCGGGACCCTCGCGCGGCTGGCGCCGCGCAACGCCAGCGTCGAGCCGCTGATGACGGTGGTCGAGCATCCCGGTTCCCCGGGCACTCAGGCCAGCGGCAGCAATCCCGGCACCGTTCCCGGCAGCGGCACGATTCCCGCTGCCTCCGCGACGTCCGCGCAGCTGAACGTCATGCTGCGGGCGGCGCTGAGCCGTCTCGGCCTGCCGTACGTGTGGGGCGGCTCTGGGCCGCGGGTCTTCGACTGCTCCGGCCTGGTGCAGTGGTCGTTCGCCCAGGCCGGGATCACGATGCCGCGGGTGGCCGCGGATCAGGCCAGGACGGGCCCGGCCGTGCCGGCCGGCCAGCTTTCGCCGGGCGACCTGCTCTTCTATCACACCGACCCGACGGCGCCCGGCTACATCTCGCACGTCGCCATCTACCTCGGCAGGGGCTGGATGGAGCAGGCTCCGCAGCCGGGTGAGAACGTCGAGATCGTGCCCGCCGACTTCGGCTCCGAGTTCGCCGGAGCGATCCAGGTGAACCCGCGGCTGGCCGCGTCCGTGGCCGCCGGTATCGCCTGACGGCCCCGCATAACCCACTGGTAACACCTGTCACGGGCAGCCGGTCGCCGGCGTGCGGCCAGATGCGCCAGCGGCCCCGTCCAGTGGGGCCAGATGCGCCAGCGGCCCCGTCCAGTCCAGTGGGCCAGATGCGCCAGCGGCCGTCCGGTGGGGCCAGATGCCAGCGGCCACGGGGCTTCCCGGAGGCGGCGAGGCAGAACCACACCCTCGTCAGCATATGTTGACGCGGGCCGCGATGTCAGCATATGCTGACGGACATGGAAACCACGCTCGAAATCGCCGAGGGTGCCGCCAGCAGCGATCCCGACATCGGGCTCCGCGCGGTGGCAGCCCTGCGGGCACTCACCGAACGGCTGGAGATCCTCCAGGTCGAGAACGCGCGGAAGCTGGGATGGTCCTGGCAGGACATCGCCGAGCGGCTGGGCGTCACCAAGCAGACCGTGCACCGCAAGTACGGCCGCCGAATCGGGGGACGCTGATGTTCGAGCGCTTCACCGACGACGCCCGCACCGTCGTGGTCCACGCACAGGAGCACGCGCGCCGTCTCGGGCACCGCTACATCGGCTGCGAGCATCTGCTGCTCGCCGTCTCCTCCGCCGGCCAGCCCGCGAGCGCCGTCCTGCGCGAGCACGGCCTCACGCCGGAACGCATAGAGATGGAGATCGTCCGCCTCGTCGGCCTGGGCGCCGGTGCCGGGCTGTTCGCCGGCCTCGACCGGGACGCGCTGTCGGCCATCGGCATCGATCTGCACGCCGTGCGCGCCAGGATCGAGGCGTCCTTCGAGCCCGATGCGCTCACCCGGGCCGCCCAGGCCGTGCACCGGGGGCGGCGCCCGTCCCGGCTGAACCCGCGCCGGGCGGTCCCTCCGCGCCTCATCCGCGCCTGGCGCCGCCCCCGCGCCCGGCGTGCCGGGCGCGCCACCGGCCCGGCGTCGCCTCCCGTTCTGCGGCCGCCGCAGGTCACCGGCCGCTACCGGGCCTCGGGCGCTCTGCCCACGGGGCACATGCCGTTCACTACCCGGGCCAAGAAAAGCCTGCAGAACGGCCTCCGCGAGGCGCAGGCGCTGAACGACCAGCACATCGGCGCCGAGCACCTCGCGCTCGGCCTGCTCGCGATGAAGGGCGGCATGGTGCCGGAGATCGTGTCGGCGCTCGGCGAATCACAGCCGGGGCTGCGTGCCGCGATCCTCGATCGCTACCGGCAGGCGAGCTGATCCCGGCGGAAGCCGGGAAGCGCGGCCGCTTGACCAGCCCCGGTTCGGCCGTAATCATCATTACATGAGTACCGGGCAACGAGGCGGCGGCTCGCGGGCCTCCGGCACTGCGGGGGCCTCGGGCACTGCGGGGGCCTCCGGCACCACGGCGGCTCGCGGCGCGGCGGCCTCCGGCACCACGGCGGCTCGCGGCGCGCCCGCGGTCGCCGGCGGGGCGACGGCGCCCGGCGGAGCGGCGGGCCGCGGGCACGCGTCCCAGGCCGAACCGGCTCAGGCACGCCCCGCGCAGAAGATACGCGACTGGGTCCGCGGGCGCCTGCCTGACGACTGGTTCACCGCCCCGGCCGACGTCGTGGTCGACCGCGAGGAGATCACGGTGGTGGGGACGCTGGCCGCGCCCGAGACCGGGGATGGCGCGACGGAGGCGGAGCGGATGGCGGCCGCCGCGGCCATGATGCGCCGGTTCCGCGAGGAGACGCGCGGGCGCCGGATCGAGATCGCGCGGGAGGCTGAGCACCGGTTCGGCCGGAAGGTCTCGTGGGGCGTCCGCTGCGCGGGAGGCAGTGAGATGTTCACCACACTTTCGGTCCCGGTGATGACCCGGCTGCGCCAGACGGAGCGCCGTGTTCTCGACACCCTGGTGGACGCCGGCGTGGCGCGCAGCCGCAGCGATGCGCTGGCCTGGTGTGTTCGGTTGACTGGCGAGCATGCCGACTCGTGGCTGGCGGACCTTCGTGAGGCGCTGCGCCGGGTCGAGGAAGTGCGCGCGCAAGGCCCGGGTAGCGCGGGTCCTTAGCGCCACTGGTACAGACCATTTGATTAACTGAAGTCGCCGGCAGGTCTACACCAGAATGCCGAATAGCGGCGCTCAGACTGGGGGCCTGAACCCTGGCGTGTTGCAATCTGTGGTCTAAACCACAAGGCTCTCCACCGCATATCAATCGCCCGCGGCGGGCTGAACAGGCGCGGCCGCCGGAAACAGCCACCCTTAATATTCGCTCCAATTCGGGGTACACTCCACCAAAATCGCGCCCAGCGGCGGATGCGTCCGGTGCCCGGTCCGCCAGCGGCCGGACGCTCAATTGCGTGTCGTTCCCCGCGGGCGCGGAGGTGCAGCCCCGCGGAGGAGGAGCGATAGTGGCGTACCAGGTAATCGCCGCCAGGGTCGAGTGGAATCCGACCGCTGCGCGCTTGCGCGAACTGGCCGGGAAAATGCCGAACAGCCAGCTGACCGAGTTCGGCAACGTCGTGGTGAAGGCTCGCGTGGACTCGCGCAGTACCCGGTCGACCTACCTGGTCGACGACTCGACCAACTCAACCGGCCAGACGATTACCCGGGCCGAATACGAGCGATGGGCAGCGGTCCAGGACGCCTATATCGCGGACAGCCACATGGTCGTGGTTGACGGGTACATCGGGTCGGACCCGGCATTCCGCACGAAGGCGCGCCTGATCATCGAGGCGGCCAACGCGAACGTGGCCGGCATGCAGAAGCAGCTCTACTACCCGGTGGAGGAGGGCTACGACCCGGACACCTGGGAACCGGACACCACGGTGGTCTACACGCCGAACCTGGAGGCCCCCGGCTACCCGAACGACCGGCTCATCGCCGTGGATCTCGCGAGCAACATCACGCGCGTGCTCAACTCGGACTACTTCGGCGAGTCCAAGAAGGGCGGCCTGCGGATGTGGAACAACATCGTCTACAGCCGCGGCGGGCTGGCGCTGCACGCCGGCTGCAAGGTCATCCCGGTCGGCACGCCAGGCGGCGGCCCGGCGGACAACAAGACCGTGCTCATCGTGGGGCTGTCGGGGACCGGCAAGACCACGACCACCTTCACCACCCAGCTCGGCAGCAAGCCGGCCCAGGACGACTTCATCGCGCTGATGCCGGGCGGCCGGGTGTACGCGACCGAGAACGGGTGCTTCGCCAAGACCTTCGGGCTGGACCCGAAGTACGAGCCGGCGATCTACCACGCCACCACCAAGCCGGACGCCTACCTGGAGAACGTCTCCGTCGACGAAGCGGGCAAGGTGGACTTCTTCGACACCTCGTACACCAAGAACGGCCGCACCACCTGGCCGTTCTCCTACGTCGACCCGTGGCCGCCGGACCAGGTGGCACCCGCCCAGTTCCTGCTCATCCTCAACAGGAACGAGAACATCATGCCGGCCGTGGCCCGGCTGGACCGCGCCCAGACCGCCGCGTACTTCATGCTCGGCGAGACGACCGGCACCTCGGCGGGCGGCAAGGACGAGGAGGGCAAGTTCCTGCGGGTCCCGGGCACCAACCCGTTCTTCCCGCGGGACTTCGCGGACATGGGCAACCGGATGCTCGAGCTGCTGGACAGCCACGAGATCCACGCCTTCGTGCTGAACACGGGCCGGGTCGGCGGGGGAGACGAGGACCCGCGTTCCAAGAAGGTCACGATCCCGTACTCCTCGGCGGTCGTGCAGGGCATCGTGGAGGGCACGATCGAGTGGACCACGGACCACGACTTCGGCTACGAGGTGGCCACGGCCGTGCCCGGCGTCGACGACCCGGAGATCCTGCGGCCGCGGCTGCTGTACGAGCGGCAGGGGCGCCTCGATGAGTACGACGCGATGGTCGCCCGGCTCAAGCGGGAGCGCAGGGAATACCTGAGCTCGTTCAGCGGGCTCGACGAATCGCTGGTCAAGTCCATCGGCTGACCCGCAGGGCAGCCCGGCGACCACAGAGCCGGCCACCCCGGCCCCGGGGCACGTGACGCGACGCAGAGCGTTCCATTAGTCGGATACGGTGACTAAGGGATGATCCACATGGCGATACCAGGCGTGCCCTGGGGCTGGCGAATGCCGCACGCTCCGCGAGGAAGGTCGGCTCATGGGACTTCGTGACCTCGTCTACCGGCTGTACGCCCGCAGGCTCGAAGCATCTCTGTCTGGCAAGCCGATCCCGCGGCACGTCGGGGTGATGTGCGACGGCAACCGGCGCTGGGCGCGCTCCGCCGGGCTCGCTGACGTCAGCAGCGGCCACCGTAAGGGCGCCGACAAGATCTTCGAGCTGCTCGAGTGGTGCCGTGAGACGGGTGTCGAGGTGGTGACCCTGTGGCTGCTGTCCACCGACAACCTCGCCCGGCCGAAAACCGAGCTCGACCCGCTGCTGAAGATCATCGAAGATACGGTCACGGGCCTTATGGCGGAGAGCTGGCACGTGAACCCGATGGGCGCGCTCGACCTGCTGCCCGATCACACGGCCCGCACGCTGAAGGACGCGGCCGAGGCCACGGCCGGCAACCCCGGGCTGCTGGTCAACGTGGCGGTCGGCTACGGCGGCAGGCGCGAGATCGCCGACGCGGTGCGGTCCCTGCTGCAGGAACACGCCAGCAGGGGAACGACCATCGAGCAACTGGCCGAGGTGCTGGACGTCGAGCACATCGCCGAGCACCTATACACGGCGGGGCAGCCAGACCCGGACCTGGTGATCCGCACCTCCGGTGAGCAGCGGCTCGGTGGCTTCCTGCTCTGGCAGTCGACGCACTCGGAATTCTATTTCTGTGACGCGTACTGGCCGGCGTTCCGCAGGGTCGACTTTCTCCGCGCGCTGCGGTCCTATGCCGCACGTAACCGTCGCTTCGGTGCATAGTCCATTACCAGACGCCCGCAGTACTTTATACGCGCCCAGATCCCGGGTACCTTCAGTAGTGGCGGGCGGCTCGGTGCCGCCCCCCGGGAGGCCCCTGACGTGTGAGAACGCGACGCAAGGGCCGGTACGGCCCGCAGTGGGCAGTCCCGGTCCGTTCGACACGTCTGCGCCTGAGGCGCACCGTGTCCTGTCCGCGGCGCAGGGACTGGAGCCCCAGCCCGTGCGCCCAGGGGAGTATGAGTGGCCAACTCTGTGCACCGCCGTACCTATGTGCTCGATACGAGCGTCCTGCTCTCGGACCCGGCCGCCATCACGCGTTTCGATGAGCATCACGTGGTGCTGCCGGTCGTGGTCATCACCGAGCTGGAAGCCAAGCGCCATCATCCCGAGCTTGGGTATTTCGCCCGGCAGGCCCTCCGGTACCTCGACGACCTGCGGGTCGAATACGGGCGCCTGGACACCGAGCTGCCCGTCGGCGCGCTCGGCGGCACGGTCCGGGTGGAGCTCAACCACACGGATACGCAGGTCCTCCCGGCCGGGTTCCGGCTCGGGGACAACGACACGCGGATCCTCTCGGTGGCGCGCAGCCTCGCCGCGGAGGGCAAGGACGTGGTCCTGGTCAGCAAGGACCTGCCGCTCCGGGTCAAGGCCGCTTCGATCGGGCTGAGGGCACAGGAGTACAGGGCGGGGCTGCCGGTCGATTCCGGCTGGACCGGCATGGCGGAGGTGGCCGTCGGCAGCGGCGACATAGAGCAGCTGTACGAGAAGGGTGTACTCGACTGTGAGACCGCACGCGAGTTTCCCTGCCACACCGGCCTCGTCCTTACCTCGGACAACGGCAGTGCGCTCGGCAGGGTGCGCCCGGACAAGCAGGTGCAGCTGGTCCGCGGCGACCGGGAGGCGTTCGGCCTGCACGGGCGGAGCGCGGAACAGCGGGTCGCCCTCGACCTGCTGCTCGACCAGGAGATAGGCATCGTATCGCTCGGCGGCCGGGCCGGAACCGGCAAGTCGGCGCTGGCGCTGTGCGCCGGGCTCGAAGCGGTGATGGAGCGCCGGCAGCACCGGAAGGTCATCGTGTTCCGGCCGCTGTACGCGGTCGGCGGCCAGGAGCTCGGTTACCTGCCCGGCTCCGAGGCCGACAAGATGAACCCGTGGGCGCAGGCGGTCTATGACACGCTGTCCGCGGTCACCACGCAGGATGTGATCGACGAGGTGCTGGCGCGCGACATGTTCGAGGTGCTGCCGCTCACCCACATCCGCGGCCGGTCGCTGCACGACGCGTTCGTCATCGTCGACGAGGCGCAGTCGCTGGAGCGCGGCGTCCTGCTGACCGTGCTGTCCCGGATCGGTACCGCCTCACGGGTGGTCCTGACCCACGACATCGCGCAGCGGGACAACCTGCGGGTCGGCCGGCACGACGGCGTCGTCGCCGTGATCGAGAAACTCAAGGGGCACCCGCTGTTCGCGCACGTGACCCTGGTCCGCTCGGAGCGCTCGGCGATCGCCGCGCTCGTCACCGACCTGCTGGAGGATTCGGGCCTTTAGGCGGGTCATGCCCTTACCGGCCGGGCATGCGGTACCGTGACCAGCGTCATGGACCAGCCCTTTGTTACTGAACGAGAGGTGGCACCCGCCCGGGGAACGCGTGAGCCCGCGCGGGTGCTGCCGCCCGTCTCGGCGGTGATGCCGGTACGGAACGAGGAACGGCATCTGGCCGAGGCGGTACGGCGCGTCCTCGGCCAGGATTACCCGGCCGAGCTCGAGCTGGTGCTCGCCGTCGGCCCGTCGCGGGACCGGACCGAGGCCATCGCGCGGGAACTGGCGGCGGGCGACCGGCGGATCACCGTCGTGGCGAACCCGTCGGGGCGCCGCCCGTCGGCGATGAACGTCGCCGTCAAGGCCGCGCGCCACGACGTGATCGCCCGCATCGACGGCCACGCGCTGCTGCCTGGCGGCTATCTGCGCACGGCGGTGACGTGCCTGCTCGACACGGGGGCCGCCGACGTGGGCGGCGTGATGGCGGCCGAGGGCGTGACCCCGTTCCAGCGGGCGGTGGCGTGGGCGATGACCTCGAAGGCCGGGGTGGGCTCGGCGGAGTTTCACACCGGCGGCGGCGCGGGTCCCGCGCTCACCGCCTACCTCGGCGTGTACCGGCGCTCGGCGATCGAGCAGGCGGGCGGCTGGGACGAGGAGATGCTCATCGCCGAGGACTGGGAGCTGAACTACCGTATCCGGGCGCTCGGCGGGCTGATCTGGTTCGATCCTTCGCTGCGGGTCACCTACCGGCCGCGCGCGTCGCTGGGCACGCTGGCCGCCCAGTATTTCCGCTACGGCCGCTGGCGGAGGGTGGTCGCCCGCCAGTACCCGGAGACCGTCAGCCTCCGCTATCTCGCCCCGCCGGCCGCGGTGTCCGCCAACGCGGCCGGCCTGATCGCCGGAATCACCGGGCTCGCCGCCCTCGCGGGCGGCGAGCCCGCGGCGGGATACCTCGCGCTCGGCTTCGTGATCCCGCTTGTCTACCTGGCCGGGATCACCGCCGTCGCGCTCGGCAGCGGTATGCCCGCCCGCATCCGGGCCCTCGTCCCCGTGGTGCTCGCCACCATGCACATGTGCTGGGGGGCCGGGTTCCTCACCAGCCCGCGCAGGCTCGCGCGGAACACCCGGGCCGCCGCCGGCCGCCCGCTGCGCCCCTCGTCCGCCGGGCCCGGCCCGGGGCACGGGCCCGCGACGCCGCCGTCCTCGCCGTCCTCGCCGTCCCCTCCGGACCTGGCTCCGGGGCAGCACGCATCGGGGACAATGAACCATGGACTTTGACCTGCGTGGTGAGCTGGCAGCGGTACACGGACAGGGTTACGAGCTGCAGAGCCGGTTCCTCAACCCCCAGCTGCCCCGCACGCTGCACACGATCGGCTTCGACAAGGTCTACGAGCGGGCTGAGGGCGCGTACCTCTACGACACCGACGGCAACTCCTACGCCGATTTCCTGGCCGGCTTCGGCGTATTCGCCGCCGGGCGCAACCACCCGGTCATCCGCAAGGCGCTGCACGACGCTCTCGACGCCGGCCTCGCCGACTGGACCCAGTTCGACTGCCCGCCGATCTCCGGACTGCTGGCAGAGCGGCTGCTGGCCAGGGCGCCCGGCCTTGACCGGGTGTTCTTCTGCAACAGCGGCACCGAGGCGGTCGAGTCCGCGCTGAAGTTCGCCAGGTACGCCACAGGCCGCGGTCGCGTCATCTACTGTGACCACGCCTTCCACGGGCTCACCACCGGCTCGCTGTCGGTGAACGGCTCGGCGGAGTTCCGCTCCGGCTTCGGCCCGCTGCTGCCGGACGCGCCCATTCAGCTGGGCGACCTCGACGCGCTGGAAGCCGAGCTTCGCAAAGGCGATGTCGCCGCGCTGATCGTCGAGCCGGTCCAGGGGAAGGGCGTGCACATGCCGCCGCCGGGGTTCCTGACCGCGGCGGCCAGCATGCTGCACGATCACGGCGCGCTGCTGATCTGCGACGAGGTGCAGACCGGCCTCGGCCGCACCGGGAAGTTCTTCGCCTACCAGCACGAGGACGTGCGGCCGGATATCGTCACCCTCGCCAAGGCGCTGTCCGGCGGGTACGTGCCGGTCGGTGCCATGCTGGCCACCGCGCCGGTGTTCGAGAAGGTCTACTCCTCCATGGACCGGGTGATGGTGCACAGCACGACGTTCAAGGGCGGCGTGCTGGCCATGGCGGCGGGCCTGGCCTCGCTCGCGGTCATCGAGAACGAGGGCCTTGTGGAGAACGCCGCCCGCACCGGCGAGGCGCTGCGCGGCGCGCTGCTCGAGCTGGCGGGACGTTACGACGTGCTGGCCGAGGTCCGCGGCAAGGGGCTGATGATCGGGCTGGAGTTCGGCAAGCCCAGGTCGGTCCGCGCGCGCGCCAGCTGGAACATGCTGCAGAAGGCCAGGGTCGGGCTGTTCGCGCAGATGGTGGTCGTGGCGCTGTTCCAGCGGCACCGCGTGCTGACCCAGGTCTCCGGCGATCACATGGAAGTGATCAAGCTGATCCCGCCCCTGATGATCGGCGACGCCGAGGTGAAGCTCTTCGCCGGCGCGCTGGCCGACGTCATGGACGACGCGAGCCGCGGAACCGGGCTCATGTGGGATTTCGGCCGCACTCTGGTAAAGCAGGCCATGCACCCATAACCCGGGCCCTGGCGTTCTCCCCCGCAGACGGGCTCTCACGGGGAGTCCTCTCCCCGGCATGTCTGGTTCACGCGCGCAGGAGAGCCTCGGCGACGGCGAGGTCGGCCGGGTAGGTGATCTTCATGTTGCGCTCGCTGCCCGGCACCACGTGCACCGGGACATCGGGCAGGTAGCGCAGCACCACGCCGCAGTCGTCGGTCGGCGTGAAGCCCGGGTCGGCGGCGGCGAGCTCGTGCGCGCGGCTGATCACCGACAGCCGGAAGCACTGCGGGGTCTGGCAGCGCAGCAGGCGCTCCCTGGGCGGGACGTGCGACATCACGCCGTCGTCGGCGACGACGATCGTGTCCGACGTCGGCACCGCCGTCCCCGCCGCGTCGTGTGTCCGCACCGCGGCCACGCAGTCGGCGATGATCCGCTGGTCCACCAGCGGCCGCGCGGCGTCGTGCAGCAGGACGCCCGTGCTGTCTGGCCGTTCCCGCTCCGACAGCCAGGACAGCGCGCACCGCACGGAGTCCGAGCGGGTCACGCCCCCGTCGATGACCGCGCACACCCGGTCGCCGGCCAGCTTCCTGGCCTCGTCCGCATACCCGGGCGCCATGACCAGCAGCACCTCGTCGATTCCGGGCGCCTCGCCGAACGCGGCCACGCAGTGCTCGACCAGGGTCCTGCCGTCCAGCGTCAGCAGCTGCTTCGGCATCGCCGCCCCGAAGCGCTGCCCCGCCCCGCCGCCGAGCACCACCGCGATCACCCGCGTCACCGTCACAGTCCGCGACTCTACCCCCCGCGTCCCTCCCCCTTAACCGCGCCGCCCTGTACGCGTACCAGCGAGTAACTTCACTCTGTACGCGTACCGGCGAGTATCTGCCCGAATTCACCCGTTATGTGACCTCGGAGGGCGTACAAAGTAAAAGGGCGTGACTAACCGTGTACGAAGTGCCCCGAGCCGGGCGGTGTACGGGCGTGTCCTGCGGGGGTGCTGGGGGGTAGGCGGGTACGCTGGGGGAACGCCGGGGAGGCGGGTGGCGCGGTAAGCGTTTCCGCGTGCCCTTAGGGGGAATGCGCCAAAGGGCTCATGCGCACGCTGGAGGACATGCATGACCGTTGCGCTGGTCCTCGCCACGGCGGCGGACCGGGGCCGGCTGACAGCGCTCGGCGGTCAGCTGGCCGCGCTCGGCGTGCGCAGGGTCGATGCCGCGGAGCGCTCCGGGCATGGCATGCTCACCGTCGCGGCCGCGGCGCGCTCCGCCGGTGAACGGGTCCTGATCTGCAACGGAACGCTGCCCGGCGACGCGCTCACCAGGCTGCTGCGGTACGGCGGCACCGCCGCGCTGCCCGCCGCGTACGGGAGCGGCGGAGTGCCGGAGCACGACGGGGCGCTGATCGTCCGGTCGGCGGACCTGGAGGAGCTGGCCGGTGCCGCCGAGGAGCTGGCCGGTGCCGCCGAGGAGCTGGCCGGAACGCGCCGCGCCGCGGACCCGGTGGGGGCGCTGTTCGGCGAGCTGGCCCGGCGCGGGGTCCGGGTCCGCGTGCTGGACGGCACGGGCGGCGGGGACGGCCCGGTGGCCGAGCTGATCGCCGACCCCGCCGCGAGCGACATCGCCCGCTGGGCCGCCGAACGCGAGCTCACACCCGTAGCGCTGTACGGGATCTCGCTGGGGCTCGGGGTGATCGCCGCCACCTGGTTCACCGAGCTCGCGCTGCGGGCGACCGTGGCGGCGTTCGTGATGCTGTTCGCGTCGTTCGTGGCCGGGAGGGCGGGCCGGCTGATGGAGGCCGGGAGGCGCCACACCGCGCCGGCCGCCGACTGGCTGCGCGTGGCGTGCGCGCTGCTGACCGAGATCGCCGTCTACGCCGCGATCGCGGCAAGCACCACCGCGGCGCCCGGTGCCGCGGCGCAAGCGGGCCTGGCCGGGCTGTTCGGCAGGTACCTGCAGGGCACCTCGGTGGCGACGCTGGGCGGTGCCGGGCAAGGCGGCGTGTGGCGCCTCGCGCTGGCGGCCATGATCATGCTCGGGCTCCGGCAGATGACCGGCCTGTGCGCGGCCGGCGGCACGGCGCGGGCTCCCTGGTCCGTCGCCGGCCGGCAGGCCCTGATGGTGATCACCCTGCCCGACGGCGAGCGCCTCCTGCTGGCCGGCGCAGGGGTGATCCTCGCCGGGCCGCGCCTGGTGTTCCTGCTGCTCCTCGGCTGGGGCGCGCTGGCACTCGGCTACGTCGTCACCGCCCGGCTGAGCGCCGGCCGCGCGGTGCGGGCCCCCGCCGAGGTCGCCGGGTACCGGGGCGACGGGCCGCTGGCGCTGTGGATCGGGAGAGCGGTTGACGGCCGCCTGCCGCCGATGCCGCCGCTGATCGTCGGCCTGCTGGTGACCGGCATGCTGACCGCGCTCGGGCTCGGTAACCTGCCCGGCATCCTGGTGTTCACGCCGGCCGAGGCGATGCTGCTGGCGGCGCTCGGCGCCTGCCATCCGCACGACGGGCCGCGGGACTGGCTGGTGCCGCCGCTGCTGCAGGCGGGGGAGTACCTGTTCCTCGCGGCGCTGGCCTACAGCCACCGGGTCACGGCGCCGGTGACGTACGCGCTGCTGGCCGCCGTGGTGCTGCGCCACCTTGACCTCGCCTACCGGGCCAGGAACCGGATGCCCGCCGCCCGGTTCACCCGCCGCCCCGGGCGCCTTCCCGGCGCGGACTGGCCCGGGCTCGGCTGGGACGGGCGGATGCTGCTGGCCGCCGCCGCCACGGTCCTCGGAGTGCTGCCGTACGCGTACGCCGCGCTCGCCGCGCAGGAGTGGCTGCTCCTCGGCCGGGACTTCGTGGCCGGCTGGTCGGGCTGGTCAGGCTGGTCAGGTGGACATGCCGCCGTCTACGGCCGGCGTCGCCCCAGTTACGAATGAGCTGCCGCCGCTGGCGAGGAAGAGCATCACCCGCGCCACCTCGCCGGGGGACGCGTGCCGGGCGAGCGGGATCAGCGAATCGAAGATCGACGCCGCCCCAGCCGCCAGGCGCGGCCTGGCAGGGCCCGCCGTGCCGGGCGGGACCTGGGGTTTGTGAGCGCCAGATGAGGTTGGCTGGTACTTCCGGTTGGGCATCAGGTGCGAGACCGGAGGGACCGGATAAGATCTGTGGGTGATGCTTCGCGCATGGGGGACTAGCCCGGACGCGGCATGGCAGTCACTGACGACGATCAGGCGCCGCTGGCTGGTGGCCGCGTTCGCGGCCTCCGCGATCTTCGCCGGGGCGGTCGGGCTGTTCAGCACCGACTCGGTACACAGGCTGTGGGGAGCGATGGCGGCATGCGCGTACGCGCTGGCCGCCATCGTCGTCATGGCGTGGAAATCGCGCGGCGCCGATGTGGCGCTGCTGCTGTCCTTCTGCGGCGCGCTGCTCGTCCCGCTGGCCTGGATGGCGTGGTCCGGCGAGCAGCAGCCCGAGGTCACGGTGGTGGCACGCTCGGCGGTGAGCCTGATCCACCACGGCACCCCGTACGAGAACTCCACGGCGCTCGCGGGGACCAGCGACCCGAACTCCTACAACCCCTACCTGCCGGTGATGGCGCTGTTCGGCATGCCGCGTGCTCTGCTCGGCGGCGGCCCGCTGACCGATCCGAGGCTGTGGTTCGGCGTGGTTTTCCTGCTGGCCTTCTGGCTTGCGCTGCGAGCGGGCGGCGCGCGGGACGTGACCCGGTGGGCGCTGTTCGCCGCCGCCAGCCCGGTGATCGCCTTTGAGCTCGCGGTCGGCGGTACCGACGTGCCGATAGTGGCGTTCCTCTGTCTGGGCTTCGCGCTGCTCTGGCGGGCCAGACCGGAGCTGTCCGGGCTCGCGCTGGGCACCGCCGCGGCGATGAAGGCGACCGCGTGGCCCGCGCTGCTGATTGGCTTCGCGCTGCTGATCGTCCGGGATGGCAGGAAGGCCGCCCGCGTCTTCGCCGCGGTGGCCGCCGCCGTGGTCGCCGTGTGCGCCGGCCCGTTCCTGTTCCATGACGGCGGAAGCCTGGTGCGGAACACCGTCCTGTTCCCGCTGGGCCTGGCCAAGGTCACGTCCCAGGCGTCCAGCCCGCTGCCGGGTCATGTGATCGCGGAGACCGGCCGCATCGGGCACGCGGTGGTCGTCGCCGTCCTCGCGGTGGCCCTGCTGGCGGTTGTGGCGTCGCTGGCGGTTCGCCCGCCGCGGACCGTGCCGCAGGCCGTGATGCGGCTCGTGATAGCTCTGACGATCATGTTCGTGCTCGCGCCGTCCACCCGGTTCGGTTACGTCATCTACCCGGCGACGCTGACGATCTGGCTTCTCATCGTGATGGCGGGGCGCCTGCGCCCGGCCCCGGGAGATCCCGCTGCCAGGTGCGATACCCGCTGGCGAACCAGGGCCGAATCGCAGCCGGCTGCGTGATCCAGGCGGCGGTGCGCACACCCCCGGTGGCGCGCCGGGTATCCCGGGTGGCACCGTGGGCGGCCAGGCGTGGTTAAAGTGGGGTCCGTGCGCCTTGGACTGCGAGCATCCGGCCGGTCCTCAGGGCCTGCGGCTGGCTCCGCCGCCCCTGCCGACGCGACGGTTCCGGCAGCCTCTGTCCCCGAGGCTGACGCGTCGGCGGCTGCTTCCGCCGCCGACGCGCCCGTTCAGCCTGCCGCCGAAACCTCTGTTCAGGCGGTCCCCGAAACCTCCGTTCTGCCGGCCGCCGACGCGCCCGTTCAGCCCGCCGCCGCCGCGCCTGCTGAGGCCGCCGCGCCTGCTGAGGCGGTCGCCGGCGTCCCGGCGCCGGATGCCGGCGCCGGATCCTCTGACGCCCCGGCCTCTGACGCCCCGGCCGCGGCCCCCGGCATGGCGGGCCCTGCTGCCGCTGCCCCGGCGGTTCCCGCTCTCCGGCGCCGGTACCGGCACTGGTGGTGGCTGCCTGGCTGGATCTTCGCCGCCATCACCCAGCTGCCCGCCCTGCTGGTGATCGCATGGCTGCTGCCCGGCTTCGCGCTGCTGCTCGCGGGCCGGTTTTCCCCGCTGCCCATGCTGCTGATCTTTGTCCCGCTGGCCGTCGCGCTGTGCTACTTCGCGTTGCGGCAGGTGCCGGTGAGCTGGCCGCGGTTCGCGGCGGGGCGGCGGCGGGGACCGGCGAGCCGCAGCCCGGACGTCCCGCTCGACGCGCTCGCCGCCACGATCGTGATCGCGGCCGGGTTCGCCGTGTGGCAGCTCGCGGAGAATTCGCAGCAGCTCATCGTCATCCGCGATCCGGGCACCTATCTGCAGTTCGGCTACTGGATCGCGGAGCACGGGTCGGCGCGGATCCCGCAGTCGCTGGCTGCCTTCGGCGGCCACCAGCCCGGCCTGTCGTTCGGCAGTCTGGGCTTCTTCCAGACCGGCACGACCATCACGCCGCAGTTCATGGCCGGGCTCCCGCTCATTCTCGCCGCCGGGATGTGGCTCGGCGGGGTGCCCGCCGCGCTCGTGCTGGCACCGGTCGCCGGTGCCTGCGCGGTGCTCGCCTTCGCGGGGCTGGCGGGACGGCTGGCCGGCCCGCGCTGGGCGCCGGCGGCGGCGCTCGTGCTGGCGCTGTCGCTTCCCGAGCAGTACACCAGCCGCGCCACGTTCAGCGAGCCGCTGACCCAAGTGCTGCTTTTCGGCGGCCTGTGCATGGTGATCGACTCCCTGGTGGTGAGCCGGCGCCGTCATGGCACGGTCGCGGCCCGCGGCCGTGAGGGCCTGTGGCAGGCCATGACGCTCGCCGCGTTCGGCGGCCTGGCCATCGGGCTGACCGTTCTGGCCGGGATCGACGGGCTCAACTACGTGCTCCCGGTGCTCCCGTTCCTCGCCATCCTGGCCGTGGCGCGGCGCCCCCAGGGTGTCCCGCTGGCGATCGGCCTCGTGGCCGGCGCCGGCTACGGCCTGGTGGACGGTTTCGTCCTGTCGCGGCCCTGGCTGGACTCGCTGGGCTTCCTGCTGCGCCCGTTCGGCGTGGCCGCCGCGGTGGTCGCGGCCGTCACCGTGGCCGCCGTCGTACCGCTCACGTTCCCGCGGGTCCGGGCACGGGCCCGCCGTTACCTTTCCGCCACCCCGCGGCCGCGGGTTCCCGGGCTCGGCGGGCTTCGCGCGCTCCGCCGGCTGCCGGGGCTGTCCGGGCTGCCGGGCCTGTGGCGGCTGGCGCGCCCGGCGCGGCTCCGCTGGCTGTCCCGGCTGCGCGGCCCATGGACGTTCGGCCCGCTGCCCAGCGCCGCCGCCGCGCTGCCCTGGGTGGCCGCCGCGCTGCCGGTGGCGGCGCTGATCGGGTTCGCGGTCCGGCCCTACGTGCAGATCACCCGCGGCCAGACCAACCCGGCTGTCATCTCCTACATCGCCGGGCTGCAGCAGATCGCGCACCTGGCGCCGGATGGCCACCGGCAGTATTACGAGGACACCCTGTACTGGGTGATCTGGTACCTGGGCGTGCCGGCGGTGCTGCTCGCGGTCGTCGGCATGGCGATGGTCGCCAGGCGCTGCGTGCGCGCGCTGCTCGCCTGGCGGGACCCGTCCGGCGCGGCCCGCATCTGGGCCCTGCCGCTCATGGTCATCGGCTGGGTGACGCTGACGGTCCTCGTCGACCCGGCGATCGTGCCCGATCAGCCGTGGGCCAGCCGCCGCCTGGTGCCGGTCGTGCTGCCCGGCATGGTCATCCTCGGCATATGGGTGTCGGTGCGGCTGAAGATGCGCGCCGAGGAACTCGGGGCGCGCCGGCTCACGGCCGCGGCGGTCGCGTCCTGCTGCGTGCTCGCGATGGCCATTCCCGCCGCCGTGACCACACTCGGCGTGGGGTCGCCGGGCCAGGCGCCGGCGCCGCGGGGCGGCAGGCTGAGCGCGCACGGGCTGGCGTTCGAGCGCACCGCCACCGGCGAGACCGCCGCGATCGCCGGGATGTGCGTCTGGGTCGGCGGAGACGCGAGCGTGGTGATCGTCGACAGGGTTACCGCCGACGAGTTCAGCCAGGTGGTCCGCGGCATGTGTGACACGCCGACCGGGCGCATGGACGGCGCCGGGGGAGCCGAGATTCAGCACGTGATCGCCGCGATCGAGCGAACGGGCCGGCACCCGGTGCTCCTCGGGTCGTCGAGGGCGCAGCTCAGCCAGTACGGCGGCAACCCGCGCGTGGTGCTCTACCTGCAGACCACGCAGGATCAGCACCTGGTGACCGCGCCGCCCACGACGAACTGGCCGATCCGCTACACGGTCTGGATGACGGCGCCCGCCGGTACAGCCGGTCCCGTCTCACAGGCTGCTGGCAATTGGCAGCTACCAAACGGAACGTGGCACTTCCCCGGCTAGCGATCCTCACGACAGCGTGCTGTGCGCCTCGCCGAAGCCGGGCGCGCCGCTGCTCAGGTACCACCCGGCATGACGCCGCCAGCGGCAGGGGTCCCTGGCTGGGGACGACCGTTCGTTCGCCGCCGTAACGATTTGCCTTGGCTGCCGGGAGTCCATAGAGTGAAGGGACACCGACGCGGGGTGGAGCAGTTCGGTAGCTCGCTGGGCTCATAACCCAGAGGTCGCGGGTTCAAATCCCGCCCCCGCTACTAGTTTCCGCAGTTCAAGGCCCTATGCTGGTAAAGTGAGGGCTTTTGCTCGCCTGGCGCTGTAGTAAAACGTGTAGTAGGAACAGCGCTTCCGCGCGGCCTGGCCGCGAGACCAAAGAGACGCGCTGATACGGGATGAGACAGCCTGGACGTGCTGGACGCTGCTGCCCGCGGTCGCTGGGTGCTTCGCCCACAGGCCCCGCCTTCACCCAGCGGTCTCTCGCGCTGCGCTGAGCCGGACAGGCGGCCGAATCTGGTGATTTCGTTACTGTGGCTGCGCAGATTATCCGGATCAGGACGGCCACTGAGACCTGCCGGTGCTGGTGTCCGGTTCGCCGTGGATAGAGAGCTTGCGGGCTGCGGGGTTGGACGCCAGGACGACCCCCGTAAGGAGCATCAGTCCGCTGGCGAGGCAGAACGGGAGCCGGGCGCCGGCGGCGGCCAGCGCGCCCATGACCGCTAGCGAGACGGGGGGCAAGACGGCCCGCGGCAGGCTGATCAGGCTGCTGACCCGGCCGAGCATCCCGGCGGGGTGCTGAGCTGGATCCAGGTGGGGAGGGCGACATCGCTGGCGTAGGCGATGCCGGCGCCGAGCACGGCCAGCAGGCCGCAGGCCACCGGCACGGACGCGGCCGCGCCGATCACCGCGAAGGCGGTGCCCTCGCCCAGGGCCATGCCGGTGATCAGCAGCCCCCAGCGGCGCGGCAGTCCGGTGATCGCGGCTGAGATCGCGCCCAGCAGCTGCCCGGCGCCCCAGCAGGCGATCAGGGCGCCCAGGGCCAGTGACCCGTGGCCGCTGGCCCGGACCAGCGCGGGGAGCGCCACGGCGAACAGCCCGCTGTAGGCCAGCGTCGAGGCCGAGACGATGACCAGGACGGCGCGCACGCCCGCCGTGCCGCGCGCATAGGACAACCCGGCGGCGATGCTGGACAGCAGGCCGCGCGTCGGCCGCCGCTGATGCTGCCGGGGCGTGACCGCGGCCAGCGCGCGGGAGATAGTTACGGCGGCGGTGAAGAACGTCGCCGCGTTGACCGCGAAGACCGCGGCGGGCGAAAACGCGGTCAGCACGGCTCCGCCCAGCAGCGGCCCAGCGATCATCGCGGCCTGTTCCCCTGTGGCTACCACGGCGTTGGCCGCCGGCAGGTCGCCGGGATCCGCCAAGAGGGGCACGAGGCTGCCGCTGGCCGGCCAGAAGAACGCATCCGCCAGCCCGAACGCCGCGGCCATCGCGTAGAACTGCCAGAGGCGCGCCGATCCGGTCAGCGTAAGCACGCACAGGCCCGTGACCAGCAGCCCCCGGGACAGATGCGAACAGAGCATCACCTGCCTGGGGGACCACCGGTCCGTAATCGCGCCGCCGGCCAAGAGCAGCAGCCCGTTGGGGACGGCGGCGCAGATCATGACGGCCGCCAGGGTCACTGCCGAACCGGTGGCCGACAGCACCAGCCAGGCGAACGCCACCTGGTAGGCGTAATCGCCCAGCATGGAAAGGACCTCGCCGCCCGCTACCGCCCGGAACGTGCGATCGTGCAGCACGCGGCCACTGGCCCAGTGCACCAGCTCCCTCCCTCCCTGGCTGTCATGGGCGGCGGGTAGCGATGGCGGGCTGCGGACCGGCCATCCGTCGTCGCCCTTTCTCAATGAGCGTGCCCTGGTCTACCA
>JAFAZE010000052.1 GCA_019239975.1 Streptosporangiaceae bacterium
GACCCCAGGTACAGCCGCCACTGCCGCTCACCCAAATGCGGCCGCATCACCGCGAACTTCGCCGCCAGCCCCGCCACCACCCCCGGATCCGCACTCATAACACAATCCTGGGCCCCCCTCACGTCAAGTAAAAACCCGACGCGTCCATACGGCACCCACGTTTCCGCGATCATGGTCGGTGGTACTGATGTGACGCAGGGGCTGATGCCGACGTTACTGATGTGACTGCTGTCGCTTGGCCTTGCTGTCGTGGCCAGGTGGTATCGGGCGGGACGGCGGCGGGCGGCGGGACGGCGGCGGGCGAGACGCTGGCGTGGCCAGGTGGCGCCGGGCGGGACGGCGGGCGGCGGGATGGCGGCGTGGCCAGGTGGCGCCGGGCGGGACGGCGGTCGGCGAGTCGCCGCTGCCGTCAGAACGGGACGGCGAAGGCGCGGCTGCGCGGCTCAGATGGGACGGGTACGCCGGCGGAGCTTGCGGCCGGGATCCCACGACTCGATGGTGAGCTGATCGCCCCTCAGGAAAGTGAACACGGCCTCGGTGATGTCCAGCCGGAACATGGCCCCGTCCGGGAGGGATTCGGTCTGCAGCAGCGTGCCGGCCAGCTTGGCGTCACCGGGCTGTTCGTCGGGCCTGGACCCGGGCGCATCCGTGGTCGGGGAGTGCAGGGCCACCCGGGGGTCTCGCCGTACGTCGTACAGCTTTACCGAGTCGGCCATCATCGCGAGCCTGACCTGCCCGTCGGCGAACGTCAGCTCGGTGCCGCTGATCCGCGGCGCGCCGTCACGGCGCACGGTGGCCAGCGTCGCGTTGGCGCCGGCCAGAAAGCGGCCCTGCACCTTGGCCGCGAAGCCGGGCACATCCCGCTCGAGTTCATCCCAGGTTGCCATGGTTCCAGCCTGGCACCGGTTCGGTGGCCCGGTAAGGGCCGGTCCGGTGCGCGAATCATGGTCCAGTTCCGGCCGCGTGGCGGGCTCGCGAACCGGGCAACCGGATCCTCGCTGGTTTGAGGTGCCTGGCCGCGGGCAGCGCAGAAGGCGGCACCCGCTGCGCGCATGCGCCGGGCGTTTCCGGATCCATGATGGGTGGGTGGCGCCATGCGGCGGTTCCTGTTCCTGACGACGATCGTCACTGCCGTGTGCACCGTGGGGGCGCTGAGCGCCTCATCGCCCGCGGCGTCCGCCGCTTCCGGCGGGGCGTCCGTGACACGAGCGGGGCCCGAGCTGCCCGGCGGTATCGCGCCGGCCGGCTCCACGCTGTCGGTCAGCTCGAAGCTCGGCCTCCGGCGGTACGCGGCGGCCGGCGACCGTGCCTACGAGCTCGGCACCGAAGACGGCCGGTACCCCGCCATGGGCTTCCACACGCGCGGCGAGATGGGCGGCATCTGGACACCTCCGATCAAGCTGCTCGACGGCATCTGGTTCGGCGTCAACGGCCACTGGATCGGCCGCGCCACGAGGTTCACCTCCGGCTTCGGTTACGTGCGGATGGCGCTGCCCGGCACCGGCGGGGTCCAGCTCACCCGGACGGACTTCGCGCCCGACGGCCGCCGCGCGGTGGAGATCGGGCTGACGCTCACCGCGCCATCGCGGGCGGCGAACGTGAAGCTGAACGTCGACGCGCACTCCGAGCTGATGAGCGCCTATCCGTGGGGTTCCACCAAGCCCGACCAGACCGCCTTCAACCTGCCGGACAAGGCGTCGTTCAGCGGAAGCCAGCTTGTCTTCACCGAGACCGGAACGCCGCCGGTTCCCAACGCCGCGCCGCACTCCTGGGCCGCGATAGTCGGCGCGGCCGGCCTCACCCCGGTGTCGCACGCGACCGGCACGGCGTTCCGCGGCCCGCAGGACCCGCCGGTCATCTGCCCGGTCAGCTCACAGCCGGACAAGTTCCGGTGCGATGACACCGCCTACGGCAAGGGCGCGGGCGGCGAGCTGACCTACGCGGTCGGCGTGCCCGCGGGCGCCAGCCGGACCGTCTGGTTCACGGTGGCGGGATCGGACCAGGGGCTGGCGGCCGCGCAGGATCAGTTCCGGGCGGCCAGCGCCGACCCGGCGGCCGAGCTGGCCGCGAAGATCGCGTCGCGGCTGCAGGTGAACGGCCGCACGCGGGTGTCGCTGCCCGGCGACCCCGCGCTGGCTCAGTCCGTAACCTGGAGCAAGCAGGATCTCGCCGACCTGACCCAGCAGGCGAACAACCTGCACATCCGCGACACCGAAGAGGGCACCGTGTACCCGGCGCCCCTGGCGACGGTGCGGAGCATCCGCTTCGAGGGCGCCGGCTTCCCGGACTACCCGTGGATGTTCGCGACCGACCAGGAGTACACGGTCTTCGCCCTGCTCGCCGCCGGGCAGTTCGAGACCGCCGAGGCAGGCCTGCGCTCGCTCGCCCGGGTGAGCATCATCGCCAACCATGACTCGGGCAAGGTGGTGCACGAGACCGTCACCGACGGCTCGGTCTACTACGGCCTGAACGACGAGCCGGGCGACATCGACGAGACCGCCAAGTTCCCCGACGCCGTCGCCATGGTGTGGCGCTGGACCGGCGACAGCGCCTTCCGTGACCAGATGTACGCGTTCACCAAGAAAAACATGCGGTACATGGTCGGCCTGATCAATGGCGACGACGACCTGTGGCCGGACGGGGCGGGCAACGTCGAGTCGAGCGTGCTCGGCGCCGACGCGGTCGACGTGGCCGTGTACACCATCCGGGGCCTGTACGACCTGGCCGACATGGCCGCGAGCAAGGGCGACACCGCCACGCAACGGTGGGCCGACAGTCACGCCGCGGCGATGGAGAAGCGGTTCTCCGCCGACTGGTGGATGCCGGGCATCCCGCAGTTCGCCGACTCGCTCAACGACCCGGCGAACACCCAGAACATGCAGCGCTGGTGGACCGGCGTCACCCCGATGGAGGCCCAGCTCTACCCGAACGGGGTTCCCCAGCCGGGCCTGGTGCCGCCGTCCGAGGCGCTGCCCGCGCTGGCGCTTCGCGAGACGTCCTGCTACTCGGGCCGGTACGGCATGTACGTCGAGGGCGCCCCGGGCTGCGACCCTGGCCCCTACCAGGGCCATACTCAGCAGGCCTACACGCTGAACACCGGCGTCATGGCGGTCGGCCTGGGCAACTACGGCCTGCTCGGCCCCGGCCAGCAGCAGCGTTACACCAGCGACCTCGCTCAGCTGCAAATCGGCAGCGTGGCCGAGCAGCCCGGCGCGATGCCGGAGATCGGCCCCTCGCCCGACTTCGCCGCCAACATCAGCAAGCCCTTCAACGAGCGGTCCTCGCTGAACCAGGCGTGGGGAACCTACGGCGTGCTCTGGCCGGTGGTGAACCAGCAGCTCGGGGTCAACCCGCAGCTCGGCGACGGCCTGCTGGAGGTGCTGCCGAACGTGCCGCCCGGCCAGTCCTCGGTAAGCGGGGCGAACATCAGGGCCGGCACGGGTTCGCTCGACGTCGCCGCCACGCATCACGGGAACTCATACACGGCGACCGTCACCGCCCGCCTGGCGTGCACCCTGCACGCCGGCGTCACGCTGCCCAAAGGCGCGCGGGTCCGTCTGGTGACGCTGAACGGATCCCCGGCCCGCTACACCATCCGTGACACGAACGCGGGCCGTCAGGTGCTCGTATCCACCGTGTGCGGCGGCCGGACCTGGCGGGTGCACGTCGTCGCCAGCTGACCCGGCCACGGCCGTTCCGCCACCACCCCGGGAACCGGCCACAAGCAGACCAACCGGCCACGGCCGTTCCGCCACCACCCCGGGAACCGGCCACAAGCGAACCGACCGGCCACGGCCGTTCCGCCACCGCCCGGGGACCGGTCACATGCGGACCGTAACACCGCCGCCCGTTCGGTATATCTGAATTTTTTTACCGAACGAGCGGTGGCTGTGCTCCCGCGGAACCGGAAACCGGCGGGCCGGCCGGGTCCGCGGCGGCCGGCCAGGCCAGGTCCACGACGCCGGGCAGGGTCAGCAGACAGCCGGCGGGCGGCGCCGCGATGCCCTCGCGCAGCGTCCAGTGATCCATGTAGACGCCGGCCGGGAGCCAGTACCCGTCAGCCCGCACGTTGTCCCTGATGACGATGAACCCATGCCGGGGACTCCGGCTGTCCGGCGACGGCACCCAGAACGCGCGCCCGGCCGTGCCGGTGACGAGCGGGGCGATGTCCACGATCTCGCCCCACTGGACGTGCTCCCACAGCCGTCCGTCGCCGAGCGGGCTTGCCGTGAACGCCGGCCATTCCAGTTCGGCGGTGCCGGCCATCGGCATGACCCGGATCTCGGGGGCTGGGACGGGGTGCTCCCAGGTCGCCGGCTGCCTGCAGTGCACCGACAGCAACGCGGTCACCTGGCTGTCCGTCACCCAGCCGAGCAGCGCGCCGTCACGGGGGACCGGCATGCCGCCGGTGATCACCTGGTGGATGGCGCCGGGAACGGGGTCGCGCGGCCGGATTCCCTGGCTGACCCCGTCGCGGCGGTCCCATGAGCAGATGACGAAAAGGTCGTCGCCGGCCTGGGTGAGGACGTAAAAACCTGCCGCACCGCCGGCGCGGCTCATCAGGACCATCGACCGGGACGCGCCGTCCGCGTCGTGCGGCGTCACCGCCAGCGGGTAGCGCCTGAACAACCCCAGGCACGCCGCGAACGCCGCCGCGCCGGAGAGAGCGTGAACTGGCATGGCCGGCTTCCTGCGAGGGGACGGGATCATCTTCGGGGAAAGGGCCCCGGTAGCGAGGCGAGGACGGAGCTGGCAGCCTCGCCCGCCCTCGGTGACTCGCTACCGGGGAAGCTGACCCGCGTGACCGGAGGCGTGCAGGTGTACGGACTGGCGCAGCCCGGCCACACGGGAGTCTGAAATTCCGGGAACCAGCGGCCATGGCGATCACGCCGGGCCGCGTCCGCCGTCTTACGCGAGGTCGGGCCGGAACGCGAGCGTGAAGTACACGGCGTTGCCCGAGGCGGTCCGGTAGAAGCCCCACTCAGCCGACAGGCTGGCGACGAGTATCAGGCCCGGCTCTCTTCTGGCGCCGGCCCGGGCGTCCGCCACCACCGGCCACGAGCGCGAGGTGCCGTGGACGTCGACGCGCAGCTGACCTCGGGCGCAGCGGACTGCGAGCGTGACGGCCTCCCCCGCCTCGTGCCTGATGGCGTCGGTCACCAGGTCGCTGGTGAGTAGGATCGCGATATCCGGGTCAACGGGGACATGCCAGGCAGAGATGGCCGCCCGTACCTGGCCGCGGGCTTCGGCCGCCGCGGCCGGTCCTCTCGCCAGCCGGACACGGCGCGCGTGCAGTTCGGTCGGGCGGGTCGGCGCCATCGTGTTCATCGGATTCCTCACGGGCCGGTTGGAGCAGCCGCGCGAAGCGCGGACTCCGCACGGCTGCTCCGGTGGGCTGACCAGGCGGTGCAGTGCCTGGTGCCGGTTGCACGACAAATGCTGCTGCAATTTGCATCGCGAGACATCGGTCAGTTGACGTATATAAAAGCGCCGCGTGCGCGGCGGTGACTGAAGCGTCGCGACTGGATGCGCTGAGTCATGTGACCCGCGGCCGGCCCCCTCGTTCGCTGAACAGCTCGGCGTAGTCGTAGGCGGCCTCGGGCCTGGCGCGCACGGCCGCGTCGATCATCTTGGCGTCCTCGCCGATCAGGATCCGCCAGGCTCCCGATCGCACGCCGTCGAGAATGATGGCCGCCGCGTCAGCGGCGCTGACCGGTGCCTTGTCGCGGAAGTCTGCGTTCGCCTGGACCAGCCACTGCCGCACATCGCCGGCGGAGGCGCCCTCGGGCAGCAGGCCGCCACCGATCAGCCTGGCCCGGACTTCGAGGGGGATCACCTCCTCCAGCTGGCTGTCGCTCAGCCGCTCCGGCCTGGGCAGACCACGGGCGCGCAGGCTGTTCGCGACGATGTCGGTGCCCACGTGCCCCGGTATCACGAGGACGGCGCGGACCTGTGGCGCGTTGCTCCGCAGGTCCTCGATGAGCGCCTCGGTGAAGCCCCGCACCGCGAACTTGGCGGCGCTGTAGGCGGACTGCGGCATGCCCGGGCCCAGTGCCGCCCAGACGCCGTTCACGCTGCTGGTGTTGACCAGTACGCCGTCGCCGCTCTTGATGAGCAGCGGCATGAAAACCCGGGCGCAGTAATACACCCCCCACCAGTCGACGGCGAAGGTGCGTTCCCACTCCTGGCGGCTGTCGTTTACGAAGCTGCTGCCGCGGTGTCAGCGTGCCAGTCGCACGCCGCGACCGAGCATCCCCGCGCCGTGAGCTGGCGGACCAGCTCGCGGCCCATGCCCGAGCCACCGCCGGTCACCACCGCGAGCTTCCCCGCGAAGGACCGGGTAGCGTCGCTGTGCGCCATCTGACTCACCTCCGTTTGCCGCCGCCGCGCTACTCCCACCTGAAGAAGCGCTTCGCCAGGTACCCGAATACCAGCGCGTAGGCCACCAAAACCAGCAGCGGCGCCGCCGGGGGGAACTCGCCCAGCATCGAGTCCTGAACCGCCTGAACCGCCGCGCCGAGCGGGGTGAGGTGGCTGATGCCCTGGAAAACGCCCGGCAGGAGCTGCATCGGGAAGTAGATACCGGAGAAGAACATGAGAGGGTAGAACGCCGCGGCCATCAGGCCGCGGGCGGCGCCCGGGGTCCTGGCCGCCGCCGCGATCGCCAGCCCGACCGCGAACAGCGCGGCGATGGACAGCATGAGCGCGAGGACGAAACCGGCTGGGTTCCCCGGTGCGCTCTCCCCGAAGAACGCGACGCTCACGGCGATGAGGATCCCCGTCGCGATCATCATCAGGCACGCCTGGACGACGAGCTGGGCGGCCAGTACCCAGGACGCGGGCACCGGCGTGGTCGACAGACGGCGGAGAATTCCCTGCTCCCGGTAGGAGACGAGCGGACCGGGGAGGTATGCCAGCGCGAGGATGCCGATCGAGAACGAGATGAGGATCGGGATGTAGACCTGAAACGCGGAAAGCTCCCCGAGACGGGCGTCGTGCTGCCGGAAGACATGGATTTCGCCGAAGATGATCAGGAGCAGCAGGGAGATCCCGATGCCGGCGACTATCCCGGCCGGCTGACGCCAGGCGAGCCGCGCCTCGTTGAGGACGATCTTTCCGAATGCGGCGCGCGGGGCTCCCGGGCGCGTGAGCGTGTGCAGGCTCATGACTGTTCTTCCTCTTCGTTGAGGTGTGTTCCGGTGAGCCGGACGAAGGCGTCCTCCAGGGTCGACGCGTCGAGCCGCACGTCCCGCGCCTCGAGGCCTGCCGCGTGCAGGGTAAGGATCACCGCGCTGGCGAGCTCTCCGGTCCCGGTGACGACGACGTGCCGGCCTTCCCGCTCGACCCGCGTCACCTCGGCAAGCCCGGTCAGCAGCCGGTCATCGAAGGGCGCCGAGGGCAGGAACCGGATGCTCTTGCCGCCCCGGGCCCGGGCGGCAAGGCTGGCCGGGGTATCCAGCGCGACGATGCGTCCGCCGTCGATCAGCGCGACGCGGTCGCACAGCCGCTCGGCCTCCTCCATGAAGTGCGTCACCAGCACGATCGTCACCCCGCGCTCGCGGACCCTCTCGATCAGGTTCCAGGCGTCCCGGCGGCCCTGCGGGTCCAGGCCCGCCGTCATCTCGTCGAGCACCGCGATCTTCGGCCTGCCGATGAGCGCCAGCGCGACCGACAGCCGCTGGCGCTGGCCGCCGGACAGGGACCGGTAGTAGTCCCTGCGCTTTCCGGCGAGGCCGAGCGCCTCGGCCAGTTCGGTGACGTCGGCGGGCTGGCGGTAGAAGGACCGGTACATGTCGAGGATCTCCCCGACCCTCAGCTTGGCGGGAAAGGCGCTCGACTGGAGCTGCACCCCGACGATCTCGTGGATCTCGCGCCGGTCGGACTGGGGGTCCAGGCCGAACAGGCTGACCGTCCCGGCGTCCGGCACGCGGAGCCCGATGGCGCACTCGACGGTGGTGGTCTTGCCCGCACCGTTCGGGCCGAGGATGCCGAAGATCTCCCCCTCGGCCACCGACAACGACACGTCATCCACCGCGGTGACCGGCCCGTAAGTCTTGCGCAGATGCGTGATCTGGACCGCCGGCCGGCCGGCGGTCCGCCCCAGGTGCGCCCCGGCACCACGGGAAACGGCTTTGCTGATGGTCTCCCCGGCCCCCTTCGGCCGGAGCATGCTGGCCTCACCGGCCATGTATGTTCTCATCTCGTCCTCCGCAGCCAGGCCGCAAGGGGTTCGCTGGCCCTGTCTTCCGGCACCCGCTGCCCGGGCCGCCGGGCTGTTCCGGTTCTCAGGCTGTTCCGGTTCTCAGTTAGCAGGGTCGCGCGCCCAGCCCCGTTCGCGGCAGGGGTGGAATCACCCACACCGCCGCGTGGCGGCGGGCTGAGTCAGACCAGGCCGGCGCCGAGGGCGAGCCGGGTGAGGTCGGCCCGGCGCCGGCAGCCGGTCTTGTCCCGGATCCGGTCCAGGTGCGAGCTGACCGTTCGAACGGTGATATACAGCTGGGCCGCGATCTGCGCGTCGGTGCGGCCCTGCGCGACCAGGGTGACCAGCTCCCGTTCCCGTGGGCTGAGCTTGGCCAGACCCGCCGCCGCGGCCGCCGCCGCGTCTGCGGACGCCCCGCCTGCCGACGCCCCATCTGCGGGCGCCCCGCCTGCGGCCGCCGCCCCGTCTGCCACTGGCCCGTCTGCGGCTGGCCCGTGCACCGCGGCTTCGTTCGCGGCCGGCGGCCGCGTTGGCCCGGCGGCGAGCATGAGAGCGTACTCAGCGGCGGTGGCCATGCTCATCGCCGCGCCACGCTCCCCGGCCGCCCGCGCTCCGGCCGGCCCCAGCTGCTCCCGGGCCATTCCGATGAGCTCGTCCCGCTGGCGCGTGTTCACGGTCCCCCGCATGAACAGCGAGGGGTCGCCGAGCGCGGACATCGCCGCCCACACCGTAACCGCTTCGGCGGGGCGCCCGGTCGCCGAGCACAGGCGGCCGCAGCAGTCCAGGCCGGCGAGCAATATAGCCCGCACCCCGGTCTGCGTGGCGATCTGGAGCTGCTCGCGCAGATGCGCCGCCGCGTCGCCGAAGCGCCCGGCCCGCAAATCCAGGATCGTCCTGTTCCAAAGCTGGCCGCTCAGGCCCGTCAGGTCGCCTACCTCCCGGCACGAGGCCAGCCCCGCCGCACAGGCCATTTCGGCGGCCGCCACGTCGCCGGTATCCGCCAGGATCATCGTGACGATCTGGCCGAGACCGCGCCGCAGTGCGCCAGCGACCTCGCCCTGGATCCGCTGGGCCTGGCGCGCGAGCTGGAGAGCACTCTCTCGGTCGCCCTCGTGCCAGGCGGCCATGCTGAGACAGGCGAACGCCAGCGCCTCCAGGCCCGGGGAGCCGGTGTCCCTGGCCATGGCCACCGCCCTGCGGCCATCGTCGGCGCCCTCGGCGCCCCGGCCCAGATACGGCAGCGTCCCGGCCCGGCCGCACAAGCAGAGCGCCATCAGCACGGAACCCGCCGGCGACAGGGGCTGTCCGCCCTCTTGGAGGGCGTCGCGGACGGCGGTGTAGTGCTCCAGTGCCGCGGCCGAGTCGGCGAACTGGCTGGCGGTCTGGCCGAGGCACAGGCGCGCGGCGCACCACTCGTCGCTCCCGGCCTCGGCGCGCTCGGCGGCCGCGGCCAGCAGCGGCGCCTGACTGGTCAGGCGGCCCCTGATCTGCCACCAGGGCTCCTGGGCGAGCGCGAGCCGCAGCGCGGTGCCTGGATCGTGGTCCAGCGCCCAGGCGAGCGTATGGCTCAAGGTGTCAGCCTCGGCGTCCAGGTGCCGCAGGGCGGCCACCTCCCAGGTACCCGTATGCAGCCCTGCGGAGGCCTCGGCGGCCACGTCCGCGGCGTAGGAGGCGAGCGCGGCGGCGACCTCGTCTTCCTCGCCGGCCTCCGCGAGCAGCGCGGCCCCGTAGGCCCGCAGCGTCTCCAGCATCAGGTACCGGGACCGGCCGTCCGGATCAACCCTCGGCGGGGTCAGCAGCGAGCAGTCCACCAGCCGCGTCACGGTCCGCCCGGCACCGCTGCCCGCCACCGCCTCGGCCCCTTCCAGCGTGAACGGTCCCGGGAACACCGACACCGCACGGAACACCCGCCGCTCGGGCTCATCCAGCAGCTCATAGCTCCATTGCACCGTGGCCGCCAGCGTCCGGTGCCGCCACTCAGCCAGCCTGTCACCCTCCGCCAGCAGCGCGAACCGGTCGGCGATCCGCTCCAGCATCTGCGTCACGCCAAGCGCGTCCACCCGCGCAGCCGCCAGCTCGATCGCCAGCGGCATCCCGTCCAGCCGCGCCACCAGCCGCGCCACCAGCGGCCCCGTCTTCTCATCGAGCGCGAACCCCGGAGCCACCAGCCGGGCGCGGTCGGCGAACAACGTCACCGCCTCACACTGCCAGGCGGCGGCCGGATCCCCGGGATCAGGCAGCGTCAGCGGCCCCAGCCGGTAGCGCACCTCCCCGGCTATCCGCAGCGGCTCGCGGCTCGTGGCGAGCACCCGCACATCGTCGGCGCCGAGCAATAGCCTGCCGCACAGCTCGGCGGCCGCGCCGATCACCTGCTCGCAGTTGTCGAGCACCAGCAGCAGATGCCGGCGGGCGACCGCGTGGGCCAGGGCGTCGGCCGCCCCCACCGGGGGCAGCTCACGGATTCCCAGCGCCGCCGCCACCGCGGCCGCCACCTGTGCCGGATCGCGCACCGCCGCCAGCTCCGCCAGCCACACCCCGTCAGCGAACCGGCCGGCCACCTGCTTGGCTACCTCGCCAGCCAGCCGCGTCTTCCCGGCACCGCCCGGCCCGGTCACCGTCACCAGACGATGCTGGCCCAGCCGGCCAGCGACCTCGTCCACCACCCCGGCGCGGCCCACGAAACTGGTCAGCGCAGCCGGGAAACCGTGCGTGCTTCCCGCCGCGCCGGCCACCGCAGACCGCTCCACAGCGGCCACCCTAACCGCGGCCGGCGCTGTGGTACAGGCAAGAAGCCCGCGCTACCGGCCGCTGGCGGCGGCGAGGATACGGGCGGCGACCCGTTCGTTGGCGTCGACGGTGAGCGGCAGGCTCGCGGCGCCGCTTCCGCTGGTCCAGGCGGGAGACGTCCAGAACCCGAAGTTCATCAGCCCGATGACCCGGGGATTATTCTCGGCCAGGCCGAAGTACTGCCACTGGAGCGCGGCGATGTCCGCGTCGGTCTGGTGGCCGCTGACACCAGCGCAGGCGGACAGCGGCGCGTCCTCGGGGACCAGGAAGAGCCCCTGGCCCGAGGTGGCGGTGAGCGACTCGAGCGTGCCCAGCTTCTGCTCGACCGCGGCGAACGGCTGGCAGTACCAGTCGAAGCCAACCCAGTCCACGGCGGACGGAATGACCAGCGAGGACGTGACCTCCGGGCCGGCCTCGATCATCATGACCTTCTTGCCGGGGAAGGTGCTCTTGATCAGCTCCGCCGAGGTCTGGATCTCAGCGGGCGTGGCGCCGCGCCACTGTGGCTCGTCCAGGATGTAGAAGGCGGCGATCTTGTTCAGATAGGGCCGGACAGCGGCCGCCAGGTTCGCCCACCGCGCCTGGTAGTTCGGGTAGAGGGAGCAGTGGTTTCCGGACGAGTCGCAGGAGAAGAACTCGTTCCCCGTGTTGACCACGCAGGAACCGGGTGCGCAGCCACCCAGGACGTCCGGCACGTAACCGTCGACGTCGCTGATGTTCACCCAGTTGAGATTGGACCGTCCGGCGACCTCGGGGAGGTGGCTGTCCCCGGTCAGCCGGGCAGCGTAGTAGCCGTAGTAGCGCAGCCCCGAGGAGGCGGGAAGCGTGAGCCCGGTGCGGTCGACCGCCGACACGCTCAGGTCGCTGAGCGTGCTGACCTCATTGCCGTTGCCGAGGTACGCGCCCATGAACAGGCTGCTGCTCGCCGGTAGCGCGGCCGGCGCCGGCACCGTGACGGTAGCGCCGTTGACGTTGATGTTCGCTGAATTCTGGCCGGGAACATAGGTGACGATGACGTTGAACGTCCCATTGCTGTTCGGCTGGGCGAACTTGGCCCGGTCCAGCAGCGAAGTGCCGCCCTGGAAGACCTGGATGCCACCGTCGGAGCGAACCAGCACGCCGAGGGCTACGCCGGAACTGGCCACGTAACCGCTCGCGCTCGGGTCGGTGCTGAATACCAGCGAGCTCCAGTCCTGTGAGGCCGTATCCCCGGTTACCGGGTCCACGACCGCCTGCGCACCCACCCAGCCACTGGAATTGGCGACCACCGGCGCGTCCATGCGTACCGCCGACGTGCCGAGCCAGAACGACAGCACCCCGGGATGATTCACGTGATTGACCTGCGAATACCACGGCTGCGGCTGCGGTGCCTGGTACCAGAGGCCGGACTCGCGAGTGTATGTGACACCGACGGCACCCGACTGGCGCGCCGTCAGGCTGTCGTTGAGCCCGTAGCCGGGAGGGTCGTCCACAGCCGTGCCGAACGTGTCCGTGAAGCCAGGATTCGCGAGGCCCGCTCCCGCTCCGGACCCGATGACCGGGCCGCGCGCCGCGACGGCCCGCGAGGCGGCACCGGCGCCCGGGGCGGCCACGGCGAGAGCACAGACCGCAACGCCCGCCGCCGCGCCGAGGGCGGCACCGCGGCCGCGGCGCCGACGCCTGAAACCCGGTACGGAACTCCTTTTGTGGCTCCCCGTGCGCTTCATGGCAGCAAGGTACCGTCACAAACAGTTTGGTGCAGGGGACGCCGGAAATCAGGGGCCGCCGGCCGCTTCGAGCCTGTCGAGGATGGCCGTCTCCGCGGCGCATTCCTCATCTCCGAGGGAATTGCGGTACGCCTGCCGCTCGTGGGCATAAACGGCGAGCCCGCCGATCACCCGGTAGCTGACCAGGCAGCGCAGCCCGTCGCCGCCAGCCACCTGAGCCGCCCGGGCCAGCAGGCGGTCCGCGGCGGCGTGGTCGCCGCACTGCTCGCAGTCGACGGCGAGGGCGACCAGGTCCAGCGCGCGGCTGCCCAGCCCGAACTCATCCCAGTCCACCACGCCGGTGATCCGTGCCCCGTCGGTCAGGACGTTCGACAGGTTCAGGTCGTTGTGAGCGTAGTCGGCTGGGGGCAGCCGCAACCCCCAGACCGGCCCAAGCCAGCGCCGCAGCCGCGCGCACAACGGGCCGACCGCCGCGCAAGCCCGGGCCGCATCGGCCCACACGTCGTCCCAGTCGTCGAACAGCACGTTCGCCACGTAGCCGGTGAAATCGCGGTCCCCGGCCGGGATCCCGGCGCCGGCCTGCAACTCGACCAGGCGGAGCAACGCGTCAAGCACCGGCCCGTCAACAACAGCGCCCGGCGCGAAAAGGGGGCGGCCGGGGAGCCGGTTCTGGACGGTCACGTGCCACTGGCCTCTGATCACGCCGTGCCACAGGATCGCCGGAACCGGATACCCGCGCGCCCCGAGCACGGGCAGATGCGCCGCGCACCATTGCGTCTTCTCATATGCCCGGTCACCGTGCCTGATCTTGACCACGATCGCGCCCGTTCGCTGCGCCCGGGCAGCCCATGTCATCCCCGGCCGTTTCGCGAGCCCGAGCGGCCGGGCACCGGACACCGGCTCACCCAGTTCCCGTGCGACCAGCAGCTGAACCTCACGCCAGGCGGGCCCTCCGGTCACCACCCTCGGATCGTAGGCGTCACCTGCTACAGCGCAGAAGCGATTTTCGCGGTGGTGCGTCCGCTACGCGGTTGCCGAGGCCAGCTAACCTGCTCCGCACCGGCCAGCTAGCGTGTTCCGTCACAGCCGGCCTGCCTAAAGACCAGCCAGCAGCACGGTCTTCCCGATGGCCGACCGGGTGGCCAGCGCCGCGTGCGCGTCCGCCGCCCGTCCCAGCGGGAAAACCTGGCCGATGACGGGGCACAGACGGCCGGCGGCTGCTTCGGCGAGCGCGTCCCGGACGAGTTCCTCGTGGCGGCCGGGCGAGAACTGCACCTGCTCGATGCCCCGCACGGCAACGCCGCGTTCCTCTGCTTCCCGCGCGGAAACCGGGGCGAAGCCGCCGCCGGGCGTGCCGTGCGCGGAGAACCGTCCGCCGTCGGCCACGATCCCGAACGCGGCCTGGCCAAGCGGGCCGCCGACTCCGATCCACCCGGGGTCGACGCCGCCGCCGACCGCGGCCACGTGGCCCGCAACCCCGTTGCCGGGGATGTAGGGCGGCCGCTGCGGGAACGCGTCGCGGGCGCGGGCGGAGCGGATCATCGTGTCGAGGAACAGGATGTCCGCGACGGACACGGCGATGACGGCCTCGCCCGCTTCGGGGCACAGGGGCCGGAAGCGGACCGGCGTCAGTACCTCCGGGCCGCCGAACTCCCGCGCCTCGATAGCCATCATGCTCATTCGGGCCACCGCGCGCTGTGGACAGCGTCTCCCCCGGCGTCGCGGGCTTGCAGCCCGGGGCGGTCCGGGTCGACGTTGAACGCGAGGACGCGCCGCACGTGGATCCGGATGATTTCCGGCGCCAGGTGACCGTCGGCCTGGGGCTGCCCGGGGGCGGGCGGGGCGGTGACGGCCTCGGCGGCGCCGCGGATCTCGAGGAACCGGACGCCGGCTGCCCCGCGTTCCGGCGCGGGCACGTCGTCAGCCACGAAGGCAACGTTCGGGTTCGACCGGATGTTCCTGTACTTGGCGCTGCGTGCCATGTTCATCCCGGCGATGTCGATGGTGCCGAGCTCGGTGTTGTAGCTGAAGCCAACCGGCTTGACCTGGGGGGTGCCGTCGGGGGCTATGGTGGCCAGCCGCCCGTGCCGCTGTGCGGAGAGGAAACGCTGTTCGGCCTCGGTGAGTTTCATGCCTGCGACGGTAGAACCTCAAGTATGGTTTAGGTCAATGCCAGCCCAGGGCGGCCGTGTGCAGCCGGGCACGGAACTGCGCCCGCTCCTGCTTCGTCAGCAGGTCAGCAGCGATGCCCGTCGTGTCGCCCTGCTCTCCGGGCGCCATCCCGGTGTGACATCATCTGGGCAGCAAACAATGCGGGAAGGTCACGATGACCGAACAGGACGAGCACGACCGGTACGACAGGTGGAAGGCACTGGGTATCCGCACGGATATCCCGCATCCCGCCAGGGTGTACGACTACCTTCTTGGCGGTAAGGACAACTTCGCCATCGACAGGGAGATGGCGGAACACTCTCTCCGGGTCCTGCCGGAGGTGCTGGACAGCGCGCGGGGCAACCGCAAGTTCCTTGTGCGCGCGGTACAGTTCCTGTGCGACAGCGGAATCCGCCAGTTTCTCGACATCGGGACCGGGCTGCCCACCAGCCCCAACACCCACGAGATCGCTCAGTCCGCCGACGGGGGCGCCCGCGTCGTCTACGTCGACAACGACCCCGTGGTATTCCTGCGCGCCGAGTCGCTGATGGCCGAGAGCGAGACGACCACGGTCGTCCGCGCGGACCTGCGCGACGTGGACGAGGTTCTCGCCGCAGCCGGAAAACTGCTGGATTTCACCAAGCCAGTGGGGCTGCTGTTGGTCGCGTGCCTGCACAATATCCCTGACTCCGACGACCCGGCCGGCATCGCGGCCCGCTACCTCACGGCGCTTGCGCCGGGAAGTTACCTGGTCGTCTCACACGTCACAGACGAGTTCGCTCCCGAAAGGATGCACGCGGTCACAGCGGAATACCAGCAGCGGGGCACGGTTTTCGTCGGCCGCGGCAAACAAGCCATCCTGCGTATGTTCAATGGCAGGGAACTGGTCGAACCCGGGCTGGTACTGATCTCCCACTGGCGGCCGGAGGGCGGCCGGCCCGATCACAACGCGAACCGGGTCTGGGGTTACTGCGGCGTCGCGCGAACATGAAGCAAGGCGCCAGACGATGTACCGGCGGATCATGCTGGATGCTGTGCCGGATGAGGCATCTCGGTGTCCGGTCAGCGCGGGCGTAGCGCGTCGAGTGCGGTGTCTATGCTGGCGGCGAGGCGGTCACGGTCGGGCTGCGCGCGCGATACCAGCGCCGAGCCCTGGAACAGGAGCAGCAGCAGCCGCGCCTGTGCCTCGGGAGTGGCGCTGGTGGTGACTTCTCCGGTGGCCTGGGCGCGGGCCAGCGCCGCGGTCACGACCTCGGTGAAGCCGTCGTAAGCGGCGGCGGCCAGGGCGCGGGCCGCGTCGTCGCCGGGGACGAGCGCGGCCGTGGTGTTGCCGACCAGGCAGCCTCGGGAACAGTGATGGGGCTTGAGCGTGCCCCAGTGCGCTAACTTGCTGGGATGGACGGCAACCGCGACCTCGCAGAGCGCTTCATCACAAGCCTGGAAGCGCGGGACTGGGATGTCTGGGCGGGGCTGCTGCACCCGGCCGTGGTCTACGAGATCCCGCAGTCACGAGAGCGCATCCGGGGACGTGACCGCTATCTGCAGTTCAATCAGGAGTATCCCGGCGACTGGCACCTGCGGCCGAAGGTCGTCATCGCCGACGAGCGGCACGGCGTGGTGTGGTTCGAATGGCTTCTCGATGGCCGCACCGACGACGCGATGGTGTTCTTCGAATTCGCCAACGGGCTGATCACCCAGGTGACAGACTTCTGGCCGGAACCGTACGAACCGCCGTCTGGCCGTGAGCACCTGGTCGAGCGCTGGTAAATCGCTCACCCCGTAATCCGGCGACCGGAAGATCGGGTCACCCGCCTGCACGCCAGCCGCGTCCTCGCGTCTGGGAGATCATCCCAGCCCGCCAGGACCCGCCGACCCCGGCGGATGATCCGCACCAGCCGCCGTCCCTCGCCATCGCCGATCTCACGAACCCGCAGCCGTTCAGTCACCGGCCCAGTGTGAAGGATCAGCACCTGCCGGGAAAGTCGTGGCCGGGGCCAGTGCAATCTGCTACATCACCGCGGTCTTTGCGGGTACAGGGCTACTGCTCCAAGTAAGCGGCAAGCTTGGCCAGGGAAGAAGCAAGCCCCGCGGCGTGGTCCTCCGCGGAGATGCCGTCCGGGACGTCCTCGGCAACGATGTTGACGCGCGTCCCCGCATCGACAGCCGTGACCTCCCAGTTCATGACCATGGTGCCGGCGTAGGCGGGGTCATCGGAGACGAAGTCCACCGCCTGCACCACTCGCTCACCGGGGACGATATCGACGAAGCGAGCCTCGACGATGTCGGAATCCGCGGTCGCCTTGCCCGGCGCGGCGGACACATCGGAATAGGTCAGCACCATCCGGTACGAACCGCCCCGCCGGGCATCGAATCGCTCGAACCTGCCGATCATCCCGCCAGGAGGGAGCCATGCCACGAGCGCCCCGGGATCGACAAAAGCGGCCCAGACGCTCTCAAGCGGAGCAGCGATCACCCGCGACGCCCTGTCCGTACGCGGCATCCTGCGACCCTAGCACCCTCGGACCTGGGCTGGCGCCATCACCTCTACCTGGCCACAGATCATGCCCGGGCCGGGGGATTCTTTCGGCCATCTGGCTGCTACCGGTAATGGCGGTTGAGTTCGCTCGCGTAAGCGCGGCCGAGGCTGTCGCCGTGTTTGGCGATCCAGTCGGTGAGGCTGGTCTGCCCGGTCGCCGGCGCGTCGGAGTCGGCCAGGCCAGCGGCCATGGCCTGGTATTCATCGGGGGTCAGCAGAACGTCGCGCAGCACGGCGCCAAGCGCCGCCGACAGCGGCGGGATCAGCCAGCCCGGCGCGGGCACGATGACCGCGCGGCTGCCGATGGCGGCCCGGATCGAGGTGACCATCTCCCGGAAGGTGAGCGACTGCGGGCCCACCGCGTCCAGGGTGGCGCTGTCGCCGCGGCCGCCCAGTTCCGCACAGAGCCGGGCCAGGTCGTCGACGTGGATGGGACGTATCCGGTAGTCGCCGCGACCGCCGATCGCGAACACCGGCAGGCGGCGGAGGAGCCACGCGTTGTTGTTGATCAGGACGCCGTTGGCGCCGAAAAGGATGGCGGGGCGGACGATCGCCCAGGGAACACCGGTGGTCTTCAGGTGGCGCTCGACCTCGCCCTTGCCGCGGAAGTACGGATACGGCGACGCGGAGTCGGCATGGGTGATCGAGACATGCACGATGCGCTGGACGCCGGCCCGCGCCGCCGCTTCGAACAGGATGCGGCTGTTCGCGACGGCCACCTCATGGGTGACTCCGCCGTGCGGAAAACGCACCCAGTAGGTGTTGTAGAGCGTGTGCGCGCCGCCGAGATCGCGCTGCAGTGCGTCAGCGTCGGTGAAGTCCAGGGGGCGCACGTCGATTTCGGTGCCGTCAGGGGCACGGCCAGGGTGACCGGTCAGCGTGCGCACCCCATGGTCGGCCGCCAGGAGCTCGCGCGAGATCGCGGCGCCTGAGTAGCTGAACGCGCCGGTTACGACGTCGGTCTGCGGGTTATCGGGCATCATGCCTCGCCTGCTGTCGGGTTCGGGCTTGTTTTTGGCGCGGACAGGTCGAGCAGGGCCGCCAGCGGGCGGAGCCGGTCCAGCAGGGCGCCGAGTGTGCGGGCGCGGTCGAACAGGGCCAGCACGCCAGCCCGGTCGCCGTCCAGGCTGGCGAGCAGCTCCAGCCCGAGGATTCCGGCCACCACGGCGTGCGCGGCCTGCTCGGCCGGCACCAGCGACGCGACCGGGGAAGCCGCCAGCACATCCCGCACCGCCTTTTCGGCGAACTCCCGCCACGGCGCCAGGCAGGCCGCGATCCGCTCACCCAGTCCGGGCACGGACTGCGCGCCGCTGATCATCTCGACCAGCACGGTGACGTGGCCTTCGTCCAGGTCCGTCATGACGATCTCCCGGGCGGAGTCGACAAGATCGGCAAGCGTTCCGGTATGGCCGAGCAGGCCGCGGTAGGCAGCCATCCGCCGCGCGCTGATGTCCTCGAGCGCGGCCATCAGCAGATCCGGAACAGAGCCGAAGTGGTAGAAGATCAGCGCCTGGTTACAGCCGGCCTGTTTGGCGACCCGCCGGGCGCTGGCGGCTGCGAAGCCCGACCCGCGCAAGGTGGCGATCGCGCCCGCGATGAGCGCGGCTCGGGTGTCGGCGGCGCTGCGGTGCGCCCGGCCGGCGCCGGCTGCCTGCTCTGTCTGGCCCACTGTTCCCGTTCTGTTCCCGCCGATATTGAGCGAATGCTTTAACCGATTGCTCAACAACATATGCCGGAAAGCGACCGGGGTCAACACAACCTCGAGGAGTAGCCGGGACCTGCCCGCCGCCCGTGTGCGGCGGCGCCGTCAGCCCATCGCTGCCGCCCGGTAGGGGCGGAAGAACGCGCGCAGCTCCTCCGCGTAAAGTTCGGGTTCCTCGAACGGCGCGAAGTGGCCGCCGCGTGCGGGCTCGGTCACGCGCACGACGTTGGCCGTGCGCTCGAGCCATGCCCGCGGCGGCCGGAGGAGGTCGCCGGGGAAGAGCGAGAAGCCGGACGGCACCTGGACCCGGCGGGCGTGCTGCGCGGGCGGGATCGCGGCGTTCGCGCGGTACATGCGCATCGACGAGCCGATCGTCCCGGTGAGCCAGTACAGCGTGACGTTCGTGAGGATCTCGTCCTTGGTGAAGGACCGCTCGACGTCGCCGTCGCAGTCGCTCCACGCCCGGAGCTTCTCGACGATCCACGCGGCGAGCCCGGCGGGGGAGTCGGTGAGCCCGAAGGCGGCGGTCTGGGGCTTCGTGCGGTGCATGGCGGAGTAGGCGCCCTCGGCCGCGCCCCAGGCCGCGACGGTCTTGAGCCAGGCGCGCTCCCCGGCCGTGAGGTCCGCCGGGTCGCCGGCGAAGACGGGCAGGCCCGCGTCCATGCGGTGCACGGCCACGACCCGTTCCGGGTGGTCCAGCCCGAGGTAGCGGCTCACGCCGCTGCCGATGTCCCCGCCCGCCGCGCCGAACCGCGGGTAGCCGAGGACGCCCATGAGCTCGGCCCACAGGGCGGCGACGGCGATGGAGTCCAACGGCGGGCCGGCCGGGCGGCCGGAGTACCCGTAACCCGGCATGTCGGGCACGACCACGTCGAACGCGTCGGCGGGGTCGGCGCCGTGCGCGCCGGGGTCGGTGAGGAGCGGGATGATCTTCGTGTAGCGCCAGAACGAGTCCGGCCAGCCGTGGCACAGGACCAGCGGCAGGACGGTCCCGGCGGGCGCGGCGGCCCGGGCGTGCACGAAATGGATCTGCAGGCCCCTGAGCGGGACGCGGAAGCGGGGAAGCCGGGCGAGCGCCGCCTCCTGCGCCGGCCAGTCGAACCCGTCCGCCCAGTAGGCGGCGAGCTCGCGGAGGTAGGCGAGATCGGTGCCGAGCGACCACCCCGCGTCCTCGGGCGTGTCCGGCCAGCGCGTCGCGCGCAGCCGGGCGCGGAGGTCCTCCAGCGCCGCCGGGGCGGTCTGCGGGGTGAACGGCTGGGGGCGGGACGGGGCGTCCGGCATGGGACGTATCCTGCATCCGATGGGCAACACCGCGCTACTCCGTTGATCAACAACGTCCCGGCACGACAGCTAGCCGCCCTTATGTCCTGCTCCCCCTGACCCCTCGGGCCACCGGGTTCAGATCGGGTATCGCATGGGTCCGGTGGGGTAAAGACGGCCAGCGGGCGTGACCCATTCGTGGTATCCCAGAGCGGCTGCCGGATGCCCCACCCCGCGGCCTGCTTCACTGGTGGTCATGCCGGCACCGTGGACTATGTCCTCACTAACAGGTAGTTGTAATCGTCGCTGGGGGGATCGCGACCCATCGAGGCCGCGGTGCTGGGATCCCCGCTGGTCAGCTGCCCCGGGGAGGCGCAGGGCACCGGCGCGGACTGCGGGTAGCCCGCCGCCAGCACCCCTGGCTGAGCACGGCGCCGGACCCGGTCAGGGTGAACTTCACCGGGATGGTCCGTCCGGCGTTCTCCGGGTTGACTGCGGGCGGGTTGGCGACCGGCGCGCCGAATCCGGTGAACCGGTAGGGTTCCACCGCCCCGCAGGAGCTGGTGTGCGGAGCCAGCCCGGCGGCGTCGTCCACGTGGGTGCCGCCTGTGCCGGTGCCGATGGCATCGACAAAGACCGGAGGGCGTGAAGCCGGTGGCGGCCATGGGCATCCGGATCGCCGCCCGCTCAAGCTGTACCCGGTCGAGGAGGACTCCCCGGGCTCGGTCACGCTGCTTCCAGATCTGCAGCGGACAGGTAGACGCCGTGTTTGCGGAATGCAGCCGGCGCGTGTACTAGTCCCGTTTTCCGCATGATCACGTGTCATGATTTGCCTGTTTTAGGCGGGTTCTCTGGCCAGGGCAGCGGGATGTCAAGGCAGGCGAGGATCATCCGCTGGGCGGGGGTGAGCCGGTCGAGGATGAGGCCGCCGGGGGTGTAGGTGGCGCCGAGGCCGTCGAAGGCGGCGATGGCGGCGCGGGCGGTGGGGATGGCGGCGCGCCCTTCGGGCAGGATGCCGGGCAGCGGGGTGCCGGGGCCGAGGGCGGCGCGGAGCTCGGCTTCGATGAGCCCGAAGATGAGCAACGCGATGCCGATGACGGCGATGAGGGCGGCGATGCGGTCGTCGTTGTGCAAGAAGACGGGGCGGACCTTGAGGGTCTGCTTCAGGTCGCGGTGCCGCTGCTCGATGACCCACTGGTCTTTGTAGGTGCGCAGCACGTGCAGGGCGGTCAGCGGGGTGCCGTCGCCGGGGTCGGGCAGGTTGGTGGCCAGCGCGTACAGCCCGTCGAGCCGGCTGGCGGCGGTGATCGCGTCCTGGTTGCGCGCCCAGGTGATCCAGGGTTTGCCGGCCCGGGTGCCGGTGCGGACGGTGAGCAGGCCGGCGACCTGGCCGGTAAGGATCTGGGCGGCGCGGGCGTCGACCTGCTTACGGGTCTTGTAGTAGCGGCCGCCGAGCCCGTTGCGGACGCGGCCCAGCGCGGCCTCGGCCGTGGCCAGGGCGCGGTCGCGGGCGGCGGCCACGGTGGCGGCTTCCTCCGAGGACCAGATGTAGGCGGCGCGCAGGTCGTGGCGGGCGCCGTCCTTGCTGGTGACTGCAAACGGGCGCAGCAGGCCCTTCCAGATGGTGCGCTTGCCGGCTGGCAGCCGCCGCTCGCGGTGCGAGACATGGTCCAGCACCTGCAGGGCGGCCAGGCCGCCCCGCGGGCCGACGTCGGCGTCGAACCGCTCCGCCCACCCCGTGTCGGCCCGCAGCGGCGCGACGAACTTGACGTTCTTGGTGTCGGCGGCGCACAGGTTCTCCAGGTAGCCCAGGCCGGAGTCGGCCACGATGACCAGGCCGGGCGGCAGCGCGGCGGCCAGCGTCTCGATCGCGGCGGTGAACGCGGGCAGCTCGTTGGCCGAGCCCTTGTGCGGGCGGAAGTACACGCTCACCCCCGACGGGGTGGCCGCGGCCAGCGCCTTGACCTGCCGGCCGATGCTCCGGTCAGCCGCCCACCCCTTGGCCACCAGGGCGGAATTCTCATACGCGCCGGCGAACCGGACCGCGGTCAGGTCCAGGTGCAGCCGGCAGGCATCGGCCACCGCCGGGAACTCGCCGATGGCGGCCAGCATCAGCTCCCCGCGGGCCCGCTCTGCCACCGGGGCCAGCGCCTCCAGCGCCCGGCCCAGCCGGTCGTCATTGAGCAGCATCCCGGGCACGCCCAGCAGTTCCCCGACAGCGGCCGAGGACGCCCACCCGGCGATGTCATACAGCGGGGACGGCGAGCACAGCCGGCTGGCGGCCAGCACCGCGATCACCTCCCCGTGGGTCAAGAACGCCCGGCCGCGCCCCGGGGTCAGCGAGTCGACCAGCTTGGCCAGGCCCAGCCGGTCCAGGTAGTGCGCCACCAGCAGCAGCGGGCCGACCACACGCCGGGTCCCGGCGGCGGGCGGGTCGAGCCGGGCGAACGAAGCGGCCAGCTGCTCGAGTTGGCCCGACGCTTTCAGCTGGTCCTCCCGGCCCAAGGTGGCCACCGGACGGTGCCGGACCTTGCCGGCCTCGTCCCGGTAAGCCTCGACCAGGCGCAGGTAGACATAGCTCCTGCCGCCCTTGCGGACCTTGTGCCGTTTGACATACACCAGCGCGGGCGATCCTCACCAACCGGACATGGTTGGTCCTACACTACGTCAGGAGTAATAAGCCTGCAACCACATGATCCGCCATGAACCGGGACCAAAGCGCCACCCTGGTTGGCCCTACACCAAGCGCAGGGCCGCGCCTGGCGGGCACTCAGGCGCCACGAGAAAGCCCAGATCAGCCCGAGGATCTGGTTCGTTCAACCACCAACAGTCAAGCCCTTACCGCGCCGAGGCGCGGAAAACGGGACTAGT
>JAFAZE010000131.1 GCA_019239975.1 Streptosporangiaceae bacterium
GATCGCCGCTAGCCGCCGGGCGGGCGGCGGGGTCAGGGTGCGCATGGAGTAACCCAGGAGGAGGACGCACATGACTACGAGGGTGGGAATCAACGGGCTAGGCCGTATCGGGCGCGCGTTCACCCGCCACGCACTGGAGCGCTCGGATATCGAGGTGGTGGCGGTCAACGACATCACCGACGCACGGACCCTCGCGCACCTGCTGGAATTCGACTCCACCTACGGCCGGCTCGGCCAGCCCGTGGAGTACACCAGCGATTCGCTGACCGTCGGCGGCACCCCGGTCACGGTGCTGTCCGAGCGTGACCCGGCGGCGATCGACTGGAAGGGGCTCGCCGCCGACATCGTCATCGAGTCCACGGGCAAGTTCCGCACCCGGGACGGCGCCGGGCTGCACCTGAAGGGCGGGGCGAAGAAGGTGCTGATCTCCGCCCCCGGCAAGGGCGCGGACCTGACGGTCGTGGTCGGCGTCAACGAGGGCGCCTACGACCCCGGCCGGCACGACGTGATCTCGAACGCGTCGTGCACCACCAACTGCGTGGCGCCGATGGTCAAGGTGCTCAACGACGCGTTCGGCGTGCAGCGCGGGTTCATGACCACCGTGCACGCCTACACCGGGGACCAGATGCTGCTGGATGGGCCGCACAAGGACCTGCGGCGAGCCCGGTCGGCGGCGGCCAGCATCGTCCCGACCACGACCGGCGCGGCCCGCGCGACCGGGGAGGTCATCCCCGAACTGGCCGGGAGGCTGGACGGCGTGGCGGTCCGCGTCCCGGTGGAGGACGGCTCTCTCACCGACCTCGCCGTGGTGCTCAGCCGGGAGGCGACCGCCGGGGAGGTCAACGACGCGTTTGCCGCGGCGGCGGCCGCCGGGCCGCTGGCCGGGATCCTGCGGTACAGCACCGATCCGGTCGTCTCCCGCGACATCATCGGCGACTCCGCGTCCTGCGTGTTCGACTCCGAGCTGACCCAGGCGGCCGGGACGCTGGTCAAGGTGTTCGGCTGGTATGACAACGAGTGGGGCTACGCCTGCCGCCTGGCCGACCTGGCCGCCCTCGCCGGCAGCCAGCTGTAATCAGTGTCCCGGCCCGCTATGGACTTCAGGTCCTCTGGTAAAGGCCGTCCGCCGCTGACATCGACAGGCCATGAGCGGTGGCGTAGGTGTTACACGGCAGCTGGCGCTGAAACTCCGGGACCCCAGGCGAGGGGTATCGCGCGGTCTCGCCTTAACCGGTCAAGGGCGATGAGAAAGGACTGAGCCAGATGACCCGCACACTGGACCGCCGTTCACTATTGCGAAGCGGTGTCACGGGGGCAGCAGCAGCCGTCATCGTGCCGTCGGCGGTGCGCATCACCGGCAACCGTGCCGGGCCCTCCGCCCGGCCGCGGCCTGCCGCTCCGGCCGGCCTGAGCAAATTCACCGAGCTGCTCGCGATTCCGCCGGTCATTGACCTGCGCGCTGGCGGCAGCCACATGCTGACGATGGGCAACGGCCGACAGCAGTTTCACCGGGCGCTCGGCACGACCCCCACCTTCGGGTACGCGGGCGCGCCGTACCTGGGGCCGATCCTGGTGGTCCGCCGGGGTGTGCCCGTGGAGCTGACATTCGTCAACCAGCTGGGCGCGCACCCGGTAGCGAGTGCCATCGACCTTGGCATCGGCGGGGCCGTGCGGGGCGACCGGACCGCGCCCCGGGCTTCGGTCCACGTGCACGGCGGGTTGACGCCGCCGGAGTATGACGGGCACCCCATGGACTGGTTCGCCTCCGGCACCGCGCACCGTTACCTGTACCCCAACGATCAGGAGGCCGCCACCTTGTGGTTCCACGACCACGCCATGGGGATCACCCGGCTGAACGTCTACGCCGGGCTGGCAGGCGGGTACCTGATCCGCGACCGGTGGGACACCGGGGAGCCGGGGAATGGCCCTGGCCTGCCCTACGGGGCGTATGAGCTTCCGCTGATCATCCAGGACAAATCCTTCACCCGTCACGGCCGGGACTCCGTGCTGGCTTACCCGCCGCGGGACCCGGCCGTGGTGGCCACGCTGCCGCAGGGGACGCCGAAGATCTGGGTGCCGGAGTTTTTCGGCAACGTGGGCCTGGTCAACGGCAAGGTGTGGCCGTACCTGCCGGTGAACCGGTCCATCTACCGGTTCCATGTCATCAACGGCTCCCAGGCGCGTTTCTGGCACCTGTTCTTCGGCGCGGGCGGGCCGCCGATCTGGCAGATCGGCACCGACCAGGGACTGCTCGACGCGGCCGTACCGCTGCCGTCCGGGCTGCTGCTGGCCCCGGGAGAACGCGCCGACGTGCTCATCGACTTCACCCGCGCGGAGCCGGGCCGGAAGTGGGTGCTGCACAACGACGCCCCGGCCCCCTACCCGGACGGCGACCCTACGGTACCGGTCATCGGCGAGCTCATTCGGTTCACCGTCACCTCCGGGCACGGGCCGTTCCGGGAAATCCCCGCACGCTTGCGCGCCGCCCCGCTGCCCTGCGTCCGGGTCGACGGCGTGACCCGTAACGTCACCTTGCAGGAGAAGGTCGTCGCCGACGGCGAATCGTACGGCCTGCTGCTCAACGGCGTGCCGTTCACCGCCGGCGACGCCGACATCATCCACGCCGGCCGCGGCCGGACCGAGAAATGGAACATCATCAACCTGACCGCCGACGCGCACCCCATACACCTGCACCTGGTCGCCTTCAGAATCCTGGAGCGCGTCCCGTTCCGCGGCCCCGCCGACTCCGAAGGAGTACCGCAGGGCCTCAAGGACTACGTCGCCGCCTGGCACGTCGACCCCGCCAGCCCGGAACCCATCCTCGGCTGGGGAACCGGGAGGAACCACTCCGCGGAGCCCTACCTCGACCATGACCGCGCGACACCGCCGGAACCGGGCGAGCGTGGCGGGAAGGACACCATCATCTGCCCGCCCGGCCAGGTCACCCGCATCGCCGTCCCGTTCACCGGTATCCGGTTCGACCCGGACCGCCAGTACGTCACGCAGGCAGGCGCGCGCGTCCGCGGCTACGTGTGGCACTGCCACATCCTCGAGCATGAGGAGTACGACATGATGCAGCGCTACCGGGTCACCTGAACGATGGCAAGGCCGGGAGACGCCTCACTGCCGCGACCAGGAACCCGGCGGCGCCGGCCGCGCCGGGTTCGCCTCCGCGGACGGGATCATGATCCTGCTGGTCAATTTCGCGATAGCGGGAAAGACCATCATCTTCCGCACCGTCCCGGGCACGCTGCTCGCTGTATACGCCAACGGCCAGGTCAGCTTCGAAGCCGACCACGCGGCTCGAACCGTGGGCGGGCGGTGCCCGCGACGTGTACGTGCGTATCGTGCCGGCCCGGATCAGCGGGCGGCGCATCCGCCATACCGGCTAGCCGCTCACCGTCATCTCCAGATTATGCAAACTATAGTACGCGGCAGCCCCCGGATCTGGAACTGCCGCGCACGGGCGGCAGACCCAGTTCCCTGGCCACCGCCAGCGCCTGCGCGGCGAACGCCTCGTTCACCTCGAACACGTCGATCTCGTCGAGCTTGAGCCCGGTGCGGGCCAGCACGGCGCGCACCGCGGGCACCGGGCCGATGCCCATGATCCGCGGCTCGACTCCCGCGTGCGCGTACCCGATCATCTTGCCGAGCGGGCGCGGGCCGCCGCGGGCGAACGATTCCGACGCGAGCACCACGGCCGCGGCCGCGTCGTTGATGCCGGAGGCGTTGCCCGCGGTGACCGTGCCGTCTTTGGCGAACGCCGGCCGCAGCCGCGCCATGTCCTCCAGGCTGACGCTGGGCCGCACGTGCTCGTCGGCCTCGACGATGGTGGCGCCCTTCTTGCCGGGGATCTCGACCGGGAGAATCTGCTCGGTGAAGTACCCGGCCGCGATCGCGGCCGCGGCACGCTGGTGGCTCTGCGCGGCCAGCGCGTCCTGGTCCTCCCGGGACACGCCGAAGTCGGCGGCGACGTTCTCCGCGGTGACCCCCATGTGGCAGGCGCCGAACGGGCCGGTGAGCGCGCCGGCCATGGGATCGGTCGCGGCGCCGTCGTTCATCCGCTGGCCCCAGCGCATGGCGGGCAGCCAGTACGGGGCGCGGCTCATCGATTCGGCTCCCCCGGCCACCGCGACCTCGCAGTCGCCGAGCAGGATGGACTGGGCGGCGGAGACGATGGCCTGCAGCCCGCTGCCGCACAGCCGGTTGAGGGTCAGCGCGGGCGTGCCGGTCTGCAGGCCGCCGTTGATCGCCGCCACCCGGGCCAGGTACATGTCCCTGACCTCGGTGTGGATCACGTTGCCGAACACCACGTGACCGGCCTGGGCCGGGTCGACGCCCGCGCGGCGGACCGCTTCGCGCACCACCTTCGCGGCCAGGTCGCAGGGCGGCACGCAGGCCAGGGCGCCGCCGTACTTGCCGATCGGCGTCCTGACCGCGGACAGGACGTACACGTCTTCCATCGCTGTTCCTCTCACATGTCCAGGCCGCCGTTGACGGCCCAGATCTGCCCGGTGATGTACGACGCCTCGTCAGCGGCCAGGAAGGTGACCACGCGGGCGATCTCCTCCGGCTCGCGCAATGACCTGCCACAACCGGTGAAACAGGGCCACCGGCATCCGCGGCCGGTTCGCCGCGGGACAGCCTGTCCGGCCTTAAATGCCACATGAATGCGTCACGTTATGGTGCTGTGATCTCCAGTGGACCTGGCCTAGGTCCCCGGCCTTGCCGGCCTAGGTCCCCGGCCTTGCCGGCCTAGGTCCCGCACAGCCGGGGATATCGGACCTTGACCGGTCCGCCGGGGGTCGTGACAGTGAACGTTACGGGCGAGAACGCTCGCGTCGTTCCTGGTCACACCCCGAGGGAGGGGCCGTGGACAACCCCGAAGCAACTGAGGACCGAGCGGGCATCGCGGCCGGGGCGGCCGGCCTGCCGCCCCTGGACATGCTGGATGCGGCCGCGGGCCTGGCCGATCCGGCGGCCGTGCTGCGGAACATGCCGTGGCTGGCCGGGGAGATGGCGAAGATCGCCGGCGGCCGGTCCGAGCTGTGGTTCGACGAGCGGGACGGGCGGTTCGCCGACAAGGCCTGGCGGGCCTGCCCCTACTTCCGGGTGCTCGGCCAGTCCTACCGGCTGTACGAGCTGTGGATGGACCGGATGTGCCAGGCCGTCGGCGGGTCCTGGCAGCGGCAGGCCCGGGCCCGGTTCCTGGCCGGCGTGGCCGCGGCCGTGATGTCCCCGGCCAACTTTCTGCCGACCAACCCGGCCGCGCTGCGCCGCGCCGCCCAGACCGGGGGCATGTCATTGATGCACGGCGCGCAGAACATGGCGCGTGACCTGGCGCGCGGCGGGATGCCGAGGGCGGCCGACCGGGAGCGTTTCCCGGTCGGCGTGAAGATCGCTGTCACCCCGGGCGCCGTGGTGTACCGGGAGGAGATGTTCGAGCTGCTGCAGTACGCGCCCGCCACCGAGCAGGTGCGCGCCGTCCCGCTGCTGATGGTGCCGCCGCAGGTCAACCGGTACTACATCCTCGACCTGGCGCCGGGGCGCTCGGTGGCGGAGTTCGCCGTCGCGCAGGGTATCCAGACGTTCGTCATGGTCTGGCGCAACCCGCGGGCCACCCTCGGCCACGGGCGCTGGGGGGTGGACGACTACGTCGCCGCCCAGGAACGCGCCGCCGAGGTGGTGCGGCAGATCGCCGGCAGCGACACGGTCAGCTGGCTCGGGCTGTGCGCCGGGGGCATGACCGTCGCCTGGATGCTCGCCCATCTCGCCGCGGCCGGCGCCGCCCCGGCCGCCTCGGCTACCTATGTCGTGACCATGCTGTCCGGCCAGCAGCCCAACGTGGTCGGCATGTCCGACACCCGGCAGGCCCGCGCCGAGCTCGCCCTGGCCGCCCGGGCAGGCCAGGTGATCCCCGGTACCGCGCTGCGCGCCCTGTTCGCCCTGCTGCGGCCGAACGACCTGGTGTACAACTACCTGGTCAGCGGCTGGCTCATGGGCGAGCCGCCGCCCCCGTTCGACGTGCTGGCCTGGAACGACGACGCCACCGCGGTACCCGCCAGGTTCGCCCTGGAAGCGACCAGGATCGTCATGGACGGCTGGGACGGCGCACCGGGACCGGTCCTGCTCGGCGCGCCCGCCGACCTCGGCAAGGTCGGCTGCGACAGCTTCCACGTCGCCGGGTACACCGACCACATCACCCCCTGGCGGGCCTGCTACAGCACCACCCAGCTGCTCGGCGGCGACAAAGAGCTGACCGTGGTGCGCTCCGGCCACATCCAGTCGTTCGTCAACCCGGAGGACAAGCCCCGGTACGACTGCTGGTACGGGCCTCCTGCCGCTCCCGGCCCCGACGAGTGGCTGGCCACCGCGACCTTCCAGCACGGCTCGTGGTGGCGGCGCTGGGCCGGCTGGCTGACCGCCCGATCCGGCGGCATGCGCGCAGCATCTGCGGCCCTGGGCAGCGGCAAGTTCCCGCCGCTGGGCCCGGCGCCCGGCAGCTACGCGCTCCAGTAGCCCGAGGCGCGCCGGGCAATCAAAACCGTTGATCATTCCGAACGGGCGGTGGCGCTTGCCCGTGGAGCGCAGCTTCGGGCGTGGGGGGGTGGCGCCGGGGCTGGCGCTGCGGGAAGGGGACTTTAGTCCCAATGCAGGGAAGTTAAGGTCCTTCGGCGGCTGTCACGGATTTGCGCCGGCGTGTCGCGGGCTGGTGATAGCTGGCGTCCACGTGGGCGGTGATGCCGGTGATGCGGCAGGTTGTGTGGGGTTTGCCGTCGGGGTGCTTGTTCCAGCGGCTGAGCGGCGATTTGACCTTGCGGGCGCAGACCCGGGGCCGTCGGGGGCCGTGCAGGCCCGCGAGGACGGCGCGGCCGATGTCGCCGGGCAGGTCCCCGCCGGGATCGGTGATGTTCTGCGCGGTAGTGAGGAGGTTCTGGGCGGTCTGGACGGCGATCTGGTAGCTGGCCCGGTCGGGATCGGTGCCGGGCACGGACTGGACGGCGTCGGTGACCGCGATGCGCAGCGCCTGGTAGACGGCCAGCAGCGCCCACATCTCCTGCTGGATGCCGGCGGGGTCTTCCGAGCGCAGGACCCGGCCCTGGAGCAGGGTATGGCGCAGCGCGAGGTAGGTGATCTCGTGCTGCCAGCGCTCGTGGTACAGCGTCATCAGCGCCTGCGCGGGGTAGGCGCGGTGATCCAGCAGGGTCGTGGCCAGCCGGTACACGCCGCCGTAGGTGGTGCCGTCATGGCAGGTGACGGTTACCGCCGCGGTGACGACGCGGACCTTCACCCCGCCGATGACCGACAGGAACGACCCGTCGGGCAGGTGCCGGAGCGCCGGCAGGCGGCGGGTGGAGGTCAGCCGGACCAGGAACTGCGCCTTCGCGGCGGCGACCACGGCCAGGAAGTCCCCGCCGTCAAAGCCCCGGTCGATCAGCAGCAGCATGGTCTGGTCCAGCAGCGGCAGCAGTTCCCGCGCCTGGCCGGTCTCCCCCTCGGCACCCGGTCCGAAGACCGCGCCGAGCAGCGCCCGGGTACCCGTCTCCACCAGCGTCATCAGCGACAGCGCGGGATAGCCGGTCTGCCCGTTAGAGGCTTTCTGCTTGCCCAGCCACGCCCGGTTCCCCGCCGTATCGGGCACTTTGATGGACTTGCAGCCGTCGAAGGAGACCGTCCGGTAGCCGCCGAACATGATCCCCGGCGTGCGAGGCTGTCCCTGCGGGCCGGCCAGCATCCCGAACAGCCGCCTGACCGGCCCCGCCCCGATCCGGCGGCGCAGGTCCCGCAGCGCCCTGCCCGAGGGTGCTGCCGGCTCCAGCACGCGCAGCGCCGCGGTCAGCTTGCCCCATACCCCCAGGTAGCCAGCCTGCGGGAACAGGCACATCGCCAGCAGGAAATAGATCCCGACCCGTGACGGCAGCAGCCGCACCCGCCTTTCCAGGCCGCCTTCCTCCAGCACGGCATCGGCCAGCTCGAACGGCACAATGCGTGTCAGCTCGCCCAGATGACCGGGAGCGAACACCCCGGCAGCCACTGTGATCGCCGTGGTGACCGTCATGACAGCACGGATGGCAGACTGGACAGGCAACGGAGGTCTCCGGTACACGGGGCGTTTTGGTCGACACCCGTCCTACCGCGGCCTCCGTTGCCATGTCCGCCCGAAACCGCAATCCCGGCAAACCGCTTGACCGCAGCCCGGGACGCTTAACTTCCCTGCATTGTGGCTAACCCGGCGTTGCGGAGTACCTCCATAGTCCGGAAGGATCGGGGGCGGCGATCTGGGCGGCGGTGTAGCGGCGGTGGCCGCAGGCGTCGCGCTCGTCGTACATCTGCCGGGCGAGGGCCGCCTGGCGGGGGGCCGAGCTTGGGTTTCTGCCCGCCGGTGCTCACTACATCAGGCCGCAGCCCTCACCTCAGGGAGGTGGCCGTCCCGGCATGTCGATATACAGAGAATTCGGCGATGGCGCCGAGGATGTGGAAGAACATCCGGCCGAGGGCGGTGGAGGTGTCGATGCCCCGGTCGAGTACCACCAGGTCCACCCCGCGCCTCTCCAGCTCTTTGGTTAGCTGGATGAGGTGTTTCAAGGAGCGGCCGAGCCGGTCGAGCTTGGTGACCACGAGCTGGACCGGGCGCTCCGCACGGGGTTAGCTCTCGCAGTGGAGGAACGTATTAGCTGGCGTGCCGGTACCGGTTTTGGATCGCAGCACGCAGGCCGGGCGCGGTCGCTCCGGCGGCGGACAGGATGGCGGGCACTGGCCCGGTGACGGCTGTGGTGAGCGCCAGGGCGATGTGCTCGGCCCCAGCTGACGGATCGTGGCGGGCGGCCGCCTCGCTGTGCGCGCATTGCAGGGTCTGCCTGGCGCCGGGGGTGAACGGGATGTACCCCGGTGGCGGGGGGTCAGCGGCCTGGTAGCGGCCGGGTACCCCGGTGGGGATTGGCACTGGTTCGGGCAGGCTGCTTCCGGCGCGCCGCGCCCGCCGGCGCCAGTAGGGCCGCAGCAGCCAGGCGGCTGCACGATGGCTCAGCGGCGCCCGTCCGGGCGGACGGGGGTGGTTGTGCACGGCGCGATCGGCGCGCGCCAGTGCCTCCGGCCCGAGCTGCGCTGTGACTCGGGCCTGTACCGCCTCGATGTCGATGCCGGCCGCGGCCAGCGCGTCGAGGTCGAGATCGGCGAACAGCCCGGCACCCGCTCCCAGCGCGGCTCGCGCTACGATCAGCTCCTCCACCATTTCCGGGGTGAGACCGTGGGCGCGCAGCACAGTCCCGGCCGGCTCTTCGCTGAGTGCCATGGCGAGCAGGAAGTGCTCGCGGCCGATGTAATGGTGGCCCAGGCGGCGGGCGTGCAGCTGGGCGCGCACGATCACGGTGCGCGCCGCAAGGTCGAACGGCTCAGCCATCACCGCTCCCGGAACCGGCCGCCGTGCTTGCGGTGCACTGTCTGCTTGGTCACCCCGAGCCGCCCTGCGATCTCCTGCCAGGACCATCCCAGCTGGCGCGCCCGCTGCACCTGCAAGATCTCCAGCCGCTCGGCCAGCTGCCGCAATGCGGCCACCGCCCGCAACCCGACCTTCGGGTCGCCGCTGGCGGCCTTCTGGGCAAGCTCAGTCCCGGCCTCCACGACGTCAGCATAAGCTGACCAATATCCACGCGTCAACTATGCTCACGACTCGCTGCGGACGGCTGGTCGCTGCATGCCTCGAACTCGGCATCTCACCCGCACGAGCGCTTCCAAGGGCTGCGCCGATGGGCGCACATGTCGGCTGGAGTCCTGAGTTAAAGTTAGCGCGCGTCGCTGCCCCGAAAGTCCCCTGTCCTTTGCGTGGAGGCTAACTCCTCGACGTTAGCGCGGCCGCTCGACCCAGAGGTTGTATTTACCGGAATCCGGGTCATTCAATAGGCACTCCCAGGCTATGGCGCCAGGGTACGCCTTCCCGGCGTGAGAACAAGAATACAGGCCTGACGGGTAAGGCGAGAAAGTCTCACCTGTGAATACCGGGACTGTAATTTCAACGGTGTAACTCCCGAGACGGAGGAGACACCAGATGACCGACGTGACACAGGACCGGGACCAGGCCGGGGCGGAGCTGTCGGCGGGCGATGAGCAAGTCCTGCGCGAGCTCACCGAGCGGGCACGGGCCAGCGGGCTGAAGCTGACCGGCGAGGGCGGGCTGCTGGGCAAGTTGACC
>JAFAZE010000156.1 GCA_019239975.1 Streptosporangiaceae bacterium
GCCGTATTCCGCCCATACCGAACGGGCCCTACCCGAGGCCCCTGCCGCCAGCTCGAGCATCGCCAGGGCGGCGCCGATGCCGTCCTTGTCCCGCACCACGTCGCCCACGGCGTAGCCGAGCGCCTCCTCGTAGCCGAACACGAACCGAGTCCCCGGCATATCATCCGCCGCGCGCACGATCCACTTGAACCCCGTCAGCGTCTCCGCATACCGTGCCCCCGCCGCCGCCGCGATCTTGCCCAGCAGAGTCGAAGACACGATCGTGGTCGCCACAACCGGCTCCAAGCCGCCCAGCCCCGCCGCAGCGCCCAGCCGCGGCTCGGCCGATGTCGCGGTGCGCGCCAGCACGTGCGCCCCGAGCAGCGCGCCGGCCTGATCGCCGGTCAGCACCCGCCAGCCCGCCTCGGGATCGGCTACCGCGACCGCCAGCCGGTCCCCGTCCGGGTCGCTGGCCAGCACCAGGTCCGCGCCCAGCCGCCGGGCGTCGGCCAGCGCCAGATCCATGGCCCCCGGCTCCTCCGGGTTCGGAAACGCGACCGTGGGGAAGTCCGGATCCGGTTCAGCCTGCGCCGCGACCACATGCGGCGCCGCGAACCCGGCCCGCTCGATGGCCCGCAGCATCAGATCCCCGGCCACCCCGTGCATCGCCGTATAGACCACCCGCACCCCCGCACCAGCGTCCGCCACCCCCGCAGCACCGTCCCCCGCCGCAGCACCGTCCCCCGCCACCGGCCCCGCTACCGCATCGAGGTAAGCCGCCGCGATCTCGTCGCCGTGCCGGATGATCAGCGGGCTGTCGTCCGGCGCCAGCGCCACCTCGGCCAGCGGCCCGAGTTCGGCGATCCGCTGCTCGATCTCGGCGTCGACCGGCGGGATGATCTGCGCGCCGTCGCCGAGGTAGAGCTTGTACCCGTTGTCCCGCGCGGGGTTGTGGCTGGCCGTGATCATCACGCCCGCCGCCGCCCCCAGGTAGCGGACCGCGAACGCCAGCAGGGGAGTAGGCCCCGGCTGCGGCAAGACGTGCACCCGCAGCCCCGCCCCTGCCAGCACCCGAGCCGCCTCCGCCGCGAACTCCGCCGACCGGTGCCGCGCGTCGCACCCGACCACCACCCCGCCCGGCACCCGCCCGCCCAATGCCTCGCCGTGCACCGCCTCCCCAGCCCCGCCCGGCACCCGCGCGCCCGCCGCCTCCCCAGCCCCGTGCGGTGCCAGGGCCGCCCCGTCCAGCAGCCAGCCCGCCACCGCCGCGGTCGCCGCCCGCACCACCGCGCGGTTCATCCGGTTGGGTCCCGCGGCCATGGCCCCGCGCAGCCCCGCGGTCCCGAACGTCAGCCGCCCAGCGAACCGGTCCCGCAGCTCCGCCCCAGCCGCCTCCGCGTCCTCCCCTTCCCCATCCGCGCGCCCGAGCAGCGCCTCCAGCTCCTCCCGGTCGCGCGGATCCGGATCACCCGCGATCCAAGCCTCCACCGCCAACCGCAGCCCCGCCTCAACCGTCACCCCAGCCCCTTCCTCACCCCGGCTCGGCGCTCGGTCATGATCATGGGTCAAAAGGCCCCGAAAAAGGTGCACAACGACCCATGATCATGCCAATGGCTCCCGGTCACGCCTTGACGTAGGGGATGCCCTCGGCGCGCGGGCCGCGGACCTTGCCGATCAGCCCGGCGAGCACGATGATCACGACGATGTACGGGGTCATCAGCAGCAGGTTCGACTGGATCGGCGTGTTGAGCGTGGACATGATCGACTGAAGCTGCGTCATGAACCCGAAGAGCAGGGCCGCCGAGATCGCGCCGAACGGCGTATACCGCCCGAAGATCATCGCGGCGAGCGCGATGTAGCCCTCGCCGGAGGTCATGCCCTTGCCGAACGCGCCGACCGAGCCGATCGTGAAGTAGGCGCCCCCGATGCCCGCGATCACACCGGCCGCGATGACGTTGCGGTACCGCATCGCCAGCACCGGGATGCCCACGGTGTCGGCCGCGACGGGGTGCTCGCCGATGGCCCGGGTGCGCAGTCCCCACCGGGTGGCGAACAGGCCCACCTGGACGCCGGCCAGCGCGAGGTAGGTGAGGTACAGGAAGACGGTGGCGTCGAAGAAGACCGGGCCGATGATCGGGATGTCGCCCAGCAGCGGGATCTTGATCGCGGTGAACGTGGGCGGCGAGTTCAGCGTGTTGGTATAGGGAACCATGAGGTCGTCGTAGAGGAACCCGGTGAGGCCGAGGATCAGCGTGTTGAGCACCACGCCCAGGACGACCTGGTCCACCCGGTAGTTGATGGCGAAGACGGCGAGCAGGACCGCGACCAGCGAGCCGGCCAGCGCCCCGCACACCAGGCCCAGCCACAGCGAGCCGGTGACCGTTGACACGATGGCGGCGGTGAAGGCGCCGAGCAGCAGCTGGCCCTCGATCCCGATGTTGATCACTCCGGAGCGGGAGCACACGACGCCGGTCAGCGCGCCCAGCATGATCGGGATCGAGTCGTTCAGCGTGCCCTGCAGCAGGTTCACCACGTTGAACGCCGTGGTCAGGCCCGCGTCGGCCCAGCACAGCAGGGCGACGATGAACAGGAAGACGACCACCGCGATGGACACCCGCTTCAGCGCCATGCCCAGCGGCGCGAACGCCCGCACCGCGGCGATCACGAGGGTGATCGCGCCGCACACGTAACAGGTGGTGGCGGCGGGCAGGCTGAGGTTGGGCACGGTCACCTTGGCGAACGCCTGGGAGAACGCGAACGTCGCGTCCCCGCTGTGCGAGTACAGCCCCAGGACGAAGATGTTCACGAGCCCGAACACGGCGAACGTCGCCGGCGCCAGCCACCGCCGGAAGGCGCTGCTCGGGGGCTGGGCCGCCAGGTCCAGGTCCACCGGCTGCACGCGGTCCGCTACCGTCATGCGTTCCACCCCTTGGACATGACCCCGCCGACGCCGCCGGCCCTGGCGGCGCGCAATCGGTACATGGTCCGGATCAGCGGCGGCGCCGCCACGAACAGGACGATCACCGCCTGCAGTACCTCCACCATGTCCACCGGAGTGCCGGTGGCGGCCTGCATGAGCGGCGCCCCGGCGTGCAGCGCGCCGAACAGCAGGCCGGCGAGCACGACACCGAACGGCCTGCCCAGGCCGAGCAGCGCGACCGTGATGGCGTCGATGCCGTAGGTTCCGTAGCTCTGGAAGTTGAGGGTGAAGTCGGTGCCCTGGATGACCGTGGCGCCGCTCAGCCCGGCCAGGCCGCCCGCGATCAGCATCACGAGCACCCAGTTCCGTTCCACGTTCATGCCCGCCACCCGCGCGGCGCTGGGGTTCTTGCCGATGCTGCGGAACTCGAAGCCGATGGTTGTCCGGTTCAGCAGCCACCACACGCCGGCCGCGCAGGCCAGCGCGATCAGGAAGCCCGCGTTGATCCGCAGGTGCGAGCCGAACAGCAGCGGCAGGTGGGCGTTGCCGGCGATGGGCGAGGTGATCTGGTTGCTGGTGGCGGGTGCCTGCATCAGGTAGCCGAAGGAGAGCAGGTAGGTCAGGAAGTACGCCATGATGTAGTTGAGCATGATCGTGACGATGACCTCGTGCGCGCCGGTCCGGGCCTTGAGCTCGCCGACCAGCCAGCCGAGCGCCGCGCCGCCGGCGAAACCGCCGATCACGCAGACCACGACGTGCACGAAGAACGGCATGCTGACCCCGTAGCCGAGGAAGGTCGCCACGATCATGCCGCCGATGAGCTGGCTCTGCGCGCCGATGTTGAACAGGCCCGCCTGGTAGGGCAGCGCGACCGCCAGCCCGGCCAGGATCAGCGGCGTGGCCTGCACCGCGGTCTCGGACAGCGGGCTGAACACGGCGCTGAGGTAGCCGTCGTGCACGGCGGTGCTGAACGATGCCTGCTGGAACAGCGCCGCCACCGTGTGCGGGTTGAAGACCGACCCCTCGAACATCTCCACATAGGCGCCCACCGCGGTGTCCCACGCCGTCGCGATCGCGTGGCCGGGGGCGGAGAACAGGCTGGCCCAGGCATGCAGCACGGTCCTGTTGGTGAACGCGTTGAGCAGCCCGCCCACCACGAACGCGGTGAAGATGGCCAGGATGGTGACGGTGACCGTGTTGCCCTCGAGGATGGCGTCCCTCAGCGCCCGGCCGAACGAGCCGTCCGGGCCCCGCTCTTCTTCCTTCGCCCCCGCGGTGGCCGGACCAGGGGAAGTGGCCGGACCCGGGGAAGCCGCCTGGTCGCTCATTGCCCCGCTCCGGGGGTGGCCGTCGGGGCGCTGGGAGTGGGCTCCGCCCCCGGGGACCCGGAATCCTGCCCGGGTGCTCCCGCCATCAGCAGCCCGAGCTCTTCCGCCGGAACGGTCGGCGGCCGGAACCCGGTGATCCTGCCCTCGTACATGACCGCGATCCGGTCCGCAAGCGCGTAGATCTCGTCGAGTTCGGCGGAGACGATGAGCACGGCCAGACCCTTGTCGCGCTGTTCCACGATGCGGCGATGGACGAACTCGATCGAGCCCACGTCGAGCCCGCGGGTGGGCTGGCTGGCCAGGAGCACCTTGTGCTCGCGCCCGAGCTCCCTGGCCAGGATGACCTTCTGCTGGTTGCCGCCGGACAGCGTGGACACCGGCGCTCCGGCCGAGGGCGTGCGGACGTCGAACTCCTGCACGCGCTCGGCCGCGTTGGCGGCGATCGCGGCCGGACGCAGGTTGATGCCGGAGGCGAAGGGCGGCCTGTCGTACACGTCGAGCACCATGTTGTCGGCCACGGAGAACTCGCCGACCAGCCCGTCCTGCTGCCGGTCCTCCGGGATATAGGCGACGCCGGCGCGCAGCCGCTGCTGCGGGGTGGCGTGGGTGAGGTCGCGGCCGCCGAGCGTCACCTGGCCGCTCGCGGTCGGCAGCAGCCCCATCAGCGCCTCGCACAGCTCGGTCTGCCCGTTGCCCTGCACGCCGGCCACGCCGAGGATCTCGCCGGCCCTGACCTGGAACGACACCCCGTTCACCCAGGCCTTGCCCGTCTGGTCGGTGACGACAAGGCCGTCCACGTCCAGCACCGCGTCACCCGGCTTGGCGGGCTGTTTGCTGACCCGCAGCTGCACGTTCCGGCCGACCATGAGCGAGGCGAGCTCGTCCTCCGTGGTGCCGGGCGGCCGCTCGCCGACGACCGTTCCCCGGCGCAGCACGGTGATCGTGTCCGCGATCGCCTGCACCTCCTTGAGCTTGTGCGAGATGAAGACGATGGACTTGCCACCCTCCTTCAGCTGCCTGACGATCCGGAACAGGTCTTCGGTCTCCGCCGGGGTGAGCACCGCGGTGGGCTCGTCGAGGATCAGCACGGTCGCCTCCCTGACCAGTGCCTTGATGATCTCGACCCGCTGCTGGATGCCGACCGGCAGGTCCTCCACCAGGGCGTCGGGATCGACCTCCAGGCCGTACCGGTGCGACAGCTCCCGCACCTCGCGCCGGGTCTTGCCCCGGTCGAGCAGGCCGGAAGGGCGGACCGGCTCGATGCCGAGGGTCACGTTCTCCGCGACGGTGAACACGGGCACGAGCATGAAGTGCTGGTGCACCATGCCGATGCCCGCGGCGATGGCGTCCTTGGGGGAGTGGAACCGCACCGCCTTCCCGTCGAGCAGGATCTCGCCCTCGTCGGGCTGCAGCAGCCCGTACAGGACGTTCATGAGGGTCGTTTTGCCGGCGCCGTTCTCGCCGAGCAGGGCGTGCACCTGGCCCGGGGCCACCGACAGGCCGATCCGGTCGTTGGCCACCAGCGAACCGAAACGCTTGGTGATGCCTTTCAGCTCGAGTTCCACGGCGGCCCTTCAGCCGGGCCCTTACACCGGGCTCTTGGTCGGTGTCGCGATCGCGCCGCTCGCGATGCCCGCTCCGACCTGCTCGAGCTGGGTTATCAGCGAGGCCGGGACCTTGCCGCTCCAGAGGTGGAACGGAGCGAGCGTGGCCCCGCCGTTGGCCAGGGTGCCGACGTACGTGCCGCCCTTGAACGTGCCGCTCGCCGCGCTCAGCACGGAGGTCTTCACCGCGGGGACGATGCCTTTCTCCACGCTGGTGACGAAGTACTTGCAGTACTGCGGGGCGCTGATGCAGCCGTCGACGTCCACCCAGAACATGCTCACCTTCTGGCTGCCGGCCGCGGCGTTCGCGTTCTGCACCGCCTTCGCGGCGCCGAGGCCCACGTTGCCGGCCACCGGGAAGATGATGTCCGCGCCCTCGCTGATGAACGTGCTGGTCAGCGTCTCGCCCTTGGTCTGGTTGGTGAAGTCGCCGGTGAACGAGCCCTTCTGGGTCTGCTCGTTCCAGCCGAGCACCTGCACGTGCGTGCCGTGCTTGGAGTTGTAGTACTGCACGCCGTCCCAGAAGCCGTCCATGTAGATCGTGACGGTCCCGAAGTCCTCACCGCCGAACGTGGCGACCTTGCCGGTCTTCGTCAGGCCGGCGGCCAGGTAGCCGCCGAGGAAGCCGTCCTGCACGGTGTTGAACACCAGCTGGTCGATGTTGCTTTCTTTGGGGCCGGTCAGGCACCCTGACGCGTACGAGCAGTCGACGATCGCGAATTTCTGGCTCGGGTGTGCCTTGGCCGCGGCCTCCGTCGCGGGGCCCATGAGGAAGCCGACGGTGACGATGATGCCGCACTTCTCGCCGAGGAACGTGTTGATGTTCGGTATGTAGTCGCTCTGCGTGGTCGACTGAAGATACTTGACGCTGATGTTGCTGTTGGCGGCCATGGCCGCCTGCATCCCCGCCCACGACGAGGCGTTGAACGACCTGTCGTCGATTCCCCCGGTGTCGGTGACCATGCAGCCGAGGAACTTGCCCGCCGTCGTCGTGCCGGAGGTGCTGGATGAACCAGAACCGGGCGAACTGGACGTACCGGACGCCGACGGCGCGCTGGACGAGCTGCTGCCGCACGCGGCGAGCAGCAGGGCCGCCGCGGCCGCCGCCACGGGTATCAGTGCGGTGTGTCTCACCGTATGCCTCCACTAGACCAAGTTCACCGAAGGGTAGAACCTGGCTGTACTCGCTGGGAAGGGGCCGGTAACCACTGCGGCCTGCTCGTTGCCGAATCGCGACCGGCCTGGCGAGTGCCGCTGGACGTGCCGCTAAACCTCAGCACGATCATGCCCCCGTGTTGGTGGCATCGTACAAACTACCTGCTGGCAACTCCAGCATCATCCGCCCCAGTTTCGCCTCCACCTCGCCTACCTCGCGAGCACATGAACCCTCCTGCGCCACTCCATCCCAACAGCCGCCCGGACCGCCCAGCCAGACAGCCCAGCCGGGCCGCCGCGACGGGCGGTTGCCGCCGTGCCCCGTGTTGTCGCATGGTTTTGGAATGAAGACCGACAGGACGGAGACGATCGACTGGGCGGCGCTGCGAAGCGCGGCGCATGCGGTGGCCGGGCGCGCGTACGCGCCGTATTCGCGCCTGAGGGTTGGCGCGGCGGCCCTCACCGCCGACGGGCGGACCGTCGTCGGCTGCAACGTGGAGAACGCCTCGTTCGGCCTCACCCTGTGCGCCGAGTGCGGGCTGGTCTCGGCGCTGCACGCCGCGGGCGAAGAGAGCGAAGCGCAGCCGCGGCTGGTCGCGGTCAGCGTCGTGGCCGGGGACGGCGAGCCGCTGCTGCCCTGCGGGCGCTGCCGCCAGCTCCTCCTCGAGGCCGGCGGCCCGTCGCTGCTCGTCGGCACCGCCGGCGGCCCGCGCCCGCTCGCCGAACTCCTGCCCGCGGCCTTCGACAGCGCGGACCTGTCCGCCAGGCGGGGGTGAGCGCATGCCCGACGTGATAACGCTCATCAAGGCGAAGCGGGACGGCGCGCGCCCGCTCACCGATGAGGAGATCCGCTGGCTGTTCGCCGCGTACGCCCGCGGCGAGGTCGCCGACGAGCAGATGTCCGCCCTGCTCATGGCGATCTACTTCAACGGCCTCGACGCCGCGGAACTGCGCGCCTGGGCCGCCGCGATGATCGCGTCCGGCGAGCGCCTCGACCTGACCGCGATACCCAGGCCGACCGTCGACAAGCATTCGACCGGCGGCGTCGGCGACAAGGTGTCGCTGATCCTGGCGCCGCTGGTCGCGAGCTGCGGCGCCGCGGTGCCCCAGCTGTCCGGGCGCGGCCTCGGCCACACCGGCGGCACCCTGGACAAGCTGGAGGCGATCCCCGGCTGGCGGCCCAGCCTGACCAACAGCGAGATACTCGAGACGCTCGGCGATACCGGCGCGGTGATCTGCGCCGCGGGCGCCGGCCTGGCTCCCGCGGACCGCAGGCTCTACGCGCTCCGTGACGTGACCGGGACCGTGGAGTCGGTCCCGCTGATCGCCAGCTCGATCATGTCCAAGAAGATCGCCGAGGGCACCGCGGCGCTCGTCCTCGACGTCAAGACCGGCTCGGGCGCGTTCATGAAGGACTTCACAAAGGCCCGCGAGCTCGCCGAGACCATGGTCAGGCTCGGCGAGGAGCACCACGTGCGGACGCGGGCCCTGATCACCCGCATGGACTCCCCGCTGGGCTGGGCCGTCGGCAACGCCGTGGAGGTCGAGGAGGCCGTGACGGCGCTGCGGGGCGACGGGCCCGCTGACCTGATGGAGGTCACGTTCGTCCTGGCCGAGCACATGCTCGCGCTGGCCGGCATCGACGCCGACCCGAGGGCCGCCATCGGCACCGGCCGCGCGCTGCGGACCTACCAGGAGATGATCCGCGCCCAGGGCGGCGACCCGGACGCGCCGCTGCCCCGTGCCAGGCACGCCGAACAGGCGCTCGCGGCTCCGGAGAGCGGCTGGATATCACGCCTGGACGCGCTCGCGGTCGGCACCGCCGCCTGGCGCCTCGGCGCCGGCCGGGCCCGCAAGGAAGACCCCGTCAGCCCCTCCGCGGGCGTCATCTGCCTGGCGAAGCCCGGCGAATACGTGACGGAAGGGCAGCCCGTCGTCGAGCTGAGGGCCGACGACCCCGGGCGTTTCGCGGCCGCGAAGGAGGCGCTCGCCGGGGCGCTCACGGTCAGCCCGCAGCCGCCGGCCGCATCCCCGCTCGTCATCGAGCTGATCGAGGCGCGACAATGAGAACCGTGCCGACACTTGATCAGATCCGCGCAGTGCCGAAGGTGATGCTGCACGACCACCTGGACGGTGGCCTGCGGCCGGAAACCGTCATCGAGCTCGCCCGCGAGACCGGCTACACCGATCTGCCCACCCGCGACCCGGAGGAGCTGACCCGGATCCTCACCGCGGGCGCGCACCGCGGGCACCTGAACCTGTACCTGGACGCGTTCCGGCACACGGTCGCGGTCATGCAGACACGCGACGCGCTGCGGCGCGTGGCGGCCGAGTGCGCCGAGGACCTGGCCGCCGACTGCGTCGTGTACGCGGAGGTCAGGTTCGCCCCAGAGCTGCACACCGACCGGGGCCTGACCCTCGACGGGGTGGTCGAGGCGGTCCTCGAGGGCTTCCGCGAGGGCTCCGCGAAACGCCCGATCCGGGTGTACGCGCTGCTGACCGCGATGCGCACGGCCGCCAGGTCGCACCAGATCGCCGAGCTCGCGGTGCGCCACCGCGACGAGGGCGTGGTCGGCTTCGACATCGCCGGCGCGGAGGCGGGCAGCCCGCCGAGCCGTCACCTGGACGCGTTCCAGTACGTCAAGCGGGAAAACTTCCACATCACGATCCACGCGGGGGAGGGTTTCGGGCTGCCGTCGATCTGGGAGGCCGTGCAGTGGTGCGGCGCCGAGCGCCTGGGCCACGGCGTGCGCATCGCGGACGACATCACGATCGACGCCGCCGGCTCCGTCAGCCTGGGCCGCCTCGCCACCTACATCAGGGACCGCCGCATCCCGCTGGAGATGGCCCCGACCTCGAACGTGCAGACCGGCGCGGCGCCGTCGGTCGCCAGGCACCCGCTCCGGCTGCTGCGCCAGCTGCAGTTCCGCGTCACGGTGAACACGGACAACAGGCTGATGAGCCAGGTCACGCTCAGCGAGGAGTTCCACCGGGTGGCGGCCGAGTTCGGCTACGGCTGGTCCGACATCGAGTGGCTGACGATCAACGCGATGAAGAGCGCGTTCGCCGGGTTCGACGAACGGCTCCGGCTGATCAACACGGTCATCAAGCCCGGCTTCGCGACCGCCCGCGCGATGAGCGACGCCATGGTGCCCGCCGACATGCTGTCCGGCCGTAGCCCAGTTACCGGCCGCAGCCCCAGTTACCGGCCGTAGCCTCCAGTTTATTTTCCGAACGATCGGTGGCGTCTCCCGCGCGCGAGCGCCAGCCCTCAGGAGGTGCCCGCCGCCATGCACCCCGGCCCCGGCCCGCACCATATGCTGCGCAGGGTTCGCCAGCCTCGCCAGCGAGGCCACGGTCGGGGAGGTGTGCGCGCAGGCCGGCATCACCTGGGTCAAATCTCGCCGAACAGCCGGTCACCGGCGTCACCGAGCCCGGGCACGATGTAGCCCTTGTCATTGAGCCGTTCGTCGACGGCGCCGGTCACGACGCGAACCGGGGGGACGCCGCCCTCGCCGGGGAACGCTTCCTCGAGGCGCAGCAGTCCCTCCGGCGCGGCCAGCAGGCAGATCGCCGTCACCGACAGCGCGCCGCGGGTGGCGAGCATGCCGGCCACCGTCGCCAGGGTCCCCCCGGTCGCGAGCATGGGGTCGAGCACGAACGTGTCCCGGCCGGCCAGGTCCGACGGCAGCCGGTCCGCGTAGGTCGACGCGACCAGCGATTCCTCGTCCCTGACCAGCCCGACGAAGCCCACGTCGGCCGTCGGGAGCAGCCGCGTCATGCCGTCGAGCATGCCGATGCCCGCCCGCAGCACCGGCACGATCAGCGGCACCGGGCGCGCGAGCCGGACGCCTTCGGCCTGGCCGACCGGGGTCTGCACGGTCACCGTCTCGACCCGGATCTCGCGGGTCGCCTCGTAGGCGAGCAGCGTCACCAGCTCATCGGCGAGGCTGCGGAACTTGGCCCTGTCGCTCCGGGCGTCGCGGAGCAGGGTGAGCTTGTGCGTGACCAGCGGATGGCCCGCGACGAGCGTGCGCATGCTAAGCAGTGTGGCAGGTGCCTGCCCGCGCGCCCAGGTCTACCCGCCGGAAGGGGACCGTGCCGACGCGCGGGAGCTTGCCAGGTCCCGCTCGATGCGCGACGCCGTGGCGAGCAGCGGCTGCAGCAGGTCCTCGACGATGCCGTCCAGCGTGCGCCGGCCGGCGTGCGTGGAGACGTTGATCGCGGCGATGACCCGGCCGTCGGCGTCGCGGATCGGGGCCGCCAGGGAGCGCAGCCCCTCCTCGAGCTCCTGGTCGACCAGGGCCCAGCCGCGGGCCCGGATCTTCCGCAGCTCGCTGCGCAGCGCCGCCGGGTTCGTGATCGTGTGGCCGGTGAGGCCGCGCAGGCTCGTGGAGGCGAGGTACTCTTCCAGCCACTCGCCGGGCTGGGCGGCCAGCAGCACCCGGCCCATCGAGGTCGCGTACGCCGGAAACCGCGTCCCTACACTAATTGTGACTGTCATGATACGCTTAGTAGGCACACGGGCGATATACACCACGTCGTCACCGTCGAGCTCGCAGACCGAGGAGGACTCATGGACCTGCGCGACCAGTTCCTCCAGGTGCGGCATCGCGACTTCCGGCAGGGTGAGGCTGGACAGGTACGCGTAGCCGAGCTCGAGGATCTTCGGGCGCAGCGAGAACTTGCTGCCGTCGCTGCGCATGTAGCCCAGGTGCACCAGCGTGTGCAGGAACCGGCGCGCGGCGGCACGGCTCAGGCCCGTCCTGGCCGCCACCTCGCTCAGGCTCAGCCTCGGGTGGTCCGCGTCGAAGGCGCGGATGACCAGCAGGCCTCGTTCCAGGGACTGAACGTAGTCCCCGTCGTATGACACCTCGTTGGTCAATGGTGCCTCCTCCGCGCCGGACGGCAAGGCGCCCCAGGCCACTCCGCCGGCGCCAAGCACATGGTAGACCTCGCCCCCATCTGTTCGCTTTAGGAACTATTGTGCGTCTTACGCACGCAACGCGCGCCGGTACCGCGGACGGAGCGGGCCGAGCCCGGGCCGCTGTCACCTAAGGAGCGATCATGGCACTCATGGACGAGTCGTTGTGGCGGGGCAAGATCTTCACCGGCGGCTGGTCCGGCGGCGGCGGCGGTGAGGCCCCGGTCATCGAGCCGGCCACCGGCGCCGAGATCGGCCGCGCCGGGATGGCCGCCCCGGCGGACGTCGCACGCGCCGCGCAGGTCGCCGCCGCGGCGCAGCCGGGCTGGGCGGCGACCCCGCACACCGAGCGGTCGGCCATCCTCCGCCGGGCCGCCGGCCTGTGGCTGGCGAACGCCGCTGACATCGAGTGGTGGGGGATCAGGGAGAGCGGCAAGATCCCGCCGGCCATGGCGTTCGAGACGCACGTCGCGACACAGGAGATCTACGAGGCCGCGACGCTCCCCTCCCGGCCGTACGGCGAGCTGCTGCCGAGCGAGCAGCCCCGGCTGAGCTTCGCGACACGGGTGCCGGCCGGCGTGGTCGGGGTGATCGCGCCGTTCAACTTCCCGCAGATCCTGGCGATCCGCTCGGTCGCGCCGGCGCTCGCGCTGGGCAACGCGGTGATCCTCAAGCCCGACCCGCGCACCGCCGTGTGCGGCGGCGTGGTGCTCGCACGGGTCTTCGAGGAAGCGGGGCTGCCGCCCGGGCTGCTGCACGTCCTGCCCGGGGGCGTGGACACCGGCGAGGCGGTCGTCGCCGAGCCGCTCGTGCGGATCATCTCGTTCACCGGCTCCACCGCGGCGGGGCGCCGGGTCGGCGAGCTCGCGGCGCGCTCGCTCAAGCGGGTCCACCTGGAGCTCGGCGGGAACTCCGCGCTGATCGTCCTCGACGACGTCGACCTGCCGCGCGCGGTGTCGGCGGGCGCCTGGGGATCGTTCCTGCACCAGGGCCAGATCTGCATGACCACCGGACGGCACCTGGTGCACGAGGCGATCTACGACGAGTACGTGTCGGCGCTGGCGGAGAAGGCCGGCCACCTGCCGGTCGGCGATCCCGCCTCCGCGCAGGTGGCACTCGGGCCGATCATCGACCAGCGGCAGCGGGACAAGGTGCACGCACTCGTCACGGACTCCGTGGCCGCGGGGGCGGAGCTCGCCGCGGGCGGCACCTACGACGGGCTGTTCTACCGGCCGACCGTGCTGGCCGGCGTGACTCCGGCGATGCCCGCCTACGCCAGCGAGGTGTTCGGCCCCGTCGCCCCCGTGGTGCGCTTCTCCACCGCGGACGACGCCGCCAAGCTCGCCGCGGAAAGCGAGTACGGGCTGTCGCTCGGCATCCTGACCCGGGACGTGATGCGCGGCCTCGACCTCGCGGAGCGCATCCCGACCGGGATCGTGCACATCAACGAGCAGACCGTGGACGACGAGCCGAACGTGCCGTTCGGCGGGCTGGCCGCGTCCGGCACCGGCGCGCGGTTCGGCGGCACGTCGAATCTGGAGGCGTTCACCGAGACCCGGTGGGTCACCGTGCGGGGCGACATCGCCCCGTACCCGTTCTAGGGTCGTGGGTAATGGCCGTTGTTCGCGGGCGCACCCAGGTCGGCATCGTCGGTGCCGGCCCGGCCGGGCTGCTGCTGTCCCACCTGCTGGCGCTGAGCGGGATCGACTCGCTCGTGATCGAGAACCGCACCCGGGCCTACTGTGAGGCCAGGCAGCGTGCCGGGCTGCTGGAGGCCGGCACGGTCGAGCTGCTGCGTTCGGTGGGCCTGGGGGAGCGGCTTGACGCCGAGGGCATGGAACATGGCGGCATCTACCTCCAGTTCGCGGGCGAGCGCCACCACCTGGACTTCCGTGAGCTGACCGGTGGGCGCTGGGTGACGATCTACGCGCAGACCGAGATCGTCAAGGACCTGTTCGCCGCGCGGCTGGCGGCCGGGGGAGCCATCGAGTTCTCGGTGTCCGGCGTCTCGATGTCCGGGCTGACGACGGACACCCCCGTGCTGTCCTACCTGAGCGAGACCGGGCAGCGCCACGAGATCACCTGCGACGTCATCGCCGGGTGCGACGGCTTCCACGGCATCTCCCGGCCGCTGATCCCGGACCTGTCCGTCTGGGAGCGGGCATATCCGTACGCCTGGCTGGGCATCCTCGCCGAGGTCCCGCCGTCGACCGACGAGCTGATCTACTCCCGGCACGAGGAGGGGTTCGCGCTGCACACGATGCGCACCCCGCACATCAGCCGGCTGTACCTTCAGGTCCCGCCCGACACGCCCATCGAGTCCTGGCCGGACGACCGGATCTGGGCGGAGCTGCAGCACCGGCTCGCGCTGCCTGGCTGGACCCTCAAGGAGGGCCCGATCCTGGAGAAGGCCGTCACGCCGATGCGCAGCTTCGTCGCCGCGCCCATGCGGTACGGGCGGCTGTTCCTGGCCGGCGACGCCGCGCACATCGTGCCGCCCACCGGTGCGAAGGGCCTCAACCTGGCGCTGTCGGACGTGGTGGTGCTCGCCACGGCGTTCGGCGAGCTGCTGAACCGGGGCTCGCCGGCGCTGGCGGACGCGTACTCCGGCACCTGCCTCGCCCGGGTGTGGCGTGCCACCCACTTCTCCTGGTGGATGACCTCCATGCTGCACGTTGCCCCCGACCAGGACACGTTCGAGTCGCAGCTGCAGCTGTCGCAGCTGCGGTACGTCACCTCCTCCCGCGCCGCCGCCACCACGCTCGCCGAGAACTACTCCGGCTACCACCCCGTCCGCTACAACCCCCCGCCTCCCTAACCCCGCGTTGTCGCCTCCCTGCGCCCCCCCGCCGCCCCCGCCGCGCTGCCCCGCCCCCCCGCCGCCCCCGCCGCGCCCGCCGTCCCCGCGCCCCGCCCGCCGTCCCCAGCCGTCTTCGCCCGCCCACGCCGCCCGTTGGCGGAACGAAGGAAATCTGAGCCGGTTATAACCGGCTCAGATTTCCAACGAGCCGGGAGCTGTTCCTACTCGCCCGGCGCTAGCTGAACGCTGGCTGGTGACGGGGGCGGAGGGCGCGGGCGAGCAGCGCGGAAAGCGCGGCGGCGGTGCCGGTTTCGGTGAGCATGAGCGGCGCGGCGAAGGCGCTTCCGTCCTCGATGAGCTGTAGCGCCCTGAGCCGGTGCCTGAGCAGGTGGATCTCGTTGCGTACCGCGGCCGCCAGACTGCTGCCGGACCTGGACGTCCACCCTTCGCCGGCGTGCAGGTCGGTCAGCTTACCGGCCAGGTCGTCGTGGCTGAGCGGCCCGCATGTCAGCGTCACCAGCAGGGCCGCCTCGCGCACGGCGACCGGGAAGTCGGGGACCGGGCCGTCGTCCTGCCCGATCAGCGCGGCGGTGCCGATGTGCCACCTGACCGCCGCGTCGGCGGCCATCAGCCGGCCGGTCCTGGTCAGCACCAGGCTCGTGCCGCTCCGGCGGATGGCGCCCATCTCCCGGTGTGCCAGCGAGCGCAGCGTATGCAGCGGGAAGACATCGAGTTCCTGCCGGCGGCGGCCGGTCAGCTGCTCCCGCCAGCCGAACAGTTCGACCGCCTCGCCGACCACCGGTGGGGCGATGTAGTGACGCGCGGTCAGCCGCAGCCCGGCATCGGCGTGGTGCAGCAGCCAGCGCAGCGTCGGCAGCGGCTCGCCCGGCAGCATGGGCGGCTCGAGCAGCCGCGGAACGATGTGCCGCGCCAGTTTGGCGCGCTCTCCGGGCCGGCCGTGCGTCCATTCGTCGATCCGCTCCGTGCTGATGCGGCTCAGCCACGTGTCGGTGCTGGGCCGGGAGGTGTCGGCGTGGTCGCCCGCGTCCGGCATCCCGGGCAGGCTCGGTACCGGCGGCGCGTGACCGCCTGGGCCGCCGGGCGTGTGGCCGGTGAGCGTGTGCCCGGTGAGCCAGCGGTCGACAAGCGCGGCCCGCTTCGTGCGCCAGCCGCTGGCGCCGACCCGGAGCTCGCCCGACGTCACGGCCAGCTCGACGGCCGCGGCGCAGGCGTCATAGGCGGCGCGCTCCTCCGGCCCCATCACGGAACTCCAGGCGAGCAGGTCGGTGTCGGGCGGTGCCACGTTGGACGCCTCCACCGCTTCGGTGTAAGCGGCGATGCCCTCTTCGTGCGCGCAGCCGTAGGCGGCGATGATCCTTTCGGTCTCCGGCGCCGAGCAGATCTCGGCGTACCGGTCCAGGCCGGCCAGCGCGAGCAGGCGGCCGAGCGCCCTGGCCGCCTCGAGGTGCCCGGCGGTCGTCAGCGGCCAGGTGGAGGGCAGGACGTACCACAGGAACTCCTGCAGCCGCAGCAGTGAAATCGTGTCGAGGCCCTCGTCTGAGGTCAGCCAGCGGAGGGCTGCTTTTGCATGGCCGGCGGCCGCCGGGTCCTCGCGTGTCAGCATCTCCAGAGCCTCGGCCTCAGTCATCATCATGCGGCCAGTCTGCCGCAGGCTGATCGCTGAGGGTAGATGGGGCGCGGATTTGTGTCAGCCCGCCGTGGCCACAGGCCACGCGTCAGCCCGCGGCACCCGTCCTCCGGCCGGTTTCCGGCATGATTGCTCGGGTGAGCGGCATCTATGACGAACCCGAGCTCTATGAGCTCGCGTGCGCATACCGGAACGTCCCGGCCGAGGTCGACGCGCTGCAGCGCTGGTGCGACCGGCACGCCGGCGGCGGCGCTGACCGCTCCGGGCCCGCTGGCGCGCCGCGCGGAGGAGTCCGCTCCGTGCTGGAGCTCGCGGCCGGCCCGGCGGAACACTCGCTCGAGTTCGCCAGGCGCGGTCTCGACGCCACCGCGCTCGACCGGAGCCGGGCGATGTGCGCGCGGGCGCGCGGCAAGGCCGGCCGGGCCGGCCTGGAGCTCGCGGTCGTCGAGGCGGACATGCGCGATTTCCGCATCGACCGCGGCTTCGATCTCGCGATAACGATGCTGAACTCACTGTGCCACCTGCTCACGCTCGACGATCTCCTCGCCCACCTGGGCGCGCTTGCGGCGCATCTCGGCCCGGGAGCGCTGTACGTCGTCGAGCTCGCCCACCCGGCTGACTACCTCGGCGTGGCCCCCCGCACCAGCAGCGAGTGGACCACCGAGACCGACGGCGCCCGCATCGAAGTGCGATGGGGCGGCCCGGGAGACCCCATCGACCCGGTGAGTCAGGTCACGCGGGAGCACGTCAGCGTCACCGTCCGCCCCGCCGTCGGCGACGTCCGCACGGTCACCGACGTGGTGCCCAACCGGTTCTGGACCGCCACCGAGATAACCGCCGCTGTCCGTCTGGAAGGCAGCTTCAGCGTCCTGGCCAGCTACGGCGATTTCGACGACACGACCCCCGTCGGCGACCCGCGAGCCTGGCGCATGATCCTCATCCTCCGCCGCGACCGGCCCTGATCGCCGCGACCGGGCCTGCTGGGCGGGGCCAGATGCGCCAGCGGCCCCACTGGGCGGGGCCAGATGCGCCAGCGGCCCGCCGCCGGCCCCCGCCCGCCCCCGGCCCCGCCCGCCGCCGGCCCCGCATGCGCCGGAAAGCACGTGGCTCCGGCCCCCATTTCGGGAACCGGAGCCACGTGAACGCCGCCGGCGAGGTGCTACTCGACGGGGATTTCCTTGTTGATCAGGCCGAGGTCGATGCCCTGGCGGTTGCGGACCACGCGCGCGCCCACGTAGATGGCCAGGGCCAGCAGGTACATGGCGCCCATGTAGATGAGCGAGCCGCCGTGGTTGACGCCGTACAGGCCGTTCGACAGC
>JAFAZE010000031.1 GCA_019239975.1 Streptosporangiaceae bacterium
CACGGCCCTGCTTCACGTGCGGATAGTGCAGGTCGAAGGCTGGGCGCTCGGACCTGATCCGCGGCATCTTGGTGAAGTTGTGCCGGGGCGGCGGGCAGGACGTCGCCCACTCCAGCGAGCTGCAGAAGCCCCACGGGTCCTCTTCGGTCACCTTTTCGCCGTGCCGCCAGGTCACGTACATGTTCCAGAAGAAGATGAGGATGGACAGGGCCAGGATCCACGACCCGACGGAGGAGATGACGTTGAGCGTGGTCACGTTCCCGGGCAGGTCGGGGTAGTTGGCGGTGCGTCGCACCTGGCCCTCGACCCCCGCCCAGTGCTGGACCAGGAACGTCAAGTTGAAGCCGATGAACAGCAGCCAGAACTGGAGCTTGCCGATCCGGCTGTTCAGCATCTTGCCGGTCATCTTCGGCCACCAGAAGTAGAAGCCTGCGAACATCGCGAACAGCACCGTGCCGGCCAGCACGTAGTGGAAGTGCGCGACCACGAAATAGGAGTCGGACACGGCGAAGTCCAGCCGCGGCGAGGCCAGGATGATGCCGGTGATGCCGCCGAACAAGAACACGACGAGGAACCCGACCGAGAACAGCATCGGCGGCTCGAAGGTGAGCTGGCCTTTCCACATGGTGCCGGTCCAGTTGAAGAACTTCACCCCGGTCGGCACCGCGATCAGGAACGTCATGAACGAGAAGAACGGCAGCAGCACCGCGCCGGTGGTGAACATGTGGTGCGCCCACACGGTCATGGACAGGCCGGCGATGGAGATGGTCGCGGCGATCAGCGTCTTGTAGCCGAACAGCGGCTTGCGGCTGAACACCGGGATGATCTCGGTCGCGATGCCGAAGAACGGCAGCGCGAGGATATAGACCTCCGGATGGCCGAAGAACCAGAACAGGTGCTGCCACAGAAGGGCACCGCCGCTGGAGGCGTCGAAGACGCGCGCGCCGAGCCGCCGGTCGATTTCGAGCACCAGCAGCGCGGCGGCCAGCACCGGGAACGCCATCAGGATAAGGATCGAGGTGAGCAGCGTGTTCCAGGTGAAGATCGGCATCCGGAACATCGTCATGCCGGGGGCACGCATGCAGAAGATCGTGGTGACGAAGTTGACCCCGCCGAGGATCGTGCCGAAGCCGGACAGCACCAGCCCCATGATCCACATGTCCGCGCCGACTCCGGGCGAGTAGACGGCGGAGTTCAGCGGGGCGTACGCGTACCAGCCGAACGCCGCGGCGCCGCCGGGCGTCAGGAAGCTGGCGACCAGGATCAGGCCGCCGAAGAGGAACAGGTAGTAGCTGAGAAGGTTCAGCCGCGGGAACGCGACATCGGGCGCGCCGAGCTGAAGGGGCATGATCTCGTTCGCGAACCCGACGAACAGCGGCGTCGCGAACAGCAGCAGCATCAGTATGCCGTGCATGGTGAACAGCTCGTTGTACTGCGCCTCGGAGACGAAGTGCCGGTTCGGCCCCAGCAGCTGGATGCGGATCAGCATCGCCAGGATCCCCGCGATCAGGAAGAACCCGAACGCGGTGACCAGGTACATGTGTCCGATGATCTTGTGGTCGGTCGAGGACAGCCAGTACGCCAGGACCGACCCCTTGCGTTCGGTCCGCCGCGATGGAGCGAGGCCGCGGGCCGCCGGTTCCTCAAGCGTCGTCACGTGGTACTCCCTGCTGCTGTCTTTTGTCGTGCCTGTTCTGTCGCGATGAACTGCCTGAACTGCGCCGGTGTCACGATCTTGAGCGTGAAGAGCATCCTGGCGTGATAGAGACCGCACAGCTCGCTGCAGTGCCCGATGAACGTGCCGGTCTGCGTGGCGGTGATCTCGAAGTGGTTCGGGTGGTCCGGGATGACGTCCCTCTTGAAGAGGAACTCCGGAACCCAGAACGCGTGCACCACGTCCGGTGACGTCAGGTTGAACCTGACGGTCTCCCCCACCGGGATCTCGAGCAGCGGCAGTTGCTGCTGCTGCGCCGACGCGTACGGGTTCCACGGCTCGCCGTTCATCACCACGTTGGCCTTGACGCCGTTGACGTCCGCGTAGGTGAACTGCCAGCTCCACTGGTAGCCGATCACGTTCACGGTCACGTCGGGGTGGCTCGACAGGCTGTCAATGGTGTTCTCGTCCTTGGCGGTGTAGTAGAAGAGCACCGCGATCAGGATGAACGGCACCACCGTGTACAGGATCTCGATCGGCATGTTGTACCGCACCTGCGGCGGCAGCCGGTCGCCCCGCTTGCGGTGGAAGATCACCGCCCACAGGATCAGGCCCCACACGAGGACGCCGACCGCCAGCCCCGCGATCCACGACCCCTGCCAGAGCGAGAGCACGACCTTGCCCTGGGTCGTGACGGGGTTGGGGAACCCGAGGCGGGTGAACGTGTTGTTCGTGCAGCCGGTGAGGGCGAGCAGCATGACGGCGAGCACCGCAGCGCGCGTCGCGGCGCGCGTCGCGGTGAGCCGGCGGCGTGGCGCCGCTGGCCTGCGGATCAGAGTCAAGTGAGCGCCTTCCCAACATACGTCGCCCGGCACCCTCACCGCTGGGGCCGGTCCACGGTTCTTCTACAGCGTGTCGTGGAAACAGTATCGCGCCTGCCCCGGACCGTACACGGGGACCCCCGGCACTCGCGGTCCAATCACGGTTCGGTCACGTTAAGGAGCCGTACGGTTTCTTCGCGTGTTACCGGGCGTACCGCCATGCGGGCGGGGCACTATGGAGAGGGCGGGAGCGATGGCGGGGATGGGAGCGATGGCGGGAGGATGAGCATGAGCCGCGGCTGGTTCGGGCGCCGGGAAAGTGCCACGGCAACCGCCGGGCGTGCCCCGGGACCGGGCGGCCCTTCCGGTGGCCTGGCCGGGCGATCCGCGGCGCCGGACGTTTCCGAAACGCCGCCCGTGCCGGCGCCGGTGCTGACGATCGACGCGCTCGGCCGCAAGTGCCCGATCCCGATCATCATGCTCGCCGAGCAGATCCGCGACGTCCCGGTGGGCCAGATCGTGGCGGTGCTCGCGGACGACCCCGCCGCCTACACCGACGTCCCCGCGTGGTGCGGGATGAAGTCGCACGAGTTCGTGGTCTCCCGCGAGCTGCCCTCGGGCTGGGCGTTCCTCATCCGCCGCCGCTACTGAGCGTCATCCGCCGCTACTGAGCGTCCCGGCGGGCTGCGCGCGAGACCCTCCTGACGGGTTTTGGGTGCAATGCGCGCTGCTGTAACGACCAGAATCGCACCCAAACCCGGGATGGCTGCCGCTCGAAGGACGGCAGATGGCTGCCGCTCGAAGGACGGCGGTGGTCAGGTGGGCTTGAAGCGGCCGGTGAAGCGGGGGTCCTCTTCCCACCACGGGCGGTCGCCGTCGGCGGGATCCGGCGGCGCGGCCACTCCAGGCGCCGCCGCTCCCGGCGCGACCGCTCCAGGCGCCGCCGTTCCCGGCTCGGCCGTTCCCGGCTCGGCCGTTCCCGGCTCGGCTGCCTCCGCCGGGCCGCTCGGTCCGCTCGTGCCCGCGACGGCGGCGCGGGCGGCCTGCGCGGCGTCCCTGGCGTCGAGTTCCGCGTCGACCCGTTCCGCCTCGGCCTGGTCTTCCCGCATCAGCTGGATCAGCTGGACCGCCAGGAAGGGAAGGCCCACGAGGTCACCGAGGATCCACAGCACTCCCCCGCCGATGACCTGATCCGTCTTCAGGCTGGGCCCCCAGGGCCGGCCGAGAGCCTGGTAGTACGCCCCGCCGATCAGGCTCGTGTACGCGATCACGGCGATGCCGAAGAACGCGTCGCCGATGACTTCCGCCCCGGTGATCCACATCGAGACCCCGTAGGAGTACGCCTTGGGCACCGGGTCAACGCGCAGCAGCGTCCAGAAGAACGCGAACCCGGGCGCCATCAGCGCCAGGTAGGTCAGCTCGCGGATCGCGGTGCTGTGGAACACCGCCGTGTACCAGGAGGTGAAGTACATCGAGAACGGGACCGCCACCAGCGCGAACGTGGTGACCGCCGGGAACGTCAGGACCTTCGCCGGCCGGCTCCGGATCACCGCCCCGATCCGGCGCCCCGCCCCGGGCAGCGCGGCGATGGCCAGCGTGAGCGGCCGCCCCATCGCGAGGAACAGGGGCACCAGCAGGACGAGCAGCACGGTCTGCGTGGCGCGGGCGTAGAACAGGATTCCCTGGTAGACGCCGATCCACGACATGGTGGCGAGCACCAGGAAGCCGAGACCGAGCCCGGCGAACGCGACCACGCGGCCCGTCGCCCACCTGTCACCGCCGCGGTGCACCCTTCGCACGCCGGCGATGTAGCAGCCGCCGAGCAGGACCACGAGCGCGATCATCCACGGGTCGGCCGTCCACTGCGTGAAGGCACGGGTGAGCGTCAGCTCTGGGGGCCCCTGGTACCCGGACGCGAGCGCGGCTGGCATAGCTGTCACGCTACCGCCCAGGTTGCTCAGCTGGTCAGGTGCGCGGCGATCTCCTCGGCGGCGTCCTCGCCGTAGGCGTCCGCGCAGCGCTCGGCCAGCGGGCCCGGCTTGAGGTCGTATTCCTGGGTGCCGACGGTCTCCAGGGCGTGCACGGCCAGCAGGTTGCCGAGCTGGGCGGCGCGCTCGTGGGACAGGCCCCACGCGACGGCGGCGAGGAAGCCCGACCGGAACGCGTCACCGGCGCCGGTCGGCTCGGCCAGCACGGCGTCCGGCACGGGGCCGACCTCGACCGGCGGCTGCCCGGCCTGCTCCACCCGCGCCCCGTCGCCGCCCAGCGTCGTGACGCGGACGCCGACGTGGCTCAGGACCTCGGCCGCGGACCAGCCGGTCTTGCGCTCGATCAGCGCGCCCTCGTACTCGTTGGAGAACAGGTACGCGGCCCCGTCGACGAGGTCGTGCACCTGGGGTCCCTCGAACCGGGCGAGCTGCCACGAAGGGTCGGCGGCGAACGCCAGGCCGAGCGAGCGGCACTGCGCGCTGAAGCGCAGCACCGCGTCGGGGTCCGTCGCGCCGATCAGCACGAGATCGACCCCTCCGGCGCACAGCGGCGCGAGATCGATGTCGCGGTCCTCGCTCATCGCCCCCGCGTAGAACGACGCGATCTGGTTACCGACGCTGTCGGTGGTGGCCACGAACCGCGCCGTATGCCGCAGCATCGATTCGCGGACGCCGGAGGTGTCGACGCCGTGCCGGTCCAGCCACGCGCGGTACTCGGCGAAGTCGGCCCCGGCGCTGCCGATCAGCAGCGGGCGCAGGCCCAGGCCGGCCAGGCCGAACGCGATGTTGGCCGCCACTCCCCCGCGCCTGATCTGCAGCTCGTCCACGAGGAACGACAGGGCAACCTTGTCCAGCTTGTCCGCGATCAGCTGATCCTCGAACCGGCCGGGAAACTTCATCAGGTGATCGGTGGCGATCGACCCGGTGACGGCGATCCGCACGGCGGGGATTCTCAGTCGCGCGTCAGTGGAAGGAGTCGCCGCAGGCGCAGGAACCCGTCGCGTTCGGGTTGTCGATCGTGAAGCCCTGCTTCTCGATGGTGTCCACGAAGTCGATGGTCGCGCCGGTGAGGTAGGGAGCGCTCATCTTGTCCGTCACCACCTCGACGCCGCCGAAGTCGGCCACGATGTCGCCCTCGAAGGAGCGCTCGTCGAAGTAAAGCTGGTAGCGCAGCCCGGAACAGCCGCCCGGCTGAACGGCGACGCGCAGCCGCAGGTCGTCACGACCCTCCTGGCTGAGCAGCGCGCCCACCTTGCTGGCCGCGGCCTCGGTGAGGATGACACCCTGCTGCGTCACATCGTTCTGAACGGTCATCTGTCGTTAGCTCCCGCCTAGGTCGTGCCGCCGTGAGCGGCCCGGCGTGATCTGTCGTCCTGTCTCAACGATATGCCCCGTGCGCGCATTCCGCGCAACCGAGCCTGCCGCAAGGACCGCCGTGCAGCAGCGTCGGTCCTTACAGGCCCGGCGCGCCCCAGACGGGGAACCACCGGGTCAGGTCCTGCTCGAACTTGAGGTCGTCGCCGATCGCGCCCTTCACCGACAGCTCGAGCGCGTTGTCGCGGCGCTCGCCGGACAGCGGGGCGAACGGGTAGAACGTGCCCCGTTTGTACAGGTACACCAGCGCCAGCCTGCGTTCGCTGTCGTCGCGGAAGGCGACAAGCGTGCACAGCAGCTGCGGGCCGAACCCGTTGTCCACGAGCGCGCTGTTCACCGCGTGCAGGTCGGTGACGAGCGCGTCGATCTCGTCGGACATCCGCGAGACGACCAGCCAGGTGAAGCCGTAGGAGTCCTTCGTCACCTCGACCGGCAGCCCGCCTTCGCTGCTCGCCGACATGTTGAGCAGGTCGCGCACGTCCTTCTGCACGTCCTCGAAGGTCTTGCCCTCCACCGGGCGGAAGCAGACCGATCCGGACCCGGTGGGCTTGAAGTCCATCCCGGCCTCCAGCGTCACCGCGGCGGAGGGCAGCGCGAACAGGTCGTCCAGCTTCGGCTGAACCGGCTTGGTCCGGCCGAGCAGCGTGTCCAGGAAACCCATCGGCGTTACCTGGGGGCTACCTGGCCGAGCTGCTTCTGGATCTTGTCGAGCTCCTGGATACGGCGCTCCAGCGTCGGGTGCGTGGAGAAGATCCTCGACAGGCCCCCACCGCCGCCACCGGACAGCTTCATCGCCGGCGCGAAGTAGAACGCGTTCAGCGGCTCGGCCGCGCGCAGGTCCTGGTTCGGGATCCGCGCCATGCCACCGCTGACCTTGATCAGAGCGCTCTTCAGCGCCGACGGCTGGCCGGTGAGCAGCGCACCGCTGCGGTCGGCGGCCAGCTCGCGGTACCGCGACAGCAGCCGGATCAGCAGGAAGCTGACCGCGTACACCACGACGGACACCGCCATGATGCCGAGCATGACCAGCGCGGCGTTCTGGTTGTCGTTGCCGCGCCGGCCGCCGCCGAACAGCTCGGAGTAGAACGCGAACCTGACCAGCAGGCCGGCGATGATGGCGAGCAACGACGCGATCGTCATCACCTGGACGTCCTTGTGCGCGACGTGCGACAGCTCGTGGGCCAGCACGCCCTCGAGCTCCTCCCGGGTCAGGTTCAGGTGCCCGTCCAGCATGGCCGTGGTCACGCACAGCACCGAGTTCTTGCTGTTGCGGCCCGTGGCGAACGCGTTCGGCATGGGGCTGCGGGCGATCGCCACCTTGGGCTTGTCCATGTCGGCGAGCGCGCACAGCCGGTCGACCATGCCGTGCAGTTCCGGCGCCTCGCGCGGTGACACCAGCTGGGCTCCCGCCGCGGCCAGCGCTATCTTGTCCGACCAGAACAGCGACGCGATCGCCAAACCGCCCCCGAAGACGACCGCGACGAGCACGATCGCCGCTGACGACGTGTGCGCGGCGGACATGATGCCTATGATCAGGGCGACGAACGCGACAAACACCAGGCCGAGCAGGAACATCGTCGCGGTCATCCGCACCGTGAGCCCTCGGTCAGGCGCATACCTCGTACGCGCCATAACGCACCTCCGATCGTACCGGGACATCGCGGCCTCATGCCGCGTCACCCGGCCTTACAAGAAATCTATCCGAAGAACGTCGGGCATATCCTGAACACTTCCCGTGAAGAACCTGGAAGTCAGGCGTAACCGGAGGGCCGGCGGCCGGCGGTCAGCCCGGGATCAGCCCCTCGTCCGTGAGCATCTTGCGCACTTCGGTCAGGCTCGCGTCCTCGGGCGGAAGGATCAGTTCCGACGGCGAGAGGGTGTCGGGCGGTTCCAGCGATCCGTGGGACCGAACGGCGGCGAGCAACCCGTGCAGCGCGGCGCCGAAGGCGGCCTCGTCGTTACGGTCGACCGCGGCCTGGAGTTCGGCGTCCAGGCGGTTCAGCTCGGGCGCGGCCGCGTCGTCCAGCCGGTACTGCCCCTCGCCGAGGATCCGGACGATCATGCGTCCTCACCAGCCCTCGGCGGCTCGGCCGGGGTCGTCGCCGGCCCCTGGGCCTGGGTCTGAGCCTGGGAACCGCCCGCGGGCGCGGCGCCGGCCCGGTCCGCGCCGGCCGCACCGTTCGCGTCGCCGTTCGCCGAGCCCTCGATCTGCCGCGGCGCCCCGGCGGCCAGCTCGCCCTTCATCTTGGCGAGCTCGAGCTCCACGTCCGAGCCGGCGCCGATCCGGTCAAGCTCCGCCTGGATGTCGTCGGTCCGGCCGCCCACCTGGTCCTCGAGCGCGCCCGAGGCGAGCAGCTCGTCGATGGCGCCGGCCCGGGCCTGCATCTGCGCGGTCTTGTCCTCGGCACGCTGGATCGCCATGCCGACGTCGCCCATCTCCTCCGAGATGCCGGAGAAGGCCTCGTTGATCCTGGTCTGCGCCTCGGCCGCGGTATAGGTGGCCTTGATGGTCTCCTTCCGGGTGCGGAAGGCGTCCACCTTGGCCTGCAGCCGCTGCGACGCGACCGTGAGCTTCTCCTCCTCGGCCTGCAGCGACGCGTACTGGCCCTGCAGCTCGTTGAGCTGCGTCTGCACGGCCGCCTTGCGCTGCAGCGCCTCCCGCGCCAGGTCCTCACGGCCCTGGCCGAGCGCCTTCATCGCCTGCTCCTGGCGCCTGCCCTGCTCCTGCTGGAGCTGGTTCATCTGCAGCTCGACCCGCTTGCGGGACGTGGCGACATCCGCGACCCCGCGCCGGACCTTAGTCAGCATCTCGAGCTGCCGCTGGTAAGAGTAGTCCAGGGTCTCGCGAGGATCTTCCATGCGGTCCAGGGCCTTGTTGGCCTTGGCCCTGAAGATCATCGAGACTCGCTTCATCACGCTCATTGGCGCGGCCGTCCCCTTCGTCTACCTGTGCGCCGCCCCGGGGCGGCAGCTGCCGCCAGGCGGGCGGCTGTTGCCGCCGGCTGATCGCATTCCACCCTACGCGCTGCCCCGTAGCGGTAGCTACATATCCACCGCGTCCGCGCGCGCAACAGAAGAGGGCACGCGAGAGGGCACGCGCGCAACAGCGCGAGAGGGCACGCGCGCAACAGAAGAAGGCAACAGAAGAGGGCAGGACAGGCGGGCGGGACGTCCGCAAACACGCAGAACAGGCTCTAAGCTATGCCCGTGTTCCGACGCCGTAGCGCCGGGGCGACCGGCGAGACGGCCCACGATGCTGAGGGCACGCAGAAGCCAGAAACCCCGGCAGAAACAAGACCGCCCGCCGAGGCCGGCAAGGGGCGGCCCACGCCCAAGCGCAGCGAGGCCGAGAAGCGGAGGTACCAGCCGATCACCGGCCCGGCCCGGGCGGGCCGCGGCGGCGCTGGAGGCAGGACCCCGGAGACCCGCACCAGGGACCGCACCGAGCGCGCCCGCAGGTACGACGCGATGAAGCGCGGCGAGGAATGGGCGCTCAACCCGCGCGACCGCGGGCCGGTGCGCGGGCTGGCCCGCGATTACGTCGACTCCAGGCGCAGGCCCAGTGAGTACTACATGTACGTGCTGGTCCTCCTCCTCGTCGCCCTGCTGTCGCGGAGCAAGACGCTGAACACGTACGTGTCACCGTTTGTTCTCGTCCTCATCGTGGTCGTCGCCATCGACGGCATCCTGATGCGCCGCAGTCTCAAGCGGCTGGTCGCCGAGCGGCTGCCGGGCGGGGACACCAAGGGGCTGACGGTGTACGCGCTGATGCGCGCGCTGCAAATCCGCCGGTTCCGGATGCCGGCGCCGCGGCTGCACCCCGGCGACAAGTTCTGACCTCGGCGGGCCCGGAAGAGGCTCACCGATAAGGTTTGCCCATGGAATACCGTCACCTGGGCAAGAGCGGCCTGAAAGTCAGCGCCATCGCGTACGGCAACTGGATCACCCATGGATCCCAGGTAGCGGAGAACGCCGCGCGGGAGTGCGTGCACGCCGCCCTGGACGAGGGCATCAGCACGTTCGACACCGCCGACGTCTACGCTGCCGGGCGCGCCGAGGAGGTGCTCGGGCGTGCGCTGAACGGTGTCCCCCGCGAGTCCGTGGAGATATTCACCAAGGTCTACTGGCCCCTCGGCGACGGCCCGAACAACAGCGGCCTGTCCCGCAAGCACATCACCGAATCGCTGCACGCATCGCTGCGCAGGCTCCGTACCGACTACGTCGACCTGTACCAGGCGCACCGGTACGACCACGAGACGCCGCTCGAGGAGACCCTGCGCGCCTTCGACGACCTGGTGCGCGCGGGCAAGGTTCTCTACGTCGGCGTCTCGGAATGGCGCGCCGAGGAGATCGCAGCCGCGCTGCGGATCGCGGACCAGATGGGGCTGGACCGAATCGTCTCCAACCAGCCGCAGTACAACATGCTCTGGCGGGTCATCGAGCCCGAGATAGTGCCGCTGAGCATGAAGGAGGGACTCGGGCAGATCGTGTTCTCCCCGATCGCGCAGGGCGCGCTGACCGGCAAGTACGCGCCGGGCGCCACGCCGCCGGCCGGCTCCCGCGCCACCGACCCGTCGGGCTCGGGCTTCATCAGCAGGTGGCTCAACGAGCCGGTGCTCACCGCCGTGCAGCGGCTGGCGCCGCTGGCGGACGAGGCGGGCCTGTCGCTCGCGCAGCTCGCGGTCGCCTGGACGCTGCAGAACCCGGCCGTGTCCGCCGCCATCGTCGGGGCGACCCGTCCCGAGCAGGTCAGGGAAAATGCCACCGCGGCCGGCGCCCGGCTGGATACAGGCCTGCTGCGCCGGATCGACGAGGTGCTGGAGGACGTGGTCGTCAGGGACCCGGCCCGCACCGCCAGCCCGCCGCAGCGACCCGCGAGCTAGCTGGCCCCGAGGCCAGGATGCCCCGGAGGGCGGGGCGCCGGTCAGCTCTACGGGTGCAGGCTCATCGGCCCGTACTCGCTGCGGTCGTCGTCAAGCAGCGTCACCTGGTCGACGCCCGCGTCGAGCAGCGCGCGCCAGTTCTCGCCGAGCCAGCTCTCGGCGTCGCCCTGGCTGGCGAAAATAGCATCCGGCAGGCCCGCGGTGCTGACCACAGAGCCGTTCGCTTTCTCATACCGCCAGGTCCAGGGCATCCCCGCCGTCCCTCCGTGAGTGTGCGCCACGACATTAGCCGAATGAACAGAGCGTGTCAGCCGGTCGGTGTCCCTGCAAACCAGCCGCCCCGTAATCCTCGGTAATTTACTGAACGAACGGTGTCACCCCCGCCCGGCCCGGGCCTGCGGAGACGGCCCGCGCGACACGCTGGTGTCCGCGGCAGAGCGGGAGCGGGGGCGGGCGTCGCGGGGCAGGGCCGCGGGCGGAGGCGCCGCGGGGAAGGCCGCGGGGCGGGGCGGGCGCTGCAGGGCCGGGGGCCGCGGGCAAGGGGCAGCGGGCAAGGGGCAGCGGGCAAGGGCAGCGGGCGGGCGCGCCGCATCACGCAGTCACCGTCCATCCCGCCTGTACCAGCGATCACGGTCGTCCCAATGCTTACGTGCTAGGTCTGCCCGGACGCCGGGAACAAATGGCGCATTTCGGGCGCGTTTCATGATCACGGTAGTTACGGGTCGTATACGACACCTTGGATTCCGTGATCATGACGGCCGACGCGAAGGCGTCGGCTGCTCCCGCGGCGGTGATGTGGTGCGGGGTCGCGGGTGGTGAGTAAGTCGTCAGTGATGCGGGCGTAGAGGGTCGGGGTAATGGGGTGGTGCGGGGGCAGTGGGTGGTGCGGGGGCAGTGGGTGCTACTGGGGCAGTGGGTGGTACTGGGGCAGTGGGTGGTACTGGGGCAGTGGGTGGTACTGGGGCAGTGGGTGGTACTGGGGCAGTGGGGTGGCTCGCGGTCGTGGAATGGCGCGGGGGCATAGAAGGTTCGAGGTTGTGGCGGCGGAAACTTGGGCGGCGGGAACTCAGGCGGAGAAGAGGATGGCCCAGACGGCCTTGCCGCGGCCGGCTACCGGGCTCCAGCCCCAGACGTCGCTGAGGGCGTCGACCATTTGCAGGCCACGGCCTGCCTCGTCGGTACGGCCCGGCTCCCGGAGGACGGGGGCGGCGTCGCTCGGGTCGAGCACCGCGCACATGACCTCTCCGGTGCGCCGCAGCAGCCGCAAGCCCAGGCCGTCGCCGGAGCGCCGCTCGGCGGCCGCGGTGGCGTGGGTGACGGCGTTGGCGACGAACTCGCCCACGATCGTCTCGGCATCATCGGCGAGGGACCACAGGCCCCAGTTCCTGAGAGTGTTCCTCGTGAAGCGCCGCGCGGCGCCCGCGGACTGCGGTCCCCGGCTCAGCGGGCACGCCACGACCGTGGGCGAATCCCACCAGTCGGCTGGCATCCGAACCACACGGGGCCGGCCAGAGCCGCACTCCAGCCTCGCTGAGAGGTCCAGCGGCTGGTGTGCAGCCGGATCGATCTTCGTGCGGGTGGGCAGTGGCACCTGGTTCAAGCTCATCGCGACCCCGGGGCGGTTTCGCACCGAATCCTGTTGATTAGCGCAGAAGTCATCTTGCCGGAGACCAGGTGCAGATGCAAGGCCAAATGCACGTTCATTTGTAACGTGCAGCTAACAGGTGGCGACTGAACGCTCATCCCGGGGCGGCACGAGACGGCCGGGCGCGGTCGTGACATCCCTTCGCAGGTGGGCTTCGACCTGCGCAGATACGAAATCTTTTCGACTGCGCGCACGGTAGCCAGCCGTGAGGCCCTGCGCTAGTGTCGCGTGCGTGCCCGCATATGAAACGTACGTGTCTAGATTCTGTCTCTGGATCTCGGAAGCTGGCGGTTTCTGATGCTCGTCGCCGGCATTGATTCCTCCACTCAGTCCACCAAGGTCGTCTTGTGCCGCGGCGAGGACGGGACGGTGGTCGCGGAGGGTAGCGCCCCGCATCCGGATGGTACCGAGATCGACCCGGAACACTGGTGGCAGGCGCTCGGCAGCGCCGGCCGGGACCTGCTCGAGCGCGCGGAAGCGGTGGGGGTCGCCGCGCAGCAGCACGGCATGGTCGCCCTGGACGAGACGGGCAGCGTCATCCGCCCTGCGATGCTGTGGAACGACATCAGGTCCGCGCCGCAGGCCAGCGAGCTGGTGCCGGAACTCGGCGGCGCCGCCGAGTGGGCGCGCCGCACCGGCAGCGTGCCGACGATGTCGTTCACCGTCACGAAGCTCCGCTGGCTGGCGGAACGGGAGCCCGAGAACGCCAGCCGGGTGCACAGCGTGCTGCTGCCGCACGACTGGCTGACCTGGCGGCTCGGCACGCGGCAGGTGGGTACGGAACGGGGTGCCGATCCCGTCACCGACCGCGGGGATGCCTCCGGGACCGGGTACTTCTCCCCCGCCGACGGAACCTGGCTGCCGGAGATCGCCAAGGCCGCCCTCGGCCGGGACGTGCGGCTGCCGCGGGTGGCGGGTCCGGCGGAGATCGCCGGGGAGACATCCTGGGGCGCCGCGCTGTCGCCGGGGACAGGGGACAACATGGGGGCGGCGCTGGGTCTCGGCCTGCGCGAGGGGGACGTCGCCGTGTCGATCGGCACGTCGGGCACGGCGTACGCGGTCACGCTGAGGCCAACCGCGGACCCGTCTGGCCTGGTGGCCGGCTTCGCCGACGCGACCGGGCGGTTCCTGCCGCTGGTGGCCACCGTGAACGCGGCACGCGTGCTGACCGTCACCGCGCGGATGATCGGCACCGACACGGCCGGGCTCTCCGACCTCGCGCTCGCCGCGGCCCCCGGGGCCGGCGGGCTGACCCTGCTCCCCTACCTGGACGGCGAGCGGTCGCCGAGCCGGCCGGCCGCAAACGGCGTGCTGCGGGGGCTGACCAGCACCAACGGCACACCCGAGAACCTCGCGCGTGCCGCCGTGGAGGCCGTGCTCTGCTCGCTCGCCGACGCGATCGGCTACCTCGCGGCCTGCGGGATCGGCCCGCGGCGGATCGTGCTCATCGGAGGCGCCGCCCGGTCGCCGGCCATCCGGGCGATAGCGCCCGCTATCTTCGGCGTGCCGGTGACGGTGCCGGAGCCCGCCGAGTACGTCGCGCTCGGCGCCGCCAGGCAGGCGGCGTGGGCGCTGGCACGCGAAACCGCGGGCACGGGGGCGGCGGGCACGGGGGCGGCGGGCGCGGGGGCGGCGGGCGCGGGCGCGCCGCCGGAATGGCCGGCCAGGGCGGCCGAAACTTACACGGCGGACCCAACCCCCGAGGTCAGGGAGCGGTATGCGATGCTGCGCGAAGACGCCGCCGTCTGGCAGCTGTGAACCCTCCCTCTGCCAGTCCCGGGGGGAACGACCCCGGAATCCCCCGAAGAAGGGAGCCACGAATGACCGCGGAAGACTATGTTCCCCGGCGGGAAGACCACTTTTCGTTTGGTATATGGACGGTGGGATGGCAGGGCGTCGACGTTTTCGGCGGCGCTGTACGCCCGCCGATGCCGGCCGATCGCGCCGTGCGCAAGCTGGCCGAACTGGGCGCCTACGGCGTGAACTTCCACGACAATGACGTGTTCGGGTTCGAGGCGTCACCCGCCGAGCGCGAGGAGCGGATCGCGGCTTTCCGCAAGGCGCTGGACGACACCGGGCTCGTGGTGACGACCGCGACCACGAACCTGTTCGGCCACCCGATGTTCAAGGACGGCGCGTTCACCGCGAACGAGCGGGAGGTGCGCCGGTTCGCGCTCGCCAAGGTCATGCGCAACCTGGACCTGGCCGCCGAGCTCGGCGCGCGCGCGTACGTCTTCTGGGGCGGCAGGGAGGGCGCGGAGTCCGGCGCCGCCAAAGACATCCGCGCCGCGCTCGACAGGTACGCCGAGGCGCTCAACATCCTCTGCGCGTACGCCACCGACCAGGGATACGACATCAGGTTCGTGATCGAGCCGAAGCCGAACGAGCCGCGCGGCGACATCCTGCTGCCCACCGTGGGCAACGCGCTCGCGTTCATCAACTCGCTCGAGCGGCCCGAGATGGTGGGGGTCAACCCGGAGATCGGCCATGAGGAGATGGCCGGGCTGAACTACGCGCACAGCATCGCGCAGGCGCTGTGGCACGGCAAGCTCTTCCACATCGACCTGAACGGGCAGAACGGCCCCCGCTACGACCAGGACCTGCGGTTCGGCGCCGGGAACGCGCGCGGCGCGTTCTGGGTGGTCGACACGCTCGTGGCCGGCGGCTACGACGGGCCGGTGCACTTTGACTACAAGCCGCCACGGACCGAGGACGACGACGGAGTCTGGGTTTCGGCCGCCGCCTGCATGCGCAACTACCTGATCCTGCGGGAGAAGGTGCGGGCGTTCCGCGCCGACCCCGAGGTGCGGGCCGCGCTGCGCGAGTCCCGCGCCGGCGAGCTCGCGGCGCCCACGCTCGAGGCGGGCGAGACGTGGCGTGACGTCCGCGACGTCACGGCGGACCCGGACGCGCTGGGACGGCGCGGCATGGGCTACGAGCGCCTCGACCAGCTCGCGCTCGAGCACCTCTACGGCGTCCGCTGAGCGTGACGCGCCGGCGGCCGGCGCGGCGCGGTCATGGGCCGGCCACTAGGACGCCGGCATCCAGACCCGCATCGCACGGCCGTCGCGGTTGTCCCACTGGAAGTACGGGATCGCGGCGGCCGTGACGACGGTTCCGGCGGCGGGCACGGCGTTCGTGACAGCGGGGATGTGCAGCGCGCCGGCCGTCACCCAGACGGTGCGGCCGACGCCAGGCAGCGTCAGCTCCCGTGCGGTCAGCGGGGTGCCGGGGCGGAACATGAGGTCATCGACGCGCACGCCGGCGGGCTGATCGGCCTGCTCGAAGCAGTACACGAGCGGTCCGCGCTCGACCGCCACGCAGCCGCGCACCGCGTCGACGCGGCGGTCCGGGTGGGTCCAGCGCGGCGTGAGGTCCAGCCGTACCGTGAGGCGGTCGCCCGGCCGCCAGCGGCGGCGGAGCGTCAGGTAGCCGCGAGCCGGGGCGGGAACCACCGTCCGTTCGGAATCATCATTGAGGCGGAAACCGGTCTCGCGGCTCCAGGCGGGGATACGGACGGCCAGCCCGCGCTCGCCGTCCGGCGCGCCGAGCACCCGCACGTGCACCTCACCGGACCACGGGTAGTCCGTGGTCATCTCCAGGTCGAGGCCGGCGCCGGCCAGCCGCGCCCCGGTGAAATGGTGCAGGTACAGCTCATCGCCGGACACCGTCGCGAGGTAATGCTCGAGTGAGGCGAGAAGGCGCATGATGTTCGGAGGGCAGCAGGCGCAGGAGAACCACTCGTGGCGGCGTCCCGGGTCGTCCTTCTCGAAGTGGTCCTCGCGGCGCTGCAGCGGGTTGACGTAGAAGAAGCGGTTTCCTTCGGTGGAGATCGCGGCGGCGAAGCCGTTGTAGAGCACGCGTTCCATGTGATCGGCGTACCTGGCGTCGCCGGTGGCGAGCAGCAGCCGCCAGCTCCACTGGAAGCTCGCGATCGCCGCGCAGGTCTCGTTGTACGCACGGTCCGGCGGCAGCTCGAACCGGTCGCCGAACGCCTCGGCGGAATGCCGGGAGCCGTTGCCTCCGGTCAGGTAGGTCTTTGTGGCAACCATGTCCGACCAGCGGCGGACCGAGGATTCGAGCAGTTCCCGGTCGCCGGTCTCGGCGGCCACATCGGCCACCCCCGCTTCCAGGTACAGCGCGCGGACGACGTGTCCCACCTCGGTTGGCGACGACCGGACCGCCATGTGATCCTGCAGATAGCGGCGGCCCATGCCGGAATCGCCCGCCAGGCCCGCGCCGCGCTGGTCCACGAACTGCCGCGCGAGCGCGAGGTAGTCCTGCTTCCCGGTCTCCCGGTACAGCTCGGCGAGCGCGGTCTCGATGACCGGGTGGCCGTCCAGGCCCCGCGCCCGGCCGGCGAACTCGCGTACCAGATGGTCGGCCAGCCTGGTCGCGATGGCGAGCATGCGGCCGTCGCCCGCGCCGCGGCGGAGCGCGACCGCCGCCTGGATCAGGTGCCCAGCGCAGTACATCTCGTGGCTCCAGGCCAGCCTGGCATACCGTGGCTCGCCGGTCACCTGGAAATACGAGTCCAGGTACCCGTCGGGCTCCTGTGCCCGCTCGAGGAGCGCGGCGACCGAGTCGGCGAAGCCCGTGAGCTCGGCGGCCGTGCCGTGGGAAAGCTCCCAGCCGATGGCCTCGAGGCTCTTGTAGATGTCGGAGTCCATGAACACCGGGCCCCGGTACCGGGCCGGGGAGCCATCCCGGTGCCCGGCGCCGTCTCCCCGCGCTGTATCTCCCCGATCTGGCCGCGCGGCGCCGGCGGCGCGCGCATCGCCGCCCGCCCGTGCCCGGCCGGCGAGGCGCACGTTGTCCAGATTGCCGGCCGCCTCCAGCTGGCGCAGGGCGAGGGGCAGGCTCGCCGCCATGTTCCGCCGCTGCCAGTCGTGCAGCAGTCCCCCGGCCAGTCTGGCGCCCGGCCCCTCCCCGCCCAGCGGCCGGTGCGCGACGATCGCCGCGCTGGTGGGCGCGACCGGGCCGACGGCGGAACTCCCGGCGGGCGCCGCGGGCGGCCTGGTGACGGGCGCTGCGGCCGGACCTCCGGCGGGCGCTGCCGCCGACCCGGTGGCGGGCGCCGCGGGCTGCCTGGCGGCGGGCGCTGCGGCCGGCCTGGCGGCGGGATCCTGCCCGGCCTGCGGCGGCACTTCGGCGCTGTTCACGTACGCGCCTCCACGGTTGAGGAATAGGTTTTCTCCAACGGGACTAGGAACGTACGCTAGGGCCTGGCCCGAGTGGCGTCAACAGTGCCCGTCACGGAGCGGAACGGTACCGCCTACAGTACGACGGTGGCGCCTGCCCGATGTCGTGCCCCATGTACCCCGGGCACTGCGCGTACCAAGGAATAGGTTTTCCTAGCCCCGGAAGCGTTCCGGCCTTCGCGAGGTGCAGCCTCAGTCGGCCGGCCGCGCCGGCCACGGCGGGGGGCCATCGGCCAGCAGGCCGGGCCGGAGGGCGGAGGGCTGGCGAGGACGACTGGACTCGCGAAGCACGAGGCTGCATGGCAGTCTCTGCACGCCCGCGGCGAACTGGCCATTGATCGCGGCGAGGAGCCGCTCGGCGGCGGTGCGGCCCAGCTCGCGGAGGTTCATGTCGACCGTGGTGAGCGGCGGCCGGCAGGCCGTGGCAATGACCTCCCAGTTGTCGAAGCCAACGAGGGCCACGTCATCGGGTACGCTGCGGCCGGTGTCGCGGACGGCGTCGGCCGCGCCGCGCGCGATCTGGTCGTTTCCGCAGAAGATCGCGTCCACATCCGGCGCCGAGCGAAGCAGCGCGTCGGTGGCCTGACGGCCCCACTCCTCGGTCCACTCCCCGTAGAGCGGGCCGCCGCCGGCCATCGCGAGCCCGGTCTCGGCCAGCGCCGCCTCCGCGCCGTGCGCCCGTAGCCGGGACGCCGCGAACCGCAGCGGCCCGGTCACGTGGCCGATCCTTGTCCGCCCGGTGCTGAGCAGGTGCCCCACCGCGAGGCCGCCGCCCTGCATGTCGTCGGGCACAAGGGACAGGTCGGCGGGACCCGTTGATTGCGTCATCGCGTAAACCACCGGAACTGGCAGGCCGGAGCCGACCGGCTCGCGGGGGTCCTGGCGCCGGCCGGTCACGATGATGCCGTCCACGCGGCGTTCCAGCAGGGTGCGGAGATAGTGCTGCTCGCGAATGCGGTCATCCCGGCTGTCGCACAGGAACACGGACATGCTGCCGGGACCGAGCGCGTCCTCGGCGCCTTGCATGACCGGGATGCTGAAACGGCCAAAGCTGTCGGTCGTGATGAGTCCCACGGTGCAGCTGCGGCCCGTGAGCAGTCCACGGGCGAGTGCGTTCGGCTGGTAGCCGAGCCTGTCCGCGGCCTGACGGACCCGCTGCGTGGTGTCCGGGCTGATCCCGCCACGGCCGTTCAGCGCCTTGGACGCCGTGCCCGGTGACACGCCGGCCAGCCGGGCCACGTCCGTGATCGTCACCTGGCCGCGCCCGCTGCTGCCCCTGGCATTTCCGTCGGCGGCGACGCCGCGCCCCTGGGGCTCGACTGTGTTCGCTGTGGTCTCCCTTCCGGAGCCGATTACGGCGAAGAATACTTGCGAAAAACGATGCCAGCAATGTTTCATAACGGCTCGGCCGCAAGCCTGCGATCAGGCACGGCAACGAGCGTTACACCTTGACTGACTTGCCGGCGCATGGCTAGCATCCGCAGCAGGAAAAGCTTTGCGTAACGATGCCCCCCGGAGGTTCCGCTGCATGGGTGTCTTCGGTCAGGATGGCATGGCCGTCGAGTGGCGTGGCGGTCATGAGACCGTGCGGATCGAGCCCTGGGCGCCGGACAGCATCCGCGTCCGCGGCACGGTCTGGCAGGCCGTCAGGGACGACCTGCCAGGCGCGCTGCTGCCGCCCGCGCCGAGCCCCGGCGCCCGGGCGGAGATCACCGCGGACCTGGCGCGGGTGGTGAACGGCCGGCTGGCCGCCGAGATCACCGCCGACGGCAGGCTGCGGTTCCTGCGCACCTCGGATGGCGCCGAGCTGCTCGCCGAGGTCGTGCCGCACTTCACCGGCCCGCCGCAGCGGCGGTATGCGCCGACCGGGGCGGGCAGCGGGCTGCACCGGCTGGAGGTGCTGTTCGGCGCGCGGGACGGCGAGCGGTTCTACGGGCTCGGCCAGCACCAGCACGGCAGGCTGGACCAGAAGGGCGCCGTGGTCGAGCTGGTCCAGCGCAACACGGAGGTGTCCATCCCGTTCCTGGTGTCCAGCCTCGGGTACGGGTTCTTGTGGAACCATCCCGGCATCGGCCGGGTCGAGCTCGGCACGACGGTCACCCGCTGGGTGTCCGAGGCCTCCCGTCAGTGGGACTACTGGATCACCGTTGCCGGCGAGCCGGCCGGGATCGTACGCCGGTATACGGAGGTGACGGGGCGGGCGCCGGTGCTGCCGGAGTGGGCGTCGGGTTTTTGGCAGTGCAAGCTGAGGTACCGCACCCAGGATGAGCTGCTGGACGTCGCCCGGGAGTACAAGCGGCGCGGGCTGCCGCTGTCGGTGATCGTTGTGGACTATTTTCACTGGACCCGGCAGGGGGACTGGCGGTTCGACCCGGCTGAGTGGCCGGACCCGGCCGGCATGGTCGCCGAGCTGGAGCGGCTGGGCGTGAAGCTGATGGTGTCGATCTGGCCGACGGTCAACCCGGCCAGCGAGAACTACGACGAGATGGATGATCTCGGCCTGCTGGTGGCCAGCGAACGCGGCATCGGGGTGCACCTGCCGATCTCGGACAAGGGCTCGGCCGGGCGGGCGCTGGTGAGCTTCTACGACGCCACGAACCCCCGGGCGCGGGAGTACATCTGGTCCAAGGCCAGGGACGGCTATTTCAAGCACGGCGTCCGGGTCTGGTGGCTGGACGCGTGCGAGCCCGAGCTCCGGCCGGAGCATCCCGGTAACCTGCGGTATCACATCGGCCCGGGCCTGGAGGCCGGCAACATCTACCCGCTGCTGCACGCGAAGGCCTTCCATGACGGCATGGCGGCTGAGGGCGAGGATGAGATCGTCTTGCTGTGCCGGTCGGCGTGGGCGGGCAGTCAGCGGTACGGCGCGGCGGTCTGGTCCGGCGACATCGACTCGACCTTCGAGGACTTGCGGCGGCAGATCCCGGCCGGGCTGAACATCGGCCTGTCCGGCATCCCGTGGTGGACCACCGACATCGGCGGGTTCAAGGGCGGGGACATCAGGTCGGCGTCGTTTCGCGAGCTGCTGGTCCGCTGGTTCCAGTTCGGCGTGTTCTCGCCGCTGTGCCGCCTGCACGGGTTCCGCAAGCCCGAAATCATGCCGGTGGATGAGCGGACCGACGCGCCGTCCGGGGCTGAGCAGAGCGGTTCGCCGAACGAGCTGTGGTCCTTCGGCAGCGAGGTGTACGAGATCCTCCGGCGGTGGCTCGGCCTCAGGGAGCGGCTCCGGCCTTATGTCATGAACACGATGCGGGTGGCGCACACCGAAGGCCTGCCGCCGATGCGCCCGCTGTTCCTGAATTTCCCCGGGGACGAGGCCTGCTGGGAGATCGCGGACCAGTTCCTGCTCGGTGACGACCTGCTGGTGGCCCCCGTGGTCACCGAGGGCGCGCGCGAGCGGAGGGTGTACCTGCCGGCCGGCGCGGGCTGGCGGGACGCCTGGACCGGGGAGTCCGCGGCCGGCGGCCGGTGGCTGGTCGCCCAGGCGCCGCTCGACCGCATCCCGGTCTACGTCAGGGAGGGCGGCAGCCTGGCGCCATTCGGCGACCTCAGCGCGACATCCGACGGGACGGGGCCCGGCGCGTGACCAGGATCAGCGCGCCAACCCGGGGAACCGGAGCCGCCGCGCGGCGGAAGGGCCCGGCCGCGACGCCCGCGCGGTCCCGCCGGTACCGGCTGCGCCGCCTGGCGCACTGGGCGTTTCTGCTGCCCGCCGGCGCCTATGTGCTCTTCGCCTTCGCGATCCCGGTCGTGTACAACCTGGTGCTGTCCTTCGAGCAGACCTCGCCGGCGACGATCTCCCACCTGACCGCCCCCTTCGCGGGCTGGTCCAACTACACGACCACGCTGAAGGACCCGACCGCGGACAGCGCGATCGTGCGCACGTTCAGCTTCACCGTCCTGTCGCTGCTGTTCCAGTTCCTCATCGGCTTCGGCCTCGCGCTGCTGTTCAACCTGCGGTTCCCGCTGCGGCGGTTCGCCCGGTCGCTGATCCTCGTTCCGTGGCTGCTGCCGCTGCTGGTCACCGGGGTCATCTTCAAGTTCTTGTTCCAGCTCGAGGCCGGCGCGGTCAACCAGGTCCTGGTCGACCTGCACCTGATCCACCAGCCGGTCGGGTTCGTGCTGTCCCCCGGCTGGGCGTACGTGACCGTGCTGATCACCAACATCTGGATCGGCGTCCCGTTCTTCACCGTACTGCTGTACAGCGCGCTGCAGGACGTCCCGCCCGAGCTCACCGAGGCGGCCAGAATCGACGGGGCCGGGCCGTGGCAGCGGCTCACCCGGGTCACGCTGCCGGTCATCCGGCCGGTGATCGAGGTGGTGTTCGTGCTCGGCTTCGTGTTCACGGTCAAGGTGTTCGACGTGGTGATCGGGCTGACCAACGGCGGCCCGGCGAACTCCACCCAGCTGATCGCCACCTGGGCCTACAACCTGTCGTTCCAGAACTTCAACTACGGCGCCGGCGCGGCGCTGAGCACCGTGCTGCTGCTGATCGCGCTGGTCGCCGCGCCGCTGTACATCTGGCTGAACCGCGAATCACTGCGGGGGGATGCGCTATGAGGCCGGCCACCCGGCGGCGGCTGGCCGCCGCGATCGCCAGCCTGGCCGCGCTGGCCGCGCTGGTCGTGCTGCTGTTCCCGCTGTACGCGGTGATCGTCGCCTCCTTCGAGACGAACTCGCAGCTGTTCGGCGCGTCGCACTACAGCTTCTTCCCGTCGCAGTTCACGCTGTCGAACTACCGCGTGGTGCTGTCCCAGCAGGGCTCCCACGTGATCAGCTCGCTGATCATCGCGCTCGGCACCGCGGTGCTGACCCTCGCGATCGCGCTGCCCGCGGCGCACGCGCTGGCCCGCTACCGGTTCCGGGTGACCGCCCTGCTCGTCGCGTCGCTGCTGATCGCGCAGATCCTGCCGTCGATAGTGATCGCCAACTCCCTGTTCCTCGTCTACCACCGGCTGCACCTGCTCAACAGCTACCCCGGGCTGATCATCGCCGACGCCAGCTACGCCGTGCCGTTCAGCATCCTGGTGCTGCGCGCGTTCATGCTCGGGCTGCCCCGCGACGTGCTCGCCGCCGCCCGCGTGGACGGGGCGACCGAATGGCGGGCGTTCACCCGCGTCGTGCTGCCGATGAGCCGGTCCGCCGTCATCACCGTCGCGCTGTTCGCGTTCCTCAACGGCTGGGGCGACTTCATCTTCGCCCTCACCCTGCTCAACGGCAACACGTTCGAGCCGGTCACCCTGTCCATCTACACGTACGTCGGCGAGTTCTCCCAAAACTGGGGGGAGGCGATGGCGCTCGCGGTGTTCGCGGTACTGCCGGCCGCCATGCTGCTCATCGCCGCACAGCGCTACATCGCAGCCGGCCTGACCGTCGGCTCGGTGAAGGGATTATCCATCGTCATAGGAGACACATCATGCGCAAGCAGCATCGGATAGGAAGACAGGCCCGGACCGCCGTCGCGGTCGCCGGCGCAACCCTGCTGGCTGTGACCGCCGCCGCCTGCTCGTCAAGCTCATCCAGCTCGGCCGGCGGCAGCAACAGCAACAGCAACAGCAACAGCAAGGTCACCATCACCGAGTTCGACTACTACACCGGCGGCGCCAACGACGCGATCAACGCCTACAACGCGCAGTTCATGAGGGCGCACCCGAACATCACCGTGAAGCGGACCGCGGTCCCGTACGCCAACCTGATCACGAAGATCTTGCAGGACGCCAGCGCCGGGGACATGCCGAACCTACTGATCATCGACAACCCCAACGTGCCCGAAGTGGCCGCCACCGGCCAGCTCGTCCCGCTCGACACCATGCCCGGCTTCACCACCAGCGGCTACACCACGGGCGCGATCAGCGAATGCACCTACCAGGGCAAGCAGTACTGCTACCCGATCGGCACCAACGCCGTCGGGTTGTTCTACAACAAGGCGATGCTCGCCGCCGCGCACGTAAGCCCGCCGACCACCTGGGCGCAGCTCCAGGCCGACGCCAAGGCGGCCACCACCTCCTCGCACTATGGAATCGCGTTCGACGCCACCAACGACGAGCAGTCCACCTGGCAGCTCGAGCCGTTCTTCTGGTCCAACGGCGCATCCCTCACCAACGTGAGCACGCCGCAGTTCCAGCAGGCCCTGCAGGTGTGGGTGAACATGGTCAAGGACGGGTCGGCGTCCAAGTCCGTCCTCACCTGGGGCCAGGACCCGGACCTCACGCAGCAGTTCCTGCACTCCAAGGCCGCCATGATCATCGACGGCCCGTGGATCTTCCCCGAGCTGAACGCGGCCGGCTGGAAATACAACCAGCAGTACGGCATCGTGCCGATCCCCGTCAACAAGTCCGGCCAGAAGGTGATCGCTCCGCTCGGCGGAGAGACCGCCGACATCGGCGCCGGCGGATCGTCCGCGCAGCAGCATGCAGCCTGGGAATGGATCCAGGGCCTGCAGCAGCCAGCCACCATGGAGCACGTCACCTCGATGATGTACTACCTGCCCAGCAAGCCCGCGGTCGTCCAGCAGTACCTCCAGGGCGGTCCGGAGTACAACGTCTTCGCGCAGGAGACGGAGAACGCACGGCCGCGTACGACCGAGTACGGCGCCAACTACCCGAAGGTGTCGCAGGCCATCTGGACCGCCATCCAGTCAGCTATCACCGGCACCTCGGTGAGCTCGGCGCTGCAGACCGCCCAGGGCACCATCTCCGGCATCTCCAAGGTGAGCGGCTAGCTACCTACCGGCAGCCGCGGGCCGCCCGGCCCGCGGCTGGCAAAGTTCCGTGAAGGGGCCCTCGCCCGGGCCAGACCGGGTCAGCTGCCCTCCTCGCCGCCCGGCACAGGCTGCGCGCTGCCGGCGGCCTGGGGCTGGGCGGCGGCCCGCGTCTGGGTGGCTGTCTGGGCCTGGGCCGCGGCTGCGGCCTGGGCGGCCTGGGCCTGGGCGGCCTGGGCCTGGGCCGCGCGGCCCGAGCGGACCTGGCCGACGACGATCACGGCGATGATCGCGATCGAGATCCACAGCCCGTAGTGCGAGATCGTCTGCGCGACCACCACCGCGTGGTGGCCGAGCTCATAGCCGAGCCCGGCGAGCATGCCCGCCCACAGCAACGTGCCGATCATGTCCAGGATCAGGAACGTGACCAGCTTCATCCCGGCCCAGCCGGCGATGACGTAGATGATGGCGTTGGGAATCGGCAGGAACGGCGAGATCACGACCGCGGGCCAGGTGAACTTGCGGCCCCAGCGCCGGACGCGGGCCATGTAGCGCGGCCCGCGGTTCCGCTTACCGGACAGCAGCAGGATGATGCGCTCGCCCCACAGCCTGCCGGCCCACCAGTACAGCGCGTCGAACTTCATCAGCCCCGGTATGGCGGCGAGCAGTACCACCAGCAGCGTCCCGTGGCCGACCCGGGCGAACGCGGCGGCCGAGACGATCGATTCGATGGTGCCGTTCAGCAGCTCGAGCGCGACCGGGTGGGTACCGACCAGGTCGGCGCGGAACGGCAACAGCACCAGGTAATACAGACCGGTGATCGTGATGCCCGCCCAGCACGCTATGTCTACGGCGCGCGGGCGGCCCGCCCACGGCAGACGTGGGTCGTTCCACGCCGAGGCCTGCTGATCCGTGGCTTTCTGGCCCTCCCCCTCCGGCCCGGTCATGATGCGGCCTCCTCCACGGACCCGGCGTGCGCGCAGCTCTTCGCGGCCGCGACCAGCACCAGGCACAGGATCACCCGGTCGGCGCGGACCGTGTAATCATTACGCCGGCGCTGCACGACGAGCCCGGCGGCCTGCAGTTCGCGCAGGTGGTGGTACAACTGCCCACTCGTGCCAAGGTCCGGGATCTCGGCCAGCTCGTGCGTGGTGTGCGCGCCCGCGAGCAGCCGGCGTACCAGCTCGAGCCGCACCGGGTGACCCAGCGCCGACAGCGCGCCCGCCGCATCGGCCCAGCCTTCCGCGAGCATGGCGGGCAGCGGATGCTCCTCCTGGCAGATCACGCTGCCGACACCCGGCGTGCTCGCGGTGCCGGCGAACAGCAGGCTCCCGGCAACGGCGCCGTCATCGAACGGCGCTCCGGCCCGCTGCCGCAGCATCTCCAGCGCCCAGAACTGCTCCGCCCCGGGGCCGGGGGCGAGATGCCGCGGATGGCCCGGCTCCGCCGATGCCGCATCCATCCCCGTATGCTGCCGCTCGAGCCGCCTGACACGCTCCTCCAGCGCCGCCAGTCGCGGCCGGAGATCGCCCCGCTCATCCGTCATGGAAGTACGTTAATACGGAATCGCGAATGAGCGCAATCGCTGGCGGCCGGCGGGATGGACAGCCAGGCCACCGCCGGCCTGGTGACCGCAGCAAGGCAAGCCGCGACCGCCGTGCCCGTTTCCCGCCAGCAACAGCGCCGACGGTACACCATGCTCGTGTGCATGAGCACAGCAACCACAACGATCATCTTCGAGCCGATCCCGCCCGGCGACCTGGACAAGATCAGGACGGCCGGGGTAGACGAGGCAGGCAACCTGCTAACTCCCCAGGTGGATGCCGAAGGCGGCAGTCCGCTGCGCTGCTGCCTGCGGGTAACCCGTCCCGGGGAGCAGGTGCTGCTGATGGCCTTCACGCCACCGGGAACAGCCGGCCCGTACGCCGAGCGCGGGCCCGTCTTCGTCCACGCCGATCCCTGCCCGGGTTATCAGTCCCCCACCGTCTACCCGCCCGAGTTCCGCCACCGGCCGCAGGTCCTCCGCGCCTACAACCACCAGGGCCGTATCGCGGACGGGGTAATCGCCGAGGACGGCGATCACGCCATGGCAGTCATCCGGGAACTGCTCACCCGCCCCGACGTTGCACTCGTCCATCTGCGCAACGTCGGGTACGGCTGCTACAACTGCGCGGCCCGCCTGGTACCACAGCCGTAGATCGCGCCCGGCACGAGCACGTGAGGGTCGTCGGGAGCCTGAACCTGGTGCAGACCCTCCTGCGCGAGGAGCTCTTCGACCGTCTCGACCTCTGGGTGCACCCGGTCGTGCTCGGCGCCGGGAAGAAGGTGTTCGACGGTGGCGCGGTGCCCACGAACGTCACACTCCTCTGAAGCCGCCCCGCGCCAGGTGGGCCCGTGTCGTCGGCGGTGAAACGCCAGGTCGGCGCCGTCACGCACGCTCGTCCTGTCCGAGGGAACCGTGCGCAACTACCTGTCCGCCGCGATGGCCAAGGTGGGCGCACGCAACTGGGCAGAGGCCGTCCGGGTTGCTGACGAACGAGGCTGGCCCTGAAAGTTCCCACACGCTGGGCATGGAGGATCATGGATTTGACCTTCACCGTGGTCCTGCGGGAATGTCGGTCGGGCGCTCATGATGCACGACAAGGGAGCCGGGCTGTGCGGGGGACTGCACCCTCGGCGGCAATGAAAGTCGCAATTCCGTTACGGGCTTGCGGATGCCGTTGCGCGTCGTATGCCGCCTGACCAGGGAACCGACAACCATGCCATCCGGCAGGCGGCAGGCGGCAGGCGGGTGACTACTGCCCGCCTAGCCGGAGCGTGGCTAGCCGAGTTCGGCGAGCAGGCGCTCGCCGAAGGCGGGCGTGCTGTGTGCCTGGAGGTAGGCGGCGATATCACGGGCTGCCATCGGAGGCCCGGATCTTCCGGTGCGCCCGGCGACCGTGCGTACTGCGATGATGACCAGTCCGGGGTGGAGGTGGAGCGTGTCGAGCAGGAAGTCGTCCAGGGACTGCCTGGCTAGCGGTGCGGGCAGGGCGGCGGGCGGGAAGTCGGCGAGGTTGTCGGTGACGATCACGTCGGCACGGCCCGCCCGCGCTGCCGCGATTACGTGCCGGTCATCGGGATCGGGCAGCTGCACGGTTTCGGCAAGCGATTCCCAGTCTGTCACGAGCGCGTCGGGGAAGGCGGTCTCCATCTGCCGAAACAGGCGGGTCAGGTAGGCGTCGGTCTCCTCCTGCGAGACTCCCCGCTTGCCCAGGAGCAGGCGCAGGGTGCGGTCGAGTTCGGTGAGGATCTCAGCGCTCCACAGCGGCCGGTAAGCGCCGGTGCTGGCGACTTCGAGCAGGACATCGCGAGCCCGGCTGGGTACCAGGACGCAGGTGTCGAGCAGCGCGCTGAACACGCAGGGTCAGGCTTCCGGGTTCTTGCGGGCGGCTTTCAGTGCCGCTTTCACCTGTGCGGGGTCGGCGTCATACAGGCCGAGACGTTCGGTGTCGGCGACCATGTCCGCGAAGGCCAGCTCGGCCTGGCTCCGCTGCCGCCGACGGTATTCGAGGAGGTCATCGAGCCGTACCTTGCGGTGGCGGCTGGGCTTGTCGAAGGGGATCGCACCTGTTTCCAGCAACCGGACCAGGGTCGTGCGCGAGATCCGCAGCAGGTCTGCTGCCTCCTGGGTGGACAGCGTCAGGTGGTGCGGGGCCACTGTCACCGCCAGCCCGGCTTTCATGGCTTTGGCGACCTGCAGGAGTACCTGGAACATCGATTCGGGAAGCTCGACGCTCTGCCCGTCCGGACCGGTTAGTCGCGGCCGGGGATCGGCGGGTTGCCTGCCGCGGTCCCGCAGGGCGCTGAGGAAGTCGATGATCTCGGCATCGTCCTCGCGCGGAAGGTAGGTCTCGTCCTGTACCGGCTCGTTCCTCGCGCTCGCAGCCATGTCGTCGCCTCCCTCAAACGTTCAATAGGATCGTGATGCTCGTTTTGATCGAATCCTAGTCGTGAGGGCCGGCGTCCGCAAGCGGCGGACCGGCCGATGACAACTGCGACTGACCGCTTCGTCAGGCGCTGGACGGCCAGTTCGTCTGCACCTCAGTCGTGGCCGGCGAAGGCGGCGCGGTGACCGGCCAGGGGGGCGTGATGGTCGGTGCCGTCGGCTGGATACGGGTCGGCGTGCACGACGGCTGCGGTGAGCCGCGGTATCGCATGGATCAGCGCGTGCTCGGCGCGGACGGCGACGTCGTGCGCCTGGACGGCGGTTGACTGCGGGTCGACCAGGATCTCGCATTCGGCCCGCAGCCGGTGGCCGATCCAGCGCAGCCGGATCTGCCCGGCGTCCAGTACGCCGGGTGTGGCGCGCAGCGTGGCCTCGGCCTTGTCGGTCAGCGCGGGGTCGACGCCGTCCATGAGGCGGCGGCCGACCTCACGGGCCGCCTGCCAGGCCACGCCGGCGATGGCCACGGTGATCAGCAGGCCCACCGCGGGGTCCGCCCACGTCCAGCCGATCGCCATCCCGCCGGCGCCGGAGAGCACGGCCAGCGAGGTGAACCCGTCGGCCCGGGCGTGCAGGCCGTCGGCGACCAGCGCGGCCGAGCCAATCCGGCGCCCGGTGCGGATGCGGTAGCGCGCGGCCACCTCGTTGCCGGCGAAGCCGAGTACGGCGGCGATCGCGACCACGGCCAGGTGTGACACCGGGCGGGGATGCAGCAGCCGCTGCACGGCGGCGTACGCCGCGGCCACCGCGGACAGCGCGATGATGGCGACGACCGCGATCCCCGCGAGATCCTCCGCCCGGCCGTAGCCGTAGGTGTACCGCCGCGTCGGCAGGCGCCGCCCGACCGCGAACGCGATGGCCAGCGGCACCGCGGTGAGGGCGTCGGCGCCGTTGTGCAGCGTGTCGCCGAGCAGCGCGACCGAGCCGGACAGGGCGGCCACGACCGCCTGCGCGCACGCGGTCGCCGCGAGGATCACCAGGCTGATCCAGAGTGTGCGGATGCCTTCGGCGGACGACTCGAGCGCCGCGTCCGTCTTGCCGGCCACGTCATGCGAGTGCGGCCTGAGCAGGTGCGGGACGCGGGCGGGGAGCGCGCTTGGCTGGGCGTGCCGGTCATGCCCGTGGTCGTGCGGGCGTTCGTGGTCGTGGCCGTGCGGGTGGCCGTGGCTGTGCTCGCCTGTCATGCCACCAGGATCGCCGGAAAAGCCCGTCGCGGCACACCGACGCCAGCCACCTTCGTGCTGCTGCAAACGGCTCGCATGACGGCTGGCGTGCGCGCCGGAATCCGGGGATCGTGGATCGTAGGGCACCGAATGCGGTGCCTTTTGATCCGCGACCGGAGAAAGCGCGGGAATGGCATGCGGGTAGCGGTGATCGGGGCTGGTCTCATCGGCGCGGCCGTCGCCAGGGAGCTGACGCTGCTGGGGGCCGAGACCTCGGTGTTCGAGGCCGGGCGGCCGGGGCGGGGCGCTTCGGGTACCACCTTCGCCTGGGTCAACTCGCATAACAAGGCACCGCGGGCCTACCACGACCTGAACGTCGCCGGGATGGAAGCCCACCGCGAGCTCGACCGGCTGCCCGCGCCGGGGCCGCGCTGGTACTTCGGTTACGGCAACATCGAGTGGGCCGGCGGCGCCGCGCAGGCGGAATGGCTGGCGTCGGCCACCGCCCGGCTCGGCGCGGCCGGCTACCGGACGGAGTCCGTGCCGGCGGCCCGGGTCCGTGACCTGGAACCGGACGTGGTGCTGCCGGCCGGCACCGATCATGCCGTTTTCTTCCCCGGCGAGGCGTACGTCCTGCCCGCCCTGCTGCTCGGCAGGCTGCTCGGGGAGGCGACCGACCGCGGCGCGAGACTCGCCTGGCCGGCGCCCGTGCTGGAAACGTCGGTGAGCACGCGAGGGGTCCGGCTGCGGCTGGGCGACGGCACCGAACACGAGGCGGACGTGGCGATCTGCTGTGCGGGCCGCTGGACCAGCGAGCTTGTCGCCCCACTCGGCTGCACGGTGCCGCTGGACTCGCAGGGCCCGCGGGCCGTCGGCTATCTCGGGTACACCGACCCGGTGCCCGTCCGGCTGCGCCGGGTGCTCATGACACCGCGGCTGAACGTCAGGCCCGATGGCGGCGGCAGGCTGCTGCTCCATGGGCTCGACCTGGACCCGGCCGGCCGGAGCGGTTCACCGGACGGCGCCGACGCCGGCGCGGGAAACGAGACGCTCATCGCCGCGGAGCTTGGCCGGCGGCTCGCGGAGGTGCTGCCGGGGGCGCGCGATGTCCGGGTGACCGTCCGCGCCGGGAGACGGGTCCTGCCGGCCGACGGGGCGAGCGTCGCGGGATGGGCAGACGACGGCCGGGTCTACGTGATCGCCACGCACAGCGGGGTCACGCTGGCACCGCTGCTCGGCAGGCTGGCCGCCCTCGAGGTCGTGCGGGACTCCGTCCAGGAGATGCTCCGTCCGTTTCGGCCCCAAAGATTTTCCTGAGGCGCCGGAGCGGACGGCGGCGAGCGCCCGCTCAGCCAGCCGCCAGCGAGGGGCGGAGGGGCGCGGCGGGGCGGGAAATGTCGGAGGGGCAGCGCATGATGATACGGGAGGCATACATGGTGGATGAGGACGGCGGCGGGGCGCGGTACGCGGCGCCGGAGACCGCCCGCCGGATGACCGCGGCCGCGGAGGGGTTCCTGGCCGGGCTGACGGGAGCGCAGCGGGAGGCCGCGTGTTCGGGCTTCGGCGACACCGAGCAGCGGCGGGACTGGTCGTTCCTGCCGGTGCCGGAGCGCGGCGGGCTGCCGCTCGGCGCGCTCGACGAGGGCCAGCGCAGGCTCGCGCACGAGCTCATCGCGGCGGGCATGAGCATGCCGGGTTACGCGAAGGTCGTCTCGGTCATGGCGATGGAGCACGTGCTGCGGGCGCTCACGCTCGCCGACTCGCTGTCCGTCAGCGAGCGGGACGCCGCGATCATCTACCACCGGCCGCCACCGATCCTCGCGAGCCGGATCGTGCCGAGGCTCGGCGAGGTCGAGCGGCCCGAACCGGCCTTCCCGCCGGAGCTGGACTACACGATCAGCGAGGAGGAGCGCGACATCCTGAGCTACGTTCGGGGCGCGCCGAAGGGACTGCGGGCGGCCGGGCTCGGCAAGCGCCGGCGCGAAGATCTCACCGGGCTCGTCGCGAACTTCGCCGGGCGGCTTCCGGATGAGGTCGCCGCGGCCGAGATGCGCCGGATCGAGCGGGCTGGCCTGGACAACCTCGCCTTCGCGTGGGCAGGCGGCACGGAGCCGGGACAGCGGCACTACTTCCGCATCCAGGGCCCGACGGTGCTCATCGAGCACGAGAACACGCAGGACAACGGCAGGCACATTCATTCGGTCTGGCGTGACCCGGCGGGAGACTTCGGTGAGGACGTGCTGGCCGAGCACTACCGGCTGCACCATGGGGCGGCCCGCTGAGAGCCCGCGGGCGGAACCGGCGGGGCCCGACGCGGCTAGACGTCGAGGATGAACCGGGCGGCCGGGCTGAGCCTGGCGAGCGTCTCCGGGCGCACGTACTTCTTCTGGTCGAGCTGCTGGCCGTTGCCGCGGCGGGTGAAGTACGAGTGCAGCGCGCGGCGCTGCCGCCCGGTGCGGTTGAGGGTGCCGCCGTGCCACAGATGGCTGTTGAAGACGACGACGGTGCCGGCCGGGGCGGTGAGCTTGACCTCGTCGGGATGCGGGGCCGCCGGGTCGGGCATCACGTCGCCCACGGACACGGTGAACCTGTGTGAGCCGGGCACCACGCGGGTGGCTCCGTTGTCGGAAGTGAAGTCGTCCAGCAGCCAGATCGAGTTGCACACCTGGTAAGGGCCGTCGCCCACCGGGCGCCCTTCGGCGTGCAGCGCCTGGTTGCCCTGCCCGGGCAGGGCGGCGCGGCTGTTCAGCGAGGAGAGCTTGAACTCGCCAAGCACGTGCGCGATGCAGGCCAGCACCCTGGGGTCGGTGAAGCAGACCTCAAACACCGGATCCTTGTTCACCAGGTCGGCGAGCCGGTCGGTTCCCGCCTCCTGATGCACCTCGAGCCCGGCCCGGTCCCCCTCGGCCGCCACGAGCTCGGCCAGCCTGGCCCGGAGCCTCACCACCTGCCCGTCCGACAGAACGCCGGTCAGCGGCGCGTATCCGTTCCGGTCGAGTTGCTCTCTGGTGTCCGCGTCAAGGGTTTGCTCCGTGACGCCCAGCTCAGCGAGCGCGGTCGCCATGTCCATCGCTGCCTCCGTCGGCGTGAGCTGCTCCGGTGCCCGTGCGGGCTCAGCCAGTGTTCTCCAGGCTATGACGGCCGGCGGCGCGGCGCGGCGGGTGGGATGGAGCCTGCTCAGGGATCGCGGAGGCGGGCGCGGAGCAGGCGCAGGCCGTCGTCGCCGAAGCCGTGACCGGCCAGCCACCGGGCAACGCCGCCGTGGCGGGAGTCCATCTGCTCGAGGAAAGCCGCCATCGTTTCCGGCCGCGGCCGGTGGGAGTCGGCGGGTTTGCTGTTGATGTCGGCCGCGTACGTGCGTGACCTGCGCAGGCGTTCGATGACGGCGGCGATGCGCTCGCCCGTCGCGACGTAGTCGGCGACGATCGCCTCCGGGCGGACGCCGGCGGCGCTGAGCGCGAGCGCGACCACGACCCCGGTTCGGTCCTTACCCGCCGCGCAGTGGACGATCGCGGCGCCCGCGGAGTGCGCGATGTTCCGCAGCGCGGCCACCACCTGGTCGGGGCGGTCTTCCAGGTAGCCCAGGTAATGTCCGCAGGTGGGGTCGGCGGGATAGCGGGAAAGGTCCCGCTGCGGCCGGGTCAGCAGCGCGTCGGCGACCGCGTCGGTCGCGGTGCCCCTTTCGGGCAGCACGGGGTGGTGCACGTGCCGGACGCCGGGGACGCTGTCCAGCGGCGCCGCTCCCTCGGATACGAGCTCGGCCGTGCTGCGCAGGTCGACCACCGTGGTCAGGCCGATTCCGCGCACCAGCGTCTCGATATCGGACGGCGTCAGCTCCTGCAGGTTGTCCCCGCGCAAGAGCCTCGCGGTGACCGTTTTCCGGCCGTCCTCGGTGGGCAGGCCGCCCACGTCGCGCACGTTGACGGCACCCTCCAGATCAATCCATGGCATGACAACATCCTCACAGTACCCGCCGGGTGCCCGGCAGGGGCGGAACCCTAAACTGGCTCGGCGCGGACCGGGCGGCCGGGCAGCGCGCCGGTCACGATGTCCCCGTCGCGAACCACGAAAGTGCCGTTGACCAGGACGTGCCGGATGCCTGCCGACGGGCGGGTGCTGTCGGCGTAGCTGGCCTGATCGCTGATCGCCGCCGGGTCGAAGACCACGATGTCCGCGTCGCCGCCCGGCCGCAGCCGTCCCTTGCGGCGCATCGCGGGCACACGGTCCTGGAGCAGCCGGGCGGGTTCGAGGGCGCACTTGGCCAGCGCCTCGGCCAGGCCGAGCTGCCCGTCGCCGAGCTGCCCGTCGCCGAGCTGCCCGTCGCCGCGGGTGAGCAGGCGCACCGCCCTGGAGAACGTCCCGGCCGTCCGCGGGTGGGTGATCGCGGTGGCGGGCAGCGGCCAGTCCAGCGGGCCGGGCGGCCGGCCGGCCCAGGTGAGCGGCATGGCGTCGCTGGCCACGATGGCGCCGGGGAACGTCAGGGACCGCATGAGCAGCCGGCGATCGGCCGGGTCGTTCTCGTCGAGCAGCTCGATGATCGCCAGCCCGCCTGGATCGGCCCGCCGCAGCTCGCGCAGCCGGGCGTCGCTGGCGACCCGCTCGCCGGTCGGCGCGTAGGTGAGCGACGACGGCGTGAGCCCGCGCTCGCCGAGCCGCTCGGGGGCGAGGAACGCGGCGCCGATGCCGGTCATGCCGGACCCGTAGGGGTAGGCCTCGACGCTGACCCGCGCTCCCGCCGCCCGGGCCCGGGCGACCAGCCCGAGGACCCGGTCCACGTGCCGCTGCGAGGTGCTGTTGACATGGCAGTAGTGCATGTGAGCGCCGGTCTCGCCCGCGGCGCGGACGATCTCCTCGGCGCCGTCGACGACCGCGGAGGGAACCATCTCGATCATGTCCCGCGAATGCGTGAACGTGGGCGCGCCGGCTTCCGCGGCGAGCGCCGCCACCCGCAGGTATTCCGCCTGGCTGGTGGCCGGAGCGTATCCGAGGAGCACGCCGATGCCGAGGGCGCCGTCGGCCAGGTCGGCCGACAGCCGTGCCAGCAGCCGTGCGACTTCCGCGGGGCCGGCCGGACGCTGCCACGCCGGGTCCGCGATGTTCGCCATGAAGGCGGCCAGCGTGGCGTCCGGCGTGATCCCGGCGACCGCCTCCATCCGGGCCAGCGCCCAGGACGTCGAGTAGCCGTAGTTGACCGGCCTGCCCTCGGCCGCCGCGCGGCGGTAGGCGGCGCCCACCGGTGCGGCGCCCGCCTCCAGCTCCAGCGCGGTGGTGACGCCGTCCAGAGCCTGCAGCCGCAGGCCAGGGATGTCGCCGACGTGGCTGTGCAGGTCGATGAACCCGGCGGTCACCACCAGTCCGGTGACGTCCAGGTCGGCCGGCGCGGGTGGCAGCGCGTTCCCGATCTCCGTTACCCGGCCCGCCGCGATGGCGACATCCCGCACCGCGTCCAGGCCGGATTCGGAATCGATCACCCGCCCGCCGCGCAGCACGGTCTCCGGGTCGCTCACCGCGCCCTCCAGGGGTTCGCGCTTCCGCCAACGGGTCAAGCCTGGCATGGCGGAGAGCTCACGCGGAAGACGCGTGTATCAGCGGCACCGTTCGGCCCTCTTTGTCGGCATGGGCATCCGCGGGCCCGTGGGGAAGGCCGGCGCGGAATGTTCGAGACGCGCAACAGTGCGGCAAACATCGGGGGCTATCAATGGAAAGCAGCATGACGTTTCTCGACTGTCCGGCGTACCTGGACGACCATGGCAAGGTGAGGTGCGGTCTTCCCGCCGAGGTGGAATACCGCTACGTTGTCGAGTCCACCGACGGGCCGCTGGAGAGCGCGAAGATCCGGTGCCCGTCCGGTCACTGGTTCAATGCGCCGGTGGAGTTCCTCGTCTGGGAGGGAGTCCCGGACGCGACCGAGGCCCGCAGGAGAGCTGCGCGTGCCCGCCATCCGGCTTCGCGGTCGGCGGGGAACCCGCGTATCCAGTTACCGTCAGATGCCGACCGGGTGCCAGACGGTCTTCGTCTCCAGGTAGCCGAACATCCGCTCCAGGCCCGGCTCGGCGCTCCAGTCGCCGTCGCCGAGGCGCAGCACGCGCTTGAGGTTCGCCGCCGCGGACTCGGCCAGCTCGCATCCGAGCGGCTCGGGCGCCGCGGACAGGTCGATCGCGTTCACGTCCATGTGCGACGCCAGCCACGGCGCGATCTCGGCCATCCGCCCGGTGAGCACGTTCACCACGCCCCCGGGCACGTCCGAGGTCGCGAGCACCTCGGACAGCGTGATGGCGGGCAGCGGGCAGCGCTCGGCGGCCAGCACGACCACCGTGTTGCCGCTCACGATCGCGGGCGCGATCACCGAGACCAGGCCGAGCAGCGGCGAGGAGACCGGTGCCAGCACGGCCACCACCCCGGTGGGCTCGGGCAGCGAGAAGCCGAAGTACGGGCCGGCCACCGGGTTGGCGGAGCCGCGCACCTGGGTGAGCTTGTCGGCCCAGCCGGCGTACCAGACCCAGCGGTCGACGGCCGCGTCGACCTCTGCCTCCGCCGCCCGCACGGCAGCGCCGGAGGCGGCGCGCACCTCGGCCGCGAACTGCGCCCTGCGGCCCTCCAGCAGCTCGGCCACCCGGTACAGGACCTGTCCCCTGTTGTACGCGGTCGCCGCCGACCACCCGGCGAACGCCTTGCGCGCCGCCACGACGGCATCCCGCGCGTCCTTCCGCGAGGCCAGCGCGGCGTTGGCGAGGAAGCCGCCCCTGTGGTCGGTCACCGCGTACGACCTCCCGCTCTCCGAGCGGGGGAACGCGCCGCCGATGTACAGCTTGTACGTCTTGCGCACGGCAATCCGGCCCGCCGCGCCCGCTCCCTGGTCAGTGGACATCGAGGTACGCCTCCAGCCCGTGCCGGCCACCTTCCCTGCCGTAACCGGACTCCTTGTACCCGCCGAACGGTGAGGACGGGTCGAAGCGGTTGAACGTGTTCGCCCACACCACTCCGGCCCGCAGCCGCCCCGCCATCCACAGGATCCGCGAGCCCTTCTCGGTCCACACCCCGGCGGACAGGCCGTACGGCGTGTTGTTGGCCTTCTCCACCGCCTCGGCCGGGGTGCGGAACGTCAGGACGGACAGCACCGGGCCGAAGATCTCCTCCCTGGCGATGCGGTGCGCCTGGGACACCCCGGTGAACACCGTGGGCGGGAACCAGAACCCGCGGTCCGGCAGAACGCACGGCGGCGACCACCGCTGCGCGCCGTCGGCGTCGCCGCTCTCGGCGAGGGTGCGTATCTTCGCCAGCTGCTTGGCGGAGTTGATCGCGCCCACGTCCGTGTTCTTGTCGAGCGGGTCGCCGAGCCGCAGCGTCGCCATCCGCCGCCGCAGCGCGGCGAGCACGTCCTCGGCGGCGCTTTCCTGCACGAGCAGCCGCGACCCGGCGCAGCACACGTGTCCCTGGTTGAAGAAGATGCCGTTCACGATCCCCTCGACCGCCTGGTCGACGGGCGCGTCGTCGAAGACGACGTTGGCCGCCTTGCCGCCCAGCTCGAGCGTCAGCCTGCGGCGTGAGCGAGCGCAGGTGCGCGCGATCTCCTTGCCGACCTCGGTGGACCCGGTGAACGCCACCTTGTCGATCCCCGGGTGCCCGACCAGGAGGCGCCCGGTGTCACCGGCGCCGGTCACGATGTTGACCACGCCCGGCGGCAGGTCCGCCTGCTGGCAGATCTCCGCGAACAGCAGCGCGGTCAGCGGCGTCGTCTCGGCGGGCTTGAGCACCACCGTGTTGCCGCAGGCGAGCGCCGGGGCGATCTTCCACGCCAGCATCAGCAGCGGGAAGTTCCACGGGATCACCTGGCCCGCGACGCCGAGCGGCCGCGGCGACGGCCCGTACCCGGCGTAAGAGAGCTTGTCGGACCAGCCCGCGTGGTAGAAGAAGTGCGCCGCGGCGAGCGGGACGTCCACGTCGCGTGACTCGCGGATCGGCTTGCCGTTGTCCAGGGTCTCCAGGACGGCCAGCTCGCGGGACCGTTCCTGCAGGATGCGCGCGATGCGGAACAGGTACTTGCCGCGCTCCCTGCCCGGCATGACCGACCAGGTCCGCTCGTAGGCCGCCCGCGCGGCGGCCACCGCCCGGTCCACGTCCTCCGCGCCCGCCGAGGTCACCTCGGCGAGCACCTCCTCGGTGGCCGGTGAGACCGTCTTGAAGACACCGGACCCGCCGGTGCCGGGGACGAACTCGCCCCCGATGAACAGCCCGTTCCAATCGCGCAGCGACACGATCGAGCGCGATTCCGGCGCGGGCGCGTACTCGAATTTCATCGGCAGATCAGTCCATCGTGAAATAGTCGGGACCCGAGTAGCGGCCGGACGCCATCCTGGTCCGCTGCATGAGCAGGTCGTTCAGCAGGCTGGAGGCGCCGATCCGGAACCACCGCGGGTCCAGCCACTCCTCCCCCGCCGTCTCGTTGACCAGCACCAGGTAGCGGATGGCGTCCTTGGCGGTGCGGATGCCGCCGGCGGCCTTCACGCCGACCTGGCGGCCGTGAGCCGAGCGGAAGTCCCGCACCGCCTCCAGCATGACCATCGTCACCGGGAGGGTCGCGGCCGGGGCGACCTTGCCCGTCGACGTCTTGATGAAGTCCGCGCCCGCCAGCATCGCCAGCCACGAGGCGCGCCGGACGTTGTCCAGCGTCGCCAGCTCGCCGGTCTCGAGGATCACCTTGAGATGCGCGTCACCGCAGGCCGCCCGGACCGCCGCGATCTCCTCGAAAACGCCCAGGTAGCGCCCAGCGAGGAACGCGCCGCGGTCGATCACCATGTCCACCTCGCCCGCGCCCGCCGCGACCGCGGACTTCACGTCGGCCAGCTTGACGTCCACGCTGGCGCGGCCGCTGGGGAACGCCGTCGCGACGCTCGCCACCCGGACCGCGCTGCCCGCCACGCCGGAGACCGCCACGGGCACCAGGTCCGGGTACACGCACACCGCCGCGACCGGCGGCGCCGTGGCGTCGGCCGGGTCGGGCCTGCGCGCCTTGGCGCACATCGCCAGCACCTTGCCCGGCGTGTCCTGGCCCTCCAGGGTGGTGAGGTCGATCATCGAGATGGCGGCGTCCAGCGCCTGCCGCTTGGCGGTGGTCTTGATCGACCGGCTGGCGAGCATGGCCGCCCGCGCCTGCGCGCCGGCCTCGTCCACGCCGGGCAGCCCGTGCAGGAACCGGCGCAGCGCCTGGCCGGACGCCGCGATCGACGTCACGTCGGAGACCGCGGTAGCAACGCTGCTGTTCATTGCACCATTCTCGCCGATCACCGGTCATGCGCCAGAGATCGCCGCCTCCACGACCCGGCCGAAGGCGATGAGCCGCTCCTCGCTGCCCGCTGGCCCGACGATCTGGAGGGATGCGGGCACGCGCCCGTTGGCCGGTGTCGGCACCGGCAGCACCAGCGCGGGCAGCCCGGCCAGGTTCACCGGAGCGGTGAACATGGTCAGCCCGAAGCCGCGCTCGCCGAGCAGCGGCGGCGGCCCCGCCAGCGTGGGCATGACGAGCAGCTGATGGTCGGCGAGCAGCGTGCCGAACGTCCGCCGCACCGACTCCCTGACGCGCTCGGCGGCGGCCAGCTCGTCACGGCTGATCGAGGCCCCGTGCTTCATGTTGCGCTGGACATGGCGGCTGAGCCGGTCCAGGTACGGGATGAGATGCGTGTTCCCCCGGTAGCCTTCGGCGTCGATGATGACGCCCGCCGCCTCCACCGCGAGCCGGAATTCACAGCAGGCCACCTCGGTGACGGCCACGCCGGCGGCGGCGAGTGCGGCGTCGACCGCCTCGTCCACCGACGCGTCGACCCCGGCGGGCCGCAGCCTGCCCGTCTCCAGCGGTACCCCGGCCGCCGGGACGGTGAAGCCCGGCTCGATGAGCCGCATCCCCAGCTCGACAGCCGCGACGTTCGCGCCGAGCGGGCCCACGGTGTCCAGGGACGGCGCCAGCGGGTACACGCCCCGCAGCGAAACCCGGCCCCACGTCGTCTTCAGCCCCGCCGCACCGCAGCAGGCGGCCGGGATCCGCACCGATCCCCCCGTGTCGGTCCCGAACGCGACGTCCGCCTCCCCCGAGGCGACCGCGACCGCCGAGCCGCTCGACGAGCCGCCCGGTATGCACCGCGGGTCCGCCGGGTTGCGCGGCGTGCCCAGCCACGAGTTCACCCCCGTGGCAGACCAGCACAACTCGGTCAGGCCGGTCTTGCCGGCGATCCGCGCACCCGACTCGCGTGCCGCGGCCACCACCGCCGCGTCGGCGCGGGCCGGCGCCGACCGCTCCGCGATGACCGGGCACCCCACGGTCGTCGGCACGCCCTCGACGTCGATGCAGTCCTTTACCGCGAGCAGTGGTCCCCCGCCGTCCGCCGGGAGCCGTGTCACCCAGGTGCTCATGTGCCCCATCCTCACTCAAGTTCAAGATCATTGTGCCGAACGGAAGGGGCGTTGCGGCAGGGCAAGCGCCGATCCGTGACCGGTAGTATTGGTTTCGTGACGGGCGATCCCGAGCGCGATCTGGACACCGGGGTTCCGCACATCGCCCGGATGTACAACTACTGGCTGGGCGGGACCGACAACTTCGCGGCCGATCGCTCGGCCGCCGACGCCGCGGTCGCGGCGCACCCGGGCCTGCTGACCGACGCGCGAGCCAACCGCGCGTTCCTCGGCCGGGCGGTGCGGTTTCTCGCGGCCGAGGCGGGGCTGCGGCAGTTCCTCGACATCGGTACCGGGATACCCGCCGCCGGCAACACGCACGAGGTCGCGCAGGCGGTGGCGCCCGGGTGCCGGGTGGTCTACGCGGACAACGATCCCATGGTGCTGGCCCGGGCACGCGGCCTGCCGCGGGACACCACCATGTACCTGAACGCCGATCTGCGCGACCCGGAACGGATCCTCGCCGGGGCCGCGGGCCTGCTGGATTTCACCAGGCCGGTCGCGATCATGCTGGTCGCCGTCCTGCACCTGATCAGCGACGAGGAAAATCCCTACGCGATCGTCGGGCGCCTGGTCGGCGCCGCGGCGCCGGGCAGCTACCTCACGATCTCGCACGTGCCGAGCGACATGCAGACGGCGGCGATGGCGGCGCTCGGCGCCCGGATGAACCAGCTGGTCGCGCAGCCGAGCACCTACCGCACCCGGGCCGAGGTGGCGCGCTTCTTCGCGGGCCTGGAGCTGGTGCCCCCGGGCATCGTCGCCGTGCACGAATGGCGGCCGGATCCCGGTTCCGCTCCGCCGGCCCCCGCGGCGGTGTGGGGTGCGGTGGGCCGCAAGCCGTGAGCCGCTCTGCTTTCCTCGAGCTCACTGGCCGGGGTGCGCGGAATCGGACGGAACGCCAGGGTCTGCGAGGATGAGGCGGACCAGCTCGGCCCGGGTGGTGATGCCGAGCTTGCGGTAGATGCCGCGCAGGTGATGGTCGACCGTGCGGGGGCTGATGAACAGCTGGGCGGCGGCCTCGCGGTTCGTGAGGCCCTGGCTGACCACCCGGGCCACCTGCAGCTCCTGATGGGTGAGCTGGTCGGCGGCGGTGGGGGCGCGGGTGCGCACGGTCTCGCCGGTGGCGCGCAGCTCGGCCCGGGCACGCTGCGCCCATGCGGCGGCGTCGAGGCGCTCGAAGGTGTCCAGAGCCGCGCGGAGGTGCCCGCGCGCGGCCGCCCTGCTGCGGTTCCGGCGCAGGAACTCGCCGTAGAGCAGCTCCGTCCGCGCCTGGTCCATGGACCGGTCGGTGCCGGCGTGCAGCCGGAGGGCCTCGGCGTACAGCGGGCCGGCGCCGGCGGCGTCCGCGAGCAGCGCCCGCGCCCTGGCCGCCAGCGCGGCGGCCTCGGCCGAGGCCGCCGCGCCCGCCCAGGCCAGGTAGTCGTCCAGGCGCCGGGCGGCGACCGAGGGCACGCCTGCCCGGACCGCCGCCTCGGCAAGGTCGGGAAAGCTGTGCAGCGCGAGCCCGCGGTGGGTGGCGGGGGCCCACAGCGCCTCCAGGTTCGCGAGCGCCTCCCCGGTCTGCCCGCCCGCGAGGGCGAGCTGGACGAGGGCGCCGCGGGCGAGCGCCGCGGTGCCGTGCAGCCCCCGTGCCGCGGCGTCGGCGAGCACCTCCGCCGCCAGGCGCCTTGCCTCGTCCTGCTGGCCGCGGACGGCCGCGATCCCGGCAAGGAACGCCTTGTGCTGGCAGGCGAGGTTGGGCTGGCCCGTCTCCAGCGCCAGCTGGAGACCTTCCGCCGCGTAGGCGCCGGCCCACGCGTACCGGTCGTGTGCGAGCTCCTCCATGGCCATCGCCCGAAGCGCCCAGGCGAGCATGCCGCCCGCGCCGGTGGCGCGGGCGCGGCTGACGGCCTTGACCCGGAGCCGGCGGGCGAGGCCGAACCGGCCGAGGCCGAATGCCATCCCGCCGGCCCGGGCGAGCAGGTCGGGGTCGTCCAGCTGCTCCAGGCGCTCCATGTCGGCGTCGGGCCACTTCGTGCGCTCGCCACGGGCCATCGCGGCGGCCGGCAGGTACAGCGCGACGATGAGCGCGTCCGTGCTGGCCCGGGGGGAATCCTCCCGGATGTGTTCCGCCAGCGTCGCGAACAGCCGCGCCACCTCGCGTGAGGCCGCGCCGTCCCCGGCCTGGAAGGCGCATTCACCGGCCGCCATCAGCATCGCGACCGCGAGATGCGGGTCCGCCGTGAGCGCCTCGGCGCCGGCCCGCAGCAGGATCGCCAGCCCGTCCGCCGGGACGCCGGAGCGAAGCTCGATCAGGCCGTGCACGTACCGCAGGCGCAGCGCGGCCGCCGGGTGCGGCGCCGGCTCCCCCGCCGTGATGCCTTCGGCCTGCCCGAGAAGAGCCAGCGCACGCCCGGCGTCACCGCCGCGCCAGGCCGCGTCCGCCGCGGCGGCCAGCCGCCGGTACCGGCCTCCGGAGGACGTGCTCAGGGCCGCGGCGCGTTCCAGCGCCGCCGCCGCCGCGCCGTACCCGCTGCGGCGCAGCGTCCGTTCCGCGCTGCGTTCCAGCTCGGTCGCCGCCTCCTCGTCGGGCCCGAACGCGGCGCTGGCCAGGTGCCACGCGCGCCTGTCGGCCTCGGCCTCGTCCCCCGCCAGCGCGCCCGCGAGCGCGCGGTGCGCGGCCCGCCTGCCGGCCGGGCTCGCGCTGTAATAGGCGGCCGAGCGCATCAGCGGGTGCCGGAACACGACGGAGGAGCCCTCGATCCGCACTACGCCGCCCGCTTGCCCTGGGGTGGACGCCCCTCCTTCAACTCCCCGCCGCGGAGCAGGCTCCGCGAGAATCTGGAGCGCCGCCTCGGCGGCGCCGCCGCCGTCCAGCCCGGCCACGGCGCGGCGGATCGTCTCCAGGCGCCCCGCCCCCTCGGCCGCGCACACCAGCGTCACCGCGCGCAGGCCCGGCTCGAGCTGCGTTATGCGCTCCGCGAACACCCGCTCGAGCTCGCCGGGCAGCGGCAGCGGCTCCGGAAGCGGCTCGGCCCCGGCCAGCTGGGCGGCGCTGAGGCTGCCGGGCAGCTCGATCAGCGCGAGCGGGTTGCCGCCCGCCGCGCGGACCAGCGTGTCGCGGACGGCGGGCGCCAGCGTGGCGCGCTGGTCGAGGAAGGCGGCCGCCGCCGCCGGGTCCAGGCCGGTCAGCGGCCACTGGCTCAGCCCGGCGGCCGCGAGGGAGTCGGCGCCGTCCGCACGGCGGTCCGCGGCGAGCAGCACCACGGGCTCCGCCCGCAGCCTCCTGGCGACGAACGCCAGCACATCGACGGACGGCTGGTCGGCCCACTGCAGGTCGTCTGCCAGGCAGAGCACCGTTCGTTCGGCCGCCGTCTCTGACAGCAGCGTGAGCACGGCCAGCGACACGAGGAACGGGTCGGGCGGATCCCCGGCCTCGAGACCGAGTGCCGCGCGGAGCGCCGCCGCCTGCGGGCCGGGCAGGCCGTCCGCGCGGTGCAGCACCGGGCTCAGCAGCTGCTGCAGCACCGCATAGCCCAGGCCGCTCTCGGCGGCCGCGCCCGCGGCGGTGAGCACGCACGCGCCCGGCGCCCGCAGGCGTGCGTATTCGAGCAGGGCCGACTTGCCGATCCCCGGCTCCCCGCGCAGCACCATGCCGCCGCCCTGCCCGGCCCGCGCGCAGACGAGCAGCCGGTCGATCGCGGACATCTCCTCTGCCCGTGACCAGAGCATGCAGCCGATCGTAGCCGGGCACGCGGCACAGGCCGTCTCCCGCGCCCCTCAAGGGATCAAGCCAGGGCCCGGCCCAGCTTCGGGTGCCAAGATCGGGATGGAAAGGCTTACCCGCTGACATCGCCGTCGGCCAGGCACAGGTCCCGGTGTCGGCTTACGGGTGCAGCCACCGCCCGTTCGGTAAAATCATTTGTTCAAGCCGAACGGGACGTGGTGTCCCGCGGGGGCCCTCGCTTTTACGGCGGGCGGGTTTATCATCTTGCGCTTTCAAGCGAGGAAAGCGCGGCCGGAAGGGCAGCTGGTACCGCCGGTACCAGCTCGGCCCGGCCGGGGGTACGGCCAGGGTGATGCGGCTGGTCCGTGGCACTCGTAGTGTTCGGGACACTGCATGAATCGCTGTTGCCGGAAATGCTGACGGCGTTTGGAAGGTCCATCATGGAGCAGGTACTGGTCACCGGAATTGGTGTCGTGCTGCCTGGCGCGGTAGGCGCGGAAGAATTCTGGAAGAATCTGCGTGAGGGAAGGTCGCAGATCGGGTTCCTTACCCGCTTCGATCCCGGTGTGCTGCCGGTCCGGCTGGCCGCGGAAATAAAGGGCTTCGACCACACTGGGCTGCTCCCCGGGCTGCCCGCGGAGCACGCCGCCAAGTACACCAGGGAAATCCGCATAGCGATGTCCGCCGTGGCGGATGCCATGCGCGACGCGGGCCTGGATCGCGCCACGGCAGGTGTCGACCCGGCCCGCATCGGCCTGATCACCTCGTCGTCACGGGGCCCGCTGGAGTGGTGGCACGAAGCGATGCCGAACATGGACGAGGCTGGACCTGGCGCGCCTTTCGGCGACAGCGGGGCGATGCTGCGCGGTCTCCCCGGCTGCCCCGCCACGATGGCAGCCATCCATTGCGATATCCGGGGCCTGGTCACCACGCTGAGCAGCGCCTGTGTCGGCGGCAACCACGCGATCGGCATGGCCCTGCACGAACTGCGCGCGGGATGCGCCGACGCCATGCTGGTCGGCGGCCATGAGTTCCCCATCCTGCCCGGCGTGGTGAAGTCCTATCTGGCTCTGGGCGACGGCGTCCTCTCCCGGGAGGACTCCGACCCCGCGACCGCGATGAAGCCGTACGACGCCCGGCGGGACGGCATGGTGCTCGGCGAGGGCGCGGTGGTGCTCTGCCTGGAAAGAGCGGAGTCCGCCCGGGCCCGGGGAGCGCGCGCGTACGCGGAGGTAGTCGCGCACCGCGCGATCAACGAGGCAAGCCATCCGACGACGATGGACCTGTCCGGCAAGCGTACCCGCGACGTCATCCTCGACGTGCTGGCCGCCAGCCGCCGCGGTCCCGATGACATCGACTACATCTGCGGACACGGCACCGCGACGCGGTACAACGACATCGCCGAGAGCCGGGCGGTCGCGGCCCTTTACCCGGAACGGCCGCCCGCGCGGTGGCCCCCGCTCAGTTCCGTCAAGCCGGTCTACGGTCACTGCCTTGGCGTGTCCGGGGTGGTCAACGTGGCCGCGACCGCCTTGATGATCCGTCACGGATGCCTCGTTCCCACCATCAACTACCAGGTGCCCGACCCTGAATGCGACCACGACCACGTGAGCGAGGGAGCCCGGCGCGCCGATGTCGGCTTCGCCGTTTCGCTGTCCTTCGCGTTCGGAAGCCAGACATCGGTTGTCTCACTGGCGGCGGCATGACCAGCCACCCCCGGCCGGCGCTGCTCCCCGACCCCGACGCGCTCGTGGCCGCCTATTTGCGGCCGGGGATGCACGTTCACCTCTCGGCCACCATGTCCAGGCCGAACGCCCTGATATACGCCCTGGCGCGCGTCTTCGGCCCGGCGGGAGGCAAGCTCACCGTCAGCACGACCGCCATCCACTCCAGCGCGCATGCCCTGGCCCTGGCCGGCGTCGTCGACCGCGCCGTCACCTGCTTCCTCGGCGACACCTATCCCTCGCCGCGGCCCAACCCCCTTTACCGCCGGGTGAACCAGGGCGAGCCGTTCATCTTCGAGGGCTGGTCGCTGCTGAGCTACCTGCAGCGGCTGGTGGCGGGAGCCACCGGCCTGCCCTACGCGGTGACCACCTCGCTGGCAGGCAGCGACCTCATGCTGGACAAGGCCGGCACTGCATTTACCGTGCCCGACCCGGCCGGTTCCGGCCAGGACGTTACCCTGCTCACGCCGCTGTGCCCCGATTACACGCTGGTGCACGCGGTGTGCGCGGACCGCCGCGGCAACCTTGTGCTGTGCGCCCCGATGGGCGAAGGGCCCTGGGGCGCGCTCGCGGCGCGCCGCGGCGTGCTCGCATCGGCCGAACGCATCGTCCCCGATGCCGTCATCGACTCGCAGCCCGACCGGGTGGTGGTGCCAGGCCACCGCGTGGCAGGCCTGTGCGAGGCGCCGTTCGGCGCGCATCCCCAGTCGCTGCGCACCGCCGGCATCGCCGGGCTGACCGCGTATCTTGACGACTACCCGTTCACGGCGGACATCACCACGGCGTGCGCGCAGCCGGACACGGCGCTGGAATGGTACCGGACCTGGGTTGAGGGCCCGGGCGGCCACGCGGGCTACCTCGCGAAACTTGGCAAGGAGCGGCTCGCCGGGCTCGAGCTTCCGGCTGGGACGGCGCCGCGGGCGACCGTCGCGCCCGATCCGCCCGGCGGTCCGCTCACCGACCAGCAGCGCCTCATCGTCCTCGGCGCACGGTGCGTCGCGGAAGCGGTGCAGACCCGCGGCTACGGCACGCTGCTCGCCGGCATCGGCGCCTCACACATGGCGGCGTGGCTGGCGGCCGCGCTGCTGAGGCTGCGCGGCATCGACGTCGAGGTGGCCTCAGAACTCGGGTTCAACGGAGTCGACCCGGCGGCCGGTGACGCTTACCTGTTCAGCCAGCGGCATGCCACCCGGTCCACGCAGCTTGCCGGTATCGCCGAAATACTCGGCGCGCTGGTAGCCGGAAACCGCGGCCGCTGCCTCGGCGTCCTCGCCGCCGCCGAGGTCGATTCCTGCGGCAACCTGAACACCAGCAGGCTCGGCGACGGCCGTCACATAACGGGATCTGGCGGAGCGAACGACATCGCCTCGGCAGCCGACTGCGTCGTCGTGGCCACCGCGTCCCGCCGTCGCTACGTGCGGCAGGTCGCCTACGTGACCAGCCCAGGGCGCCGGATACAGGCGGTGGTCAGCCAGTTCGGGCGCTTCACGCGGCCGGGCCCGGATCAGCCGTTCGAGCTGCGCACCTGGCTCCCCCCGGAAGCGCCCGCGTCAGCGAACAGCCCGCGCGCCGCGGTCGCCGCGCTCACCGACTGGCCCTGCCCCGATGGCGGCGCTGGTGACGGCCGGGAGGGCTGGCGCGCCGAGGAACCAGTTTCCGCGCTGGAGCGGACGCTGCTGAGGCAACTGGACCCGGAGGGGATTTACCGATGACGGCTACCGCGGATCCCGCGAAGGCGGCAAAGCCGCTCCCCGCCAGCCTCGCCGGGATCGGCCACTATTTTCCCGGCGACCCGGTACCCAACTCCTACTTCGAGGCCATCCCGGAGCTCGGCGTGGACGACGACTGGATCCGGCGGCACACCGGCGTCGTGACACGGCACTGGCCGCGTGTGCCCGCCGAGAGACACGTCGAGATGGGGGTGAAGGCGGCGCGGATGGCACTGGAGGACGCCGGACTCGGCATAGCCGACCTAGATGTCATCATCGGGACCACGGCCACCGCACGGCCGAGGACCAACCCTTCTTCGGCCGGCAGCAACTATATGGACATCTCGCTGCCGCTGCAGCGCGAACTGGGGGCGCACGCCGCGTTCTGCTTCGACGTCACGGCCGTGGCCTGCGCCGGGTTCCTCTATTCCAGCGTACTCGCCGGAACGATGCTGTCCGCGCTGAGCGCGAGAAACGTGCTCGTGGTCTGCGCGGAAAGCCCGGAGCGGATCCTCAACTTCCGGTACCGCAACTCGGTACTTTTCGGCGCCGGCGCGGCGGCCGCTGTCTGGCACCGGTCGCCGTCGCACCCGGGTCTGCTCGACGCCGTCCTTCGGGCGGACGGGCGGCATTTCGGCGCCTTCGACATCGACGAAGACGACAAGATGATTATGGACGGGCGGCTGGTCGGCGAACTCGGGCCGGCCATGCTCATCGACGCGACCAAGGCCATCCTGCACCGGAACGAGCTGGACAGCACCGATATCGAGTGGCTCGTACCGCACCAGGGCAACCTGAACATGGTCCGGGAGGTCGCCGCCCATTTCGGGCTGCCAGAGGACCGGGTCCTGCTCAACATCTCCCGCCGCGGCAACACCTCCAGCGTCGGCATGCCCAGCTGCCTTTCTGAGCACGTGCACGACGGCACGGTCCGGCCAGGGCAGTTGCTGCTCGGCGTCAGCATCGGGCGTGGCTTCAGCTGGGGCGCGATGTTGTTCCGCTACCGGTGATCGTCCGTCGAGGCACAGGCATCCAGGCGCTACCGCAGCGGAGGGCTGAGTGAACCGAAGAGGAATCTGGGCAGACAGCGGAATCCGCATACGCGGCTTCGGCCACTACTATCCACGCCAGCTCATTCACAATGACCTGCGCAGCCTCGACACCATGCCGTCAAGCGAGGTCGACGACAAGATCCTCGGCCGGATCAGCGTGCGCAGCCGACACCGGGCCGATGAAAGGGAGACGGTGCTGGTCATGGCCGTCGAGGCGGCCGCAGAGGCAGTGAAGCGGGCCGAGGTGGACCCCGCCGAACTCGACCTCGTGCTGTTGACCAACTGGACAGACCGGCTGTACGCCCCGGAGATGGCGCCACAGGTCGCCTACGCCATCGGGGCACGACGGGCGCTCGGGTTCGACCTTTGCGGTGCCTGCACGGGATTCGTGCACGCCGTGCAGACCGCGGCGGCCTACCTCCTCTCGCCGACCGCGCTGCGCACGGCGCTGATCGTCTCCTCAGAGCGGTTCTCCCGGCGGGTGCGGCCAGGCTCGCGCGGCGAACTGGTCGCGGGCGACGCCGCGGCGGCCGCGGTGCTGGAACGCGGCGATCCCGCGGTGCCCGGGCTCCTGGACTCCGTTCTGCACAGCAAAGGTGAATACGCGGATCTTACCGTCGGCCAGCCGCCGGACGGCTGGGTGCGCAGCCGCCCCGGGCTTGTCGAGCAGGCGGTCCAGTCCATCACCGAAACGGTCAGCGAGCTGCTGGATCGCAATGGCCTGGACATCGCCGACATCGACTGGCTGGTGCCGCATTCCGGCACCGCCCCCATCTTCACCACGATCCAGGAAAAGATCGGCATCGCCCCGGAAAAGTTCGTGACCAACTTCGAGACCAGGGCCAACACGTCCAGCGCGTCCATACCGGTCGTGCTCTCCGAGAACTGCGCCAACGGCACCTTCCGGAGGGGTGATCTGTTCCTGACGCCAGCGGTCGGCGGGGGGTGGTTCTATGGCGGGCTCCTCTTCCGGCTCTGATGTGAGCCGCCCCGGCTCTGACGAAAGCGGCGCCGGCCGTCGTGCGGTCATCACCGGCGGCAGCCGCGGGCTCGGGCTCGCGGTGGCCAGGCGGCTCGCTGCGAGCGGATGGTCCCCCACCATCTGCGGCCGGGACGCCGGCGCGCTCGAACGGGCCAGGCTCGCCGCGGCCGGGGACGGCCTCGCGCTGAACACCGTCGCGGCGGATGTCACCTGCGAGGAATCGGTGCGCAGGATGTTCAGCCGCCTTGACGCTGATGGCCCCGTTCATCTGTGCGTCAGCAACGCCGGCGCGAACAAACCCCAGCTACTGGTCCGGCGCGGGCCCGAGGGCGCTGTGCGCCGGCATCCGCTCTCCGACTGGGAAGAAACCATCCGGCTCTGCCTGACCGGGGTGTTTCTCACCGGCCGGGAGGCCGCCGCGGCCATGGTAGCCCGCGACGTGCCCGGCGTGATCATCAACATCTCCTCCGCCGTGCGCCGCGGCGCCTACGGGCAGTCGGCGTACACCTCTGCCAAGGCAGGCGTGGACGCACTCACGCGCACCTGGGCGCTGGAACTCGCCAGGTACGGCATCCGCGTGCTGGGGGTGGCCCCTGGCGTGATCGACGGCGCCGCGCTACGGGCACCGCGCGACGACGGCGGGCGGCACGCGGCCTACATGAACAGCCTGCGCGAGCACATACCGCTGCGGCGCTGGGCCGGCGACGAAGAGATCGCGGCGGCCGTGTGCTTCGCCGCGGACCACCCCTACATCACGGGAACCGTACTGGAGGTTGACGGCGGTGGAGTACCCGAACATATCCGCACCTAGCCACGCCGCCCCGGCACCTGGTCCCCTGCTGCCAGATCGCACACTTCTGGTGGCCGGGGCCAGTGGCGGGATCGGCGCTCAGATAGCCCGGCTGGCGGTCGCCCAGGGAGCCAGGGTGGTGCTGCTCGGCCGGGACGCAGAGCGGCTCGAAGGGCTCCGCAAGGAACTCGCCGGCCACGGTGGCGAGGCGATCGCCGCCGTCGCCGACGTCTGTGATGCCGAGAGCCTGCGGCTGGCACTGGAGCGCTGCCGTGACCACTTCCCGCCGCCCGACCTTCTCGTCACCAGCGTGGTGTACGGGCAGCGCCAGGTTTTTCTTTGCGAGCAGGAAGAAGAGGACTGGGTCCACACCATCGACGTCAACCTCAACGGCGCTTTCCGGCTGTGCCGCCGCGTCGTGCCCGAGATGATGCGGCGCCGGTCCGGCGGCATCGTGCTGATCTCCTCGGTCGCAGGCACCCGCGGGCTACCGTCGAACACCGCCTACTGCGCGTCCAAATTCGGTCTCAACGGGCTGGCCAAGGCGCTCGCGGCCGAGGTCGGCCCGTTCGGTGTCCGGGTGAACGCCGTCTGCCCAGGGTTGACCGACACTCAGCTGCTGCTCCGCGAGGATGCGTACGGCCAGGACTTCATGGACAGCCTTCGGCGTCACCATGGGCCGCCCGATCTCACCTGGGCCCGCTACGTCAACCGGGCTGTCCGCAACACCGCGATCCGCCGGCTGGTCCGGCCAGAGGAAGTCGCATGGCTCACCGTTTTCCTGCTGTCTGACCTTTCCAGCGGAATGACCGGGCAGACCATCGGCATCGACGGGGGGAGCTGAACCGTGCGGACAGCGGACAGCACGGGGCCGCGCGACGCACTCGTCACCGGCATGGGTTTCTGCCTGCCCGGCGCCGACGGCATGCCATGCACGAGCCGTGCGGATTTCTGGCGATCGATCTCGGCCGGCACCTCACATGTCGAGCGGGACGGTGTCTTCTTCGGGCGGTTCGATCTGCCCGGCGACACGCTGGGGCGGTGGTTTCCCGCCCTTCCGGACGGGCACCTGCGCAACTATTCCGAAGTGCACCGCTACGGGCTCGTCTCACTCGGCGAGGCCTGCGCCGATGCCGGGCTCGACCCCAGGTCGGGCGACCTGCGCGACGCGGCCGTGCTGACCGCCCGGGTCTCGGTCGATACGTCGTTCGACACCTATAAGACCTGGCTGGACGCGGATCCGGAGCAGCTCACGCCAGCGCAGGCGCGGGCACTGTTCGCGAGATTGGGCATCTCCGTGGGGATGACCGACGTCGCCGTCGTGCAAGCGGCGGTGCTCGGCAGCACCGGGCCCAATTTCACGCTCTCCTGCGGCTGCGCGTCCTCAGCCGTGCTGATCGGCACGGCCCAGCAGCTCATCGCGGCCGGAGAGACCGAGATGGCGGTCGTTACCGGCGTCGATCACTACAACCTGGACCGGCGTGACCATGCCGAGCGCCTGCTGGCGGTGGCGGCCCGCACCGAGGGCGCCCAGGCATCTGCCGCCGGGCGGGCGGCCGCCGCGCACGTGCGGTGCGACGAGCTCATGCGGCCATACGACGAGGCGGCCGCCGGAACCAACCTCGGCATAGGGTCAGTCACCTTGATCCTGGAGAGCCGGGAGCATGCGTACCGCCGGGAAACCCAGGGCTATGCGCGGGTTGTGGCGCAGAGCACGCGGCGTGCACCGCTGACCAGCGCGGTCGGCGTCGACGAGCAGGGCAGCGCCTGTGTGGCCGCCATCGGGCAGTGTCTCGGCGCCGCCGGGATCACGGCCGGGCAGGTCGACTACGTCAACGGCGGCGCCAACGGCGACCCGCTGCTGGGCCTCGTCGAGTCGAACGCACTCGGGACCGTCTTCGGCGAGTCCGTCGCCGGGCTGCCGGTCAGCTCCCAGGAAGCCTGTTTCGGTCACAGCGGGGCACCGCTGGGAGCTCTCGGGGTAGCCGCGACTGCTCTGATGGCACAGCGAGGTGAGGTCTGCCCGACCGCGGCGTGCCAGAAACCATCCCCGGAATGCCCGTTCGATCCGCTGCCGGGAACCATGACCCGGCGGCGGCGCATCGGCTATGCGCTGAGCATGAATCATCAGGTCGGCTCGATCGCCAGCGCGGTCCTCATCGCAGCAGAGAAGACGAGGTGAAACCGGTGACAGCCGCGCCACCGGGGCGGTCCGGCCAGGGCGCCGGCACATCAGCGGCCCGGCCGGCCACCGTCCCGGCCTCGCTCTGCCCGGCGGGGACGGCCGCCGCGGTCGTGGGCGCCGACCTTCCCGGCGGCGCCGAGGTAGTGGGGACACTCGAGACGCTCGGCCTCAAGCTGGCCGGGGAGAATTGCCCCGCCCCCGTCTCCGTCCCCGTGGCCACCGTCCCGGACGTCTACTGCGTCCTGCACACCGGAAACGACGCGCTCGGGAGCCAGCACCTGTCCCGTCCGCTGCCCAGGCAGCGCATCCTGAACACGGTGGCGGCGATGGCCGAGCGCGGCCATGGCCGGCTGGTCCTGGTCACTGACGCGACTCATCATGTGCATGCTGGCGGGAACCCGGACAACGCCGCCAGCCAGGCGGCCGACCTGCACTGGTGGCGCCAGATCGTCGCCCGGTACGCTCCCCGCGGCATCATCGGGAACCAGGTGGCCATCGGTTATGCCCCGTTCCTCGGGCACCGGCTGGAGCGGGAGCGAGCCTCCGATCTCCTCCGTCACCTTCTGATCCGCCGCCCAGCCCGCCCCGATGACCTCAGCTCGGCCCTCCGCTTGCTGATCTCGGCGGGATGCGGGCACACGGTGGGCGACACGGTGCCGGTGGACGGGGGAATGGACGCGTTGTTCATCCCGGCCCGGTCCGGGGCGCCCGGCGCGCCGGTCACTTCGGCACCGGCGGCTGAGCCGGGCAGCGACCCGTTCGACCTCACCGGCCGGGTGGCGATAGTGGTCGGAGCGAGCAGCGGAATCGGCAGGGCCTGCGCGGTGGAACTGGCCGCGCGCGGCGCCGACGTGGTGCTGGTGGCCCGGCGGGAGCCGGAGCTGGGCGCCGTGGCCGGGCTCATCGAGGCCTCGGGACGGTCAGCGTGGGTGCTGCCGGCTGACATGGCCGAGCCGGACACGGTCCCAGCGCTGGTGAAGCGGGCGTGGGAAGAAAGCCGCGGCGTGGACATTCTCGTCTACGCGGCGGGCGAACTCGCCTTCGACCAGCTTGATGACAACGCCGCGATGCGTAACCGGCTGCTGCGGGTGAACCTCTCCGCCTACGCCGCCGTCTGCGACGAGCTGATCCGCCGGTGGGTCGCCATCGCGCGTCCCGGTACCGTGGTGGCGGTCAGTTCGGTCAGCGCCACCTTCATGCCCGCCATCCGCGCGCAGACCTATGCCGCCAGCAAGGCGGGCATGGGGCAGTACACACGTGTGCTGGCGACGACCGCGGCCAGGTACGGAGTCCGTGCCAACTGTGTCAGGCCCGGCGTCATCCGCACGCCCATGGCGGAAAGCGCGGCCAGCGCAGAGTACCAAAAGCACTGGCTGTCGCGGATCCCGCAGGGCAAGGTGGGCCGGCCCGAGGATGTCGCCGCGCTGGTCGGGTACCTGGCAAGCCCAGCCGCGAGTTATGTCACCGGGGCTCAGCCGCTCGTCGACGGCGGATTCGCGCTCGGCGGGCTGCCGCCGCTTGCCGCCCGGCATGCCGGCGGCACGACGCGGGAGCGGGCGCTATGACCGGCGAACGGCCTCTTCAGGGGCAGGTCGCGCTGGTGGCCGGAGCCTCCTCGGGCATCGGCGCCGCGATCGCGGTCGCCCTCGCCGCCAACGGCGCCGCGGTATCGCTGGTCGCCCGCCGTACCAGCGAACTGAGTCAGGTCCGGGATGCGGCGGCCGCGCATGACGTCACGGCCATCTCGCTGGTCGCCGACCTCGCCCACCCCGCCGAGCCCGCCCGGGTCATGGCCGCCACCGTGGAGAGCCTCGGCCCCGTCGACATCCTGGTGAACAGCGCCGCGGCGGTGCAGATCAACCGGATCGACCAGATCGAGCCCCGGCACTGGGAACTGCAGATGCGGCTGAACGTCACGGCTCCGTACCTGCTCTCACGGCTCGCCTTGCCGGGCATGCGGGAGCGCGGCCATGGCTGGATCGTCAATATCAGCTCCGCGGTGGCGCTGGAGACCATACCCGGCACTGGCCCCTACGCGGTCAGCAAGCAGGCGCTGAACACGCTGACCGAGCTCATCGACGCCGAGAACCGGGAACGCGGGATCCGGGCCGTGGCCTGCTGCCTGGGCTGGGTCGCCACCCGGCTGTCGCCGGCGCTGGAGGGGTACGGCGTGTGCGAGCAAGACCTGCTCCGCCCCGGGGATGTGGCCGACGCGGTGCTGTGGATCATGACACGGCCGCACCGGGTCGGGATCGGGCCAATCATCCATTTGGCGCCCACCAGCCCGAACGCGGCCACACGTGGTTCGGTCGAGCGGTTCATCCGCGGCGGAGCGGGCGCCGGCGGAGCGGCGTCGCCCGATCGGAAGGAGGTGAATCGGTGAGCTTCGGCACCGCGGATCAGCCGCTGGCCGTCGTCGACGTGTGCGCACTGGTCTATGACCGCGACTGCTGGGCCGCTTACCTCGGCCGCCTGGGCGCCGACGCCCCGGCGTATCTCCGGGTCTTCGCGGCCGCGTTCTGCAGGTATTTCAGCGTATCCGCTGCCGATTACCTGGACAGCCTGGATGAACATGGCCCCGCGGCCGCCGTGGCGAAGCTGGTGGCGTCCGTGCCCGAGCGGGTGGACGTGGCCAGCCATCTCGCGGAGATGGAGACGCAGGGTGTCGTCCACGAGGTGGCGCATGGCTGGCCGGGCCGACTCAGCGACGGCGACACCATCAACGACCGGGTGGCCGCCCTGGCTGACGCCTCCGGCGGGCGGATACAGGCGTGGGCGGGAGTATCGCTGCGCGACCCCGACGAGGCGGCGGCAGAGATCCGCCGGTGCCAGCGAGCCGGGGTCCGCGGCGTGTGCGCGGCCCCGTTCCTCGACGGCGTCGATGCCGCCGATCCCGCAAGAGACCGGATCTTCAGCGTGGCCGAGGAGCTGGGACTGCCGTTCTGGATCCACACCGGCAACCACTTCGTCGCCGACCGTCCGCTGGACCTGTTCGACTGGCGGCATCTGGACCGGATCGCGGGCCGGCATCCGGACCTCACCGTTGTCGCCGGGCACGGGGGCTGGCCCTGGGTCCGTGAGCTCGTCACGGTGATGAGGCGGCACCGCCGCGTCTACCTGGAGTTTTCCTCCCACCGTCCGCGGCATCTCGGCCGCCCGGGCGCGGGCTGGGAGCCGCTCCTGCTGTATGGCCGCGGGCCGGTGCGCGACCGGGTCATGTTCGGATCATGCACCTGGGTGCAGCCGGTCCCGGTGAGCGTGCTCGCGCGGGAGGTGGCGGAACTCGGGCTCGGCGCGGAGGTTACCTCGGACTGGCTGGCCGGGAACGCCGCCCGCCTTCTCGGGCTTCCGCAGCTTGTCCCCGCGCAACCGGTGCGTTCTGCATGACCTCGGCCGCCGCTGGCAGCAGATCGGCCGCCCCGGTCCTGGAGCTGACCGGAACCGGTTTCTGCCTCCCGGGTCCGGCCGGAGTCTGCCGGAGTCGCGCCGAATTCTGGCGGATCGTCGCGGACGGGATCTGCTGCCTGACGCCATTCGAACTGCCCGGCCTGCCGCTGCGGCTGGCCGGGCAGGTACACGGCTTCGACGTGGTGGAGAGCGCCGGCATCGACGCCCGGCTCGCGGGCTGGGCGTCGCGGCCCGCGCGGCTGGCAATCGGCGCGGTCCACCAGGCGCTCGCTGACGCCGCCCTGCATCCGTCCGGCCTGGACGAACGCAGCGTGATCATACTGGCCTCGCTGCAGTTCTCTTACTCGGAGGCAGAACGGCACCTGACCACCTACAGCCGGTACGGCGCGGCGGGGCTGAAGATTGATTACTGGCTCAACGGCACCTGCCCCAGCGTGCTGGGCACGGTGTGCAAAGCGCTGGGCCTCGAGTGCCCGACGCTCAGCATCACCGGCTCGTGCAACGCCGCGGCCCGGGCGCTCCATGTCGCGCTGACCATGTTCCGCGCGGGCGAAATCGACCGTGCGGTGATCGTGGGCGCTGACGTCAGCCTCGACCCGGTCTTCGTGGCGAGCACCACCTACGAAAGCAGGCACGGCTTCCGGCCGGCGTCACTGTCCGCCGACCCGAGCTCGGTCCGGCCCCATGACGAGGTCCAGGAGGGAAACGCCACCGGCGAGGGAGCGGTCGCCATCGTGCTGGAGACGCCGGAGGCCGCCGCCCGGCGCAGGGCTCTGGCGCCCGGGAACCCGGTCCCGGCCGGGCTGCCGCTCCGGCTGTACGCGCGTACCTCCCGCCGCCATGGCGAGGCGCCGATCGTCAGCGGCGAGGCGGGCAACATCGCCGACGACGTCGCGTATGTCCTTGCGCAGGCGGGCGCCACCTTGGCCGACGTCGGCTTCGTCAACGGGTACGCGGAAGGAAACCGTTCCGTTGAGGACCATTTCTGCGATGCGGTCCAGCGCATCCGGAAACGGCTCAGCTATCCCGGTGCGATCCTCCTCACCAACCAGGAGGCGGCCTTCGGGCATATCGCCGGCATCTCGGGACTGATCAAAGTCGTTAGCTCGGCGCTGATGCTGGACCACGGCCTCGCCGGCCCCAGCGTCAACTGCCGGAAGCCCTACCACCGGCTCGCAGCCGAACCTGTGACAGGCGGCCCTGTCGCCGTAACGGCGAACCTGGCCCTGACGCTGTCCGCGGGCGCGGGCGGCGACGCCACCACCGTGCTGGTGGAACACCTCCCAAGACAAGGAAAAGACCGGTTATGACCAGCAGCACGTGCCCATACCCGTTCAACCGGAACAGTCCCTTCGAGCCGGCGGCGGAATTTACCCGGTTGCGGCTCGAGGAACCAGTGACCCAGGTGATCCTGCCCAGCGGGGAGCCCGGCTGGGTCGTTTCCCGCTATCAGGATGTGGCGACCGTCCTCGAAGACAGCCGGTTTGGCCGCGCTGACCTGATGAAGCCGGATGCACCTACCTATTCCGGCGTCCAGCCACCCCCGGTGGTGGCGGCATCGATGGCCGCGATGGACCCCCCGGAACACTCGAGGGTGAGGTCGATGGTCAACCGTGAGTTCACGGCCCGGCGAGTGGAATTGATGCGGCCGGTGATCCAGCGGTACGCCGACCAGATCGTCGCCGACATGGCTTCGCGCACGCCGCCGGCGGACCTCAGCGAGCAGCTGTCGTTCGACCTACCGGTCAAGGTGATCAGCGAGCTTCTCGGTGTTCCGCCGGTGGACAGAGACAAGTTCGGCCGCTGGTCACGCACGGCGGCGCAGCTCGACCGTGACCCCGGTGAGATCCTCGCGGCGGCGCAGGCACTGTACGAATACATGAACGGGCTGGTCGCGGACAAACGCAAGAACCTGGGAGCGGACCTTCTCAGCGCGCTGATCGCCCAGCACGGCGAGGATCACATGACGGATGTGGAACTCGTCATCATGGGCCTGACCATGCTGCTCACCGGATACGCCACAACCAGTGTGGTGCTCACCTCATGCCTGGCCACGCTCCTCGCCATCCCGGCGCGGTGGGAGGAACTACAGAAGAACCCATCGCTGGTGGCCGACGCCGCCGAGGAGGCTCTACGGCTCAATCCTCCCGGCAACGGCGGCATGATGCGCATTACCAGGCAGGAGGTGGAACTGGGCGGCGTGGTGATCCCCAGGGGCGTGATCGTGATGGCGGCGCTGGACTCGGCCAACCGCGATCCGGCGCGCTTTCCGGCGCCCGACAGCTACGATCCGCGGCGGAGCGAGAACGCGCACCTGTCGTTCGGCCGTGGCATCCACTACTGCCTGGGCGCGGCGCTGGCCCGGGCCGAGATCCAGATCGCGGTCGAGACCCTGCTCCGCAGACTCCCCACGCTGCGTCTCGCCGTGCGCCCGGAGGACCTCGAGTTCAACGCGCACTCTCTGGAGGGCGGCGTGCGGTCCCTGCCGGTTACCTGGTAACGGCCGGCGCCAACCTGGAGGAAAGGACAACCGGATGACCATGCCCGAGCTGGCGGGACTGGGGCGCACAGGCGCGGGACCTGTGCTGCAGCGAGACGACCGCGGCGGTGCCGCCCGTTTCCGCCTGAACCGGCCGCTCCGCAACAACTGCCTCAACAGCGACCTGTGCGACGCGCTGCTCGCGGGACTGCTGGAGGCCAGCGCTGATCCTGCGGTCAGGGTGATCGTCATCACCGGCGCTGGTGATGCCTTCTGTTCCGGGGAAGAACTGGACACCGGCTACTCCGCTGTCCCCCAGGCCGCTGTCCCCCGAGCCGCCGCCGGCCAAGTGTGCCGGCAGATGCCCGATTTGCCCTATCTCCGGATCTGCGAGGCAATCCTGCATGCGCCGAAACCGGTTATCGCCGGAATCAACGGCGTATCGGCCGGCGCAGGGACCGAGATCGCGTGCGCGGCCGACTATCGCCTGGCCGCCGATACCGCCCGCATCGGCAGTTTCCTGACCACCATGGGCCAGCTGGGCAACGCCGTCATGCTTCCCAGGGTCGTAGGGTGGGCACGGGCGACGGAGATCTATCTCACCGGACGGCTTGTTCCTGCCGCTGAAGCAGCCGAGATCGGGCTGGTGAACCGCACCGTGGTGGCCGAGGATCTCGACGCCGAGCTGGACGTGCTCGCCGCGCGGCTGGCCAGCGGCCCCACCAAGGCGATCGGCATGTACAAGGAGCTGCGAGACCGGGCCTGGGGGCAGCCCGTGGAGTACGGCCTCCATCTGCAGGGCATCTATCACCGCCGCGCGGACCGCGAATTGTCCGACGGCGCCGAGGGTGTTTCCGCGTTCCTGGAGGACCGGCTCCCGCGGTTCAGCGGCGAGTGAGCTCCGTACATGCCAGATGAGATTCTGATCAGCACCGCACTCCTGCGGTCGGCCGGCGCGACGGCAGGGGTCGAGGGAAGCCGGCTGCCCGGCGGTGCTGAGGTGGCGCGGATCCTGCGACGGCTTGGCCTGGAGACGGCCATGGATCCGGGGACGGCGGCTTCCGGCGACGAGGAGGCGCCGGATATCTACTGCGTGCTGCAGACAGGCAACGAGGCCTTCGGGAGCAGGGACGCCGCCCCACCGCTCCAGCGCGAGACGATTCTGCGAACCGTTCGGGCGATGTCACGGCGCCGAACGGGACGCGTGATCCTGATAACGGACTCCGGTCAGCACATCAATGTGTGGGCAGACCCAGCGCGCTCTGCCCAGCGGGCAGCCGACCTGCACTGGTTCCGCCACCTGACGGCGCGTGCGGCCGGGCACGGAATTACCGGCAACGAGGTCACGGTCGGCTATGCCCCGTTCCTCGGCCATCGGCTCAAGCCCGAACGTGAGCAGCAGTTCCTCGGCGGCCTCCTGATACCTCGCTTCGCGGTCCCGGACGACTTGACGGCCGCGCTGCGGATGCTGGCCTCCCGGGGAGCGGCGCACCTGGCGGGTGAGACCGTCCCGTTGACAGGCGGCATGAACACCCATCTGGTCCCGCCGAACGTTGCGAGAATGAGCCGACCGGTAACGGCTGGGAGGGCACCGGCCGGCAGCGGAGATCCGTTCAGCATCGCCGGCCGTGTGGTGTTGCTGGCGGGCGCTACCAGCCGCACCGGAAGGGCGGTAGCGCGCGAACTGGCACGCCGCGGCGCCGCACTGGCCGTGGTGGCGCGCAGGCCGGAATCACTCGAACAGATCGTCGCTGAGTTGCGTGAGATCGGCGCGACCGCGTGGGGAATACCGGCGGATCTGACGGATCCGGGCAGCGCTGAGCTGGTCGTTGACCGGTTCTGGGACATCACCAGCGGGATTGACGTGATGATCTACGCCGCAGGCAAATTTGATTTCGATGTTATTGGTGATAATCGCGAACGCCGAGGGCGCATGCTGGGGATCAACCTGTGCTCATTCGCCGAGATGTGTGATGCTCTGGCGGAGCGCTGGATACTCACGCGGCGCCCAGGCACAGTTGTCAGCGTGGGAATGGCGCATGCGAACATGCCGGCAGTTCCTCATGTGCAGACATATGGATCGAGCAAGGCCGCGATGGTGGATCACACACGGCTGCTCGCGGCGACTGGATCCCGCTACGGAATACGAGCCAACTCGGTATGTACCGGCGCTGTCCGCTGCCATGGCCAGCCAGACTGGTATGACGGAATGGCTGGGCTCGTCTGTTACCTGGCAAGTCCCGCGTCAAGCTACGTGACCGGCGCCGCGATAACGCTCGATGGTGACAGCGGCTTGGCGCACTCCGGGGCGCCGCTCAGGTACACGCACCGCGAGCAGTTGCTGGACTGGTAGCCGGTCACGTCAGAAGCTGCCGCCTGCTGGTCACGCCGAGCTTACTGAGCACGCGATGCACATGGTTCTTGACTGTCTGCCTGGCCAGATACAGCTCACGAGCGATCTCTTCGTTTGAGTAACGGCGCAACAGGAGCGCGAGTATCTCTTGCTCGCGCCTGGTCAGGCCTACATCGCATTGCCAGGGACATTCCGCCTTAGCTGAGTCTACCGCGCCTTCGCCGAGAGCCAGCACCCGCTGGCCCGATAGCGTGCCCCGAATAGCGATGATCAGGTCATGGCAGTCAACGGTCTTGTGCACGTAGCTGTCGGCTCCAGCGCCCAGCGCTGAAATGACAGAGCGCGCTGAATTGTCTGCGGTGTAGATGAGAACTGCCATCGACGTGTGCTGCGATTTAAGCCGTCGGCACAGCTCCAGGCCGTCGTTGGAGGTATGCAGGTGTAGCTCGAGAACGGCGATGTCGGCGCCCTTCTGCGTGGCTTCCTGGAGCGCTGGTTCCGCAGCTGGGACTTCGGAGATCTCAGCCTGCAGTGAATCCTTGAGGAGGGCTGACACCGCCAGCCGGACAACTGGGTTGCTGTCGATAAGCATTACATACATTGTTCAGTACCTCAAACGCGTGTACAGGTCGCTGCGGCTGGAGACGCCTAGTTTCCTGAAGATCGAGCTGACGTGGTTCTTCACCGTCTGCCTGCTCAGCTGAAGTTCCACCGCGATCTCATCGGTCCGGTACCGGCGCGCGAGAAGGCTGAGGACATCTCTCTCGCGTACGGTGAGCGGCGTGCTGCCCAGCAGCACGCGATCCGGGCACACGCCCGCCTGCGGCGTGGCATCGATCAGCCAAACGCGCTCGCCGCGCAGCGTGCGCTCGATAGCATTCACAAGTTCGTCAATGGCAGTGGCCTTATGGACGAAGCTGGTAGCGCCGGATGCCAGCGCGGCGGCTACCGAGGCGTGCGATGCCCCAGCCGTATAGACGAGGACATAGGGCGGCTCTTCAAAGCGCTGCACCTGCCGGCACAGGCCTATGCCGGTGTTCTCACCAGGCAAGACCGGGTCGAGTACGACAAGATCGGGCTGCAGATCGCTAATGGAGTTCAGCGCACGCTCAGATGTGGCCGCGCCGCCGAGGACGCGTACGCCTGTTCGCCCCGCGAGGAGCATTGACAAGCCGAGCCGTACCGCCGGGTGGTTGTCGACGACAAAGATCGTGGTTTCAGCAGTCAAGGCCGCTGCCTTTCGTGTCAGGGAACTGTGGCGCCGGCCGCCACGGATCAGCCGGCCTGGCCCTCCGCCTTTGCTGAGTTAGCGAACGCCGCACTGCTGCCCGCTAAGAGTCCCCCTTCGCTGAGCATTATCCATATTCGCGGCATGCGTGGGCTGCTTACCGTTTCCCTAAACTATTCCAGGCAACCGGACAACGGCTCCGGATAATCAAACAACGACCGGAAAGCCGGACATGCTGCAGAAGCACGACGACGCACAACCGCCGACATGGCGCGATGCGGTGGATACCGCTGATCACGGCCGCGGCATCATTGTTCGGTTTTTTGTTTATTGTTCCCGGCAATTCTTTCCCCTTGAGCACCTGCCAGGTGATGGCTAGCCTCCAGTCCGAGAGCTCTCTCGCACGCTGCGGCCGGTGATCGCGACCGCAGCCGACAGGTATCGAGTACCTAGGAGGAACCGCTCATGCGAATGCTCGGGAAGGTAGCGATGGTCCCCACCATCGCATCGGGGCTCATCGCCGCGGGCGCGGGCGCGGCAGCAGCGGCCACGCCCCACACGAATGCCTATCCAACGACCGTCATATACAGCCAGCGAATAGATTACTCACCCGGCGGCCGGACGACTCCGTACACGGCCCATGTAGGCGACGCCGTCAGCTGCTTTTCGTCGGCGCAAGCCGGCGGTGTCTGGTACGACTGCACCGACGAGACCCAAAGTGTCACTGGATGGATTCCGGGCACCGCCTTTGGCCAGAACTGACATATAGCCGGGTGCCTTATGCGTGAAGGGATTTCCATGTCAGACCTGTTGTCAGCCGCCGCATCGCAAGCCGTGGCCGCGGTATCCGGCGCTGCCGGTGAGCCTGCCGCGGGCCTGATCCTGGATGAACCTGTGGTTGTGCTGACCTCCGCGCGCTCGGGGTCGACGCTGCTGCGGTTCATGCTCGACGCGCATCCGGCGCTCGCCTGCCCGGCAGAGACGAATGTGGTGAAGACGGCCGTCCAGCTAGCCGGAATCTGGCGGCTGCTGGGCGGCCGGAGCGGCGAGCGGGCCGAGGAAGCGGACACGATGGAGGTATCAAGAACACCCGACGGGCTCCCCGGGCCGGCGGCGGACGGGCTGCCCGTAGAGCCACCGGCCGGATTCCCCAGTGCGGCGGTGCCGGGCATCCGGTCGGTGCTGGACGCGATGTTCGCGGATTACCTGGTGCGGCACGGCAAGCGCCGGTGGTGCGAGAAGTCGCTCGGCACCGCCGAGGTCGCGGAGGCGTTCAGCCGGCTATACCCAAAGGTGAAGTTCCTGTGCCTGTACCGGCACTGCATGGACGTGGTCGCCTCCGCTCTCGAGGCATGCCCGTGGGGCGTCTCCGGCTACGGTTTTGACCCGTACGTGAGCAACAACCCCGGCAATAACGCCGCCGCCCTGGCGCATTACTGGGCCGATCACACCGCCGCCATCCTCGAGTACGAACAGGCGCATCCCGCCCAGTGCCTGCGAGTGCATTACGAGGATCTCGTCACCGATCCGCAGGTGACGGCCGACCGGATCTTCTCCTTCCTCGGCGTCGCCCAGGTGCCGGGGATTGGCGAGCGGTGCTTCAGCACCGAGCACGACCGGCTCGGGGCCGCAGACTACAAGATCTGGGCGACCGGCAAGATACGTGAGGACTCCGTCGGCCGGGGCGTTCAGGTGCCGGCGGGCGCGATCCCGGCACCGTTGCGCGGCGTGGTCAACGACCTGCTCGGCAAACTGGGCTACACCCACGTCGGGGCGGACTGGAACAACCAGGCCGGCAGGCCGGAACTGCGGCCCCGGCAGGCGGGGGCCGATTTCGAGCCGCCCGATGCGGGACCGGATCCAGGCCTCGATGAGCTGGAGGAACTGCTGACCGCGCGGATCAGCGCGAACCTGACCTCAAGCGGCCTGCTGAGGGCGAGCGGCCCGGGGCAGGTCGCGATCACCGCGCATTCGGCGCATGGCAGCGCGGGTGCCCGCACCTGGCACGTCGATCTTGAACGCGGCGTGCTCACCCGGCCCCGGGCCAGCGCAGCCGTAACGGGTGCCTGGCAGGTCACGGGAGACAGCCATGCATGGCTGTCGGTGCTGACCGGGCAGACGAATCTGGGTGTCGCCCTGCGCCGTGGTGAGTTGCGCTGCGGCGAAATCCCCGGTGCCGAGGCCACCAATTCGCGTGAGGACGTGCGCCTCATGACCATAGCCTGGCTACTCGGCCTGACCGCCTGCCGCCTGCCGCCTGACCGCCTGACCGCCTGACCGCCATGCGAAGGCGCTCTGCTGACGGCAGGCCGAGCTCGACTGTTTCGGGGTGGCGCTGCGAAAGATTACTTCGGATGCCTGAATTACTTCGTGAAAAGCCAGTACACAGGGTCATGCGACCGCCGTTGTCAGCCCGGCAGGGCTGGGCCGGCGTCGCTGAAACAGCTCGTTTGGGCTGGGCGGGACTGTACGCTGCCCATAGTGATATACGCCTCTACATAGACACAGCCGTGCCGGGTGGAAAGCACGTTTCCCCAGGAGTTCGGCAGCTCCGCTCCCCGAAAACCCGACGGCGCCGACACGCGGTCCTCAACGCGGATCGCGACGATGTGTACCGTCCAGCGAGGGGAATTCGGCCCATAAACATATCCCCAGCTCGCCGCGCAGGCTGCTGAATGGAACAGCGCGATCCAGCCGTACGGGGACCCATTGGGCCAGCTCATCGGGCGGCGCTCAAGCGCCTCCTCGTCGTGCCCGCAGCCGTGTATGTAGGGGTCCTGGCCGTCCGCGGCGAACGGCACGGGCGGGGCGGACGAGGTATGCGCGGGAAGCGGGGCCGCGGACGGGAGGAGCCGCATCGCAACGGCCGTCACCAGGCACGTCAACGCCAGTGCCAGCACCGGAACGCGTGCTATTGTCCACCGCGCCGGCCGCGGTGAGGCGCACCGCGCCGGCCGCGGTGAGGCGCCCGGGTTCGTAACGGCAAGGACCTGCGGCGCCGCTTCGGCGCTATCGGATTCAGCGATTGCCGCCTGCGCGCTCGCGACCCGGCGCCACCGGTCTGCCCATTCGCCGGGGTCGCCGCCGCATGCCCTTACGAATGCCAGCGTCACCTGGAGGGTCGGCAGGCATCGGCCGCCCGCGGCGGCGGACAATGTGCTGATCGAATAGTGCGTGCGATTCGCGAGTTCGCGATAGCTGGGCTTGCCCGCATTCTCGCGGAGCCGCCGCAGTTCGCATGCGAATGCAGCCACATCTCCATCGTCTGGGTCGATATGACATTCCGGACGGCCCATTAAACCCCTATAGCTCGACGCCTCCCAGCGACAGGTGCTCCCAGAAATTTTAGCAGCATCTCCTTAGCCGGGTGCCTATTCGCGTCATTGATCTTGCCACGTGATCTTATGTAGGATTTCAAATACGAAATCGACCGCGCAGCGCCGCGGCCTGACGCCGTCCGCGGCGGCGACCGCAGGGCCGCCGCCCGACTCGCACCGCTGTCACCGCGCGGCCCGCCAGCCGCGGCAGGAACGGCCTGCCGACTCCGCCCACCACATAGCACCCCGCCCCATGACCGCGGATCGCAGGTGCCGTATTCTGCATTCAGCCCGGCGTTTCCCGATCATGACGGCTGTCGCTTTTGTCCCCAGCTGGAACGGCGCTCACTCCGTCCCCTTGATGTTCGCGTCGGCCGGAAGGCTCTGCGGGCCACAGGACGGCGCTCACATCGGCTCTCCCTGGCGGTACATCTGCGGCGGCCTGAAGCCGGCCGTCTGCCCGCCGTCGAGCGGCAGGGTGGCGCCGGTGATGAACGCCGACTGCGGTGAGCACAGCCACAGCACCGCGGCGGCCACCTCCCGCGCCTCGCCCATCCTGCGCATCGGCGCGGACAGCGCCGCTTGGCGCTGCGCCTCCTCGCCGGCCGCCTCGATGTGGTAGGTGCGGATGGGCCCGGGCGCCACGACGTTCACCCGGATGCCCTGGTCGGCGTAGTCGAGCGCGGCCACCTTGGTCAGGCCGATGATGCCTGCCTTGCCGGCGACGTACGCGGCCAGGTTCGCCACGCCCTGCACGCCAGCCACGGACGCCATGTTGACTATCGCGCCGCCGCTTCCCGTGGTCAGCATCGCCTGAATCTCGTATTTCATGCCCAGGAAGGTGCCACGGATGTTCGCGCGGATGCCCTGGTCGAATTCCTCTGGATCGATATCGGCCAGCGGTGCCGGCAGAGGGCCAGCGCTCACGTTGTTGAAGGCCGCGTCGAGCCGGCCGAAGCTGCGCACCGCCTGATCGACGAGCTTGCGCACCGAGGCCTCGTCCGCGACGTCGGCGGGGACCGCGAGCGCCTGCCCGCCGCGTTCCCGGATGCCCGCCGCGACCTTCTCCAGCGCGTCCGCGTCCCGCGCCGCGATGACCACAGCGGCGCCCGCGCCGGCGAAGGCGCCGGCGGTGACCGCGCCGATGCCGCGGCTCGCACCCGCGACGAGCGCGACCCTGCCGGCCAGCGGCTCGCTGTCTGGTGTGCTCATCATGTTCCCTGCTTCCATTGCCTTTCGCTTGCCGTCCTCGACGCTACGGGCATGGCCGCGGCGGCCGCATCGCGTGAATTGCCGGTGCGCGCCGCAGGCCGGCGATTTACCCGATGCGACGCGGCGAGCGCCGTCACTAGCGTCCGGTCAGGGGAACTTCAGAAATACGGGAGGCAATCACTCATGACCACGGCAGAGCAGAACGCGCCGGCATCGCCCGGCGTCCGTGCCGTCCGGGTGCTGCGCGGGAACTGCATGGGAGCGGCGGTGCTGCTCATCGTGCAGTTCGGTATCGGCATGGGCATAAACCTGTACGTCACACTGCCGCAGCACAAATCGTTCTTCTCGACGGTGTTCGGCCAGGCGGCGGTGGCCGTGCACGCGATCGTGGCGCTGCTGCTCCTTGGCGCGTCGATCAGCGCGCTCGTGCGCGCGATTCGAGCCGGGAACCAGACGGTGATCACACTCACGGCCGTCGGCCTCGTGGCGATCCTCGTCGCCGCGGGCTCGGGCGCGATCTTCGTGAACAACGGCAGCAACGGCGCGTCGCTGGCAATGGCGCTGGCCACCGCGGTCGCGATGTTCAGCTACCTGGCAGCGGTCTTCACCCTCGGCCAGGATTCCTGACCACGCGCGAGCCGGCGGCGACGCGGACCGGGCGGGTGTCAGGAGCGGGTCGCGGAAGTCTGGGGTGTCACCCACGGCCCGCCGTTTCCGCGATCATGGTGGCTGCCCGTAGTTCGGTGGGCGTCTGAGCGGGGCCGCTGGCGCATTTGGCCCCGCTCGAGGACAGGGGGGCGCGAGGACAGGGGGGCGCGAGGACAGGGGGGCGCGAGGACAGGGGGG
>JAFAZE010000103.1 GCA_019239975.1 Streptosporangiaceae bacterium
CGGCGACGAGGTCCCTGGTGAACCTGGCCTGCTCCACCTCGTCGTTGGTCCACGCGTTCGCGCCGAGCCCGAACTCGGTGCCGTTGGCGAGCTCGATCGCCGCGTCGATGTCCGGCACCCGGTACAGCGTGGCCACCGGGCCGAACACCTCTTCGCCGTGCACCCGCATGTCCGGGGTGACGCCCGCCAGGACCGTCGGCGGGTAGTAGAAGCCCGGGCCGTCCGGCGCGGCGCCGCCGCACAGCGCCCTCGCGCCCTTGGCGACCGCGTCGGCGACGAGCTTCTCGATGTCGTCGCGCTGCTGCTCGGACGCCAGGGGGCCGACGTCGGTGCCGTCCGCCATCGGATCCCCGACCACCTTGCCCGCCATCTGCTCCACGAACAGCCGCTCGAACTCGTCGTACACCTCGTCGTGGACGATGAAGCGCTTGGCCGAGATGCACGACTGGCCGTTGTTGAGCAGCCGCGCGAACGTGGCGACCTCCGCGGCGGCCTGCAGGCCGGCCGAGGGCATCACGATGAACGGGTCGCTGCCGCCCAGTTCCAGCACGACTTTTTTGATCTCGCTGCCCGCGATGGCCGCCACCGACTGTCCCGCGGGCGCGGATCCGGTGAGCGTGGCCGCCACCACCCGCGGATCGCGCACGAGCCCCTCGACCCGTGCGGAGCCGACGAGGAGCGTCTGAAAAGTTCCCTCGGGAAACCCTGCCCTGGCGAACAGATCCTGGAGGAACAGCGCGGTCTGCGGCACGTTCGAAGCGTGCTTGAGCAGGCCGGTGTTGCCCGCCATCAGGGCGGGAGCGGCGAAGCGCATCGCCTGCCACAGCGGGAAGTTCCACGGCATGATCGCCAGCACGGGCCCCAGCGGCTGATACCTGACGTAAGCGCGGGCGGCCCCGACAGCGCCGGCGTCGGCGGGCTCATCGGCCAGAAACCCCGCGGCGTGCTCGGCGTAATACCGGCATGCGGTGGCGCACTTGGCGACTTCCTGGCGGGCGGCGGCCAGCGTCTTGCCCATCTCGGTGGTCATCATCGCCGCGATCTGGTCCGTTTCGCCGTCGAGGATGCCGGCCGCCGCTCGCATCCACTCGGCCCGGGCGTCGAAACCGGTCCGGCGGTAGCGGGCGTGCGCCGCGGCGGCGCTGGCCAGGCAGCGCTCGACATCCGCCTCGCTCATCTCCTCGTAGGTCTTCACGGTTTCCCCGGTAGCGGGATTGATGGTCGCGATCGCCACAGCTCCGCCCTTCTCCTGCACGACCCTGCACGACAGCAGCTTCAGCTTCGCCCCTGCCCCGATCGCGCCGGCTCACACGTCACGGCGGCGCGAGCAGCACCCGGCCGGGCGCCGTACCGCCTGATGAGAGCCCGTGACGGGGTCAACCTCGCCGGTGCCCGTCGTGGCCGGACGGCGGGATCTCGCCGGAGCCGCGGGTGAGCAGCCTGGTGGGGACCTCCACCGCCTCCGGCGCGCCCTCGGGGTCGCGGATGCGCTGCAGGAGCATCTGCGCGGCCAGGGTGCCCAGGGCCGGAGGGTCCTGCGCGATGACGGTGATACCGGGGTCGACGAGCTCGGCGAGCGGGATGTCGTCGAACCCGACGTGTGCGATGGCCCGCTCCGCGCCCATGGACCGCAGCGCCATCCGGGCTCCGACGGTCAGCAGGTTCTGGGCGGTGAAGATCGCGGTCGGCGCGGCCGGTGAGGCCAGCAGCTCGAGGGTGGCCCGCTCGGCCGACCCGGCGGAGTGGATGTCGCGGCGGATGAGCCGTTCGTCGGGCTCGATGCCGGCGGCCCCCAGGGCCTCGGTGTATCCCCGGTAGCGCTCGGCGGCGGTGTAGATCTGCCGCAGGTCGGACAGGAACCCGATCCGGGTGTGCCCGCCGGCCAGCAGGTGGGTCACCGCGAGCCGTGCGCCCCCGAGGTTGTCGCTGACCACCGCGTCCGCGGCCACGGTGGTCGCGGGACGGTCGGCGAAGACCACCTGGGTTCCGCGCCGTACCTCCGGCAGCAGGTAGCGGTGATCGGGGCCGGACGGAACGATGATCAGCCCGTCGACGCGCCGCGCGCAGAACGCGCTCAGCAGAGCCTTCTCCCGCGCCGCGTCGCGGTCGGAGCTCGCGCACAGAACCAGGCAGCCCTGCTTGCTCATCACGTTCTCGACCGCGCGCAGCAACTCCGCCGCGAACGGGTTGGCCACGTCCTCGAGCAGGACACCGATGGTCGCGGTGGACTGCCCGGTGAGCCGCAGGTGCCGGGCGGTGACGTTGTGCCGGTAGTTGAGCTTCTCGATGGCCTGCCGCACCCGGGCCGCGCGTTCCGGGCCGACACCGCCGCGGCCGTTGACCACCCGGGACACGGTCATCACCCCGACCCCGGCGAGCGCCGCCACATCGCGCATCGTCGGATGGCCCCCGCCCGTACGGCTGACGCTGGGATCGTTACCCACCCGCAGATCTCCTGTTCAGCGACGTTACTGCCCCCGCCATAGCTAAGCCTATACCTGTATCGATTTGGTTCGGGGGGTTGACGCCGGAGCTACACGAAGCGTACGTTCGGGCAAAGCTCGGTAACGTTACCACGCAGTGGGCCGCCCCGTGAGGACCTCATCTGGTGGCCCTTTCGCCGGGGTTGGCGGGGCTTTTCGCCAGTGACGCCCTTCTCGCCTTCGGGGGAGGTCCGTACATCTGCCCGTAATGCTTCGAAGGAGCATCGATGCGACATCACATAACTCGAGGAACGAGAAAGCCTGTGGCCGTACCCAGATGGGCTCGTTACGCCGTCCTGGCGGCCGCCGCGGTCATGCTGGCCGCCTGCAGCGGCAACGCGGCGACCGGCAGCGGCTCGAACAGCGGCTCGGGCGGCGGCTCGAACGGCGGCAGCACGGCCAAGGCCAGCGGCCCGGTGCAGGTGGCGCTGATCCTCAAGGACTTCACCAACCCGTACTTCATCTCGATGGAGAACAGCGCCAAGGCGGACGCGTCGAAGCTCGGCGTGAAGCTGAGCGTCTCGGCCGGCTCGACCGACGGTGACACGACCACGCAGATCCAGGCCATCGACAACGCGATCGCCGCGGGCTACGCGGGCATCATCATCACCCCGAACGGCAACGCCGTGAACCCCGCCCTGGACCAGGCCAAGTCCCACCACCTGCTGGTGATAGCGCTCGACACCGTGCCGACGCCGCCGAGCACCGCCGACCTGACCTACGCCACCGACAACTTCGAGGCCGGCCAGCTGATCGGCCAGTACACCGCCAAGCGGCTGGCCGGCAAGCCGGCGGACATCGCGATGCTGGACCTGTTCAACAACCAGGTGGTATCGGTGGACACCTCCCGCGACCACGGGTTCCTCACCGGCATGGGCATCCCGGTCGGCAACCAGGGCCTCAACGGCCAGGAGCCCACCTCCGGCCACTACAAGGGCCAGATGGGCGGCAGCGGCACCTACAAGATCGCCTGCCAGCTGCCCACCCAGGGCGCGGTGCCGGGCGGCCAGACCGCGATGGAGCAGTGCCTGTCCAAGGACCCGAACATCAACGTCGTCTACGCGATCAACGAGCCGGCCGCGGAGGGCGCGGGGGCGGCGCTGAAGGCGGCGCACAAGACGGGAGTCATCGTGGCGGCGATCGACGGCGGCTGCGCCGTCATCCCCTACCTGCAGAGCGGAGAGGTGACGGCCACCTCCGGCCAGTTCCCCGGGAAGATGGCGGCCCTCGGCGTGTCCGCGGTCTACACGCTCGCCAAGACCGGCAAGAAGCCCGCCGCGACGCCCGGCCTCGGGTACTTCAACACCGGAACTCAGCTGTTCACCGACAGCCCCGTCACCGGAGTGCCCAGCGGCAGCACGTCCCAGCTGTCCGGCGTCTGCTGGAAGGCCTGATCCCGCAGGCGATGCTGGAGGCCGGACACGGCCCGGCCTCCAGCATCGCGTCGACACCCAGCGCGAAAGGACTGACGATCGGACCATGACAGCAGTCATCGAGCCAACCGGTGAGGTTCGCGAGAGCCAGGAGCTCGGCGCGCGTCTTCAGCACACGCTCCACCGGCATCCGGCGATCGGCCCGGCGAGCGTGCTCGTCGCGTCCGTCGTCGCGTTTTCCATCGCCAACCCCAGGTTCCTGAACGCGACCAACCTGTCGCTGCTGATCCAGCAGGTCGCCGTGCTGGCCACCCTGGCCATCGGCCAGACCATGATCATCCTGACCGCCGGCATCGACCTGTCGGTCGGCGCGGCCGCGATCCTCGCCCAGATGGTGATGGCCCAGACCGCCGCCAACAACGGCGTCCCCGGGCCCCTGGCGCTGCTCTTCGGCATCGCCGTCGGCGCGCTGACCGGTTTCCTCAACGGGTGGCTCGTGACCAGAATCAAGCTCCCGCCGTTCATCGTGACGCTGGGGACGCTGAGCATCTACACCGCGCTCGGCCTGAGGTACTCAGGCGGCGCGTCGGTCTACGCCAGCGCGATGCCGGGCATCTTGATCTGGACCGGGAACTACGTCAACATCGGCCCTTACCAGCTGACGACCGGCGTGATCCTGATGCTGGCGCTGTACGTGGTCATCAGCTTCGCGCTCACCCGCACGGCGTGGGGCCGGCACGTGTATTCCACCGGCGACGACCCCGAGGCCGCGCGGCTGTCAGGCATCAAGACCACCCGGGTGCTGCTGAGCGTCTACCTGGCCGCCGGGGTGATCTACGGCCTCGCGGCCTGGATCCTCATCGGCCGCGTCGGGGTTGCCAGCACGAACAACCTCACCAACGCGAACCTCGACAGCATCACCGCGGTCGTGATCGGCGGCACCAGCCTGTTCGGCGGCCGCGGAGCCGTCCTCGGGACACTGTTCGGCGCCCTGATCGTGCAGGTGTTCCAGAGCGGCATCTCGCTGGCCGGGGTGCAGAGCCTTTACCAGGTGCTGGCCGAGGGAATCCTGGTCATAGTCGCGGTCGCTCTCGACCAGTGGATCAGAAAGGTACGCCGATGAGCCCGGAACCAGGCGCCGCCAGCGTCGAGAACGCCCGCCAGGGCGGGCACGTGACGCAGGGAGCGCCGACGCTCGAAGCGCGCGGCCTGGTGAAGACGTTCGGTCACGTCGTGGGGCTGGCCGGAGTCAGCCTGAAGCTGTACCCGGGCGAAGTGCTCGCGATCATCGGCGACAACGGCGCCGGCAAGTCCACGCTGATCAAGTGCCTGTCCGGGGCGCTGACCCCGGACGAGGGCGAGATGCTGCTCGATGGGGCCAAGGTGGAGTTCAAGAGCCCGGTCGACGCCCGGCGCGCGGGCATCGAAACCGTGTACCAGACCCTGGCCGTCGCTCCCGCCCTGGACATCGCCAGCAACCTGTACCTCGGCAGGGAGGTGCGGGACAGCGGCCCGCTCGGCAGGTTCTTCCGCAAGCTCGACACCCGCGGCATGCGGGCCAAGGCCAAAGATGAGCTCAAGGACCTGGGAATCGGCACGATCCAGGACATCACCCAGAAGGTGGAAACCCTGTCCGGCGGTCAGCGGCAGGCCGTCGCGGTCGCGCGGGCGGCCGCGTTCGGCTCCAAGGTCGTCATCCTGGACGAGCCGACCGCCGCCCTGGGCGTTCGCGAGTCCGGCCAGGTGCTCGCGCTGATCAAGCGGCTGCGCGGCAGGGGCCTGCCGGTCATCCTGATCAGCCACAACATGCCGCACGTCTTCGAGGTCGCCGACCGGATCCACATCCAGCGCCTCGGCCGCTGCGCGGGTGTCATCACCCCGCGGAGCCACACGATGGAGGAGGCCGTCGCGATCATGACCGGCGCGACCACGCTCGACGAGGCGGCCGAGGCGCCCGGGGACGGGAAAAGCGCCGCCGGACGCGACGGAGGCGACCGGACCAGAACATGATTACCGTCGCGGGTGAGGCGCTGATCGACCTCTTCGTGGATCCGGAGGGTCATATCGATCCCAGGTTCGGCGGCGGGCCGTTCAACGTGGCGCGCGCCGTCGCCCGGCTCGGCCTGCCGTCGGCGTTCCTGGGGCGGCTGTCCGGCGACCGGTTCGGGCGGCTGCTGCGGGCCGACCTCGACCGTCATGGCGTGCTGGCCGCCATCGAGGCGGCCGCGGACGAGCCCACGACGCTGGCGGTCGTGGACGTCGATCCGGCCGGCGTCCCCGGCTACCGCTTCTACCTGGCCGGCACCTCCGCGGCGGCGGTCGAGCCGGCCCAGGCGATCGTGCCCCCGGGTACCACGGCCCTGCATCTCGGCAGCCTCGGCCTGGTCATGGAGCCGGTCGCCGCCAGCCTGGAGCGCCTGGTGGCCACGCTGCCCGCTGGCGTCACGGTCATGCTCGACCCGAACTGCCGGCCGGGCGCGATCACCGACCGCCAGGCCTACCTCGGCCGGCTGGACCGCATCCTGCGCCGGGTGGACATGATCAAGACGAGCACCGAAGACCTCGCCTACCTGTTCCCCGGCCGCGGCACCCGCGACGCCGCCGGGCAGCTGCTCGGCAAGGGCCCCGCGTGCGTGATCGTCACCGACGGCGCGGCCGCGGTACGCGCCTTCACCGCGGACAGCGAGATCCGCGCCGATGTCCCGCCAGCGAAGATCGCCGACACGGTGGGCGCCGGAGACGCCTTCGGCGGGGCCTTCCTCGCCTGGTGGACCGGCAACGGGCTGGGCCGCCCCGAGCTGAGCGACCCGGAGACCGTGCGCGGCGCGACCCAGGCGGCGATCTACGCCTCGGTGGTGACCTGCACGCGCCGCGGCGCGGAGCCGCCGTGGGCAGACGAGCTCGCCGCCCATGACGGCTGGAAATGGCTGCCACCGGGCCAGCTCCACGGCGACCGGGCCAACCAGGCGGGCCGGCTCCAGGGCTCGCCGGGGCAGCGGCACCGCCCGTTCGGCTGAAAGATCTGTTTTCCAAACGAGCGGTGGCGGGACCGCACCGGTCAGCCGATACGGGTCAGCCGGCGCTGGTCAGCCCGCGCGGGTCAGTCGGCGCTGGTCAGTCGGCGCTGGTCAGCCGGCGCTGGTCAGCCAGCACCGTCAGCCCGCGTGGAGAATTTCCCGCTCCCATCTCTGTCGTGGCTGCGTGTGAAGTCGCCAGTAGTGCTCCGCGATGTCGTCCGGGTCGAAGTTGGTGCCGGGAACCACGGCACCGGCCACGGTGACGCTGGCCACGTGCACCCCCAGGTGCCCGTATGCCTGGTCGAGCAGCGTGACAAGGGTCCGCACTCCGGCCTTGCCCAGGGAGAGGCTGACGTACTGCGGGTCCGGCTTGGGCATTCCGCCGGTGATGATGAACGTGCCGTTCCCGCGGCTCCTGCTGTCACCGTGCCCGGTGATGATCTCCAGCCTTCAGCACGAGCGCCGCCGGATCGGCGAGGCCATCACCCAGCTTCAGGCATCACAGCGCATCCTCGACACGATGCTCGCCGCCGTCCGGCGGCGGGCGGCGACGGAAGATGACGCGGTACTCGCCACGCCGGCCGCCGCGGAAACCTTCCAGCCCGGCGATCCGCGGGTGGACGTCGTGCTGACCGGATATGGGTCACCTTCCGCCGGCGCAATGCCACCGCCCGTTCGGAACAATGATGACGCCCGCACTGAGCTCAGCCGCCACCGGCCGGCGCCCGCAAGCCCACCGGCACGTCGCCATGCCCCTCTGCCACACCAGCACCACCAGCCCGCCAGCCACCGCCAGCATTGAGCCGCGCTCGTCCTCACAGTCGCATCAGCACCCAGGGCGCCCAGCCGCCGCCATCATCGAGCTGCGCTTGCCCCGCAAGTCGCATCAGCACCATCAGCCCGGCCCGGCCAGCCGCCGCCACCATTCAGCCGCGCTTGCCCCGCAAGTCGCATCAGCACCATCAGCCCGGCCAGTCCCGCCAGCATCAACCGCGCTCACCTCGCTAGCCACATCAGCACCATGGCCCGTGATCGCGGAATCGTAGGTGTTATATTCGGCCCCGCGGTTCCACGATCATGATCGCTGGCCGGCGCCCCGGCCGGATCGAAGTCGGCGACGTGGTTCGCCGCACAGGCTGAGCGGCGAGCTCACATGGCCGGCCGGCATCAGGCGGCTCGCTTCACCGGCTCCAGAGCCCGCGGTGCCGGTAGGTGAGCGCGTCACCTATTGGCGCGTGTCCCTTATGGCACCGCGCCCGGGGGTGCTAGGACAAAAGTGGCCGTGGTTTCCCAGTGGCGTGGTGCCAGCCACAGCTCCGGCAGTGAGCAGCCACCGCTTCCCGCGGTGACGATTTCCGGAACGTCACGAATAACCTCGAGGGAAAAGGCTACCGGCATGGCCGTCGCCCCAGCCGATATTCCGGCGATGGCAGCCGCCCGGGCGGTTGCGGACGCCGTCCTTTATGAGGGCTATCTGCTGTACCCGTACCGGCGCTCGGCAGCCAAGAACCGGATCCGCTGGCAATTCGGGGTGCTGCTGCCGCCGGCCTGGGCGCGGTCGCGAGGACTTGACAGCACCACCGTGGCGGGCTCCGCGGAATCGTGGTGGCAGCAGACCGAATGCCTCCTCGAAGCCGGGCCGGCCGCCGAGGCCGATATCCGCGTCCGGTTTCTTCAGGTTCAGCGCAGGCTGGTGGAAGAACGGGGAGCGAATGGCTCCTGCCTCCCGGCCCCGGAGCCTGGGGGGGACGGCCGGATGGAGCTGAGCTTCGACGAGGCCGTGCCGCGGGAGTTCAGCATACGGGCGCGGGTGAGCGATCTGATGGCCGCGGAGCGGCGGGTGCCGCTGGAAGCCGCCGGCGGTGAAGAGGCCAGCCCGCTTGACGACGGCGGCGGTTCGCCGGGGCGCGTGGTGCGCCAGCGGCTGCCGGTGACCGCCTCGGTGCTGGTCAGCGCGGAGCCGTGCGGGCAGGCCACGGGGCTGGCAAGGCTGCGCGTGCGGATCGAGAACACCGGTGGCGTGGCGCAGCAGGCGCCGAGGCAGGAGGCGCTGCGGGTCTCGCTGATCGGCTGCCATGTTCTGCTGGCCGTGCGGGACGGGAGGTTTGTGTCGCTGCTCGAACCGCCGCCCGCCGCGCGGGAGGCCGCGCGGGCCTGCGCCAACGTGCACACCTTCCCGGTTCTGGCGGCCCCGGAGGGGCAGCGCGCGGTGATGCTGTCGTCGCCGATCATCATGTACGACCATCCGCGGGTATCGCCGGAAAGCCCTGGGGATCTCTTCGACGCCACCGAGATCGATGAGATCCTCACCCTGCGGACGCTGACCATGACGGAAGCGGAGAAGAAAGAGGCGCGGGCCACCGATCCGCGGGCGGCGGCGATCCTGGACCGGGTCGAGGCGACGCCGCCCGAGGGGTTGTCGCGCCTGCACGGTGCCCTGCGCTCGCGCCGGCGTGATCGGCGCGCCGAGCCCTGGTGGGACCCGGGCGCCGACGCCGGTGTCTCGCCCGAGACGGACAGCGTCGTGGTGGCCGGCATCCCGGTGGCGAAGGGAAGCCGGGTCCGGCTGCGGCCACGGCTACGCGGCGCCGATCCACAGGACATGTTTCTGGTTGGCAGGGAAGCCCGGGTGGAGGCCGTCTTGCATGACGTGGACGGCTCCGTTCACCTGGCGACCACCCTGGCCGACGATCCCGGAGCTGACCTCCACAGATGGTACGGGCGGTTCCGTTACTTCTCGCCGGACGAGGTGGAGCCGCTGACCGGCTCCGCGGCCGGCTGCGAGGAAGGCCACTGACATGAGCACCGACGCCGGCACCCAAGAGGTGAGCAGTTCCCCGACGAGTCCCGTACCGCGGAAGGGCTTCGATCACATCGATATCCTCTGGATCTCCGAGGGGATGAGCTGTGACGGCGACACCGTCTCGGTGACGGCGGCCTCCCAGCCGCCCATCGAGGACGTCGTGCTCGGCCTTGTCCCCGGCCTGCCCGCGGTCAGCCTGCACAACAAGGTGCTATCGCCCACGCTGGGGGGCGAGGAGTTCCTCGCACCCTTCCGGGCCGCCGCGGCCGGTGAGCTGGAGCCGTTCATCCTGGTGATCGAGGGGTCCATCCCCAACCAGAACATCATCGAGGGCGACGGGTACTGGACGTCCTTCGGGAACGACCCCGAGACGGGCGAGCCGCTCACCCTCAACTGGTGGATCGACCGGCTCGCCCCGAGAGCGTGGGCGGTCGTGGCCGTGGGGACGTGCGCGACCTACGGCGGAATCCACGCGATGGCTGGCAATCCCACCGGCTGCATGGGCCTGGCGGACTATCTCGGCTGGGATTACCGGTCAGCCGGCGGGCTGCCCATCGTGAACATCCCCGGGTGCCCCGTACAGCCCGACAACTTCATGGAGACGCTGACCTGGGTGCTCTACCACGCCGCCGGAGCGGCGCCCCCTCCGCCGCTCGACCGCATGCTGCGCCCGCAGTGGATCTTCGGCAAGACGGTGCACGAGGGCTGCGACCGCGGTGCCTACTACGAGCAGGCCGACTTCGCCCACGACTACAACTCACCGAAGTGCCAGGTCCACATCGGGTGCTGGGGCCCGGTCGTCAACTGCAACGTGCCCAAGCGCGGCTGGATGGGCGGCGTCGGCGGCTGCCCCAACGTGGGCGGCATCTGCATCGCCTGCACGATGCCGGGTTTCCCGGACAAGTTCATGCCGTTCATGGACGCACCGCCCGGCGGCTCGCTGTCCTCGATGCTCAACAGGCCGTACGGCCTGCTCATCCGGCGGCTGCGCGGGTTCACCAACATCACCGCCAACAAGGAGCCGCGGTGGCGGCACAACGGTCCCGAGCTGACGACCGGCTATGACCCCCGCTGGCGTCCCTGACGCTTGACCGCACGCTCCCTAGGGAGGTTCGAATGACGACCACCGAACGGCGGGAGACCCCCGGACAGGCCGGCCAGCTTGTTGAGATGGCCTGGGACCCGATCACCCGCATCATCGGCAACCTCGGCATCTACACCAAGATCGACTTCGCGAACCGGCAGGTGGCGGAGTGCCACAGCACGTCGTCGCTGTTCCGCGGCTACTCGGTGTTCATGAAGGGCAAGGATCCCCGGGACGCCGGCTTCATCACCAGCCGGATCTGCGGTATCTGCGGCGACAACCACACGACCTGCTCGGTGTACGCGCAGAACATGGCCTACGGCATCGACAATCCGCCGCTGGGCGAGTACATCATCAACCTCGGCGAGGCGGCCGAGTACATGTTCGACCACACGATCTTCCAGGACAACCTCGTCTTCGTCGACTTCTGCGAGGCGATGGTCAAGGACACCAACCCCAGCATGCTGCGGCGGGCCGAGAGCACCGAGGCGCCGCGCGCGGAGATTCACGGGTACCGCACGATCGCCGACATCATGCGCGCGTTCAACCCGTTCGAAGGAGATGTGTACAAGAAGGCGCTGCAGGTCAGCCGGATCACACGGGAGATGTTCTGCCTGATGGAGGGCCGGCACGTCCACCCCTCCACGGTCTATCCGGGTGGGGTGGGGACCATGCCGGAGCCGACCCTCTTCACCGACTACCTCACCAGGCTGCTGTCCTGCCTGGACTTCATCAAGCAGGCAGTCGCGATGAACGACGACATTTTCGACTTCTTCTACGAAGCGCTGCCGGGCTACGAGGAGGTGGGGCGGCGGCGGATCCTGCTGGGCTGCTGGGGAGCCTGGCAAGATCCCAGCGTCTGCGACTACAGGTACGAGAACATGGCCCGCTGGGGCCGGGCCATGCACGTCACGCCCGGCATCATCGTGGACGGCGAGCAGATCACCACCGACCTGGTCGACATCAACCTGGGCATCCGGATTCTGCTCGGCAGCTCGTACTACGACGACTGGGTGAACGAGGAGCCCTTCGTCACCCGCGATCCCCTCGGCAACCCGGTCGACATGCGCCATCCGTGGAACCAGACGACCATCCCGGTGCCGGGCAAGCGCGACTTCGGCGACAAGTACAGCTGGGTGATGAGCCCCCGCTGGCTGGACAAGCGCACCGGCGATCACCTGGCACTCGACACCGGCGGCGGCCCCCTGGCCCGGCTGTGGTCCACCGCGCTGGCCGGCCTGGTGCGCACCGACTACGTCCAGTCCACCGGCTCGAGCGTGCGGATATCGCTGCCGAAGAGCGAGAAGCTGCCCGAAATGACCCTCGAGTGGCGGATCCCCCAGTGGTCCAACGCCATTGAGCGCGACCGCGCCCGGGCATACTTCGTCGCCTACTCGGCCGCCATGGCCGTGCAGTTCCTCGAGACGGGGATGGCGCTGATCCGCGGCGGGGACACGAAGGTGTTCAACGACTTCGAAGTGCCGGACGAAGCGATCGGGTGCGGCTTCCACGAGGCCGTGCGCGGCGTGCTGTCCCACCACATGGTGATCAAGGACAAGAAGATCGCCAACTACCACCCGTATCCGCCCACACCGTGGAACGGCAGTCCCCGTGACAGCTTCGGCACCCCCGGGCCGTACGAGGACGCCGTCCAGAACATGCCGATCTTCGAGGAGAACGGCCCCGACGACTTCCGGGGAGTCGACATCATGCGGGCCGTCCGCAGCTTCGACCCCTGTTTGCCCTGCGGCGTGCACATGTACCTCGGCAACGGCACCGTGCTGAAGAAGACGCACTCGCCGATGTTCGGGGCGTCCCATGACTGACCGGGACCCGAATCGGGCCGCCGGCCTGCCGGACCGGGAGGTGCGCGAGCTGATCGGCGATCTGGACCGGCTGCTGGAATACCTGCAGCAGGCCACCGGCCCGGTCGCGGAATCCGCGGTGACGGCCGTAACCGTGCTCACCCAGGTGTACGGCACCGCGCTCGCCCGGGTCACGGCCCTGGCCGCCGGGCAGCCCCGGCTGATGACCTCGCTGACCGAGGACGAGGTGATCGGCAGCCTGCTCATCCTGCACGGGCTCCATCCCGAGCATGCCGCGACACGCGCCGCCCGGGCGGTAGAGGAAATCCGGCCGTACCTGCGCTCGCATGGCGGTGACGCCGAGTTCCTCGGCATCTCCGAGGGCGCGGCCAGGGTCAGGTTTTCCGGAAGCTGCCAGGGCTGTGGCACCTCGGCCGCCACGCTCTCGCGGGCGGTGGCCGACGCGGTGCTCAGCGCCGCCCCCGAACTGACCGCTGTCGAGCCCGAGACCGGTAACCGGGCGCCCCAGCTCATCCCGGCCGAGTCGCTGCTGCGCAAACCGGCTTCGGCGGGACACGCGGGAGGCTGGCGGCCGTGACGGCCGGGGCGTTCGCGAGAGTGGTGCGCCAGGCGGCCGTCCGGCCGCGGCCGGCCGGGCCGTGCTGCGGGCTCTGCGCCGAGCCGGTGCCGGACGGTCACCGGCACGCGCTGGACACCGGCGACGGCGGGCTGCTGTGCGTCTGCCGGGCCTGCTCACTGCTGTTCAGCCGGCCGGCGGCGAGCCGGGGCCATTACCAGCTCATCCCGCAGCGGCGGGCCCGGCTCCCGGGGGTGCCGCTGCGCGCCCTCGGCGTACCAGTAGGCCTCGCGTTCTTCGTCCCCGGCTCCGACGGCCGCGTCCTCGCCCACTACCCGAGCCCCGCCGGGGCGACGCAATGGGAAGTGCCGCCGGAGGCGTGGCAGCAGGCGCGGCGAGCCTGTCCCGCGCTGGAAGGCCTGGTGCCCCAGGTGGAGGCGCTGCTCGCCTGCACCGTACGCGGCCGTGCCGACGTGTGGCTGCTGCCGCTCGACGACTGTTACCGGCTGACGGCCGTGGTCCGTCAGCACTGGCGGGGCCTGTCCGGCGGAGACCGGGTCTGGCCCGCAATAGAGAAATTCCTCGATGAACTCCGGGAGGGGTGATGGGACGCATCAAGGTCGGCAAGCGGCACGTGAAGCCCGATACCCCGACTCACGTCAAGGGCGTCACGCAGGGCAACGAGAAGGATGCCTACCACAAGCAGGCGGGCCACCACGAGGACGGCACGGCGGACGCCCGCCGGTCCACCGGCGTGCACCCCGCCCGGCACAACCCGATCCTGGAGATCATGCCGAACCTGCCGCCGGGCTGACCCGCGCGGCCGCGACCATCAGGAGGTGGGATATGGCCGCCCGTCCCATCCGGCGCGCCATCGTAGCGAGCCCGCGGGCACCGACCCTCGCCGTGGCGTTGATCCTCGCGAAGAGCCCGCGCGCCAGGCGCGCCGCGAGGTGGATGCTGTTCGCCAGGAGCACACGCCGCCAAGGCGCGGCCAGGGCGCGCAAGCCCGGCAGGTCCACCCCGGCGCGGACCCCAGCGCGGGCCCCGGCGCGGACCGCGGTGAGGACGCTCTTGCTCGCTCTCGGCGCGGGCGCGGTGGCCGCCCTCGCCGTCCGCGAGTACCCGGCAGTTCGGCGCGAAATCAAGATATTGCTGATGTGACCTGTCCCCGGGGGCGACGGCCGCGCGCCACGCTAGAATCCGGCAGGCGGCTGGCCATCCCCGGCCGTCGGCGCGTAGCCGCCGTCAGCACCGGGCAGCGGCTGGGCCGGGCATGATTCCGAGGCACCCGCCCACCGGGCCAGGCAGGCGGCGACCACGTGGTCGAGCTGCGTGAGCTGCGACATCCAGGTGCCGAGCTCCGCCAGCCCGTCCGCGGTGAGTTCGTACCGGCGACGCGGCGGTCCAGTATCCGTGATCACCCAGTCGGAGACCACGCAGCGTTCCCGTTCGAGATTCCGGAGGATCCGGTACACGTGTCCCGGCTCGACGTCCGTCATTCCGAGCCGGGAGAGCCGGCCGATCAGGTCATACCCGTGACCCGGCCGTTCGTAGAGAAGCAGCAGGAGGAGCGGTGGAAGCATACTGCGCACAGCCATCCCTCCTTTCGGTCCACCGGGCGCGTGAGCGGTCCCGCCGAAAGCCGCGTTGAGCTACCCCCGGATCCGGCGGGTAAACGGCGCGGCCACATGCGGCAGCGAGATGATGCTGACACCGGCTCGTGCATCCATCCGACCGGCGGGGACCTCATCAATGCCGACGGCCAGATCGAGTGCGTTGGGATCGTCCCCAATCTGTGCACACGTGGCCGACGTACCGCGTCGAGGGCTCTGACGCTAAACCGCCTCAGATAAGAAGGGACGTGCGAGCCCGACCAACATGGGATAGTGACGGACGTTCAGTGTGGCGAGTTCCAGTCCCTCGGTGAGAGCGGTCGCGGCGATCAGGTAGTCACCGAGGCCGATCCCGGAATGCGACCGGCGGTACTCGCGCATGAGGGTGGCTGCTCGCCACGCCACCTGTTCGCTGACTTCGAACCGTTGCATACTGCCGAGGAGGCGCATGACTTCGCGGCGCTCCGCCGCTCGCATTCCGCCGGCGATCTCGGTCAGGCTCACGACGCTGATGGCCAGCGGCCCGGAGGATCGCCGGGCGCCCACGAGCCAGTCCCGGGCGGCTGTGTTGCCGCGCAGGTGCTCGATCAGCACGTCACTGTCGACCAGGATCACGCGTCGGCCAGCCGGTCCAGGTAATCCATGCGCTCATCCGGTCCCCGGGCGAATGCGTCCTCCCCGGCCAGGATGCCGAAGGACCCGTCAATGGCGGCGAGGTCGGCGGCGAGGTCCGAGCCGGGATGCCCGCCGA
>JAFAZE010000038.1 GCA_019239975.1 Streptosporangiaceae bacterium
GTTGTGGAGGTTGGCCAGCCCGTTGCCCAATCCCGGCCCCAGGTGCAGGAGGGTTGCCGCGGGTGCGTCCGTCATGCGCGCGTAGCCGTCGGCCGCGCCGGTCGCCACACCCTCGAACAGCGTCAGGACGGCGCGCATCTCGGGGACGTCGTCGAGTGCTGCGACGAAGTGCATCTCCGACGTGCCGGGGTTGGCGAAACACACGTCGGCCCCGCTTCCGGCCAGCGTCCGGATCAGCGCCTGCGCACCGTTCATTCAGCTACCCGCTTTCGTGGCGTACCGGCCATGGGAGGACATTTCTCCATTAGCCCACAAACGGGCCCCCGAATGCCTAACGATGTCGGGCGTGGGCCGGATGCGTGAGGTGATGTCCATGGGCGCCCCGGCCGGGGCCGTGGCGGCCGCCCTGGAGGGGGATCCCGAGGCGTTCCGCGTCCTGTACCGCGACATCCAGCCGCGGCTCCTTCGCTACCTTCGCTTCCTCGTCCGCGACGACGCCGAGGACGTCGCCTCCGAGACCTGGCTGCAGGCCGCCCGCGACCTGCACGGCTTCCGTGGCGACTACGACGGCTTCCGGGCCTGGATCACCACGATCGCCCGGCACCGCGCGATGGACCATCTCCGCCGCGCCGCCCGGCGGCCGCCGCCGGCGCCGGTGGCCGCCGGCGAGCTCGCCTTCCTTGCCGCCCCGGACGACACGGCCGCCGGCGCGCTCGAGGCGATCTCCACAGGCGCGGCTCTCCGGATGATCGCGGCGCTGCCGCCCGACCAGGCCGAGGCGGTGCTGCTGCGCAGCGTCATGGGCCTGGACGCGAGCAGCGCGGCCAGGATCGCCGGCAAGCGGCCCGGAGCCATCCGCACCGCCGCCTGCCGCGGGCTTCGCACGCTGGCAAGCCGCCTCGGGGAGCCCATGACCCAGCGAGTGACAAAAGAAGGGGACCTGACGCTGAAGGACTTGAGATGAGAACACGCCAATCACACCAGATCACCCGGAAGTCCGCGGAGCGGCTGCTCGACGGATCCGCCGGGTCAGGACCGGAGCAGCTGGTCCGCGTGCTGGCCGCCGCCACGGCGCCGGGGCGCGAGCGCGAGCTGGCCGGCGAGCAGGCGGCCGTGGCCGCGTTCGAGGCGAATCATCATCTCCGTCCCGCTGCTACTTCCCGGAGAAGGAAGATGATCAGTTCCCCACTCCCCAGACTCATCACCAGCAAGGCCGTAGCCCTGTCGCTGGCCGCCTTCGCAGGCGGCGGCGTGGCGGTCGCCGCAGGAACCGGAGCATTCACGGGCCCGGGCGCCGTCCACGGCGGCGCCAGCGGCGGCGGCGGCGTGAACGTGGCCGCCCCGCCCAGCGCCGGCGCCAGCCTGCACGCCCGGCAGGGCACTGGCGCGGGCGCCGGCACCGGCTCCACCCCACGTGTCACGCACACACCGTCGCCGGGAACCACGCCAGCCCCGCCGCCGGGCGGTCCCACCGCGCCGCCGGGAACGGCCGCCCTCTGCCGCAGGCTCGCAGGCGAGGCGGCGTCAGCCGGCTCCAGCGTGCTGACCCGGAGCGGCCTGGAACGGGCCCTGGCCGGCGGCACCCTGCCGCGGGTGCTGGGCAGACCCGAGTTCGCGTCCCTGATCATCGAGGTGCGCGCGGCGGTCGCCGTCCCGGACTACTGCGCCCTGCTGCTCAGCCTGCCGGCCCTTCCGCAGCCGGGGGACCTCACCCAGATCCCGCGGGCCGTCCTGGCGGAAATCCTGGCCGCGCTGCCGCCCGGAACGCTGTCCCAGATTCTCACCGGGCTGCCCACCGCGACGGTCGCGCAGGTTCTCGGCGAGCTCCCGCCGGGAACGCTGTCCAGAATCCTCACCGAACTGCCGCCCTCGGCGCTGTCCGCGATCCTCACGAGGCTGCCCGAACCGGTGCTGTCCCGCATTCTCACCGAGATCCCGGCGACGACACTGGCCCAGGTCCTGACCGAGCTTCCGGCCGGTTCCCTGGCCACCGTCCTGACCAAGCTGCCGGCCTCGGCGCTGGCCACGGTCCTCGCCAGCCTGCCCGCCGGAGCGCTGGCCACCGTCCTCACCACGCTGCCGGCCTCGGCGCTGTCCGCCGTGCTCAGCACCCTGCCCGCCGGGACGGCGGCACAGATCCTGAAGGAGCTGCCGCCCTCGGTGCTGTCCGGCATTCTCGCCGAGATTCCGTCTTCGCTGCTGCCCCAGCTGCCGCTGGGCTGACGCCAGGAGGAGCGGGCCCGCACAGTGGCGGGACGGTCAGCCCACCGGGCACCGTCCCGCCTCCCTTCAACGAGGAGAGCCTTGCTGACATCGCACCGACCGGGGGATTCGGAATTTGTCCGCTGGGGCAGCGACAAAATCCGCGACTACGACGCTGAGCCGAATATGGCGCTATACCGGATTCCAGCTTCGTTCGGCCGCCCGGGACCGCGGACGCGGCGGTACCAGGCACCCCCGGTACCGCATCAGGTATCACGCCCGGCACACCGCGGCGTCGTGCACGCGCACCGATGGAATGACGGAACCGGGGATCCGGATCTCCTGCAACGGGTTCTCAACGGCCTGAAGAGGCTATGAGCCGTCAGGCGGTTGCCGGGATGGATGCCGCCGTGACGCCCGACCTCAGCGCGGCGGTGGCGGGTGCCCAGCGGGGAGACCCCGCCTCGTTCCGCATCCTCTTCCGCGACACCCAGCCGCGGCTGCTGCGTTACCTGACGTACCTCGTCGGCAGCGATGCCGAAGACGTCGCGTCGGAAACATGGCTGCAGGCTACCCGCGACCTGCACACCTTCCAGGGTGACCACAACAGCTTCCGTGGCTGGATCACCACGGTCGCGCGGCACCGCGCGCTGGACCACCTGCGCCGCCGCGCCCGCCAGCCGCCCGCCATCCCGGTGCCCGCCGAAGACCTCGCCACCTTCGCCGCGGCCGATGACACCGCCGACCGCGCCATCGAGAGCATCACCACCGACGCGGCGCTCGAGCTCATCGCCTCACTTCCCCGCGACCAGGCGGAGGCCGTCCTGCTGCGCGCCGTGGTCGGCCTCGACGCCGCCACCGCGGCCAGGATCACCGGCAAGCGTGCCGGAGCCGTCCGCACCGCCGCCTACCGCGGGCTGCACGCCCTGGCCAGGCATCTCGAATCCGCGGGCCCGGCCGGGGAAAGCGAGCCGGCCCGCCACGGCTGGGCGCTCTTAAGGCGGCCAGCCCGGCTCCGGTAGGGTCCGGCATGTGTACATGCGTGGCCATGACGTGACGGCGGGCGCCGCGCGGAACTACCGGGCGTTCGCCGAGGAAGCCCGGGGCCGTTCGCCGCTGTACGAGTCACTGGCCGGCGCGGTCGCCGGGGACGCTTCGGTGCTGCGTTTCCTGGATTCGCTGCCGCCGGAGAAGCGGCAGCCCAACCTGCTCTTCGCGGCGGCCCGCTACCTGCTCGGCGCGCCGCCCGGGATCGGCCGGCTGCGGGAGCTGGTCAGCCAGAATCCGGGTGAGCTCGCCGGGGTGATGCTGTCCAGGCGGACGCAGACCAACGAGCCGGCCCGCTGCGCCACGCTGCTGCCGGCGCTGGCCCAGCTCGCGGAGCCGCTCGCGCTGATCGAGGTTGGCGCGAGCGCCGGGCTCACCCTGCTCGCCGACCGGTACTCCTACGATTACGCCGGGCACCGGGTCGCCGGCCGGGATCCGCTGGCCCCGACCCTGCGCTGCGAGCCACGCGGGCCGGTTCCCCTCCCGTCCCGGGTCCCCGTGATCACCTGGCGGGCGGGGCTGGACCTCAACCCGCTCGACGTCACCGACGGCGATGACGTCCGATGGCTGTCATGCCTGGTGTGGCCCGGCGAGGGCGACCGCGAGCGGCTGCTGGCCGCCGCGATCGACACGGCCCGCCGCGATCCTCCCCAGGTGCATCGCGGTGACCTGGTGACCGGCCTGCCCGCCCTGGCCGCGCAGGCGCCCGCCGAGGCGACCCTGGTGGTGTACCACTCCGCGGTTCTCGCCTACGTCACGCCGGCCCGCCGGCGGGAGTTCGCCGAAACCGTCCGCGGCCTGCCGGCCGTCTGGCTGTCCAACGAGGCACCCGGCGTGGTGCCGGACATGCCTGTCCCGGCTCACGAGGGCTTCCCTTTCATCCTCGCGAGGGACGGCCGCGCTCCGCTCGCCCTCGCCGACGGGCACGGCGCGTGGGCGCGGTGGCTCGCCTGACGTGGGCGGGCCACCGCCTGGATGAGCTGAGCGGCGCGATCGGCCACCTTCCGTTCAGAAAAATATTGTTTACCCGGCGCGGGAGGCGGGGAGCGACCAGCCATGATGCGGACGCTGTGCCTGCACCCGCCCTCCTACGAGGGGTTCGACGGCGGGGCCGGATCGCGCTACCAGGCCAGGCGCGAGATCCGGTCGTTCTGGTACCCGACCTGGCTGGCGCAGGTCGCCGCCATCGTGCCCGGCAGCAAGCTGCTCGACGCTCCGCCGGCCGGCCTCCGCGTGGACGACGTGATACCGCTCGCCGCACGGTATGACCTGGCGGTGCTGCACACCAGCTCGCCGTCGTTCGCCGGGGACGTCCGGGTGGCGGACGCGCTCAAGCGGGCGAATCCCGCGCTGACGATCGGGTTCGTCGGGGCGAAGGTGGCGGTCGAACCCGAGAGCTCGCTGCTCGCCTCCGAGGCGATCGACTTCGTCGCCCGGGAGGAGTTCGATTTCACGATCGCCGAGATCGCCGAGGGCCGCCCCCTGGCCGGCGTGGCCGGCGTCAGCTACCGGGCCGCGGGGGGTGAGGTGGTTCACAACGCCGGCCGGCCGGTTCTGGAGGACATGGACCGCCTGCCGTACGTCACCGACGTCTACAAGCGCGACCTCGACATCAACGACTACTTCATCGGCTACCTCAGGCATCCCTACGTCTCGCTCTACACGGGCCGCGGCTGCCGCTCACGGTGCACGTTCTGCCTGTGGCCGCAGACCGTCGGCGGTCACAGGTACCGCACGAGGAGCGCCGCGCACGTCCTCGGCGAGATGGCCCGCATCCGCGAGCTGTTCCCGGCGGTGAAGGAGGTGTTCTTCGACGACGACACCTTCACCGACGACCGGCGCCGTGCCGAGGAGATCGCCCGCGGCATGGGCAGGCTCGGGCTGACCTGGTCGTGCAACGCGAAGGCGAACGTTCCGTACGAGACGCTGAAGGTGCTGCGGGACAACGGCCTGCGGCTGCTGCTGGTGGGCTACGAGTCCGGGAACCAGCAGATCCTCGTCAACATCAAGAAGGGCGTCCGTGTCGAGCGCGCCCGCCAGTTCACCAGGGACTGCCGCGACCTCGGCATCACCATTCACGGCACGTTCATCGTGGGCCTTCCCGGGGAGACCGCCGAGACCATCCGGGAGACCATCCGCTTCGCCAAGGAGATCAACCCGCACTCGCTGCAGGTCTCGATCGCCGCCCCCTACCCCGGAACCGCCCTGTACCGGCAGGCGGCGGAAAACGGCTGGCTGCCCGATGACGACGCGGCGCTGACCGACGAACGCGGCGTCCAGGCCGCCACGCTCGGTTACCCCAACCTCAGCCGCACCGAGATCTACGACTCGGTCGAGACCTTCTACAAGCAGTTCTACTTCCGCGCCGGGAAGATCGCGGAGATGTCGGCCGAGATGTTCCGCAGCCCGGAGGTGATGAGGCGGCGGCTGCGGGAGGGCAGGGAGTTCATCGGCTTCATGCGGCACCGCAGCGGGTAGGCGCCCGCTGCCGCCAGGCATACCGGCATGCCGCCGCGGGCATGTGGTGCTGGTGGGATTCACTCGCGGCGGGCGCCGCGGCGTCCTGCTCGCGCCCGCTGGCATCGCACTGCTCGCCGCCCACATCGGGCCCGCGGCGACCTGGCTGCCGGGCCTGCGGCGTGCCTGCTTTCCCGGGCTGGCCGGCCGCGGGCACCCCGGCCACGTCGCCCTCACCTTCGACGACGGCCCCGACCCGGACTCCACCCCGCGGTTCCTCGACGCCCTGGACGCGCTCGGGGCGCGGGCCACCTTCTTCGTGCTCGGTGCCAGTGCCTGCCGGCATCGGCGGCTGACAAGGGAGATCGCCGGCCGGGGCCACGAACTCGCGGTCCACGGCTGGACCCATGACCGTCCGTGGACGCCGGCACCGCGCCGCGAGGTTCGTGACGTGGCGCGGGCGGCCGAAGCCGTCCGGGACGCCGCCGGCACGGCCCCGCGCTGGTACCGGCCGCCGTACGGGATACTCACCGGGGGCCGCTGGGCCGCCGCGAGACGAGCGGGGCTGCGGCCGGTGCTGTGGTCGGCCTGGGGACGCGACTGGGCCGCCGGCGCCACGGCGGCATCGGTGCGCGCCACCGTGGAACGGGACCTGCGCGGCGGCGGCACGGTGCTGCTGCACGACGCCGGCCAGGCTTCGGCGCCGGGTTCCTGGCGCCCGGCGCTCGCCGCGCTTCCCGGCCTGGTCGCCCACTGCCGCGACGCCGGATGGGCGGTGGGCCCGCTCGCGGAGCACTGGGACCGGGGTGCGCGCGGCCAGGCCGACACGGGGCCAGGCTGCGGCGGCCGGGCGGCCGGCCCCGGCCGCGCCGGGGGGCGCAGGTGAGCCAGACCGCGGCGGCGCCCGCCGCGGTGGCCTCCGGTGCGTCCCGCCGCTTCCTCGTGCTGAGCGCCGCGATGGGCTCCGGGCACGACGCCGTGGCCCGCGAGCTCGTCAGCCGGCTGACGAGCGCCGGGCACCACGCCATCAGCCTGGATGTGCTCGACCTGCTCCCGGCGGGCGCCGGGCGCGGGCTGCGTTCGTGCTACCACGCGGTCATCAGCCACCTGCCGGGCCTGTACGCGGGGATCTACGCGGCGTTCTTCCGTGACGGCGTGCTGCCGCGCCCGAACAGCGACCCGCTCGCCGCCCTGGCGGGCGGACGCCTGCTCGCGTTCGCCGCGTGCGCGAAGGCGGATGTCGTCGTGTCGGTGTTCCACCTGGCGGCCCAGGTCACCGGCAGACTGCGCGCCCGCGGCGCGCTCGGTGTGCCGAGCGCCGTCGTCATGACCGAGTTCGCACCGCACCGCCAGTGGCTGCACCCGGGCAACGACCTGTACCTGTGTCACGCCGGTGAGGTCGCGGCCGAGATCGCCGCGGCACTGAACCGCCCGGCGGTCGCCTCCGGTCCGCTGGTGGCCCGGCGGTTCACCGAGCCGCCCGCGCCCCGGGAAGCGGAACACTGGCGGCGGCGCCTGGCCGCGCCCGGCCGGCCCGCGGTGCTGCTGTCGACCGGCGCATGGGGCATCGGCACGCGCCTCGCGAAGACCGCCGGCGTGCTGGACGCGGCAGGTTACCTGCCGGTCGTGCTGTGCGGCGAAAACACCCGCCTGCGCCGCGCCCTGTCGGCATCGCGGCGCGCGGTCGCCCTTGGCTGGGTCGATGACATGCCGGCCCTGATGGCGGCCGCCCGGGTTCTCGTCGACAACGCCGCGGGGCAGACCGCGGCCGAGGCGCTGGCGGCCGGGCTGCCCGTGATCGGGTACCGGCCCATTCCCGGGCACGGCGCGGACGGGGTGCGCAAGATGGCTGCGCTGGGGCTGTCCGATCACGTTCACGACGCACCCGGGCTGCTCCGCTCCGTGCGGACGCTCAGCGCGCCAGGGCCGGCCCGCGACCGGCGGATCGCCGCGGGCCGGGCGGTTTTCGCCGCCGGCGGCATCTCGTCGCTGGAAACCCTCGGGGTCACACCGGGCGCCGCGACGGCGCGGATGACGGGTCACTGACCCGCCGCCGGGATCGCCACCGCCCGTTTGGTACGGAAAAAGGGATGCGATCGCCTGCCTTCGCGCCGGGCAGCGGCGGGACGCCGTCCGGGCGCGGCTACTGAATGACGGCCTCGACGTGCACGATCGCACCCGGAGGCGCCACCGGCACCAGCGTTCCCCTGACCGGCCGGCCGTCCACCCGCAGGCTGGCCGCACGGCCGCTGACCCGGTTCGGGTTGCGGACACCGATCTCGTAGGTCGCGCCGCGGAAGCGGCGGGTGGCGCTGAAACCGGCCCACGCCGCCGGCAGCACGGGGTCGACGCGCAGGCCGTCCAGCTCGGCGCGGATGCCGAGGATCCACTGGGTGACCGCGACGAAATTCCAGGCGGCGGTGCCCGTCAGCCACGAATTCTTGGCCTCGCCATGGGTGGGAGCGTCTTTCCCCGCGATCATCTGGGCGTAGACATACGGCTCGCAGCGGTGGACGTCGCTGATCTGCTCGCGTGCCGACGGGTTGATGCTCTGGTAGTAGCCGAACGCGGCGTCACCATCCCCCACCATCGCCTCGGCGATCATCACCCACGGATTGGTATGACAGAAGATGCTGCCGTTCTCCTTGTAGCCGGGCGGATAGGACGAGATCTCGCCGAGCTCGACGTGGTAACTGGTGTAAACGGGCTGCTGCAGCATGATGCCGTGGCTGGTGGCCAGCCGTTCCCGCACGCTGTGCAGGGCCCGGGAAGCCATGCCGTTGCCGACACCGATGCCGCTCAGCACGCACATGCCCTGGGGCTCGATGAATATCTGGCCCTCCTCGTTCTCCTGGGAGCCGATGACGTTACCGTAGTGGTCGAAGGCGCGCCGGAACCAGTTGCCGTCCCAGCCGTGCTCGGCGACCACGTTGGTCATCTTCTCGGCCTCGGCACGGTAGTTCTCGGCGTCCCCGGGACGGCCGAGCAGATCGGCGATCCCGGCGAACTCCCTGGCGGCCAGCACGAAAAGCCCGGCGATGAACACCGACTCGGTGCTGCCCCCGGC
>JAFAZE010000041.1 GCA_019239975.1 Streptosporangiaceae bacterium
AACCTGCTCGTCCACCACGGGCGGCTGGTGATGATCGACCTGCCGCAGGTGGTCGACGTCATCTCCCATCCGAACGGCCGCGGTTTCCTCGACCGCGACGCCAAGAACGTCGCCACCTGGTTCGCAAGAGCTGGCCATCCTGACGCAGATCCCGAGGTGCTCGCCCGCCTGCTGGCCGAGGTGGCCCGCCTGGCATTAGCCGATGACCGTGAGAACCCCTTCGGCGGGAGCTTGATAGCACTGCTGTAGCACCTCCGCCTGGCGCGTCAAGCCCGCCAGGCGGACAGTCAGGACTCGGTCCCGGTGGGCCACTCGGGAGTAACGCATCGCGACCCTGCGAGGAGCATCGCGATCGGGCCGTCAACATGGATGCGGAACGGGTCGACGGCGAGCTCCTGCCCTCCGCCGAGGTCGAGCGTGGCGTCGCATGGCTGAGTCAGTACTGCGTCTGGCCAAGGCCTGCACTCGCGGCCGAGTTTGCATAACGCTCGCTTCCCTCGCAGCTCAGCGAATTGACTACCGTTTGCGATTGACTACGCGGGCGGCATGGTCAATTCATCGTTGCGCGCCTTGATAAGGGTCTGCTTTCCTGAGTCCGGCAAGGGCGGAAACGGCGGTCGGGACGAGGGTCCGCCCGTTTAGGCGCCGCGAATTCCCGCAGATTCCGTGGAGGTGCCATGAGGTCCCGCGGCCGTATGTGCTCAGCTGCCCTGGTTCGCCTGCGAACTCGCTGCTGCGTCGTCATGGCGCTGGCATTCGCCGCGGTGACGGCCGTGAGCGCGGCACCGTCGGCGGCGAGCGCGGCACCGCCGGTCGGCGCGCATTCCAGCGTCTCGGCCCATCCCGCCGGTTCACTGAACCAGCCCCGGCACCCCGCCCGCCTCGTCGCGCAGCGGACCGTCACCCGCCAGGTGAGTGGCTGCCGCGGTGCACGCATTCCGGTGACGGCGGGCAGGCCCCGTGCGGGTCAGGTGTGCCTGCGAATCGAGCCTGCCCGCCGCCTGCCGTCCAGCGGGTCAGCGGTGGCGCAACTGCGCCGGGCGCACCCGGCCGGGGTATCGCGGGCGGGCCGGTCCCGGACGGCCGCGGCGCAGGTCACCCCGCCGGCCCAGTGCAACGTGGCGCCGGGTGGCTGGACCACGCCGGACCCGGACCGGCTCACCACCTGTGAGGGCATGAACTATGCGTGGACGGCGTCGGTCACCAATTCCGACGGTTCACAAACCCAGACGGGTGAGCTGGACTGGACGGTCTACGAGTGGGCGGTGACGAGCGGGCTGAGCGGCGACCCGACCTGGCAGCACGGCATGATCCTCGACGTCACGAACGTCTGGGGCAGCCTGTCGTCTGGCATGACGGCGAAACTTCAGTCGACGTGCGACTCCTACACGACGGCCTGCACGGCGGTTTCGTCTGTCGTCGACGACAGCCAGACCGTCACCCTCACGGCTGGGACGAGTTACGCCAACTCGTGGGCCGAACAGGACAACGGCGCGGCGGCCACGGCCAGCGGCCAGGTGGACACCTTCGATAACACGATCGGCCTGCAGTACGACTACGGGCTCGTGGCGGCGGTGAACTACACGCCGTTCACCGGGGTGGACACCTCCGACGCGGCCGTGCCGCTGAGCCTCCGCTGCGACTCGATCATCGCCAACCCGGACACCGCCACCGGCAACCTTGATGGCTGCGTCAATCAGCGGTTCGCGCCCACTTTTGTGGTCAACCGCACCACCAGCGGGGCGTCGGCGGACATGATCGCCTGGGCCCAGGCACACCTTTCGGCGGGCTGGGGCGAAAGGACGCCGCTTCACCGGCTGGCGGACCCGAATGAGCAGGACGCGAACCGGGCCGTCGTCTGCCCCGACAGTCTGGTAAGAGACCCTGACATCTACCTGGCGAGCTGCGACGAGTTCCCCTTCGCCGCGACCAGGGAAAGTGCCGGAATGCCGGGGTCCGGGGTCACCGACGGCTCTCAGTGCGCACAGCTCACCGCCGTCCAGACCGGCAACTCGGGAAGCACCGCCAGCCAGTGGGCCATCAACGACCTGGGGACGCCGCCGGGTACCTACAACAGCAGCGCCAAATGCGTGCGGTCGATGGTTCCGAAGCCCCTCAACAGCGATGCCGGCTTGCAACTCGGCCGGTTCTATACCAGAGAGAGGGTGGCCGACGGCGAGGCGTTCTACGTGATGGTCACCCCCCCGACCGGCGCCGTGGCCCTTCCCGTACCCACCAACTTCACGGTCGTCCCGGTCAGTACCGGGACCCTTCAGCTGACCTGGACCGACAACACCGGCGGCGCGGCGCAATACGAGATAAGCACCGGGGGTGCAGGGCCATCCACATTCACGCCGGCCGGCGCTGCCAGCTACACCGTGACCGGGCTGACTCCCGGGAACCGCTACTGCTACCGCATCCGGGCGTTCACCACGAGCAGGTGGTCGGCGTTTACGCCGAGCGTAAGTCCGTACGTGACATGCGCCACGGCGCCCCTTGGATCCTCGGTGCCGCCCGCGGCGCCCACCAACGTGGCGGGCTCCACGCCGAACTCTTACACGACGCACCTGACCTGGACCGACAACTCCGGCGGCACCGCGCAGTTCGAGATAAGCAACGGCAGCACGTCGGTGCAGGTGGCCGCGGGAACGACCAGCTTCGACTGGGGCGGCCAGTCGCCCGGGACCACCTCGTGCTTCCAGGTCCGCGCGTTCACCGATGCCGGAGCCTCGGCCTGGGCGCCAGACGCGCCGGGATTGTGTGTCACCACGCCCGCGGCGTCCTGCCAGTCCAGCCTCAACACGCCAGACTCGGCCGGCTACCTGGACTTTTACCACGGAACGAGCCTGGCGTACGCCCAGGACATCCAGGCCAACGGCATCGATCTGACCAAGAGCGACCCGGATACCGACTTCGGCATGGGCTTTTACGTCACCACCAGCCTGAGCCAGGCACAGCAGTGGGCCCGGAAGAACTTCCGCGGCCAGACCCCGTCGGTCGTGCACTTCCGCATCCCCGCCAGCTCCCTGGCGCCAGGATCGTTGTGCGGGCTGGTGTTCCCCACCAGCAACCCGCCCGCGGACTTCTTCAGCTTCACCAAGTGGATCGGCCTGCACACGCCCCCGATCGGCGGGGCTGGCTACGATTTCGTGGAAGGCCCGCTCCTGCTCAACCGCGCCGGGTTCCTGGCCGGCCAGCCGCCCATCATCGGCGGCCAGCAGGACTCGTTCCACACCGCGGCCGGGGTCGCGATACTCGACCGTGGCTTCACCGAGATCCTTCCGGTGCCCACCGGGCAGTACCCGCTGACCATCCACTCCACCGCCAATGACAACTACGTGTCGGCCGAACTGGGGTACACCGGCAACGACTACGCGATGCTGCGGGCACGGGCCGCTGCTCAGGGCCCATGGGAAATGTGGACCGCGGTAGTACTGAGCAACGGGGAAATCAACCTCCAGTCGCCGGCCAATGGCAACTACGTGTCGGCCGAACTGGGGTACACCGGCAACGACTACGCGATGCTGCGGGCACGCGCCAGCGTGGCTGGGCCCTGGGAGAGCTTCCAGTTGGTCCCGAACGCGGACGGCACCTACTCGCTGCAGTCCACGGCCAATGGCAACTACGTGTCGGCCGAACTGGGGTACACCGGGGACTCATACGCGGAACTGCGCGCGGGGTCAGTCACGATCGGACCACGGGAGGAGTTCACCGACGACGCGGAACCCTACTCGGCCTGCACGACGTGCGAGTAGACACCATGGCGGGCCGTCGGATGAGGGGTGCGCGGCGGCGCCCCGGGGCCGGTTCGCCCGGGGCCGCTCCTGGGAGGGAGACTCCAGCTATGACCAAGTTCGGCGTACGGGCGACGCCTGCGGCGCGCGACTATATCGACAAGATAGCCACCACCATGGTCACGCTGTTCTCCATCCCGCGTGATGAGGCAGTCGGCCGCATCAGCCAGTTCTGGCGCGGCGAGAGTTTTGCCGAACCGGACGAGCTGCTCGCTCTGTTTCATCAAAGCCCTGAGCACTGGGCCAAGAGGATCTACTACGGCCGTAAGACATGGTGGCTCAGCGAGGGCGATCTGGCTCCGGCGCCCTATCATCCCGGGAAGGGACCGGCCTGACCGGGCCCAGCCGGTGACGGGCGAGTGAGCCGCAGACGCGGGCGGCCAACGACCACGACGCACCAAAGGGACTCTCCTGACACGTCCCCGTACCTGGTCGACTTGGTTTCGGCGGTGATCGTTCCCGGCGCATTGGTTGACTGTCGGGGATATCTGCTGCAACGTGAACGCGTGCCGGAAGATAGCGGTCAGCCGGGCCGCGTCGGACGTCCCGAGAAGCCGCTGAATCAAGATGGCGGCCCGGTGACCGCGTTCGCATGCGCGCTGCGCGCACTGCGCCGCTCAGCTGGTGAGCCCACGTATGCGGCGCTGGCCAAGCGCACCGGCGCATCGGCGAGCGCACTGTCAGAAGCCGCCCGCGGCCGGAGGCTGGCCAACTGGGCCACCGTGGAGGCGTTCGTCCGCGGGTGCGGCGCCGACCCGCAGGCGTGGCGCCGGCAATGGGAAGCAGCCCGCGGTCAGCCTGCGCAGCCGGAGGCCCCCGCGCCACAGGAAGCCGGGGCAGAGGATCACTCCGTTCCGGCGACGCTGACATGGCGGCGGCGCAAGGCTGTTGCCGCGGCGGGGGTGCCCCTGGTCCTGCTGGTCGGGGTCCTCGCCTACACTCAGGTGCCCAGTGCCTCTCCCGCCCCAGCCGCCAGCAGGTCGGTGACGACGCTGCCCTGGACCCGCGTGACGGGACCCGGCTGCGGAAACAACACAGATGGCGCCCAGAACGACGTCGACCGGGGCTGGAGGCCAGCAGGGGGCGGTTGGACCGGCAACGGGTGCGGCGGGAAGTCGGTGACCGCGCGGCTGTCGGGTTCCCCTACCTTCTGGGACCGGACCGTCGGATGGACTTTTGAGCCAAAGGCCCGCGGCACTTGCCGGCTCGATGCCCGCATCCCCGACATCCCCGGAGCAACCGGCGTGGCGACATACCGGATCTTCGGCAAGGATCCAAGCGGAGAGCTGATTTCCGCAGCACGTATCGCGCAGGCGCTGCACCGTGGCAGATGGGTTACTCTCGGCACCTATCATTTCCCGGACGGCGTGATCAATGTCGAACTGGGCAACGTCGGCCCCGGAACTGCGCTCATCGCAGCCGACGCCGTCCGGGCGACCTGTCGCTGATGACGGCAGAACGCACGGCCTGCGGACCGGCAGCGGGCGCGGGGAGGATGCCGCGACTGAGGGCCGGCGCGGGCGCGTGCCGCACTCGCGCCCGCGCCGGCGTCCGCGTGCTCCCGGGGCCCCGGTTATCTGCCCGTCTTTCGTGATTGTTAACGCTCACATCCATGTATTTGCAGACTTCTAACGCTGTCGCGAAGTCCCTATCGCCGCGGCGAAACTAGTAGTAAAGTTACCTATTAATTAATTCCCCTCGGTCTACCACGCCATCCATGTCGCCCTCGCCGTCAGGACGGCGAGCAGGAACCTCAGGAAGGGACGGATCTATGTCCCGATCGCGTTTGCTCAGAGCGATCCCGCGTGTATCCACCGTTACATTCGGCGCTGCGCTCCTGTCGCTGGCCGCGGCCGCCGGCACCGCCACCGCCGCGTCCGCCGCCCCAGCGAACAACGCCCCAGCGAACAGCGCCGCGGCAAGCAGCGCCGCGGCAAGCAGCGCCGCGCACGCCGCCACCCGGACCGCGGCCGCTGACCGGGCTGCCGCCCCGGCCGAATGGCGGGACGGCCGGCGGCTGCCCGAGCACGTCTTCTCCCCGTATTTCGAGGCCTACACGACGGACAGCCCGGCGGCCCTGTCCCAGGCGTCGGGCGCCAGGTACCTGGTGCTCGCCTTCCTGCAGGCGCCGGCCGCGGGCTCGTGCCAGCTCGACTGGAACGGGAACCCGGCCACTCCGGTGGCGCTCTCCACCTACGGCAGCGACATCGCGGCGATCCGCGCGGCGGGCGGCGACGTCGTGCCATCCTTCGGCGGCTACGCCGCCGACACCGGCGGAACGGAGATCGCCGACAGCTGCACGTCCGTTCCCGCGATCGCCGCCGCGTACGAGAAGGTGATCACGACTTACGGCGTGACCCGGCTGGACATGGACGTGGAATCAAACTCGCTCACCAGCACCGCGGGAATCGACCGGCGCAACAAGGCGATCGCGATGGTCGAGGCCTGGGCGCACAGGACGGACCGCACGGTGCAGTTCGTCTACACGATCCCGACGTTCGTCACCGGCCTGACCCCGTCCGGCCTGAGCGTGCTGCAGAACGCCGTGGCCAACCGTGCCCGCATCGACATCGTCAACATCATGACCTTCGACTACTACGACGGCCAGCCGCACGAGATGGCGAGCGACACGATCACCGCCGCCGGCAATCTCTACAACACGCTGCACCAGCTCTTCCCGGAGAAGTCACCGCACAGGCTGTGGTCGATGATCGGTGTCACCGACATGATCGGCATCGACGACTACGGCCCGCCGGAGACCTTCACGACCGCCGACGCCGCCACGGTGGAGCACTGGGCGGCCGAAACCGGCATCGGCGAGCTCTCCTTCTGGGCGCTGCAGCGGGACAACGGCGGCTGCCCCGGCACCAAGGGTGCCGACAACTGCTCGGGCCTCACCCAGCCCACCTGGCAGTTCAGCCACACCTTCGAGCCCTTCACCCGCCGCTAGAAGCGGGCTCCGGTGCCGCGCGCCATGATCATGGGCCAAAGTACCCCCCATAAGGTGCCTTTTGACCCATGATCTTGGAAACGGCGCTGCGAGGCACGCACGCTGTCAGGGAGGCGGAGCGGCCGCGGTCGCGGTGATGGCGAGGGTGGCCGCGGCCGCGGCCTGGATGGTCCGTGCGTCGCCAGCGGGTAGCGGAGCAGGTGCCCGGGGCGCGCTGGGGTGGGGGTGGGGGCGCGCCCCGGGCACGCCGTTACACCTGTACGAACTCGATGCCGGCGAGGGTGCAGAAGTCCTTCCAGTCCGCTGCGTGATGGCCGAGGTTCATCACCTCGTGGTGCGGTCCGCCATTGCTCAGCCAGGCGTTCAGGCACTCGCGCAGGCCGCTCGCCGGCCGGAACTGGCCGTACGGCATCTCCAGGGCCGGCAGTTCCTGGCTGTCCAGGTTCTCGCCCTCGGCGACGACCATGCGGAACCGGTCTCCCTCGAGGGACACCAGCGTCGCGAGCGTCGCCGGGCCCGGCTGGTACTGGAACAGGAACGTCGGCGGGTCGGCGAGCCGCCCGATGCCCAGCGGCCGCTTGATCAGCCGGACCGGCCGGTCCGTCCTGGCGATCTTCCAGTTTCCCTCGCCCATGTGGCTCTGCAGGATGGAGCCCGACGGGAAGTCCATCGCGTACATCTCGGTGAAGTGCGCGTCGCCGATCAGCACGTGCCCGGCGGAGACCATGCACGCGGTGAGCACATCGCCTTCGGCGGCGTACCCGTATCCCTTCGCCATCAGCGACGACGCGGCCGCCAGCGGGAGGCGGCTGAACCGGCCGTCTTCGCCGATCGCGTCGAAGTGCGCTGTGTAGGCGCCAAAGCCGCGCTCGTTCAGTATCCGCTCGATCGCCACCTGCATGCGGGCATGGTCCTCGCGCTCCTCAGCCGAAAGCCTGGGGTCGATGTCGAACCGCTCGTCCTCGAAGGCGATGACCTCCGCGACCGCGCTCGCGGGAGCCTCCTGCATGCCGCGGTACAGATCGCCCTGCGCGACCGCGATGATCTCCGGGCCGAGCGTGCGGACCAGGGCGTTCTCGTCGACCCGGATGTCACCCATCTCGTTCATCGCGTAACCGAAGATCGCGACCTTCAGCTTCTTCCACGCGCTGACCGCGGCCGCGGCCCGCGCCCACCGGGAAACGTCGGCGCGGAACGTGTCGCTCTTCCAGTCGTCGGTGAGCACCTGGAACCGCTTCCCGGCCCTGACCATGGCGTTCGCGGTGTCCTGCGCGCCGTGCACGCCCTGGTTGTAGGTCATGTCGGCCATGTCCCAGGCGGGAGTGACGGACGGCTCGGGCTGGATGTTGGCGAGGCAGACGGGCAGCCGGGATTCGCTCAGCAGCCGGGCCACGCGCATCGCCGGGCCGTAGGTCAGCATCACGACCAGCACGCCGTCAAGATCGCTGTCCTCGAACTCGCGCATGGCGCGCTCGGCGTCCTCCCGGTACTTGACCGCCTTGCTCGGGATGAACTCCGCCACGTCGGACAGGTGCGCGGCGAGCTCGGCGGCATAGCCCTCCTGCCGCTGGGCAATGCCCGGGATCATGTCGTCGTAAAGGTCCTGCATGATGCCGAGGATCCCGATCCTGGGCTTACGGTCGGCCATAACAATCGCTCCTCACTGAACTCGCCGGGGTCAGCCACGCGCGCGATGAACGCCGCTCGACGCGCCCGTTCACCGCTGTCCGTAGTGGTTCTTGTAACGGGCGTGCAGCGTGTCCACCTGGTCGGCCGGCAGCGGCGCCAGCTCGCCGTACGCGCGGGCCAGGTGCACGGTGCGCGCCACGTCCTCGCACATCACGGCCGCTTTCACCGCGTCACGCGCGGTGCCGCCGATCGTGAACACGCCGTGGCTGCGCATCAGCACCGCGGGGGAGCGGTGCCCGCGCAGCGTCTCGACCACCCCGCGGCCGATCTGGTCGCCGCCGATCAGCGCGAACGGCCCGACCGGGACCTCGCCGCCGAACTCGTCGGCCATCGCCGTGATCACGCACGGGATCGGCTCGCCGCGGGCGGCCCACGCGGTCGCGTACGCCGAATGCGTGTGCACCACGCCGCCGACCTCGGGCATCGCCCGGTATATGTAGGCGTGGGAGGCCGTGTCGCTGGACGGGCTGTACCTGCCGCTGGCCGGTTTCCCGTCCAGGTCGCAGACGACCATGTTCTCCGGCGTCAGGTCGTCGTAGGAGACGCCGCTCGGCTTGATCACCATCAGGTCCGCGCCGGGCACCCGCGCCGACACGTTGCCGGACGTCCAGGCGACCAGGCCGTTGCGGGTCAGCTCCGCGTGCAGCGCGCAGACCGTCTGCCGCAGCTCGGTGATCTCGGCGCTTTCCGTTGTGGTCATCGGCTGTCTCCGGATATCGGAACGGGCGGTGGTATCTCAGCTGCCATTGGCTGCTCGCGCGAGCTGGCGATCACGGATGGCGCGCAGGCGGTGCATGACCTCGTTCTCGCCGCGGCCGAAGTAGTCGTGGAGCCGCAGGTACTCGGCGTACAGCTCGTCATAGACCGCCGCGCGCGCCGAATCCGGCCGGTAGGCGGCCTGCCGAACCTTGCCCATGGCCGTCGCGGCCGCGGCCACGTCCGGGTAGGCGCCGGCGGCGACGGCGGCGTGGATCGCCGAGCCCAGAGCCGGGCCCTGGTCGGAGCCGATCACGCTCAGCGGGTAGTGGGTCACGTCCGCGTACATCCGCATGAGGAAGTCGTTCTTGATCAGGCCGCCCCCCGCGACGAGCTCGGTGACGGGACAGCCGGATTCGGCGAACGCGTCCATGATGACCCGGGTGCCGAACGCGGTCGACTCGAGCAGCGCGCGGTAGATCTCGGCCGGACGCGTGGCGAGCGTGAGCCCGACGACGGCGCCGGACAGCGCGGTGTCGACGAGCACCGAGCGATTGCCGCCGAGCCAGTCGAGCGCGATCAGGCCGTGCGCGCCCGGCGGCTGCCCGGCCGCCTGCTCGGTGAGCACGTCGTGGACGGACACGCCGCGGCGCGCGGCCTCGGTGATCACCTCGGCGGGGGCCAGGTTCTCGGCGAACCACGCGAAGTCGTCGCCGACGCTGCTCTGCCCGGCCTCGTATCCCCACAGGCCGGCGACGATGCCGCCGTCGACCACGCCGCACATGCCGGGGATCTCGGTCAGGGTCGTGGCGTTCATCACGTGGCACGTGGACGTGCCCATGATCGCCACCATCTTCCCGGGCACGACCTCGCCGGCCGCCGGGACGGTGACGTGCGCGTCGACGTTGCCGATGGCGACCGCGATGCCCTCGGGCAGGCCGGTGAGCTCCGCCGCCCGCCCGGTCAGGTCCCCCGCGCGGGTGCCGAGCGCCGAGACCGGGTGGCTGAGCCTGGTTTCGGCGAAGTCGGCGAAGCCCGGGTCGAGCGCGCCGAGGAAGCCGGACGACGGGTAGCGGCCGTCCTGGAAGATGCCCTTGTAGCCGGCGGTGCAGGCGTTGCGGGTCTCGGTGCCGCAGAGCTGCCAGATGATCCAGTCCGCGGCCTCGATCCAGCGTTCGGCCCGCTGGTACAGGTCGGGGTCCTCGTCGAGGAACTGAAGCGCCTTGGCGAACTGCCATTCGGAGGAGATCTTCCCGCCGTAGCGGTTGAGCCACTTCTCGCCGCGCTCCTGGGCGAGGGAGTTGATGCGGTCCGCGTGCGGCTGCGCGGCGTGGTGCTTCCACAGCTTCGGGTAGGCGTGCGGACGGCCGCCGAGATCCGGCACCTGGCACAGCGGGGTGCCGTCGCGCAGCACCGGCATGCAGGTGGACGCCGTGAAGTCGGTGCCTATCCCGATCACCTGACCGCCGCTGATCCCGGCCGCCTTGACGGCCGCCGGCACCGTGACGCGGAGCGACTCGGTCCAGTCCGCGGGATCCTGCAGCGCCCAGTCCGGCGGCAACGGCTCACCGGTGGCGGCGAGCGTGCGCTCCATCACCGCGTGCGGGTACTTGTGAACGGCCGAGCCGACCTCGGCGCCGTCGGAGACGCGAACAACGACGGCGCGGGCGGACAGGGTGCCGAAGTCAACGCCGACGACGAACGTGTCCGGATCGCCAGGGCCGCCGCTCGCGGCCTGATTGTTAGCGCTCACAACCATGTGCCCGCCTTTATCATGTGTCTCTCCTGTGCAGTCTTGCCTCGCCGGGAAGCCGTCAATCCACGCCCGTTCACGATCGCTTGCGCGACCGGCCAGAACTCGCCCCGCCCGTTCGTGTTCCGCCCGCGCCCGGCGCTCCGCCCGCGCCCGTTCGTGTTCCGCCCGCGCCCGGCGTCGCGCCCGTTCGTGTTCCGCCCGCGCCCGGCGTCGCGCCCGTTCGTGTTCCGCCCGTGCCCGGCGTCGTGCCCGTTCGTGTTCCGCCCGTGCCCGGCGTCGCGCCCGCGCCCGGCGCCCCGGCGCCAGACCGTCTGGCGCGCGTCCCGTCGCTCTTCGGCTCGGCGGTCGCGGGACGTGCGCTGGCCTGACCGCGGTATGCCCCAGCCGGCGGCCGCGCGGCGGATGCCGCCGGGCGCGCGGCGCTGTTACGGACCACGAGCTCGGGCGCGACGCGCAGCCGCGGTCCCGGCTCGCCGCCGCCGGACATCCGCTCGATCAGCGCGCCGAGCGCCCGCCTGCCCACCTCACCGAAGTCCTGCCGCACGGTCGTCAGCGGCGGCAGGTAGTAACCCGCCTCCGGCACGTCGTCGAACCCGACGACGCTCACATCGGCCGGGACCCGCATGTCGTGCTCGGCCAGCGCCCGCACCACGCCGAGCGCCATCGTGTCGTTGGCGCAGAAGACCGCGGTGACGTCGGGCAGGATGGCCAGCCGGTGGCCGAGCTCGTAGCCGGAGGTGGCCGACCAGTCGCCGGTCAGCACCGGGGGCTCGGGCGCGCCGTCTTCGGCCAGCGTGGCCCGCCAGCCGTCGATCCGCTCCTGCGCGTCCAGCCAGGAACCGGGGCCCGCGACGTGATGCACGGTGCGATGGCCGAGGTCAAGAAGGTAGCGGGTGGCACTGGCCGCCCCGGCCGCGTTGTCGATCGCCACCGACGTCAGCGTCGCGCGCGTCCCGCAGCCCACGGCGATCAGCGGAACCTCCTTCGGCACGTGGGCGAGCGCCGCCACTGCCGAGTTCTGCGGGGCGATCACGATGATGCCCTCGACGCCCTGGCCGACGAGCCGGTCCACCGCGTCCAGGACGGACCTGCGGTCCAGCGCCGGCAGGCTGGCGATGCTGACGAAGTAGGTGTCGTGCGCGGCGCGCTCGATCCCGTACAGCATCGAGGCGGGGCCGTAGAGAGTGGTGTCGAAGCTGATCACGCCCAGGGTGTGCGTGCGCCGGGTGACCAGCGTCCTGGCCGCCGCGTTCGGGCGGTACGCCAGCTCGCGAATCGCGGCCAGCACCTTTTCCCGGGTGTGCGCGCGAACATTCGGGTGATCGTTCAGCACCCGCGAAACAGTCTGGTGCGAGACGCCGGCGAGCCTGGCCACGTCGGCCATGACCGGCGGCCGCGACATGCCGCCCGCCCCGCCGACGGTGTCCCCGGCGGGCTGCCCCTCCTGCACGCCAGTTACGAGCTCTGGCGGAGCATCCGCTGCCGACGCCAAGCTGTGCCTCCCTCTGTCGTCGGCAGCGCGCCGCGGACCGCATGCGGGAACTGCCAGCTGACCTGAGCCGGCGGCCTGATGTTATCGTTAACATCCGAGCAGGTCAAGGAAGGCTCACGGTGCGCGTGCACCGCCGTCCCCTCACCAGCAAGGTCACCGCCCGCCGCCCGTCCAGTGGGGCCGCCCGTCCAGTGGGGCCGCTGGCGCCAGCGACCCCACTGGACGGGGCCAGCTACGCCAGCGGCCCCACATCTGGGGACGCGTCCTCAGGAACCCTTGCGGGCGGTAGCGCCGTCGCGCCTGTCGCGGAAGGTCTGCTGCGCCTTGCGGACCGGCTCGCTTTCCCGCAGGTCGTGCAGCGCGGCCTGCGCCTTGCGCCCGGTGTCGCTGTCGCGCAGGTCCCGGAGCGCCGCCGCGGCCTTCCGGCCCGTGTCGCTGTCCCGCAGATCCCGCAGCGCCGCCGCCGCCTTGCGGCCCGTGTCGCTGTCCCGCAGGTCGTGCAGTGCGGCCTGGGCCTTACGCGCGGCCTCGCCCTCGCGCAGTTCCCGCAGCGCGGCCTGCGCCTTGCGTGTGGCCTCGCCCTCGCGCAGGTCATGCATTGCGGCGCGCGCCCTCTGCGCGGCCGCGCCCTGCCGCGGATCGCCCGGCGTCCGCACGCCTGCCGCGCGTTCCTTCATCCGCCCGAGCGCGCGCCTCGTGGCGGAGTTGCACCACCACCTGGTCAGGCTCGTGGAGATCGGGTTCAGTAGCCGCCGGATCTGCAGTTCCATGTCGTTCATCACTCCTCCTAGCAATAAGATATATCGTAATTGTGCCCGGCTCCCGCCGCAACAGGCTCTCCCGCCACGAGGCCGCCGGGCCGCAAGCCCGCGCCGCGGCAGGCTCCGCGCTCGCCCCCGCTTATCGCCGGCTCGTCGTGGAAACGGCGGGTCGTATATGACACCAAACTCACCGTGATCATGGACGCTGCGGCCAGTGGTGCCCGTGTGGCCAGTACGAGGGCGCTCCAAGGGAGCTGTGGGCCTGGTGGTGCAGGTGGGGCCGCGTGCCGCATGCAGCGTGCCTGGTGCCGGGTGCCGCGTGCCTGGTGCCGGGGCAGCGTGCCTGGTGCCGGGGCAGCGTGCCGCGTGCCGCGTGCCGCGTGCCGACGTGCCTGGTGCCGCGTGCCGCGTGCAGCGTGCCGCCGGTCATCGTGCCCGCGTGATGCCGTGGAGGATCACGTCGACGACTTCGCTGATGAATTCACCGGTCATGGGCAGGTGCCCGAGCAGCAGTCTGTGCTGAGCGGCACCGAAGAACAGGTCCAGTACGACCTCCTTGTCAACCGGCGCGGCGATCTCGCCGCGCTCGATGGCGCGGTCGAGCATGACCCGGTACTGCGTCCGCAGCGGTTCCAGGACCCGGTCCCGCCACGCCATGTGCAGTTCCGCGTCGTGCTGGGCTTCAGCGATCAGGCCGGCGAGCATGCGTCCCATCGGCGTGCGGGTAACGGCCCAGGTCCACGCGCTGAGTGCGGCGAGCAGGTCGCCGCGCAGCGTGCCCGTATCAGGCAGCGGCTGCAGCGAGCGGAACTCGATGACGAAGGCGTCCAGGGCGAGCAGGCCCTTCGATGACCAGCGCCGGTAGATGGTCGCCTTGCTGACCCCGGCGCGGGCCGCCACCTCCTCGATCGACATGGCGGCCAGTCCGCGCTCCTCGAGCAGTTCCGCGGCGGCGCGGAGGATGGCCCGGTCGGCCTCCTCACTGCGCGGCCGGCCGCGCGGCGGCGCCCCGTCTTGCGCGGGAAGGTCGGCCCGCGGCGCCCCGTCACGCGCGGAGGCGGCCCGCCGGGCCGTGGCCGGCTGGCGTGTGGTGCTCGTCTGCCGCGCCGCCTTCTCGTCCGGCGCCGTGGTGCCGGGAATACCGTCGCTGATCATCAGGTTCTGCTCATTGGTATACGAAACGATCCGTAACGTATCTGATTGGTATCATGCGCCCGAACCGGACCACGCACACGCCCGCCCAGCCCACTCATCCACGTTCACATACAAGTACCCGCCCGCACGCCGAGACACGTATTCGCCGCGGTTTCCGGTATTCCAGCTACCTGCGGGGCCGCCGTGGTCCAGTCCCGCAAGGCCGGCACACCCAGCCCCTTTCGGCCACCCAGCCCCTCCCGGCCACGGAGGCCTGGCCCCCGGCCGGGGCGCGGCCCGCGGCCGGCCGCCAGCGCGACGCCAGCACACATCCAGCCGCCGCGGCCCAGGCCCAGGCCCGGCCGCAGGCCCAGGTGCAGGTGCAGGCCCACGCCCAGGTGCAGGTGCAGGCCCAGGCCCGGCCGCAGGCCCAGGTGCAGGTGCAGGCGCGAACGAGGGACGCCGCCCGGCCGCAGGCCGCACCCAGGAACCTCCGGCTCGCGCTCATCCTCGTCGCGGCGTTCGTGGTCGTCCTCGACTTCAGCATCGTGAACGTCGCGCTGCCCTCCATCGAGCGCGATCTGCGCCTCGCCACCAGCACCGGGCAGTGGGTTGTCACGGGGTACGCGATCGCGTTCGGCGGTCTGCTCATCCTCGGCGGCCGCGCCGCCGACCTGCTGGGCCGCCGGCGCATGTTCGTCGCGGGACTCGCCGTGTTCTCGGTCGCCTCGCTGGCCGGGGGGCTGGCTCACGACCCGGTGCTGCTCATCGCCTCCAGGGTCGTCCAGGGAGCCGGCGCGGCCATCGTCGCGCCCGCGGCGCTCTCGCTCATCACCACCAGCTTCCCCGAGGGTCCCGGGCGCACCCGTGCCATCGGCCTGTATGGATCCATCTCCTCGGTCGGTTTCGTGGCCGGCCAGGTGCTCGGCGGGGTGCTGGTCCAGTGGACGAGCTGGCGCTCGGTCTTCCTGGTCAACGTGCCGGTAGGCCTGCTCGCCGCCGCGCTCGTGCCGAAGGTTCTCGGCAGCAGCGCCGGCGCCGGCAGGGCCGCCCCCGGGCGGCTCGACGTACGCGGCGCCATCCTGATCACCGCCGCGGTCGCGCTCGTCGTGTTCGCGGTGTCGCAGGGCAACGTGCTCGGCTGGGCGTCCGCGCCGGTCCTGGGCGCGCTGGCGGCCGCGGTCCTGGCCGGCGCCGGGTTCCTCGCCGCCGAGGCGCACCACCCGCAGCCGCTCGTCCGGCCGCGCGTGCTGCTGCGCCCGGGGATGCGGGACGGTGCCGCGCTGGCGTTCCTGCTCGGCCTGTGGAACGGCGGCGAGATGCTGCTGCTTTCGCTCTACCTCCAGCAGGCGCTGCACGAGTCACCGCTGGTGACCGGGCTGGTCATCGCGCCCCAGGGCGTTGTCGGCTTCGCCGCCGGCATGCTCGGCCCGAGGATCGCGGGACGCATCGGCGTGCGCCGCCTGCTGGTGCTGACGGCCGCCATGACCGCCGTGGGTTTCATCGTGCTCACCCGGCTGCCGGCCGGCGGCTACAGTCCCGTGCTCGCCGTCGTGATGCTGATCGGCTTCGGCACGGCGGGCACCGCCTTCGGCTCGATCGTCATCGCCAGCCGCGGGATGGCCGACGGCGACCAGGGCCTGGTCGGCGGGATGATCAACACGAGCCGCCAGATCGGCGCCGCCGTGGGCGCGGCCCTGCTGCCGGCGGTTGCCGAGAGCATCAGCGGGGGCATCGCCGGGGTCAGCGGCGACCGGGCCGCGATGCTGGCCGCCGCGGCCGCCGCCGTGGTGGCCACCGCCATTGCATGGCACGCGTCCCGGTCAAGAGTGACCGCCGTTCGTTCGGCATAATTTTCTGAACGAGACGTGCTGTCGCCCCTCACATGCCCTGTACCTCGACGGCGTCCCGGACCTTCACGCACGCGCTGCCGGGATCGGGGACCGTGAGGCCGCCGTCGCCGGCGAAGAACGTCACCATGCCCGCGGTGGTGGCGGTGGACCAGACGCACTCGGTGCCCTGGGAACCGCCGACGGTGTACAGCGTGCCGCCGTGCGGCCCGGGCGGCAGCCGGAGCGCGGCGGTGTCACCGGAGGCGGTGAGGCCGCACGCGGTGGCGCTCACCAGGTACAGCGCCGCGCCGGGCCCGAACACGCCGTTGTAGCCGGCGAAGAAGAACCCTCTGGGCGCCGTGGTCCCGCTCATGTCACCCGTCTCGTACTGGGCGATCACGTCCGCGGTCACCTGCCCCGTCCCGGCGCTGTGCAGCTGCTTTCCGAGGCAGCCGTACATGTGCTTGACCTGGGCGCCCATGGCGTTCTTGCCGCTGGCGAGGTCGCGCGCGAACACCGTGTCCCGCGGCATCCCATCCGCGCTGGCGGGCGCGATCAGCCGGTACCCCGCCATGGCGGCCGTCCCGCCGCTCATCGCGCCGCTGCCGGACATGCCGCCGGTGTCCGCCATGCCGGGTGTGGCGTTCGCCCTCGACGGCATGCCTGACAGCGCGGCCGGCGGCTGGGTGGCGGAGCCGAGTGCGAAGATCGCGACAACCGCCCCCACGGCTGCGATGGCCCCCGCCGCCAGCAGCCACGGGCTCGGCCGCGGGGCGTTTCGCGGCGGAGCGGGCCACGGGTCGGTGAAGGCTTTCGGCGGACTCGACCACGGCGCGCTCGCACGGAGAGCGGCGACGAGCCTGGCGGCGGATGGCCGGACGCCCCGCCGGCGTGAGCGGCCCCGCTCGACATGGCCCGGCTCGAGGTCGTCCCACGGGTCCGGCGGCCGGACGAAGGACGGCGCGGCATCGGCTGGCGCCCCGTACCCGGCCTCTCGGTACCCCGCCTCTCCGTACCCGGGGCCCGGGTAAGCGCCGGCGCCGCCGTAAGCCCCGTAGCCCGCGTACGGGTCAGGCGCGTAGCCCTGGGCGGGCCGCGCGTACGGGTCCTGGGCGGCCTGCGGGTGGACGCCGCCCGTGTAGCCGCCCCGCCCGTCGCCCGGCGCTCCGTACTCCTGCTGCGTGTACCCCTGCTCCGGGTACTCCGGCACCCCGTACTCCGGCACCCCGTACTCCTGCGGCTCGTACTCGGGCATCTCGTACTCCGGCATCCCGTACTCCGGCTGCCCGTAGCTCCGCGGCCAGAAACCACCCTGCTCGTAGGCCTGATATCCCTCATAGGCATATCCCTCGTAGGCAGCCTGAGCGCCGGGCTGCCCGTGACCGGCCGCTCCCAGGACCGGGTAGGCGCCGGTGGCGTCGATGGGTGTCACGTCGTTCGGGTCTGGGTTTCCCATGTGTCTCGCTCCTCGCCCCTGTGCTGGCGCTGGGTATTTGCGGCGTTACTTACCGTCTCTAAGAGAGATACGAGGAATCGCGTAATGTGGCTCAATCACCACGGAAAGTTACTGAGCTCGGCTTGCGGCAGGGATCATCTGCAGTAACCGCCGGAAAACGGGGGTCAACTACCCACGGCCCTCGCGCGGCCCGGCGGTACGGTTCGGGCATGGCCTCCACACCGCGCGCACCTCGCGCGCCGCGGCTCGCCGTCCTGGGCAGCCTGAACATGGACATCTCCGTCCGCGTGGAACGGCTGCCGGTTCCCGGCGCGACCGTGCTCGGCCCCGCCGCGAGCTTCGCGCCCGGCGGCAAGGGCGCCAACCAGGCGGTGGCCGCGTCGAGGCTCGGCGGGTCCGTGCTGATGGCCGGCTGTGTCGGCGCCGACGACTTCGGCAGGCAGCTGACCGCCGGGCTGCGGGCCGAAGGCGTGGACACGGCGGGCGTGCGCACCGTGCCCGGCGTGCCCTCCGGGCTCGCCATGATCACCGTCGACGCGGACGGCGAGAACATCATCACGGTCGCCCAGGGCGCGAACCACGAGGTTGGTGACGCCGAAGTCGCCTCCGCCCGGGCAGGCGCGCGCGACGCCCTGATCATCAGCGCCGAGGTACCGGTTCCGGCGATCAGGTCAGCCCTTTCCGGTGCCGGGCGGCCCTCCGCGCTGACCATGCTGAACCTGGCGCCGGCGCCAAAGGAGGCGGCGGAGATCGTCGCGGCAGGCGCCGACTGGCTGGTGGTGAACGAGACCGAGGCGGCGGCGGTGCTGGGCAGGCCGGTCGCCGGGCTTGCGGACGCGGCCGGGGCCGCCGCTGGGCTCGCCTCCGCCGGCGCACGGAACGCGGTGGTGACCGCGGGCGCCGCGGGCGCCGCGATGTCCGGCGAGGACGTGGAAACAGCGACCGTGCCGGGGTTCGAGGTCCGCGCCGTGGACAGCGTCGGCGCCGGCGACACGTTCGCCGGCGCGCTCGCGGTCGCCTTGGCGGCCGGCGTGGCGCCGCGGGACGCGGTGCGCGCCGCCGCGGCCGCCGCGGCGACCGCCGCCACCCGGCACGGAACTCAGCCCGGAATGCCGCGCCCCGCCGACATCCTCGCGGCGACCGGCCTGACCTGGCCGATTCCGGTGCCCGAATGACCTGTAAGGGCGCCGGCTGAGTTCTGAGGCGGTCGGCGCCCGCGAACTCCGGCGAACTGCGGCCATCAAACTGGGGCCGTCAAAAGTATTACATATTACAAATGTTGCTGTTAGAGTCGGACTCGCCCGTCGCTTTCTCTTCGCGGAGGTCGGCCCATGTCGGCATGTCGTTCGTCGCGCCAGCACCGTCAGCGGACCACGGCGGTCCTCGCGGTCGCGGCCTCAGTCGTGGTCACCTTCACGTTCGCCGCGGCGGGTCTGTCGCCTGCCGGAGCCGCGGAGCGGGGTCCCGCCGCCGCGCGCACCGCGGCCTACGGCCGCTCGCCTGCCGCGGCTAGGGTCGCTTTCACGCCGCCAACCCGCGCCCTCACGCCGATCGGCGACCTCGGCTCCGCGGTGCCTGGCGGGGTCGCCCTGACGGGCAAGCAGGCCGCTGCGGCCACGGCTTCGGCGGTGCCGGGCCCGCTGCACACCAGCGGGCGCTGGATCGAGAACGCCCAGGGCCAGCGGGTGAAGCTGGCGAGCGTCAACTGGGACGGCACGGAGTCCCCGCAGGCCGTGGTCGGCGGGCTTGACCACAAGACCATCGACCAGATCGCCATCTGGATCAAGGCGAATGGGTTCAACTCGGTCCGCATTCCCTGGTCGAACTACATGTATGAGCACGACCCGATCGTCTCCAGCCTGCCTGCCTGCGAAAACCCGAACACCGGCTATGACTGCCTGGCGGCCAACACCGGCCTGAAAAACCTGGACGCGCTGAGCATCCTGGACCTGGTGATCCAGGGCCTCGCCAAGCAGGGCCTGATGGTGATCCTGGACAACCACACAAGCGACGCGCAATGGTGCTGCGGCAACGATGACGATAACGGGGTGTGGTACAACCACAACTACCCTCTGCCCAAATGGTACGCGGACTGGACAGGCATGGCCACCCGGTACCAGAACGACCCCAACGTGATCGGCGCCGAGCTGCGCAACGAGCCCCGGGTGCGCAACGCCTGGCCCAAGAACTCGTCGAACCCACTGGATCAGATGGTGAAACCCAACTGGGGCGGCACCGGAGACGATAGCAACGACTGGTGGAAGGCGGCCACCAAAGCCGGCAACGCGGTGCTCGCGGTCGACCCCAACTGGCTCATCTTTGTCGACGGGCTCAGCTACTCTCTGGACCTCACCGGGGTCGGCGGAAAGCCAGTCCAGCTCACCCCCCCGAACCGGGTGGTGTACTCTCCGCACGCGTATGCGTTCAGCGGCTACGGCGCGCCCGCGTGGTCGGGCTGGTACACCAAAGGCATAAACGGACAGGTCACCGACACCGTGGGTGCCGTGGAGTACGGGCAGACGCTGATGCTGTTCGCGCGCGGCACGGACGGGCACGCGTACGAGAAGCAGTGGACGGAGCCGTCCGGTCCCTGGTCAGCCTGGTATGGCATCCAGGGAAACATCACCAGCGCCCCGGCGGCAGTCGTATACCACAACCAGGTGCTGCTGTTCGCTCGGGGGACGGATGGCCAGGTCTACGAGGACGTCGGGACGCCGTCGGCCACGAACCCCCCGGGTTCCTGGTCCGGCTGGTACGGCATCCAGGGGTACGTCACCGATGGCCTGACCGCGGCCGTCTTCAACGATCAGGTCCAGGTCTTCGGTCGCGGCACGGACGGCCAGGTGTACGCCGACGTGTGGACCCCGTCGGCCCCCGGCAGCAACCAGGGTAGCTGGACGGGCTGGTACGTCATCGGCGGCCAGATCGTCGGCGCCCCGGCGGCGGTCGCGTTCGGTCAGCAGCTGCTGCTGTTCGCGCGCGGGACGGACAACCAGGTGTATGAGGACTACTTGCAGGGGGGTAGCTGGAGCGGCTGGTACACCGCCGGCATCGGCGGCCAGGTGACCAGCAGCCCGGCCGCGGCGGTGTTCGGCCAGTACCAGGTGCAGATCTTCGCGCGCGGGACTGACGGGGCGGTGTACGCGGATGTGTTCACCACGTCGGCCAAGAACCCCCCGGGTTCCTGGTCGGGCTGGCACAGCCTCGGCGGCAGCGTGACCGGCGCCCCGGGCGCGACCGCGTTCGGCCAGAACCAGATGCAGGTCTTCGGGCGCGGGACCGACGGCCAGGTCTACGCGGACGTCTGGACAGACCGGGGATACCAGGGCTTCGCGCAGGATATCGGCCGCCAATGGGGCTACATCCTCACCCAGGGGCAGTCCTACACCGCACCGCTGTGGGTCAGCGAATGGGGCACCTGCATCCAGCCGGCCTCCGGCAAGTGCGGCAACAGCGACACGACGTTCTTCGACTACATTACCCAGTACCTCGCGGCAGGCGACATCGACTTCGCCTACTGGCAGCTGGGCAGCGAGCTACTGCCGGGCCGGCCCCCGAACAACGCTACCTGCCCCCTCAACGGCGGCGGATCAATTACTGGCTGCGACTATTACGCCCTGCTGGACCCCTTGTGGGACGACTGGCCCGCCTCGACCCCCGCCAGCGCGAACGTGCAGAAGGTCGAATCGCTGGAGGCGGCGACCCAGGGCCCGTGACGGCAGGCGGCCCGTTACAGGCTGGCGGCGGGTGCCCCGCGGTGGTGCCCGCGTTCGCCGCCGGCCCGCTGCAGGCGGCGCGTCACGCGGCGGACATCGCGTTCGGCCTGGGCCAGCAGTTCCCGCATAGCGGCCTCCGCCTGCCCGGGGTCACGGCCGCGCACCGCCTCGAGGAGCCTGCGGTGCAGGGGGATCGGGTCGGTGGACGCGGTGTCGTCATGGACGAGGCGGTCGCGCGCTCGCAGGCCGGTCTCGATGACGGCCTCCATCGGGAGCATCAGGTCGTTGTGCGCGGCGACCAGCAGCGCTCGGTGAAACCGGAGGTCCGCCTCGACGGCCGCTTCGCCGGTCATCCCGGCGTCGGTCATGGCGGTGAGCGCGCCGTCGAGCTGGGCGAGGTCGGCGCGGGTCCTGCGGCGCGCGGCGAGCCGGGCGCCGGCCGGCTCGATGATGGCGCGGACCTCGCCGAGCTGGCGCAGGAAGCTCGCATCGGACCCGTGCACCTCGGCCTGCCAGCGCAGCAGGTCCGGGTCGAGCAGGCTCCACTGCGCGCGGGGCCGCACCACGGTCCCGTGCCGCGGGCGGGCGGCGACCATGCCCTTGGCCGCGAGCACCCGCAGCATCTCGCGGACCACGGTGCGGCTGACGTCAAGCTCGCGTTCGAGGCTCTCCGGGTCGAGCAGGGCGCCCGGCGGGTGCTTCCCGCTGACCACCCGCTGCGCGATCGCCTGTACTGCCCGGGCGTGCGGCCCGCGACTGCTGTAACCCGCCATCTGCTGCACTCCGCTCGGCCATGCCCGGTCTCCGTATGGGTCCTTCCCATGACCCGCGCCGCGCAGGCCTCCAGGTCCATGGTACGGGATCGCTCCATTATTCATCATTTGTATGATAAATATTGACACGTCTGCCGAGCCTGAGCCAACATCGCTGAAGGCGCGGTCGCGGATCAGCCGCGGCCGCATGGTGCGAAAGGCGAAAGACCATGTGCATCCGGTCCCGCCCGAGCCGGTGGCTTGCCGGACTCATGGTGGTCCTGTTGGCCGCCATCTCGGCCTGTAGCAGTGGCTCGGCACGTACCCCCTCATCCTCGGGCGGCGTCGTGCACCTGACGTTCTGGTCGTGGGTGCCCAATATCGCCAACGCGGTGAGCCTGTTCAACTCAGCGCACAAGAACATCCAGGTCACCCTGGACACGATCCCCACCGGGTCGAACGGCGGCTATGCGAAGATGCTCGACGCGGTGAAGGCCGGCAACCCGCCCTGCGCCGCCCAGGTCGAGTATCAGGAGATCCCGACATTCCTGCTGCAGAACGCCCTGGTGAACATCAAGCCATGGGTGGCGAGCTCGCAGAGCCTGTTCGTCCCATGGCAGTGGAACCAGGGCGTCTACAACGGCAGCGTGTACGCGGTTCCCCAGGCGAGCGGGCCCATGGCGCTGTACTACCGCAAGGACGTGTTCAGCAGGGACGGCATCGTCACGCCGCCGAGGACGTGGGCGCAGTACGCACAGGACGCGGCGATCATCCACTCCCATGCCCCGCACGCGTACATCACCACGTTCCCGGTGCCCGACTCGGCGTGGTACACCGCGCTCGCCTGGCAGGCCGGGACCAAGTGGTTCGGCACGAGCGGCGACCACTGGACGGTGAACATAGCCAACGCCGCCAGCCAGCGGGTCGCCGGCTACTGGTACGGCCTGGTCAAGAAGGGCATGGTGAAGACGGAGAACGACTTCACCAGCGCCTGGTACAAGGACCTCCAGGACGGTGGCGTCGTGACCTGGATCAGCGCCTCCTGGGGCGACGCGATCCTCCGGCAGAACGCGCCGAACACCGCGGGCAACTGGGCGGTCGCCCCGATGCCCCAGTGGGCTTCCTCGGGTTTCGCGGCCTCGAACTGGGGCGGCTCCTCCACCGCGGTGCTCAGGGGATGCCCGGACCCGCAGGCCGCCGCCCAGTTCGCGGTGTGGCTCAATACCAACGCGCGGAGCATCAATCTGCTGGTGACGGACGGCTACGGCTGGCCGGCCGTGCCGAGCGTGTCCTCGATCCCGTCGGTCACCGGTAACCCGAAGGTGTTCAGCTTCTACGGCGGGCAGAACATCAACGCCGTCTTCCAGCAGGCCGACCAGAACATCAACGAGTCGTGGGGCTGGATCCCGAACGTGCAAACGACCTACGACGCACTGGACAGCGCCTTTGCGTCCGCGGCCAACGGCAACGGAACGTTCGCCAGCGCGCTGACCAGCGCGCAGCGCCAGACGGTGGCGAGCCTGAGCGGCGCCGGCCTGAAAGTGACCTCAGGGCCGTGAGCGCCGCGCCGGCCGTCCGCCGGCGGCGGCGCTCACGCGTCCCCGCCCTGTTCCTGCTGCCGTTCTGCCTGCTGTTCGCCGCGTTCTTCGTCGCGCCGATCGGCTACGCCGTCTACCAGAGCCTGTTCACCACGCAGCGCAGCGGCCTCGGGCTCGGCGCCGCCCAGACCGTCTTCAGCGGCCTGGCGAACTACGCCGCCGCGCTGCGCGACGCGGCCTTCACCGGCAGCATGCTGCGGGTGCTGCTGTTCATGGCGGTCGAGACACCGGTGATGATCATCTTCGCGCTGCTGCTCGCGCTCGCGCTCGACGCGGCATCGGTGCGGTTTCCCGCGCTCTTCCGCAGCGCGTTCTTCGCACCCTACGGCGTCCCGGGGGTCATCGCGTCGCTGCTGTGGGGGTTCATCTACGTCCCGGGGATCAGCCCGGTGGTGCAGGTGCTCGGCGGTGTCGGGCTGCACCCGGACTTCCTCGGGCCGCAGACCGTGCTGTGGTCCATTGCAAACATCCTGACCTGGGAGTTCGCGGGCTACAACATGCTGGTGCTGACCGCGTCGCTGAAGGCGATCCCGGACGAGCTCTACGAGGCGGCGCAGATCGACGGTGCGGGTGGCCTGCGCATCGCGTGGCGCATCAAGATCCCGCTGATCTCGGGCGCGCTGATCCTCACGACCGTGTTCACGATCATCGGCACCCTGCAGCTTTTCGCCGAGCCGCTCGTGCTGCGCGGTCTCACCGCCAACATCTCCGACAGCTACACGCCGAACCTGAGCGCTTACACACAGGCCTTTACCGACAGCAACTACTCGATGGCCGCGGCCGAGGCGGTCATCCTCGCGCTTGCGGCGCTCGTTCTGTCGTTCGTCTTCCTGCGGCTGGTCCAGCGCGCGGGAGGCCCGGGCGCGGGAGGCCCGCGGGCCGGCCGGGAGGCAGGCCGCCGGCGGACGGGCGGGCGCCGGTGAGCACGAGAACGCTGCCCGAACCGGGTATCGCCCAGCGGAGAGCGCGTGTCACCGGCAGCGGCCGGGCCGCCGGGCCGGGTGCTCGCCGGGCCGGCCGGCTGCCCGCCCAGGTCGGCCTGATGACGTTCCTGTTCGTCTGCACGATCTACTTCGTGCTGCCCGTCTACTGGGTGCTGGTTTCGTCGACCAAGAGCACCGCCGACCTGTTCGGGTCGTTCGGCCTGTGGTTCGCCCATTTCCGGCTCGGCGCGAACCTGCGGCAGCTGTTCGCCGCGGACCAGGGAATCTTCCTGCGCTGGCTGGCCAACAGCGTGCTGTACGCCGGGCTGGGCGCCGTGCTGGCGACGGTGATCTCCGCCGCCGCCGGCTACGCGCTGGCCAAGTACTCGTTCCGCGGCCGTGAAGCGATCTTCTCCGTGATCCTCGCCGGGGTGATGGTCCCGCCTACCGCGCTGGCGCTGCCGCTCTATCTCATGATGAGCCGCGCGGGCCTGGCGAACAGTTACCTGTCCGTGCTGCTGCCGAGCATGGTGAGCCCGTTCGGCGCCTATCTCGCGCGGGTCTACGCGGCCTCGGCCGTGCCGGACGAGCTGATCGAGGCCGCCCGCATCGATGGCGCGGGCGAGCTTCGCATCTTCGCGCGGGTCGCGGCGCCCGCGATGACCCCCGCGCTGGTCACGATAGGCCTGTTTACCTTCGTGGGAATCTGGAACAACTTCTTCCTGCCGCTGGTGATGCTGTCCAGCCAGAACCTCTACCCGGTCACCCTCGGCCTGACCGTCTGGGAAGGCCAGACCTACCGGGACCCGTCCTTCTATCAGCTGACCGTCACCGGAGCCGCCGTGTCGGCGGTGCTGCTCATCGCGGCGGTGATCATGCTCCAGCGGTTCTGGCGCAGCGGGCTGACAAGAAGCGGGCTGACAACGGGAGCCCTGCGATGAGCGCCGCGGCGGACCCGCCCGGCGGCGGCCCGCGGCCCGCGGCCTCCCGCGCCGGGCGGTTCTGGGACCGGCTCGGGCACCTCGGCTACGGCGCCGACTACAACCCCGAGCAGTGGCCACCCGGCGTCTGGCGCGAGGACATGAAGCTGATGCGCGAGGCGGGCGTCAACATGGTCAGCGTGGCCATCTTCGGCTGGGCGCAGCTGGAGCCGCGACCGGGTCACTACGAGTTCGGCTGGCTCGACGAGGTGCTCGGCCTGCTGCACGAGAACGGGATCTCCGCCTGCCTTGCCACAGCCACCGCGTCCCCTCCGCCATGGCTCGCGCGCCTGTACCCGCAGACGCTCCCGGAAACGGCGGACGGCACCAGGCTGATGCCCGGCTCGCGCCAGCACTTCTGCCCGAGCTCGCCGGAGTACCGTGCGGCGGCGGCCGCGCTCGTCGAGCGGCTCGCGCGGCGCTACTCGGCACATCCGGCGCTCGCCGTCTGGCATGTCGGCAACGAATTCGGCTGCCACGTGCCCGCCTGCTACTGCGACCGTTCCGCCGCCGACTTCCGCCGCTGGCTGCGCGACCGCTACGGCGACCTGGACACCCTCAACGAGCGGTGGTCGACGGCGTTCTGGAGCCAGCGCTACGGCGAATGGGAGGAGATCGGCGTGCCGCGGCGGATGCCGGCCTTCGCCAACCCGGCCCAGCAGCTCGACTTCGCGCGCTTCTGCTCGGACGCGCTGCTCGCCTGCTTCACCGCAGAGCGGGAAATCCTGCGGAGCATCACGCCGGGCATACCGGTCACCACGAACTTCCTGTCCCTGTGGAAGCCGGTCGACTTCTTCGCCTGGGCCCCGCACCAGGATGTCATCGCCCACGACTCCTATCCGGACCCGCTGGATCCGGCCACGGTCTCGGACGCGGCGTTCAACTATGACCTGATGCGCTCGCTCGGCGGCGGCCGCCCGTGGATCCTCATGGAGCAGGCGCCGAGCGCGGTGAACTGGCGCGGGCACAACGCCCCGAAGCCGCCCGGGGTCATGCGGCTGTGGAGCTACCAGGCGCTGGCGCGGGGCGCCGACGCCATCATGTTCTTCCAGTGGCGCGCCTCGGCCGGCGGCGCGGAGAAGTTCCACTCCGCGCTGCTGCCGCACGGCGGAACGGCCACCCGTACCTGGCGCGAGGCGAGCGCTCTCGGCCGGGAGCTGCGGAAGCTCGGTGAGCTTCGCGGCACCCGTGTCCGCGCGGACGTCGCGATCATGCTCGACTGGCCCAGCTGGTGGGCGCTGGAACAGGACTCCCACCCGTCACAGGCGCTGCTGCTGACCGATCAGCTCCGGGCTCACTACAAGCCTCTTTGGGAGGCCAGCATCGCCGCCGACGTGGTGCACCCGGAATCCAGCCTCGCCGGCTACCGGCTGGTCGTCGTGCCGAATCTCTACCTGGTCACCGTGCAGGCCGTGACCGGCCTGCACGACTACGTCTCGGGCGGCGGGCATCTGCTGATGTCGTTCTTCAGCGGCATCGTCGACGAAAACGACCGGGTGCGGCTGGGCGGCTATCCCGCCCCGTTCACGGACCTGCTGGGCCTGCGCATCGGTGAGTTCTGGCCGCTCGCTCCCGGCGTGCGGGCCGGGGCGGAGTTCCACGACGGCCAGGACCGGTTCACGGCCAGCTTCTGGGCGGACGCGATCGAGCTGGCCGGCGCCGAGCCGGTCGCGAGCTACCGGGATGGCGAGCTCTCCGGGGTACCGGCGCTCACCAGGCACCGGTTCGGCGATGGCCTCGCCTGGTACCTGGGAACCAGGCCCGGCGAGGCGGCGATGCGCCGCATCGTGCTGGCCGCCGCCCGCGCGGCCGGAGCCGGGCCGCCGGTGCCCGGGCTGCCGCCCGGAGTCGAGGCGGTACGCCGTGCCGGACCGCGCGGTTCCTACCTGCTGCTGCTCAACCACTCCGGCGACCAGGCGGACATAGGGCTACCGGTGCCGATGGCCGACCTGCTTGGCGCGCCAGGGCCGCGGGCGCGGATCCTGCTGCCCGCCAGAGGCGTCGCCGTGCTCCGCGAACCTTCCCACCCGAAGGAGCCCTGATGTTCAAGCCCTCGATGCCCAGGCGCATGAGGACACATCCATGACGCGCATGAGGACACATCCATGACCGGTGACAGCGGGAAGGCCGCCGGGCGGTTCGCCGGCCGCGTGGCGGTCGTCACCGGCGGCGCGGCGGGGATAGGCGCGGCCACCGCCCGGCGGCTCGCGGCCGAGGGCGCCGTTGTGATCGTCGCCGACATCGCCGACCAGGCAGGCGAGAAACTGGCCGCGTCGGTCCGCGCGGATGGCGGGAGGGCCGAGTACCGGCACTGCGACGTGTCGCGCACCCAGGCCTGGGAGCAGCTCGCCCGCCATGTGCTCGGCCGCCACGGCCGGCTCGACGTGCTGCACAGCAACGCGTACACGGTGATCGTCAAGCCCGCGCACGAGCTGGCCGAGGCCGAATGGGACCGCCAGCTCGCCGTATCCCTCAAGGCCGCCTGGCTCGGCGCCCGGGCCTTCGCCCTGGCGCTGCAGGCCAGCGGCGGCTCGATGGTGCTCACCTCGTCGGTGCACGCGCTGGCCGGCCTGCCCGGGCACCCGGCGTACGCGGCCGCCAAGGGCGCGCTGTGCGCGCTGGGCCGGCAGCTCGCGGTGGAGTACGGGCCGGCGCTGCGGGTGAACACGATCCTGCCGGGCCCGATCCGCACGGCCGCGTGGGACAGGGTCAGCGAGCGGGACAGGGAGCGCAGCGCGGCACAGACGATCGCCGGGCGGCTCGGCGAGCCCGACGAGGTGGCCGCCGTTGTGGCGTTCCTCGCCTCGCCCGACGCCTCGTTCATCACCGGCGCGAGCATCGTTGTCGACGGTGGCTGGAGCATCGTCAGGGACTCGGCGTGACCGTGACGTGCGGAGGGGGAGGCGATCGGGCGTGAAGATCACCAGCCTGGAGACGTTTCTCGTCGCCCCGCGCTGGCTGTTCCTGCGCATCGACACCGACGAGGGAATCAGCGGCTGGGGCGAGCCGGTCGTCGAGGGCCGCGCGCGCACCGTGCGGGCGGCGGTCGCGGAACTGGCCGGCTACCTCGTCGGCGGGGACCCGCTGCGAATCGAGGACCACTGGCAGGTTCTCGCCAAGGGCGGCTTCTACCGTGGCGGCCCGGTCCTGTCCAGCGCCGTGGCCGGGATCGACCAGGCGCTGTGGGACATCGCGGGCAAGACCTACGGCGTTCCCGTGCACCGCCTGCTCGGCGGCCCGGTCCGGGACCGGGCGCGGATGTACGGCTGGATCGGCGGGGACCGCCCCGCGGATGTCGCCGAGCAGGCCGGCGCCCAGGTGGAGGCGGGGTTCACCGCGGTGAAGATGAACGGTTCCGCCGCGCTCGCCCCGATCGAGACCCCGGCGGCAACCGCCGCGATCGTGCGGCGCGTGGCCGCGGTCCGTGAGGCGGTCGGAGACGAGTGCGATCTGGTGGTGGACTTCCACGGACGGATGTCCACGGCGATGTCCCGCCGGCTGCTGCCGCTTCTGGAGCCACTGCACCCGCTGTTCGTCGAGGAACCGGTCCTCCCCGAATTCTCGCGGGACCTGCGGCGGCTGGCCGGCGCCACGAGCGTGCCCCTCGCGGTCGGTGAGCGGCTCTACTCGCGCTGGGACTTCCGGGACGTGCTCGGCACCGGCATCGCGGTGGCGCAACCCGACGTGTCGCACGCGGGCGGGATCTCTGAGGTTCGGCGCATCGCCGCCCTTGCCGAGGCCTACGACGTGGCGCTCGCCCCGCACTGCCCGCTCGGCCCGGTCGCGCTCGCCGCGAGCCTGCAGGTCGCGTTCGCCGCCCCCAACTTCCTGATCCAGGAACAGAGCCTCGGCATGCACTACCACCAGGGCAGCGATCTGCTCGACTACCTGCTCGACCCGGAGCCGTTCAGGCTCGCCGGCGGATACGCGGCCCCGCCCGGTGCACCCGGGCTCGGCGTGACCATCGACGAGGCGGCGGTGCGCCGCGCGGCGGAGATCGGGCACGACTGGCACAATCCCGTATGGCGGCGCGCGGACGGCTCGTTCGCCGAATGGTGAGCGGACGGCTCGTTCGCCGAACGGTGACTCGTGAAAGCTGGGCAGGACATGACGGCAGACCTCGCCACGCTGTTGCGGGAACACCGGCTGCTCGCGATCGTCCGCGGCACCGATCCGGAGGCCGCGCTGCGCACCGTTCTCGTTCTCGCCGAGGCGGGCATCGGCCTCATCGAGGTGTCGCTCACCAGCGCCGGGGCGCTCCGCGTCCTCGCCGCCGCGCGGCGGGAGCTCGGGCCGGATGCGCCACTCGGGGCCGGAACGGTGCTCACCGCCGACGACGCCGCCCGCGCCGCCGGCGCCGGCGCCTCCTACCTGGTCACGCCGGCGATCTGCGAGGACCTGCGCGCCGCGGCCGGCCACCTGCCCGTGCTGATGGGCGCGTTCACGCCGAGCGAGGTCGCCGCCGCCATGCGGCGCGGCGCGTGTGCGGTCAAGCTGTTCCCGGCCTCGCTGGGCGGTCCCGGCTATGTGCGGGCACTGCGCGATCCGTTTCCCGGTGTACCGCTCGTCCCGGTCGGCGGTGTCGCGCTGGCGCAGGCTCCTGCCTATTTCGCCGCCGGCGCGGCGGCCGTCGGCGCCGGGTCCCCGCTGATCGGCGACGCCGCGTCCGGTGGCGACCCGGCCGGGCTGAGGTCGCGGATCACGGCCTGGCAGGACATGCTCGCCCGGATGGCGGCGTGATGGCCGGCGAGCGCGGCCCGGACGTGGTCACCGTCGGCGAGACACTGGCGGCGCTGCGGGCCCGCGGCCCGCTCCGCCTGGGCGGCCCGGCCGGCCTGTCGGTGGCCGGCGCCGAGTCCAACGTGGCGATCGGCCTGGTGCGGCTCGGTCACGCCGTCCGCTGGGTGGGGCGCGTCGGCGCCGACGAACTCGGGGAACTCGTGCTCCGCACGCTGCGCGCCGAGAAGGTGGATGTCAGCTACGCCATTACCGATGACCTCCGGCAGACGGGCCTCATTCTGTTCGAGCGGCGCGCTGGTCATCTGGTACGTGCGCTCTACTACCGCGCCAACTCGGCGGGCTCGGCCATCACGCCGGCGGACGTGCTGCGGGCGCTGGAAGACGCGCCCCGCATCCTGCATGTCACCGGGATCACCCCGGCGCTCGGCGCCGTGGCCGCGGACGCGATCACGGCCGCGGTACACCGGGCGCGCGCCCTCGGGACGAAAGTCTGCCTGGACGTCAACTACCGCTCACGGCTGTGGACCGCCGAGCAGGCCCGCGCCGCGCTGCGGCCCCTCGCGGGGCTCGCCGACATCCTCATCGCCTCGGCCGGCGAACTGCCGCTGCTGGCCGATGCGGCCGACGGCCCCGGCCCCGCCGGCGACACCGAGACACGGACAGCGCAAGCCCTCCTCGCCCGCGGAACCGGCGAAGTCGTGATCACCCGCGGCGCGGCGGGCGCGACCGCGATCCGCGCGGGGGAGCGCGTGTCGCTGGCAGCCCCCCAGGTCCCCGTCGTGGACGTCGTCGGTGCCGGTGACGCCTTCGCCGCCGGCTACCTCTCCGGCCTGCTCGACGGTCTCGACGTGCCTCAGCGTCTGGACCGGGCCGTCACGACGGGTGCCTTCGCCGTCGCCGCCGAGGGCGACTGGGAGGGCCTGCCCACACGCGCCGAACTGAGCGGGCTCGACGTCTCCGGGAACACCACCCTCCGTTAGGAACCCGGGCCGTGTACCAGCTTGCCCCCCGGCCTGCGCGAAAGCCGGCCGGGGCGTTGAAAGACGATCATGGTTGCGCGACCCTTGAACATGGATGCCGCGGAGGTGAACGGATAATGACTCCGCGGTGAATCAGCGAAAAGACTTTGGGCCGTATCGGGCAAATAGGGCATTACTGTACGCTTGCCCGGAAAGGAGCACGCGGTCATGACACCAGCCCTGGGGGGTTTCGCGGTGGCCGGCGACGCGGCACCCGCCTGGGACCGGGCGATGACCGATGTGATGTCCGCGCTGCGGTCGGCGTTCACGACGGTGCCCGAGCGCACCGCCTCCAGGGCGCAGCGGCGAACCTGGCTGGACACCTTCGACTGGCGCCTCTACCGGGCCGGCCTGCGGCTCGAGTACGTGGCAGGCGAACTCCGGCTGGCCGGCGCCGCGAGCGCCAGCGCCGCGAGCGCCGCCAGTGCCACCGGCGCCACCACCGCCGACGGCGCCGCACTCACCAGGCAGCACGTGACAGGCTGGCGGCCCGCGCGCCCGCGCCTGGCGGAATCCCTGCCGCCCGGGCCGGTGCGGGACCGGATCATCCGGCTGGCGTCCCCGCGGGCGCTGCTTCCGGTGGCGACCGTGTCGAGCACCGTCACCGTCACGCGCCTGCTGAACGACGACGGCAAGACCGTGGCGCGGCTGCTCACCACCCGCGCCAGCGTGGCCGGCGCGGATCTGCCACCCCGCCTGTCGGTCGCCGAAGTCCGCGGGTACCCCGGCCAGGCGCGCAAGGCGGCCCGCATCGTCGCCCTCGCGACCGGCGTGAGCCCGGCCGTCGGCGACGGGTTCGCCGAGATCCTCGGCGCCCTCGGGCGGCATCCGGGCGACTACTCGAACAAGGTGGACGCCGAGATCACCGCGCACATGCCGGCCGGCCGGGCGGCCGCGGTCGTGCTGCTGCGGCTGCTGGACACCCTCGAGGCCAACGTCGACGGCGTCCTCGCGGACATCGACACGGAGTTCCTGCACGACCTGAGGGTCTCGGTGCGGCGCACCCGGTCGGCGCTGAAGCTGCTCGGCGACGTCCTCGGCGACTCGGTGCCGGGGGAACCGGGCCGGCGCTACCACGACGAGTTCAAGTGGCTCGGCGACCTGACCACGCCGACCAGGGACCTCGACGTGCACCTGCTGGGCTTCGGCGCGATGGCCGCCGGGCTGGCCGCGGCGCGGCCGGCGGACCTCGAGCCGTTCCGCGCGTTCCTGGCCCGCCGCCGTGCCCGCGAGCGGCGCGCTCTCGCGCGTGGCCTGCGCTCCGCCCGGTTCCGGGTGCTCACCGAGGACTGGCGCAAGACGCTGCTGGAGGCACGCGACGCCGGCGTGCGCCGCCGTGCCGAGCGGCGCACCGCGGCCGGACTGGCCGCCGACCGGACCGGCCGGGCCTTCCGCCGGGTGGTCAGGCAGGGCGCCGCCATCACCGGCAGCTCGCCCGACGAATCCCTGCACGACCTGCGCAAGCGCTGCAAGGAACTGCGCTACGTGCTGGAGTTCTTCGCGCCGCTGCACCAGCCCGCCGCGTACGGCAAGGTCGTCGGCGACCTGAAGCGGCTCCAGGACTGCCTCGGCGAGTTCCAGGACACTCACGTCCAGATCGAGGAGATCCGCGCGCTGGCCGGGGCGATGCTCGCCGAAGGCGCCGTGCCCGCGGCCACCCTGCTGGCCATGGGAGAGACCATGGCCGGGCTCGCGTCCCGGCAGCGGGCCGCGCGGGCCGAGTTCGAGCAGCGGTTCGCCGCGTTCGCCGGCCCCGGCGGCCGGCGCCGGATGTCCGTGCTCCTCGCCCCCGCGGCCGGGGACCCCGAGTGAGGGTCTACGCCACGTACAACATCAAGGGCGGCGTCGGCAAGACGACCGCCGCGGTCAACCTCGCGCACCTCGCCGCCCAGGACGGGCTGCGCACGCTGCTGTGGGACCTCGATCCGCAGGGCGCGGCGAGCTTCATGTTCCGCGTCAAGCCGCGGGTCAAGGGCGGCGGCAGGGCGCTCATCCGCGGGAGCAGGACGCTCGACGACGCGATCAAGGGCACCGACTTCGACGGCCTCGACCTCATCCCCGCGGATTTCACCTACCGCAACATGGACCTGCTTCTCGGCGGCGCCAGGAAGCCCACGCACAGGCTGGCCCGGCTGCTCGCCCCGCTCGCGGCCTCCTGCGACGCGGTGTTCCTCGACTGCCCGCCGAGCATCTCGCTGGTCTCGGAGAACGTCATGCACGCCGCCGACGTGCTCATCGTCCCGCTGATCCCCACCACGCTGTCGGTGCGCACGCTGGACCAGCTCACCGGCTTCGTCGCCCGCTTCGACGGCCACCGCCCGCGGATTCTCGCGTTCCTGTCGATGGCTGACCGCCGCAAGAAACTGCACCGTGAGATGACACAGGAATTGTCTACCGAACGGGCGGTGGTATCTCCCACGACGATCCCGGCCCTGTCGGTGATCGAGCGAATGTCCGTGGAGCGCGCCCCGGTCACCGTGTTCGCCCCGCGCAGCCAGGCCGCCCGCGCCTACCGGTCCCTCTGGTCAGACCTGCGCGCCCTCGAGCCGGTGGCGCCCCCGGCGGGCGGCCCCGGAGGCAAGCGGGGGGGACAGAGTACTCTCGTGCAGTGACCGAGAGGGCCGCACAGCCCGGGCTGGTGCCGAGGCTGGCCGAAGCCAGGCTGGCCGAGCTTGCCGCCCGGGTGCCGGCCGTCCTGGTGGGCGGCCCGCTGGGGTCGGGGAAGACCACCCTGCTCGAGCGGTACCGCGCGGCCCGGGAGGACGGCTCCGTCCCGCCCCGGATCGCCGATGACGTGCCGCAGCGCGATGAAGCCGTGCGGGAGATCGGTTCCGCAGTGGACGCGGACCCGCGCCCGGGGCGCCTTGTCATGGCGGGCTCGGCCCGGCTGCCCGCGCTCGCCGGATCGCTGGGTGACCGGCTCGCGGTCCTCGATCTGTGGCCGCTGAGCATGGCCGAGCGTACCGGGGTGCCTGGTGATTTCCCCAGCGCGGTTTTCGGCGACCCGCAGGCGCTGGCCGCCGGCTCGGGCTGGTCGCGGGAGCAGTACGCCGAGTGCATGGCTGGCGGCGGCTACCCGGAGCCGCTGGGCCTCGCGCCCGGCGCGCGCCGCGCCTGGTACGACGGCTACCTGGACGCGGTACTCGGCCAGGTGATCCAGGGTTTCGCGAGGGTCTACAGCACGGACTCGATGCGCAGGCTGATCGCGCTGATCGCCGAGCGCGCGGGCACCTCGCTGTCGGTGATGGACCTGTCGGTCAACTCCGGCCTTACCAGGCCGACGACCCGGCGGTACCTTTCCTACCTGGACACCGCCTACCTCACGATCCAGATCCCTTCGTGGCGCGCGGACCTGCCGCTGGTCAAGAGCCCGAAGCTGTACCCGCCGGACTCCGGGCTGGCGGCGCACCTCCTCGGCGTGGACGCCGGTTACCTGGCGAACCCCAGGCGCCGTCAGCTGGCCCCGCTGCTGGCCACGTTCGCCGCCGGGGAACTGGTCAAGGCGCTGGCCGTGGGCGACCCGGCCGTCACGCTCGCGCACCTGCGCAACTTCGACCTGACCGACGTCGACTTCATGCTGGAAGAGCCGGGCGGGAAGGTCGTGGGAATCAGCCTGGCGGCGGGGGAGCCCGGCCCGAAAGCGATGAAGGGCCTGCGCTGGCTCCGCGGCCGCATCGGTGACCGGCTGCACGCCGGCATCGTCCTGCACCTGGGCACGGAGGCCGAGTTCTGCGGGGACGGCATCTACGCGATGCCGCTGTCGGTGCTGTGGGGCCACCGTCCGCTGGCCGCCGGCGCCCCCCGCGATGAGGGCGGGGACCGGGAGGCGCATCCCCCCTCCTAGGGCGCCTCCAGGTCCCCGCCGCACAAAGCGTATGGTGCCGCGGCGTAACCGTGAATCCCGGAAATCATGTATCTGGCATCGACAATCCGCTACGCAGCGCGTACCTGGTTGCCTCGGCGCGGTTGCGCAGGCCGAGTTTGCGATAGCAGGTTGCCAGGTGCCGTTCCACCGTGCCGACGCTCAGGTGCAGCCGCGCGGCGATGTCCTTGTTGGTCAGCCCCGCCGAGACGTACGCCAGGATCTCCGCCTGGCGGGCGGTCAGGCCGTCGGGCGGCCGGCCGGCGGCCGGCCGCCCGACCTCCTCGAGCGCGGCCCTGATCTCCTCGAGCCTGGGCGCGTCGCCCGCCTTGACCGCCATCGCCTCGCCCTCGCGCAGCAGCCGCAGCGCCTCCTCCTGGTCGCCGAGCCGGAACATCGACAGGCCGAGTCCGCGCAGCGCGACCACCACGTCCCGCACCGCCCCGGCCGTGCGGCTGTTGGAGAGCGCGACGCGGTAGTGGCTGGCGGCGACGGCGAAGTCGCGCCGGGACCGTGCCAGGTCACCGCGAGTGCAGGCGATCAGCCCGTCGAGGGCGCGATCGCCCAGGTTCGCGGCGGTGCCGGCGGCCTCGGCCAGCGTCGCGGCGGCTCGCGCCGCCTGGCCCGCGTCGACGTACACGGCCCCGAGGTTGAGCAGGCCGAGCGCGACCGAGCGCGGATCGCCGAGCCGCCGCTTGATGGCCAGCACCTCCTCCAGCAGCCGCTGCGCCCGCGCCAGGTCACCGGCGTCCAGGACGACCAGGGCCAGGTTGTTCAGCGCCGCGGCGATCCCCTTCTCGTCGCCGGCCTGCCGCCAGCGCTCGGCCGCCAGCTCGAAGTAGCGTGCCTCCGCCCGCTGGTCGCCGAAATACCGGTGCGCCGCCCCGAGCACGGTGGCCGCCTGAGCCGCCGACCTGGCCGACGTCACGCCACCGACCTCGTCGAACGTCCGCAGGGCGCGGCCAGCCTGGTCCACGGCGTCGGTATAGTCGCCGTTCTCCGCGGCGAGAACCGCCTCCGCGCGGCGGCCCTCGGCCTCGGCGAGCGCCGCCTCCACGCCGGCCGGCGTTCCGGCGCCCTGCGTGGCCTCCGCCGCCGCGGCGCCTTCGGTGGCCGCCAGGAACCAGCTCAGCCGCCGCCGCCCCTCCGACAGCCGGCCGGTGGTCAGCCACCACCGCCACAGCGCGGTACTCATCCTCAGGCCCAGCAGCACGCCGCCGCCGCCGGCGGCGGCGGCCCAGTCCAGCGCGGCGTCCAGGTCCGGCGAGGCCAGCTCCAGCCTGCTCACCCAGGCCGGCCGCTCCGCCCCGGCCAGCAGGGTCTCGCTCTGGGCCGCCATCTGGGCGAAGTGCCTGGCATGCCGCTCGCGCACCGGGGGCGCCCCGGCGCCGAGCCGCCCGGCGGCGTACTCCCGCAGCGTGTCCAGCATCCGGTACACCTGCCGGTCACCGTCCCGCCGCGCGACCAGCCAGGACGAGTCGACCAGCCCGCGCAGTGCGAAGACGAGCTGCTCGGCGGCGATATCGGTGACGGCCTGCGCGTCGTCGATCGTGAACGGCCCGGCGAACACCGAAAGCTGCGCCAGCACGGCCTGCTCGGCCGGGCTGAGCAGGCCGTGACTGGACTCGGCGACCTTGTGCAGCGTCCGTGCCCCGTCCGGCGGGCCGAGCAGCGCGAACCTGCGCCGCAGGATCTGCTCCACCGACAGCGTGCCCACCCAGGCGGCCGCCAGCTCGATGGCCAGCGGCAGTCCGTCAAGGCGGCGGCACAGCTCACCCGTGGCCTCCGCGAGGTCGCCGGTGATCTCGAAGCCGGGCACCCGCTCGCGAGCCCGGGTGGCGAAAAGCGCCACCGCGTCCGCGTCGGTCAGCGCCGGCACCGGCCAGACCTGCTCCCCGGCGGCGCCGGTGAGCCTCCGGCTGGTGATCAGGATCCGCGTCTGGCCGCTGCCGGCCAGCACTCGTTCGGCCAGCCCGGTGACGCCTCCGCTGCCCGGGGGAGGCACCACCGCTCGTTCGGCACCATCGAGGACGAGCAGAGCGGGACCCTCGGCCAGGGTACGGACCACGGCCTCAGCGGCCGGTGACCCCGCCCGGTCGCGCAGGCCCAGCGCCGCCGCGACACGGGACTCCACCAGCGACGGGTCGCCCAGCGAGTCCAGCGCGACGAACACGACCCGCAGGCCGGGCGCGCGCACGCGGCCGACCAGCTCCAGCGCTAGGCGGGTTTTCCCCGCACCCCCCGGGCCGACGAGCGAGATGAGCCTGCTCGTGGTCAGCAGGCCGAGCAGCGCGCCGACCTCCGCCTCCCGCCCGATGAACGCCGACGGCGGTGCGGGTGGCGCGCCGGGGTCCGGTTCCCGCGCGTTTTCCAGTGCCGCAAGGCGTTTGAGCGCCCTGGGCGACACCCCGGTACGCCCCGACTCCCACCGGTTGACCGTGACGAAGGAAACGCCAAGCTGCTGAGCCAGCTGCTCCTGGCTGAGCCCCAGACGCGCCCGCAGGGCGCGAACGCGCCCCGACTCCCCGGCATCGACGTCCATAGTGCGTCCGTTAGAAGGTGGCAGGTGTTATAACAACCTACTCCGGCGGGGTCCGCCCGTAGAGTGGTTGGCCGCGCCGTTGCGGTATCGCGACAAACGGTCGCGCGACCCGCCGAACGGTCTCCCGTGGCCGCCCAACGGTTTCCCGTGCCCGGCGAGCGGTCACGAGCGCCCGGCGGGCGGCCCGGAGAATTCCCCCTTGTCCCGCATCACGCGCCCGCCGGAGGGGAATAGCCAGGGCCGCCATGCGTTGCCTACGAGTGGCGGCACACGCCGGACAATGAGTTCTGGTCCCGGGGGGTGTGCCGTTGTCATGTACCGGCCCGCACCCGACCCCTACACCACAGCTTGCGCATGCCCTTCACGATCTTCCGCACAGGCCGCGGCTCCGCACCTGACGGCGCCGCCTCGTCCCGTGCCGCCTCGTCCCGTGCCGCCTCGTCCCGTGCCGCCGCCCCGGTGCTTCCGGGCGCCGGGCGGGTGAGCAGGGCCGCCCGGTCCGTGGCGCGCCGGCAGGCCGGCCAGCTCACCCTGGTACGCCGCCGGGCCCAGCCGGCCGCCGCGTACATCATCAGGCTCACCGCGACCGCGACCTTCGCGTACCTGCTGGCGCTGCTGCTGCCGGGCAGCACGTCGCGGCCGGTGCTCGCACCGCTCACCGCGCTGCTCGTGGTCCAGGCCAGCTTGTTCCAGACGATCCGCAGCGCGATCCGGCGGGTCGTCAGCGTGACCGCCGGCGTGCTCGTCGCGGTCGCGCTCGCGGCGACGGTGGGCTTCACCTGGTGGCTGCTGGCGCTGCTGATCGTGGTGACCCTCGTCCTCGGCTACGTGCTGCGCCTGGGCGAGGAGATCGTCGAGGTGCCGATCAGCGCGATGCTCATCTTCTCCGTCGGCTCGAACTCGGCCGCCACCGGGCGGATCGTCGACACGCTGGTCGGCGCCGGCGCCGGTCTGCTCGCCGGCTTCGTCTACGCGCCGCTGCGCGTGCAGCCCGCCCGGGAGGCGGTCGGCGACCTCGCCAGCCAGCTGGCACGGCTGCTGGAGCGGATGGCCGGCGATCTCGCCGAGGTGCCGGGCACCGCCACGGTGACCGGGTGGCTGGAGCAGGCCCGCGCGCTGCGCGGCGAGATCGAGCGGGTCGGCGACGCGCTGCGGCAGGCCGAGGACAGCGTCCGGCTCAACCCGCGCAGCCTGCGCCTGCCCGAGGCCGAGATCTCGCTGCGCAGCGGCCTGGAGACCCTTGAGCACGCGGCGCTGATCATCCGCGTGCTCGCCCGCTCGGTGATCGACAGCTCGCGGATCGACAGCGAGGCCAGCCCGGTGCAGGACCCGGAGACCAGGACCCGGCTCGCCGCGGTGCTCACCCAGCTCGGGGAGGCGGTGCGCGCGTACGGGCGGGTCGTGCAGACGCTGCCGGGCGGCAGCGAGCCGCTGGAGGCGGAACTCGAGAACCACCTGGCAGAGGCGCACCGGCACCAGGACCGGCTCGCCGACCTGCTGCGTCCCGGCGAGGGCAACAGCGAGTGGCCGCTGCGCGGCGAGATCCTCGCCCACGTGGACCGCCTGCGCACGGAGCTCCGCCTGGACCCCTCGGCCCAGGCGAGTTCCCGCCCCCGCCGGCTGCCCGCCTACCGGCCACGCCGGCCCGACCGCCAGGCCCGTCAGCGGGACCGCCGGGGCCGTCAGCGGGACCGCCAGGCCGGCCAGCGAGATCGCCAGGCCCGTCAGCGGGACCGCCAGGCCCGTCAGCGGGACCGTCAGGCCGGCCAGCGGGACCGCGAGAGCCGTCAGCGGGACCGTCAGGCCCGTCAGCGCGACCGCCGGGGCGAACCGCGCGGCGCCCACCCCGCCTGCGGGGCCGCAGGCTCCACCGGCTGACGTAACCGGCGTGCAACCGCGGGTGGGGCATGATGAGGTCAGGGATCCCGTGACGAAGCGGAGCGGCCATGCGTGTGCTGGTGGTCGAGGACGACGCTGAGCTCGCCGAGGCGATCGGTATCGGGCTGCGCCTGGAGGGGATGGCTGCCGACGTCGCGCTCGACGGCGAGCAGGCGCTGGAGCGCGCCCGTTTCATCGGCTATGACGTCATCGTCCTGGACCGGGACCTGCCCGGCGTGCACGGCGACGACGTGTGCGCGGAGCTCGTCGCGGCCGGCAGCCGCAGCCGGGTGCTCATGCTCACCGCCGCGGGGACGATCGAGGACAGGGTGGACGGCCTCGGCCGTGGCGCCGACGACTACCTGCCGAAGCCGTTCGCCTTCGCCGAGCTGGTCGCCCGGGTGCGGGCGCTGTCCCGGCGGGCGCAGCCCGCTCTGCCCCCGGTCCTGCGGCACGCGGGCATAGCACTCGACCCGGCCAGGCGGACGGCGACCAGGGACGGCAGGAACCTGTACCTCGCTCCCAAGGAGTTCGGGGTTCTCGAGCTGCTGCTCACGGCCCAGGGCCGGGTGGTCTCCGCCGAGGAGCTGCTCGAGCGGGCGTGGGACGAGATGGCCGACCCGTTCAGCACGATCGTGAAGGTGACCGTCAGCAGGCTGCGCCGCAAGCTGGGCGACCCGCCGGTCATCGAGACCGTCGCCCAGGCGGGCTACCGGATCGCGGATGACGTCCCGGTGCAAGAGCGCGGCACCCGGCCGCCGGTCCCGTAACGGCGCCGGCCCCTCCGGGCCCTGCCCGGGTGAATTCTCAGCGGCACGATCCATCTGCGGGCCCCTCATTTCCACCATCCGATCCCTTCCAAGCACGTTATGGAAACGCAGGGTCCCATATGACACCCTAATTTCCATCACGCCGTCGGCAGCTCCCCTTTCGCGGAAACCGCGGGTCGAATACAGGCCTCTAGCTCAAATCCCGGGACGGTAACTAACCTCATCCATCGCTATCCGCCCCCGCACGCCCATACGTAACACCCCTACCGCAGCCAGCCCCCGCCAGCCAGCTCCCGCCCGGGGCCGAATGCGCCAGCGGCCCCACTGGCCGGGGCCGAATGCGCCAGCGGCCCCACCACTGGCCGCGCCGAATGCGCCGGCGCCCCCACTGGCCGGGGCCGAATGCGCCAGCGGCTCCGCCGCCATCGTGAACCCGGGCCGTGGCCATCCAGAAATACGCGCCCGAGCCGAGTACGGCACCGAAATCGCCATTGCCATCACGGGGTCGGCGGATGATCACGGAAACTCAGGGGTGTGCGGGCCGCCACACGAAGCGCCGGCTACGCGCCGGCCTCGACGGCGCCGAGCTGGGTGCTGGCGCGCAGGCGGCGCTCGGCGTCCGGGTCGGCGCCCAGGTGGTCCAGGCCCATCAGGGCGGCGCCGGCCACCGGCGGTACGTCGACGAAATGCGGCCTCGAGCCTGGCGCGGCGGCGGCCAGGCGCCGCTCGATCGCCGCCGTCAGCAGCGGGTGACGCGCCGTGAGCAGGCCACCGCCGAGCACCACGGGGGTGCCCGGGCCGGTCAGGCCGAGCCGCCGCATGGCGGTGAGCGCCATCGTGCACACCTCCTCCGCCAGCCGCTCCAGCAGGTCCCGCGCCACCTTGTCACCCGCCGAAGCGCTCTCGAACAGCACGGTCGTCAGGCCGAGCAGCTCGCTGTCGGCGATCTGCCTGAGATGGACGGCGATGGCGACGTCCCGGACCGTCGGCAGGCCGAAGTACGCGGCCGTCGCCGGGCGCAGCGCGGTATCCGGGCCCCGCCCGTCCTCGGCGCGCATCGACCACCACATGACCTCCTGGCCGAGGAAGTCACCGCCGCCCCAGTCGCCGGTGAGCGGGCCCAGCGCGAGGAACCGGGTGGTGCGGCCGTCCGGCGCGACGCCCACGCAGTTGATGCCCGCGCCGCACGTGACCGCGACGCCCCACGGCGGCTGCCCGCCGGCCGGGGTGAGCCCCGCCCGCAGCACGGCGAACGTGTCGTTGGCCACCACGGAGGTCAGCGACCAGCCCTGCCGCTGCAGCGCCACGGCCAGCTGCTCCTCCTCCTCGGGCAGGTCGGCGCCGGCCAGGCAGCTCGAGGTGTGCCGGGCGACGAGCCCGGCGCCGTCGGCGTCCCCGCCGGGCAGGATGTCGTGCCCAGCCTGGGCCGCGACCTTGCGGACCATCTCGCCGAGCATCCGCATGGCACCCTCGACGCCGTAGTCCTCCTGGCTGGCGCCCGGCCCGCGGATCGAGGCCAGCAGCGTGCCGTCCCCGGCGACGAGCGCGACATCGGTCTTGCTGTTCCCGCCGTCGATGGCCAGCACGGCCGGCAGCGGGGAACCGAAGCGGGCGTCAGCCAAGGCCGGCCGCCCCGGAGCCAGGGGAAGCGGAGCCGCCCGCCCCCAGCGCGAAGGCGAGCAGCGACACCGCCGTGTAGTCGTCCGCGGGCTCCACCGACGGCCAGGAGACCACGTTGTCCTCGTACGCCGCCGCCGGTGAGTTGAACGCCGAGTACGACCCGGCGCTGCACGCCCGCATCCCCGCGACGGCGGGGAGCCCGCTGAAGTTGGCCGGGTTGCCCGGCCCGTCGGTGGCGGCGCCGAGCTGGATGTTCCCGTGCCCGGTCAGCGAGCCGGCCAGGTTCGCGATCTCGCTCTGCATACAGCGCGGGTACACCGAGCCCGCGCCGACCACGAACGAGGACCCCCACGCGTTGCCGCCGAGCGCGAAGTTGAGCTGTTGCTGCGCGAACGCCTGGTACCGGGCGCTCCCGCCGTACGCGCGGTACAGCGCGCCGGTCACCCACAGCCCGAACGCGTGCGGCGCCGCGTCGGAGGCGCCGAGCCGCGCGCCGGCGCCGAACGGGTCACCGGCGGCCAGGGCCTCGCCGGTCCGTAGCTGGGCGCCCAGGTCGTTCACGAGCACCCGCGGCGAGATCACCGGGGCGGCCTGGTGGCCGTGCCGCGGCGCCTGCCGAACAGCGCGCAGCAGCTCGGCCTCGGCGACCGCGCCGGTGTCGTACAGGTTCAGCGTGTCGCCGCCGGCCGGGTGCCCCTGGGCGATGTACGCGCGCGCCCAGCGCGCCGCGGCCGACAGGTCCGAGCGCAGCCGCCCCCGGCCCACGCCCAGCCGCTCGTCGGCGAGCGCGATCTCCGCCGCCCCCCAGAGCATGTCGCTCTTCCACTCGCTGCCCGGGTAGTAGTCGTGCGGGTACGTGGTGAGGATCTGCCCGACGCCCGCCGTCCTGGCGTCCGCGTAGACCGAGCGCGCCAGCGACAGCAGGCGCAGCCCCGCGGGACCGCGCCCGGCGAGCTGCGCGCCGAGCGCGAAGTCGGCGGCGTACCGCCCGGCGAAGTCCGGGTCCACCGGTCTGCCCGGCGCGGCGGCCTCGAAGACCGGCCGGTACTTGACGTAGTACGCGCTCGGGCCGGGGTTGCCGCCGCGGCTGACGTTCAGCCGGTCCTCCCGCTGCGGCAGGAACCAGAAGTTGTAGTCACCCTGGATCGTGTTCGACGCGTTGCCGTTGCCGATGCCCACCTGCATGTACAGCACGCGGGCGGCCGGATTCCACAGCTTCGTGATCCACCGCAGCCCGAACTGCGCCTCCGGCCGCAGCGTGGGGTACCCGCGCGGGTTGTCGCGCGCCGCGATCAGCAGCAGCGCGTCGGCGTAGCTCACCGTGTAGCCGAACTTCTCGTAGCCGCCGCCGGCGTCGAACCAGCCGCCGGACACGTTCACCGGCCCGCCGATCCGCCGGAAGCTGCCCAGCAGGTTGTCGTTGCTGTCGTACTTCGGCGCCGCGTACACCTGCGCGCGCGCGTCGGTGAGGTTGGCGGGCTCCCGGTCCAGGACGGAGTGCACCACGTCGGCGCCGTCCCGTTCGGAGGTGAAGAAACGCACGGCGTTGTCAACAAGCCGCCCGTAAAGCGCCCCTCCCGGCGCGACGCGGAACGGCGGCGACACCGCCGCGCCCACGTGCACCCGGTACGTGCCGGCGCGGCGCAGCGCCGCGAAGTTCAGCTCGTACACCGCGCGGTACCGCGAGTTCCACCCACCGAGGTCATCCCGCGACACGCCGCGGAACACGGTTCGCCGCCCGGCCGTGACCGTGAACCGCACACCGGCGACCCGCCCCGGCAGCATGGCGAACGCCACCTTCGCCGCCCCGGGCGCGTACCCCACCTGATCGACCCGCACGACCGGCACGACGGCCGGTCTGCCCGCGCTCGCGGTCGCTGCGGCAGCGGACACCGCGGGCAGATCGCTGCCGCCGCGCGCGGGCGATGCCCCGGCCACGGCCGGGATGGCGAGCGTGCCCAGGGCCGCGCATGCCGCGGCCGTTACCGCCATGATGCGGTGCCTCATCACAACTCCTCAGGCCCAGGAAAGGAACTGCGCGTTCTCAGCGAGCAGCCGCTCGGTCATCGCCTCGGCGAGCGAGTACTGCCCGATCAGCGGGTGCGCGAGCAGCGCGGCGGCCACCCGCCGCCGGCCGCCGCGCAGCGCCGCGTCGAGCGCCAGCTCCTCGTAGGCGGACACGTGCGCGACCAGCCCGCGCTGCAGCGGCCCGAGCGGCGCGACCGGCTCCGGCACCGGCCCGTCGCGGCCGATCCGCGCCGGCACCTCGATCACCGCGTCGTCGCCGAGGAACGGGAGCGTGCCGTTGTTGCGCAGGTTGACCACCTGGACGTCCCGCCCGTCGCCGAGCAGCGACGACAGCAGCGCGACCGCGGCCTCGGAGTAGAACGCCCCGCCCCGGTGCGACAGCAGCTCGGGCTTGTGGTCCAGCGCCGGGTCCGCGTACATCCGCAGCAGCTCGCGCTCGATGCCGGCCACCTCCGCCGCCCGCGTCGGCTGCTCCCGCTGCTCGCCGGCGACGGCATCATGCTCGTAGAAATAGCGCAGGTAGTACGACGGTACAGCGCCAAGGTCATACAGAACGGACGGTGGCAGTCCCACCCGCTCGGCGATTTCCTCGCCGTGGTCGCCGAGCAGCTCGGGCAGCCGGTCCTTCCCGTCCACGTACACCGCCCGCTCCCAGGTGAGGTGGTTCAGGCCAGCGTGGTCGAGCGATACCTGCCCGGGGTCCGCGCCGAGCAGCGACGCGAAGCGGCGCTGGAAGCCGATCGCGACGTTGCACAGCCCGACCGCGCGGTGCCCCGCGTCCAGCAGCGCCCGGGTCACGATGCCGACCGGGTTGGTGAAGTCGATGACCCAGGCGTCGCTCGCGGCGCGCTGGCGCGCCCGCCGCGCTACCTCGAGGACGACCGGCACGGTCCGCAGCGCCTTCGCCAGCCCGCCCGCCCCCGTGGTCTCCTGGCCGATGCGGCCGTACTCCAGCGGCCAGGTCTCGTCCCGGTCGCGCGCCGCCTGGCCGCCGACCCGCAGCTGGATCAGCACCGCGCCGGCGCCGTCGGCGCCGTCGTCGAGGCTGGTCGTCCACCGGACCCGCGCCGGGTGCCCCTGGGCGCGCATGATGCGCGCCGACAGCGGGCCGACCGCCGCGAGCCGCGCCTCGTCCCGGTCGACGAGAACAAGCTCGGTCACCCCGTGCGCGAGCCTGCCGAGCCCGTCGGCGAGCTCGGGCGTGTAGGTCGACCCGCCGCCGATCACCGTGAGCTTCATGCGGAGAACGCCTTTACTTCCGCGCCCGACTGGGCGACATGACAGGCCGCCGCGTGGCTCTGCTTTCCTGATCCGGGGGGCGCCCCCCCGGGGCCCCCCGCCAAGTCCTCGAGCACGGGGTCGACGTGCTCGCACACCTCGATGGCGAGCGGGCAGCGCCAGCGGAACCGGCAGCCGGGGGTGGGGTCGATGACCTTGGGCGGCTCGCCGCGGTCGGTCTCGGCCTCGACGTTCAGCGGCGCGCGCGGGTCCGGCACCGCGGACAGCAGCAGCTGGGTGTAGGGGTGCCTGGGCGCGCTCAGCACCTCCTCGATCGGCCCGGACTCGGCGATCTGGCCGGCGTACATCACGATGAGCCGGTCCGCGACGTACCGCGCGCTGGCGATGTCGTGCGTGATGTAGAGGATGGACACGCCCTCCTCGTCGCGCAGCTTCGCCATCAGGTTGAGCAGGCCGATCCGGATGGAGACGTCGAGCATGGAGACGGGCTCGTCGGCCAGGATCAGCTTCGGCCGGGTGACCAGCGCCTGGGCGAAGCCGACCCGCTGCCGCTGGCCGCCGCTGAGCTCGTAGGGATAGCGCTGCAGCATGTCGGCGCCGAGCCCGACGACCTCGAACACCCGGGCCGCCTCGTCGTCGCGCTGCTTCGCCGACAGCTCGGGGCGGTGCAGCTTCAGGTTCCGCATCACCCCGTGCGAGACGCGGAACACCGGGTTCATCGAGGCGAACGGGTCCTGGAAGACCATCGGCACCTGGCCGCTGTAGCGCAGCCGGTCCCCCCGGGACCGTATCGACGAAAGCGGCCTGCCCTCGTAGGCGATCTTCCCGGCCGTCGGCTTGTAGACCCGCGCGAGCAGCCGGGCGATCGTGGACTTGCCGCTGCCGCTCTCGCCGGCCAGCGCCACGATCTCGCGCTGCCCGATGGCGAAGTTCACGTCGTCCACGGCGTGCAGCGTGGCCCGGGCCAGCGCCCCGCCGATCTTGAAATGCCTGGTCAGGTGCTCCGCCCGGAGCAGCTCACCGCTCTGGAGTTCAGGCATCGGCCACACTCTTGTCCGCGGTGGCCTTTTCCGCGGTCCGCGCCTCCGCGGCGCCGGTCCGCACCGGGCGGTCGTCGTACAGCAGGCAGCGGACCAGCGTTCCGTTCACGTCGTAGAGCTCCGGCACTTGTTCTTTGCACCTGTCCATGACTTGCGGGCACCGGGGGTGGAACCGGCATCCGTTCGGTATGACTGCGAGGTTGGGCGGGCTCCCGGGGATGCCCTTGAGCGGGACCCTTGGCCCGCGGATCGAGGGGAAGGCCTCCAGCAGACCCTGCGTGTACGGGTGCCGTGGCGCGTCGAAGACGGCGCGGGTGGGGCCGAGCTCGGACACCTGGCCGGCGTACATCACCATCAGCCGGTCGGAGAAATGGCTGACCAGCGACATGTCGTGGGTGACGAAGATGACCGCGAAGCCGTACTGCTCCTGGAGCTCCTTGATCTGCACCATCAGCGACCGCTGCGCCACCACGTCAAGCGCGGACGTGGGCTCGTCCATGATCACCAGCTCCGGCGTGAACAGCATCGCCATCGCGATCATGGCGCGCTGCCGCATCCCGCCGGAAAGCTGGTGCGGGTAACTGCGCAGGTGCGCCGGGTCGATGCCGACCATGCGCAGCACCTCGGCGGACCTGGACCGGATGTCCGCCCTGGACGGCTTGCCGTGCGCGCGGAGCACGTCGGCGAACTGTGCGCCGATCGACTTGACCGGGTTCAGCGCGTTCATCGCGCTCTGCATGACCACGGATACGTCCCGCCAGCGGATGGCGGAAAGCTGCTTGTCGGTCATGGTCACCAGGTTCATGCCCGCGAAGCTGACGCTGCCGGCCGTGACCAGGGCGGGCGGGGCGAGCAGGTGCGCGATGGCGAACAGCAGCGTGGACTTGCCGCAGCCGGACTCGCCGACGATGCCGAGGAACTCGCCGTTGCCGACGGCGAACGACACGTCGTCGACCGCCCGCACGCTGCCGCGGTCCAGCACGTATTCGACGGACAGGCCGCTGACCCCGAGCACGCGCTCAGGCACTGGCGGATTGGACACGCTTGCTCCGTATCTTCCGTACCGGCCGCAGGGCCGGGTTCCCGATCTCGTCGAACGCGTAGTTGAGCAGGGCGAACGCGGTGCCGAGCACCGCGATGCAGGCCCCGGGAACGATGGCCTGCAGGTAGTAGCCGGCCTGCAGCGCCTCGTTGTTCTGCGCCCAGTAGAGCATCGTGCCCCAGCTCGTCGCGTTCGGGTCGCCGAGCCCGATGAACTGCAGGCTGGAGGCGAACAGGATGGCGTACAGCGCGTTGGTGAGGAACGCCGCCAGCAGCAGCGAGATCATCGTGGGCAGGATCTCGACGGTGATGATGTAGAGCGCGCGCTCGCCGCGGACCCGCGCCGCCTCGAGGAAGTCCCGGCCGCGCAGGCTCAGCGCCTGCGAACGGAGCTGGCGTGCGGTGTACGACCAGCCGGTCAGCGCGAGCACCGTGATCAGCACCGGCGTGCCCGAGCTGTGCACGTAGGCGGCGATGACGATGAGCAGCGGGAACAGCGGGATCACCAGCAGCACGTCGGTGAACAGGTTCAGCACGCCGTCCCAGGCCCCGCCCAGGTAGGCGGCGGTGACGCCGACGATCGCGGCGATCGCGGTGGCCGCCAGCCCGGCCCCGAACGCGATGATCAGCACCTGCCGGGTTCCCCACACGGCCTGCGCGAACATGTCCTGCCCGAGGCCGGTGGTGCCGAGCAGGTGCGCCGAGCTCGGTCCCAGGTTCTTCGGGTAGATCTCGGCGGCCGGGTTGTCGTGCGCGATGACACCCGGAAACAGCGCGAGCAGGCAGAACAGCAGCAGCAGCACCCCGCCGGCGGCGGCCTTGCGGTTGCGCCGGACGGCCCGCCAGATCCGCCGGGCGGCCTGTCCGGCCGCCGAGTGCCCGGCCTGGACGGTGACGGTGGTGGCGGCCATGGCTTACCTCGCCGTCCTCGTCCGCGGGTCGAATACCGCCGTCGCGATGTCGGCGAGCAGGATCGCCACCAGCACCGCCACGGTGATGAGCAGGAACAGCGCCTGCATCAGCGGGTAGTCCTCGTTCTGCACTGCCTGCAGCAGCATGTAGCCGACGCCCGGGTAGTTGAAGACGTACTCGATGAGGATCGCCCCGCCGACCACGAACCCCAGCGACATCGCGAAGCCGGTGAGGTTCGGCAGGATGGCGTTGCGCGCCGCGTAGTCGAGCATGATCCGGCGGCCCGGCAGTCCCTTGGCCCGCGCCATCCGGACGTAATCCTCGGCCAGCGTGGTGACCATGTTGTTGCGCATGGTCAGCACCCACGTCCCGATGGTCGTGATCAGCAGCGCCAGCCCGGGCAGCACGGCGTGCTGGAGCACGTTGCCGAGGTACGCGCCGTTCCACCCCGGCGTCGCGGCGATGTCCGCGCCGCCCGACCAGGGCAGCCAGTGCAGCTTCAGGCCGAAGATCATGATGAACATCATCCCGACCCAGAAGTAGGGGATCGCGGAGGTGATCACCAGCACCGGCGGCGCGACGCTGTCCAGCAGCCCGCCGCGCCGCCACGCGGCGACGATCCCCACCCCGGTGCCGAGCAGGAAAGCCAGGATCGTGGTGATGCCCACCAGGCCCAGCGTCCAGAAGATCGCTGAGCGCACCACCTGGCTGACCGGCGACGGGAAGAAGAACAGCGACGTGCCGAAGTTGCCGCTGAAGATGTCGCCGAGGTAGTGCACATACTGCGCCAGGAGGGACTCGTGCGTGTTCACGCCGAAGATCGTTTCCAGCGCGACCAGCGCCTGCCCGCTCAGCCGCCCGCGGAACTTGGCCATCATCGCGATGGCCGGGTTTCCCGGCATCATGCGCGGCAGGAAGAAGTTCAGCGTGACCGCCGCCCAGAGGGTGAGCAGGAAGAACCCCGCCCGGCGCAGTACGAATCGCATCTGTGCTCTCTACCTTTTCCTTTTCCTCTACCTCTGCTTTTCCTCTACCTCTGCTTTTCCCCTTGCCTTTGGCGGGGCCTTACTTGGGCGCGAGGTGCAGCAGCAGCTGGCCCGCGTCCGGGTACAGGTACTCGCCGGGCAGCGCGTACGGGTTGCTCTGCGTCACCCAGCCGGTGAAGCTGCCCGTGTTGTACTGGTACCAGGCGACCTCCTGGGTCATCGGGATGAACGGCACGTCGTTCAGCACGACCTGCTGCAGCTGGTCCATGATGTGGTGCTGCGTCGCGGGGTCGGTCGTGGTGGCGTACTGGTTGAGCAGCGCGTCGGTCGCCGGGTTGATGTACCGCTCCCAGTTGGTGGACGCGTTCTTCCCGATCGGCGCGGAGTTCGCCGAGTACAGCCACTGCCGGAACTCGTAGTACGGCGTCGGCCCGCCGGTCTGGTTGTTGTAGGCGAGCTGGTAGCTGCCGGCGTACAGCCGGGCCAGGAAATCGTTCTGCGCGAGGTTCTGCGGCGTGATCTGGATACCGACCGCCTTCAGGTCGGACTGGATGACCGACATCCCCGCGACCCAGTCCGAGTAGCCGCCGATGTTGATGACGCTGAAGGACAGCCGCTGGCCGCCCTTGGCGAAGATCCCGTCGCTGCCCTTCGTGTAGCCGGCTCTGGTCAGGATCTGCTCGGCCTTGGCCGGGTTGTACGTGTAGTTGTACTGGCCGGCGGCCTGGCCGTTCATCCAGCTGGAGAACGTCGGGGTCACGATGGCGTTCTGGTTGGCCGGCGGTTCCTCACCGTACTCGCCGATCTGCGACACCTTGTTCCGGTCGATGGCGTACGCCATCGCCTGCCGCACCGCCACGTTGTTCAGACCCGGAACGGTCAGGTTCGGGATCAGCGACACGTTCGCGATCGGCGCGAACCAGTAGTGGTTGTCCGGGGACTTCGACGCGTAGACGTTCTGGATGTTCGGGATGAACTGGCTGCCCCACTGCGCCTGGCCGGTCGCCAGGTAGGTGTTGGCGGGGTCGTTGGAGGTGAACGCCGGGTAGAGGACCTTCGCGATCTTCGGCTCGCCGGGCTGCCAGTAGTGCGGGTTGGCGACGTAGGTGATGTTCTGCGGCGTGCACGGCTTGACCATGAAGGCACCGGTCGCCACCGGGCTGGAGTCGGCGTAGGTCACCGGGTTCGCGAGCTTGGACCAGATGTGCTCGGGGACGATGGGGACCTGGTCGCCGATGTAGTAGAAGTACGGCACGGACGGAGCCTTGAACGTCATCACGACCTGGCTGGCGCCGGACTGCGTGACGCTGGACAGCACCGACCAGACGCTGTTGATGTCGAGCGCGGAGAACTTCTTCATCAGGTTGAACGTGAACACGACGTCGGCCGCGGTCATCGGCGTGCCGTCGTTGAACTTCACGCCGTTGCGGATGGTGAACGTGAGCGTCTTGTTGTTGTTGCCCCAGGCCCAGGCCGTGGCGAGCCAGGGTGTGGTCTTCCCGCTCTGCAGGGTGTTGATGAACACCAGCGGCTCGTACACCTGGCCCATGGTGACGCCGGTGTTCAGGACGCTCGGGAGGAATGGGTTGAAGCTGCAGTTCCACTGCGTGCCCTGGGCGTTCGAGATGACCAGAGTGCCGCTTGGACCCTTGGCGCTTCCCGTGCCCGACGATGGTGAGCTTGATCCGCACGCGGCCAGCGTGGCGGCGAGCAGTCCCGAGGCGAGGACTGCTCCGGCTCTGGTTGTTCTTTTCATGACGGCGGTGGTCCTTACCGGGATGCGTTGAACTTAGTTAGTGCAGTATCCTAACTATTGGCGCCGGTCACAAGAGTATCGTCCAGACTGGTACCGAAATGTGGCCGGCAAGGTGACTGACACCTGGGAGGCGGCAGTGACAGTGGTGCCCGCCGATGCGGCGACGGCCAGCGGGCCGGCCGCGGGACACGCGGCAGGACAGGCGGCCGCGCCGTCCGCCGTCCCCAACGGGCAGGCGGCGCGGCCGCCGCTGATCAGGGCCATGAACGAGCAGCTGCTGCTGGAGCACATCCGGCTTTCCGGCCCGTGTTCCCGTGCCGATCTGGCCCGTGTCTCCGGCCTGTCCAAGCCGACGGTGTCGCTCGCGCTGGCGAACCTCGAGCGCGCGGCCCTGGTCCGGGAGGCGGGCCAGCGGACGGGCGTGCCCGGCCGTTCGGCGCTGCTGTACGAGATCCGGCCGGACGCGGGCTTCGTGCTCGGCCTCGACATCGGGCACCAGTTCCTGCGCGGCGCGCTCGCCGACCTGTCCGGCGAGATCCGGGTGCGGTCATCGCGCAAGGCGGCCGCGTCGAGCGTGCCCGGCCGCGTCGCCGAGCTCGTCCGGCTCGCGGACGACATCTGCGCCGAGGCCGGCATCCCGCGCTCCAGGGTCACCCAGACGGTGATCGGCAGCCCCGGCGTCTACGACCCGCGGCGCGACGCCATGGCGCTGACCGGCGGGATGCCGGGCTGGAACAGGCCAGCCGCGCTGGCCGGCCTGCGCGAGGCGTTCGGCCCGGCGCTCGCGGTGGAGAACGACGTGGACGCCGAGGCGCTCGCGGAGCGTGCGCACGGCTACGGCCAGGAGGCGGACAGCTTCGCGTTCGTGCACGTCGGCACCGGCATCGGCATGGGCCTGGTGATCGGCGGCAAGCTGCACCGCGGCGCGCACGGGGTGGCCGGCGAGATCGCGTTCCTGCCGCTGGCCGACGACCACGAGGTGGATCGCGGCGAGGTACGGCGCAGGGGCGTCCTGGAGATGGTGGCCGCGGCCTCGGGTGTGGTCCGCGCCGCCCGGCGGGCCGGCCTGCGCGGCCCCGTCTCCGCCCGCCGCGTCTTCGAGGCCGCGGCCCGCGGAGACGCCCGCGCCTCCGCGGTCGTGGCCGAGGAGGCGCGCCTGGTGGCCGCCGCGATCTGCTGCGTGATCGCCGTCGCCGACCCCGAGCTGATCGTCCTCGGCGGCGGCATAGGCCAGGCCCCCGGCTTCGCCGAGGCGGTCACGAACTGTTTGCGCCCCGTCGCCCCCGCCCTGCCCGAGGTCAAGGTCAGCGCGCTCGGCACCGACGCCGTCGTGGACGGCTGCCTGGCCGAGGGCGCCGGCCTAGCCTGGCTGCAACTGACCAAAACCTCGCTGGGCGCCTAACGGCGCCCACCCCCACCCCCGCCTCTTCGGTGCCCCCGGCCACATCCCGCACGCCTACGGCGCCGCACCGACCTCTCCCGCCGCACAGCCCCACGGCCCGCACCGCCGCACCGGCGTGCACTCTGGCACCAGCGTGCGCCGCCGCACCGGCCGTGCGCCGACCTCAGCCCACCTTCGGTGGGCTGGCTCATGATCACGGAATTCTTGGTGTCGTATTCGGCCCTTCGTTTCCGCGACCCAGAAATGACGGGCGGGATGCTGGAAACTAAGTGCCTTATAAGGCCCCCCTAGCATGTATCTCTGGTTGGTCACGGTCCGGGCTCCCGGCGGCAGCGGGGCCGTTGGCGCATTTGGCCCCGTCCAGTGGGGCCGTTGGCGCATTTGGCCCCGCGCAGGGGCCGGCTGTCGGCAGCGGGGGTGTTACCTGTGGGCATGGAGGGCGGATAGCGATCGATGAGGTTGGTTACCGGCCCGGAATTTGAGCGGGAGCGCCTTATCAGGCTCCCCGTTTCCACGACAGGTCAGCGGCGCGCAGAGTGGCTCCCCGGATTTCGGCGAGAAGCTGGTGACCAGCTCGCCCGGCGGCACGCCGATCCTGGCGACGCTCCGGCCGGACGGCGTGAGCTCGTCGAGGAAGATCTTCGAGGTGACGCCGAAGCTGCCGTCCACCGTGTCGTTGTTGAAGACCCCCGGGTAGTCGCCGTTCGCCATCGCGATCACGCACCCGGACGTGCACCCGGGAGGCAGACGGTTTCCGGCCACCAGGCAGGGGTCGCTGGTGAAGTCGTTGCCGCTGACCAGCGGGTTACCGGGCACCAGGCCGCGGTCGCGGTCTCCGCCGCCCGGCCGCGCCACGGCGGCGGCGTCAGCCCGGGGCGTCGCACGGATGACGACTGTCCCGCGGCCGAGCCGTAACCTCACCATCCCCGTGGGAACCGTTGGGATACCCGGGTCGTTAACGATGTCATGACGCACGTCGCGGACACGTACCTGGCGCACCGGGGCCGTGACGCCGCGGGACCGTGCGGCAGGACGCGCCCCTTCAGTCGCACCGGCCGCTCGCAGCAGGTTCACCTGCGCGAAATAAAATGTTACGGGGAATTAAGAATTACCCACTAAGCTCCGATCCCCCGCTGTGACGCGTGGGCCAGAAGATGTGACGCATAAGCAGAAACCAAACGGGGACGGAGGGCGTTACATAGACATGAGTGTCTGGGAATGGTTCGAGCGCCGCTCATTTCACCACAAGGATTTCCGGGAGCTAGCCGGGCATGCCGGTAAGCGGCCCGCCGTCACCCTGGTTCTTCCCGCGCGCAATGTCGCGGAGACCATTGGGCCGATCCTCGATACCGTGGCCCGGGTGCACGCCCGGACCGGCGTGCCCGATCAGGTGGTGGTGGTCGACGCGGACTCACCCGACGGCACGGCGGGTATCGCCAGGGCGCGCGGCGCCGAGGTTTACTCGGAGAATGAGCTGTTGCCCGATTACGGGCCGGCCCAGGGCAAGGGCGACGCGATGTGGCGCAGCCTTTCCGTGGCTACCGGCGATATCGTCATGTTCGCCGACGCGGACACCACGGACTTTGGTGAGCATTTCATCTACGGCACGGTCGGCCCAATGCTCGCCGATCCGGCGATCCAGTTCTGCAAGGCGGCATACCGGCGGCCGTTCACCCAGCAGGAGAAATCCATAGCTGACGGCGGCGGCCGGGTGACGGAGCTGACGGCGAAGCCGCTGCTCAATCTTTTCTATCCCGAGCTCGCGGGATTCGTGCAGCCGCTGGCCGGGGAATTCGCGGTCCGTCGCGACCTGCTCGTCACGCTGCCGTTCTTCACCGGGTACGGGGTGGAGATCGGCCTGCTGATCGACGTCCTTTCCGAGGTGGGCCTGGCCGCGATGGCCCAGGCCGACCTCGGCGCGCGGCAGAACCGCCACCAGCCGCTGCGCGACCTGACCAGGATGAGCTCGGTCGTCCTGCGCACGATGGCGAAACGGGTTCCGATGCCGGAGCGTGACCTTCCCGCCGCCGAGGCGCCGGGCCTGTGGGCGCTGAGCCGCCCGGAGATCTACCTGCACGCCGTCGCCACCGAAGGCGGCCTTCGCCTCGACGAGTACCTCAACGAGCTCATCGAGCGCCCGGCCTATGCGAAGCTCTCCGCCCCCGACGACACCGGCACCCTCATCCCCAACGGCCTCTGGTAACCCCCGAGCACTCGCCCTGCCCGCGCCCGCGCGCCCGCCATTCCGTCATCGCCCATGATCGTGGGTCAAAAGGCCCCGATAGGGGTGCAATTTGACCCGTGATCATGAGGGAGCCTGGGCCGCAAGCTCGCTTACGAGGGTGTGCGGTTCCCGGAGCCCGGACCCACCGGCGTCCGGGAGCGCGGTCGCGCGCTCCCGGACCGCAGCCGGGCGCTCCGGGAGCGCAGCCGCGCCACGGGGGAGAGCCGCCCGGTGCCGGCGTCCCAGGAGCCCCAGCGCAGCTTGGGGGCCGGCAGCTTCGGCGGGTCGAGGAAGGCGGGCTCGGCGTCGAAGTCCAGCGCGGACAGCGGCGCAACGGCGGCCGCGTCGCGCCGGGTGAGCGGCGGAAGGTTCCACTTCTCCTCGATGAGCCGCAGCACCGAGGTGTGGTCGAACACCTCGTGGAGAACGTGATCCGGCCGGGAGTACGGTGAGACGATCACGGCGGGGACCCGGAACCCGTACCTGTCGTAGGCGCGATGGCCGGTGTCCACGTCCTTGATCTGCTGCAGGTAGGAGCCGGCGACCGGCTTCATGCACGCCTGCACCCAGCGTGGCGCGTCCAGCAGCGGGTTGTGCGCGGGTACGTCGTCCGGCGTGACGGCGGCGGGCGGCGGCACGTGATCGTAGTAGCCGCCGTGCTCGTCGTACAGCCAGATCAGCAGCGTGTGCGGCCATCCCTTGCCGTGCATGACCCGGTTGATCACCTCGGCGGCGAAACTCTCGCCGTGGGAGATGTCCTGCGGGTTCTCCTCGGAGTACAGGTCGAAGTCCGGGTCGATGATCGTGACCGAGGGAAGCCTGCCCGCGTCGGCGTCCGCGAAGAACCGCTGCGTCGTGCGCAGGTGCAGACGGGACCTGGCGAACCCCAGCGGGTACACGTCGGCCGTGAACGCCTTGTTCCCGCGGATCGCGCTGGCCACCGAGGGAAACCAGCGCCCGACGCCCGCCAGCCGCCGGAAACCGCTGAGGAAACGGTGGCCGAGCAGGCGCCTGAGCAGCACCAGCGCGGGGCGGACGTTGTGATAGTTGACCCACGAGATGCCGTTCTTGCTCAGCACGTCGAAGATCGTGCCGGCTTCCGGGTAGTCGATGAGGTCCCACGGATAGTCGTCCATCAGCCCGTGCGCGGTACCGGAGATCAGGAACCTGCGGTTGGGGAACGTGGGGCCGAGACAGGAGCAGAACCAGCGGTCGGCGAGCGGGAACGTGCGGGCGAGCCCGTAGTAGAACGGCAGGTCGTCTTCGGTCCAGTAACCCATGGGGATCGCCGGGTCGCTGCCCGGCTCGAGCGTGGCCTGGCTACGGGGGAACCCGTCGCAGGCGCCGTCGGCGTACTGGATATGCGCCGCGTGCCAGCTCTGCCTCGGGTCGTCCTTGACCTGCGAGGTGGAGGCGAGATGGTGGGCGGGAACCCGCTGCCCGTTTGGAAGCTCATTGAAGGCCAGCGGTTCACCGCCGGGACCTGGCGGCAGGCCCTCGCCCCGTCCGGTGAGCATGCCGAGATAGTTGTCGTAAGAGTGGTTCTCCATCATCAGGATGACGATGTGCCGGATCTGCGGCAGCAGATCGGTGCCCTCGGGCAGGTCAGGCCGCGGCCGGTCGCCCGGCCCCGCAACCAGGGCGCGCCGCCTGATCTCCCGTCGTTCCAGCCTGTCCCACATGTAACCACCACCTCGCCGGTAATCATCGCATCCGCCTGTGGCCGATATCCCTCGGGGCGCGGAAAAGCCAAGGAAGCGGAAGAAGCCTAGAACAAGCGAACCGCCCCGCGCGGGCATGCGGGGCGGTTCGCGTTCCGGGAGTGGTCAGATGTTCGCGCAGAGCAGCGGCCGGAAGAGGATGGTCGGCTTGCCGTTCTGCAGGATGTTGCTGCTGTTGCCCTGATGGAGGTTGAGGTACCAGCCGCCGTTGAGCGTCACCGACGTCACGCCGGTGACCGTGCGGGTCTCGTGGCCGATGGTGCCGCGGCCGTTGGCGGTGAAGTCCATCAGCATGTACTGCACGCCGCCCTGGCTCTGGCAGCTGCCGAGGTGGATGTGCGCGGCGTGCGCCCCGGGGGTGAGCCCGGTCGCGTCCACCGTCACGCTGATCGTCTGCGTGGCCGGGTCGACGACGATCGTCGCCCGCCCCGCCAGGGAACCGTGCGCGCCGGCCTCGATCGCGTGCAGCGGGTACCTGGCGCCGCCGCCCAGCGGTGACGTCTGCGCGATCGGGTCGGTGCCCGCCCCGGCGTTCAGGATGACGACCCGGCTGCCGCTCGGGACGCTGCTGACAGGCGCCGTGGCTGAGGCCCGGCCGGTGCCGTCCGCGGTCAGCGTGCCGAGGACGGCCACCGCGCTGCCTTTCGTGAGCTCCACGGCGTGCGCGGAGCCGGGGGTGAGCCCGGACACGCTGAGCCGCGCGTTACCGTGGCCTACCGTCAGCGCGCCGGCCGGCATCGGGCTGAGGTTCAGGTGCACCACGGTGCGGCGCGCCGGGGCGGCCAGGAAACCGTCGACGTTGCCGGCGCCGTCGGTGTAGAAGCCGACCAGGCCGCCTTCGTCGTTGACGCCGTTGATCGTGGTGGTGCCGGCGCCGTTGGGGTCGTCGACGGTGGTGAAGCCGTGTCCGGCCCGCCAGGTGAAGCCGTGCGTCTGCGCGGCGTTGCCGGTGCCGACGGTGTAGGCGCCGACGACCTCAC
>JAFAZE010000136.1 GCA_019239975.1 Streptosporangiaceae bacterium
CACCCCCAGCACCTGCCCGTCACCCAGCCCGCGCAGCGTCCCCGGTTCGCAGGCGGCCCCGGCCAGGCCGAGCAGCACCATCCCCGGCGGCATGACATCGGCCGCCCCGCCCTGGGCGAACCCGGCCACCCCCAGCCCGGCCAGGTCCTCCACCCCCAGGGCCGCGAGCTGGCCGGGACCGGCGGCGATGAACGACAGGCCCTGCGCGCACTCCGTCTCTGGGGGGATCTGGACCTGCCCGGCGTCGATGCCGGCGGCCAGCCGGTCCATCGCCGCGTCCAGGTCAAACCCGTCCCCGCCGAACCCGTCACCGTCCGCGCCAGCACCGTCCGTGCCGAACCCGCCGCCGGGCGCGGGCGGCGGCTCCTCGCCGTCCTGCCCGCTGCCGGGGATGGGTTCGTGGGGCATGAGCCACCATCCGTTCAGGAATGCCTTATTGTCTTGAATTCTATCAAAACTATATTCAAGATCACAAGCCATTCACCAACCAAGTCCCTACTTTTTTCGACAGCTAGCGGCGGGGGGCGGGCGTGCCGGTGGCTAGGTGCGGGGCGCCCGGTTCGGGGACAGCGGCCAAGCTGCGCGGAGTACGGCGACGGCCAAGCTGCGCGGAGTACGGGGACGGCGGCAAGCTGCGCGGAGTACGGGCACTTGCCCTTGCCCAGATCAACGAGCTAAGGGCAGCGTTGGACCGGCGCCATGTCACCGGCCTTGCCAATGAGCTACAAGCCGTTGCGAGCGAATTCCTGGCGAGGGTCTGTGTGTGGAGCTCGTCACCAGCGATCTTCACGCGGGCGCCGATGGGCGCGGCTGGCTACGGTGTTCCCGCAAGGGTCGTCACCGGGCTGGTGCCTGTTCGGCTGCCGTTACCAGGGGCCTGGTGTTTGGCGAGCTGGGGGCGATTTCTTCCAGGCTGCGCCCGGCGGCCTCGGGCAGAACCAGAGTGAGCGCCAGCCCGGCAACGGATACCGCGGCAGTTAGCAGCAGCGTGCCGCGCAGACCGAGGGACGACTGCAGCACGGGAAACAGGAAAACCCCGATGAAGGCGCCGAGCTTACCGACGCCGGCCGAATCTCTGATTATCCCAAACGGGCCGTGGTATCACGCCGAGTCCGATGTAGTCCCCGTATTCCGCTTGACCACCTACGTCGAAGGTTGGCATTGTAGGGACCATGCTGACTGATGCCACCTACTTCGCCGCGCCGGAGCTGGCGCCCGCACGTCACCTCCAGCGGGCGGGCCAGTGGGACACGGCCCTCGCGATCGTGCCCGACACCCCCGAGGGCCGGCTGCTGCGCGCCGACATCCTGGTGGACCGGCACTTCTGGCGCCTCGACCCCGTCCAGGACGCGCTTGCCGCGGTCGACGCCATTCGCACCGCGCATCCCGAGGCTGCCGAATTCCTCACCGGCCAGCTCGAATACTGGCGCCGGCTTCAGCGCCCCGACGCGCCCGCGATCGCCGGCGACCCCGTCGATACGTTCAAGGCCCTCGCGGCGGACACACGGTTCGGCGGGTGGACCGGGTTCTGGTACGGCGTGGCGCTGGAGCTGCTGAACCGGGACCACACGGGGGCCGCCGCCGCATACACCCGGGTCCTGGAGGAGGCCGTATCCCGTGGCGATCTCCTGCTCGAGTCCTACGCGGTGCGCCACCTGGGCTCGCTGGCGTATGACGCGGGCGAGACCGAGCGCGCGATCGAGCTGATGGAGCGCTCGTACGACCTGCGCGCCGCCCTCGGCGCCCGGCCGCAAATCGCGGCCGCCCAAGCGGCCCTGGCCCACGTCCTCGGCGACAGCCGGCGCGCCGCGCGGCTTCGCTCGGCCGTATCCGCGACCGCGGAGGAACTGGGCCTCGCCTGGCTCAAATGAGCTTGCGCCGGTCAGATAATCGTCAGGCGCGTGTTGTGGGGTGCGCGTGGGGTGGACGATGGCGACCGCGCTTTGCGGCGCCGGGCGGGCTGGGGGCGGGGGCTTGGCTGGGGGCGGGGGCTTGGCTGGCCGGTTTTGGGTGCGGTTCGTGCTGTGATGGCAGCGCGGATCGCACCCAAATCGCCGGTTCGGCGGAATGGCTGGGCCGGGTTCGGGATGTGGTTCGGCCGCGTCGTCGTCCAGGCCGCCGATGACCAGTGTCTCCAGCCCGGCGGACAGGTAGGGGCTTAGGTGCGCGGCGCGTATCACCCCGATGATCCCGAACGGGTGCGCGGCCACCCGGCGAGCCAGGAAGGCCAGCGCGTCCTGGGTCTGCGGGTCCAGCCACTGCACGTCGTCGGCCAGCACCAGCACGGGCTGCTCGGCCGCCACCACGGCCAGCAGGTGCTCGGCGGCCGGCGCGATGAGAAAGAACTCCTGCCGCGGCCGCTCGGACAGCCCGAACGCCGACCCCAGCGCCTCGTGGTGCACCGCTCCGAGCCTGGCACACTGGCGCAGCACCGGGCGCAGCAGCTGGTGCAGCCCCCGAACGGCAGCTGCGCCTCGGACTCCACGCCAGTCGCTGCCAGTACCCGGAAGCACCTGAAAGACTTCCCGGACCGCTACGGCGCTCCGTACGTGGTGCTGCACCGCAGCGACCTGCTCGACATCCTGGCCGACGGCTGCCGTCGGCACCAGGTCATCCTGGAGACCAGCAAGCGGGTGACCGGGACCGAGGCGACACCGGACGGCGTGCGGGTCCGCTGCGCCGACGGCTCCAGCTATGACGGGATCGCCGCCGTCGCAGCGGACGGGCTGCGGTCGGCCATCCGGGCCACGTTCAGCGACGACCAGCCCGTCGAGTCAGGGTTCGTCGCCTACCGTGGCGCGGTCCCCCCCGAGCGGGCGACCCGCACCGCCGCGCTGACCGACGTGGTCGTCTGGATCGGCCCGGGCCTGCATTTCGTCCAGTACCCGCTGCGCGGCGGCCGGATGTACAACCAGGTGGCGGTCTTCCGCAGCCGCCGCTGGGCCGCCGGCTGCGCCGACTGGGGCACGCCCGGCGAACTGGACGAGGCCTTCGCGGTCACCTGCCAGCACATCCGCGACGCGATGCCCGCCCTGTGGCGGCACGCCCACTGGGCCATGCACGACCGCGAACCGCTGGCGAACTGGGTCAGTGGCCGCACCGTGCTGCTCGGCGACGCCGCCCACCCCATGCTGCAGTACCTCGCCCAGGGCGCCTGCCAGGCCATCGAGGACGCCGGCGCGCTGGCCCGCGCGCTCCAGCGGCACGCGGGCCCCGCGGCCCCGGACCCGGACTCGGTCGGCAGGGCGCTGCGCGCCTACGCCGAAGCCCGCATTCTCCGCACCACCCGGGTGCAGCGCGCCGCGCGCATCTGGGGCGACATCTGGCATGTCGACGGGCTCGCCCGGATGCTGCGTAACGAGCTCTTCCGGCAGCGCCGTCCCGACGACCACCGGCACATCGAGTGGTTCTACGGCGAGGCCGGGCCCGGCGGAGCCGCAGCCCCAGGATCGGCCCCCTGATGCACGGCGGGCGGTGCCGGGCGGGGACCTACCGGTAGTCGGGGTTCTCGAAGTCGTACCGGCAGCCGGCGTCCCGGCCGGCGCGCTGGTTGCCGTGGGCGGGGCGTCCACGGATGCCGGCCGAAGGTTACAAGATCACTGCCGCACCGGCTGGTCTCGGTCCGGCGACCGTCTGCTAACCGCTCGCACTCCCGGCGAACGTCCCGGCGAGGAAGGCGCGCGTGGCGTCGAACGACCGGTTGTCGGCCAGTTCGCTGTAGGCGACCCCGGGAACCGCTCCGGGTCTGGCCTGTCTGTGGGTGAAGCCGTGCAGCGCGCCGCCGTACATGATGAGCTGCCAGTCCGCACCGGCGCGGTTCATCTCATCGGCGAAGGCGGTGACGTCGCCGAGGGGGACATGCGGGTCCATCGCGCCGTGGCAGACGAGCAGTCTGGCCCTGACCGAGCCGGGGTGCGCGGGCCTGCCGGCCGCCAGGCTGCCGTGGATGCTGACCGCGGCCGCTATGGATTCCCCTGACCGGGCGAGCTCGAGGACGGCCAGGCCGCCGAAGCAGAAGCCGACGGCTGCGGCACGCCCGTCCATCCCCGGGCAGCCGGAGAGCGCCGCCAGGGCGGCCCGTGCCCGGCGGACCATGAGCGCCGGGTCATCCCGCAGCGCGGTGACGCACCGCATGGTGCGTTCCCGGTCGCCTGCGACGCCGTCGCCGAACATGTCACACGCCAGGACGATGTAGCCGAGTGCCGCGTATCTGCGTGCCTGCTCGCGGGCATGCTCGTCGAGCCCGGCGCCTCCGTGGATGAGCAGAATGCCCGGGCGGCTGCCGGCCAGCGCGTCGTCCCGGCAGATTACCCCGGTAAACGGGGTGTCCAGGTAGCGGTATGGCAGGTCCCGGGCCGTGATGTTCGTCGTGAACTCGCCTGTGGTCACGCGCCAGACGTTATCAGGAATTGGCGCGAATTCTTGTTTAGGTTACCACAAAATATTTTATTTTAAAAGCATGATGAAATGTCAATGAGGTCTCATTTTGCAGCCGGCCGGGGTGAGCACAGCGGCTGCCGGTACAGCCAGCGTCCGTTCAGTAAAAATCTTTGATCATGCCGAACGGGATGTGGTGCTCCCCCGCAGGCCTGCGCTGTCACGGGCAAGGCACCAAAGCTGTACCTGGTCGGCCCAGCCCTGGTGGCCGCCGTGCTCGGCCTCAGCCAGGACGCCATCCTGTACGGACGGACATGCTCGGTCGGCTGCTGGACACCTTCGTGGCGGCGCAGCTTCGCGCCGAGCTCGCGGCCAGCGACCTGGACCCGGGGCTCTACCAGTGCGTGACGAGTGAGGATCCCTGAGGAAAATGATCAGGAATCCTGTACAACTTGCCGGGAGTGTGACAGGATTCACATCCAGTCGGAGCTGGTGGTTCCGGTACGCCAAGTTTCCGCCGGCGCTTGGCAGCCGGCGGACCGCCACGAGGAGGTGCGCGTGAGGTCACGGACATTCATCACAGCGGCCATCGGCACCGGCGTGCTCGCCGCGGCGGCCCTTGCCCTTCCCGCGGCGGCGCCCGCGGCGGTGACGGCGATGACGGCGGCGCGTCATGTCACCGGGACGCTGCCCGACGGCGCCACCTGGGTGGCCGACGTCCCCGCGCGGTGGAACGGGACGCTGCTGCTGTACAGTCACGGCTTCGGGCCGCTGACCGCGGCGGACGCGCCGAATCCGGCGACGTCGGCGGCGCTGCTGGCCCGTGGTTACGCGCTTGCCGGGTCCTCCTACGACCCGAACGGCTCGATGTGGGCGCTGGACAGCGCGGTCCGCGACCAGTTCGCGACCGTGCGGGCGGTGGAGGCCGGGGTGCTGCCCGGCAGGCCGCAGCGGGTGCTCGCGTTCGGCACGTCGATGGGCGGGCTGGTCAGCGCGCTGGAGGCGCAGCACGGAGCCGGGCGCATCGACGGCGCGCTGACCACCTGCGGCATCGTCGCGGGCGCGGTCAACCTGAACAACTACCAGCTCGATGGCGAGTACGCCCTCGCCCAGTTGCTGCTGCCGGGCCGGCCGGTCCAGCTCGTCCGCTTCACCAGCGCCGCCCAGGCGCTGGGCACCGCGGCCACCCTGCAGGGCGCAGCCGCGCAGGCGCAGAACAGCGCCGCGGGACGGGCCAGGCTGGCGCTGGCGATGGCGTTCATCAACGTGCCGCCGTGGGCGGCGGGGCAGACGGCACCGCCGCCGCCCACCGACCCCGCGGCGCAGGAGGCCGCGCAGTACCAGGTCGAGTTCACCGGCCCGTTTTCCACCCTCGACTTCATCGAGGCCGGGCGGCCCTCCATCGACGCCGCCGCCGGCGGCAGCGGCACCTGGACCCGCGGCACCGACTTCGCCGCCGTGCTGCACCGCTCCCCCTACCGGCGGGAAGTGGCGGCGCTGTACCGCGCGGCCGGGCTCAGCCTGCGCGGCGACCTGAACACGCTGACCGAGCACGCGGACATCACCGCCGACCCCGCCGCGGTCCGCTCCCTGGAACACACCTCGGTCCCCGACGGGCGCCTGGAGGTCCCCGAACTGGACCTGCACACCATCTCCGACCAGCTCGTCCCGGTCCAGCAGGAGAACTACTACAGGCACCTGGTCCGGGAAGCGGGCGACGCGGACCTGCTGCGGCAGGCATACGTCGCCAGCGTCGGGCACTGCAACTTCAGCCCGGCGGAACTGCTCGCCGGCGTGCTGGCGCTCGGCCACCGCGTCGCCACCGGCGACTGGGACTCGGTGGCGGAGCCGGAGAGCCTCGACCGGGTAGCCAGCGGCCTCGGCCTGGGCCCCGCCCGGTTCACCGAGTACCGCCCCGGCCCGCTGACCGGCGCCGGCCGCGCGCGGGAGCGACGGTAGCCGCACACTTACTGTTCGGCGGCGTCCGCGCGGCCGGCACACCGTCCTGAACAGGAGCGATAACCTCGGCATATGCTGACGACCAAAGCCGGGACGGCATGACAGCCGCCAGCGCGGACGGCGCGAGCACGGCCCGGATCACAGCGATGTCGGCCGGCTTGGCCGCAGACGGGCCCGGCCGGCCCGAGCCGATGCTGCTGTACCTCGTCAAGCAGGTCGAACTCGCCATCCGGTCCCACCTGGACGACCTGCTCCGGCCCATCGGGCTGACCCCGCTGCAGTACACGGCGCTGACCGTGCTCGAACGCCATCCGGACCTGTCATCCGCGCAGCTCGCCCGCAACTCCTTCGTCACGGCGCAGTCCATGGCCGACATGATCACCGCGCTGGAGGAGCGCGGCCTGATCGAACGGCACCGCGACAAGGCGGACCGGCGGCGGCTGGTCGTCGCGCTGACCGGCGCCGGCCAGGGTGTGCTCGACCGTTACCGGGACCGGGTGAACACGCTGGAAGAACACATGCTCGCGGGCCTCACCAAAGCGCAAGTCTCCAGCCTGCGGCGCAGTTTGCATGCCTGCCACGCCAACCTCTCCGGGCGCCCGGGCAGCTTATCTCGAGGACAGCCCAGGGCGTCCCAGGACTTTTCTTGCCGTCAGAACAAGTTGACGCGCGGGGGCGGGCGGGGGCGCGTGGCTGGCCGGTTTGGGTGCGGTTCGTGCTGTTATGGCAGCGCGGATCGCACCCAAACCCCCCGACCCTCACAGACCGGGGAAAGCGGGCGGGTGCCGCTAGGTTCGGTCTAGCCCGGAAGGAGTTTCGACGGGTCTCGCCACGCATATCTCAGGCCCATGGGCTTGCCGTTGAGCCGGGCGGGGTCTCCGCCCGGCGGCGGGACTTCGGCGCGCTCCACGCAGGCGCCGCCCCGCGCCGCGTAGAAGGCGCGGGCATCGCTGTTCTGCTCGAGGACCCACAGGTACAGGCCGGACGAGGGTGACCAGTTCACCACTTCCCGCCCGGTCAGGGCCAGCAGCCGGGTACCGGCCCCTTGTCTCTTCAGCCCGTGTGCGACGTGAAGGTTGTCGAGCAACGAGCCCCAGGCGGGGTGCTCGCCGAGGAGCGTGTGCGCGAGGCCCACGACCGCGCCGTCGATCTCGGCGAGAATCGTGCGTGCCCGCGGTTTCGGGCTGGCGAGGCGCCCGGTCCACAGCGGCAGCAGGTACCCGGCGGCGTCGTTGTCGAGGAAGGCGTCGGAAAAGGCACCTCGGTAGTGCCGCTGCCAGCTGTCGGCGTGCAGCGCGGCGATGGCATGCGCGTCGCCCGGGCCGGCCGCCCGGAACCGCAGCCCGGCTGGGGAGGGCATAGGCGTTCCTCCTGATGGACAGATAGTTAGCAGTGGGTGTTCTATCAGCGCAACGAGGCCCGTATCGCCGCGGCGAAGGAGCTGCTGAGCTGTGACTGGTGACCTTCGCCGCCCCCGGGAGGCGCAGCCGCGATGACCGGGGCGGCGCAGGCGGAACGCGAAACGGGCCCCGGTCAGCGCCGGTGAGATCCGCGTACCTACCAGCTGATCAGACCTTACCTGCGGCGCACACCGACCCCTGACGGTCAGTTCGCTGCCGGCGGCGGAGCCCGCAGTCCAAGATCATCAGGAAACCTGTACACCTTGGCCCGAGCGTGACAGAATTCACAACATGCCCGATTTACTGGTGCCGGGCCGCTGGCGGCACCCGCGGTCGGCTTCGGGGATGAAGCGGCCGGCTTTAGGGATGAAGCGGCCGGCTTCGGGGGATGACATCTGAACACGCCTCAGCGGGCACCAGGACGGTCAGCGCGGTGATCCCGGTCACCGCCGCCGTGGCGCCCGGGACAGTGCCGTCGAGAGGATTGCCGTGTCCGAGTCCGATATCGCTCCTTTGCGCGGAGAAGGACGCACTGTTGGACGTATCACCGGCCTGTACGGTGAGCTGCTGTCGGAGTTCCTGGGGACGTTCGTCCTGATCGCGTTCGGCGACGGCGTCGTGGCCATGGCCGTCGCCGCCCTGCCCGGCTCGGGCCGGACCGCGGGCCCCACCGTGATCTTCCAGGCGGCCGGCGACTGGCTGCTGATCACCTGGGGATGGGCGATGGCCGTCGCCTTCGCCGTCTGGGTGGCGGGCGGTGTGAGCGGCGCCCACCTCAACCCCGCGGTGACCCTGGCCTTCGCCGTGCGGCGGAGGTTCGCGTGGCCGAAGGTGCTCCCTTACATGGCCGCCCAAGTGGTGGGCGCGTTCGCCGGCGCGGCCCTGGTCTTCCTCGTGTACCACAACGCGATCGACGCGTTCAACCTCGCGGCGAAGACCCCCAGGAGCGGCGGGCAGGCGCTGGCGACGTACTCGATCTTCGCCACCTTCCCGTCCTCGTTCTTCCACGGCGGCCTGGCCGGGCCGCTGATCGACCAGATCGTCGGCACCGCGTTCCTGCTGATCTTCGTGGTGGCGGTCATCGACGTCAGGAACACGGCGGTCCAGTCGAACCTCGCGCCGCTGGCCATCGGCCTGGCCGTGGCGGCGATCGGGATGTCCTACGGAGCGAACGCGGGGTACGCCATCAACCCGGCCCGTGACTTCGGCCCGCGCCTGTTCGCGTATGTCGCCGGCTGGGGAAAGGTCGCGCTGCCGGGTACGTACAGCCATGCCGGCTTCGCCTTCAGCAACTACTTCTGGATACCGATCGTTGGTCCCCTGATCGGGGGCGTCGTGGGCGTGCTCATCTATGACCTGTTCATCGGTGACGTGCTGCACGCCAGGCTCAAGAAGACCGAGGATGTCAGCGGCCCTGTCCCGGAGTCACGGCTCCCCGAGGAGTCTGAATCCGGCGTCTAGCCGCAGATCACGAGGCAGCCCATCTGCTCAAGGAGGCGAGCATGCCCGACTACGTCGGCGCCGTAGACCAGGGCACCACGAGCACCCGTTTCATGGTCTTCGACCACTCCGGGAACGAGGTCGCCAAGCACCAGCTGGAACACGAGCAGATCCTGCCGAAGGCCGGCTGGGTCGAGCACAACCCGGTGGAGATCTGGGAACGGACCGCATCGGTCATCCAGACCGCCCTCAACAACGCCGGGATCGGGGCGTCTGACCTGGTGGCCCTCGGCGTCACCAACCAGCGCGAGACCACCGTCGTCTGGAACCGCAAAACCGGGCGCCCCTACCACAACGCCATCGTCTGGCAGGACACCCGCACCGACCGGATCGCCAGCGCCCTGGACCGCGACGGGCGCGGGGACGTGATCAGGCGCAAGGCGGGACTGCCGCCCGCGACGTACTTCTCCGGCGGGAAGATCCAGTGGATCCTGGAAAACGTCGACGGGGTGCGGGCGGCGGCGGACAGCGGGGACGCCATCTTCGGCAACACCGACTCGTGGGTCATCTGGAACCTCACCGGGGGCACCGATGGCGGCGTGCACGTCACCGACGTCACCAACGCCAGCCGCACGATGCTGATGAACCTGGAGACCCTCGACTGGGACGACGAGCTGCTGGGCTTCTTCGGCATCCCGCGCTCGATGCTTCCGAAGATCATGCCGTCCTCGGCGCCCGGCGGATACGGTGAGCTCACCGGCCTGCCCGCGGTCCGCGGAGTCCCGCTGACCGGCGATCTCGGGGATCAGCAGGCCGCCACGGTGGGCCAGGTCTGCTTCGAGCTCGGAGAGGCCAAGAACACCTACGGCACCGGCAACTTCATGCTGCTGAACACCGGCGAGAACCTGGTCCGCAGCTCCAGCGGCCTGCTCACCACCGTGTGCTATCAGTTCGGCGAGCACAAGCCGGTGTACGCCCTGGAGGGCTCGATCGCGGTCACCGGATCGGCGGTGCAATGGCTGCGCGACCAGCTTGGCATCATCTCCGGCGCGGCCGAGACGGAGACCCTCGCCCGCCAGGTCAGCGACAACGGCGGCATCTACTTCGTGCCCGCGTTCTCCGGGCTGTTCGCGCCCTACTGGCGCAGCGACGCCCGCGGCGCGATCGTCGGCCTGTCCCGCTTCAACACCAACGCCCACCTGGCCAGGGCCACCCTGGAGGCCATCTGCTACCAGAGCCGCGACGTCGCCGAGGCCATGGAACAGGACTCCGGCGTGCACCTGGAGGTGCTGAAGGTCGACGGCGGGGTCACCGCGAACGACCTGTGCATGCAGATGCAGGCCGACATCCTCGGCGTTCCGGTCAGCCGGCCGGTCGTGGCCGAGACCACCGCCCTTGGCGCGGCCTACGCGGCCGGCCTGGCCACCGGGTTCTGGTCGACCACCGGCGAGCTGCGGGCCAACTGGAACGAATCGAAACGCTGGACGCCGCAGTGGAGCGACCAGCAGCGAGCGGAGGGCTACGCGGGCTGGAAGAAGGCGGTGCAGCGCACGCTCGGCTGGGTAGAGGTGCAGTGATCCGGCCGTGGCGCAGAAGGATGGCGGAGGGCCCGTGGTAGCAGGACTGTCCCCGGCCGCGCGGGAGGCCGCGATCGCCCGGATGGCCGAGCGCGAACTGGACGTACTGGTCGTGGGCGGCGGCGTGGTGGGAGCGGGCAGCGCGCTCGACGCGGTGACGCGAGGGCTGACGACCGGTATCGTCGAAGCCCGGGACTGGGCCAGCGGCACATCCAGCCGGTCCAGCAAGCTCATCCACGGCGGGCTGCGCTACCTGGAGATGCTTGACTTCGGGCTGGTCCGGGAGGCGCTGACCGAGCGCGGCCTGCTCCTTGACCGCATCGCGCCGCACCTGGTGCGGCCGGTGCCGTTCCTCTACCCGTTGCAGCACCGGGTGTGGGAACGGGCCTACGTCGGCGCCGGGGTGGCGCTCTACGACGCGATGGCCTACACCTCCGGCACCGCCCGCGGGCTCAGGCGCCACCGGCACCTCAGCCGCAGGCGCGCTCTGCGCCAGGCCCCGTGCCTGCGCAAGGACGCGCTCACCGGCGCCATCCAGTACTGGGACGCGCAGGTCGACGACGCCCGGCACACCGTAACCGTGGTGCGCACCGCGGCCTCTTTCGGCGCGCTCGCGGTCAACCGGGCCGAGGTGACCGGCTTCCTGCGGCAGGGCGAGCGGGTCACCGGCGCCGCGGTCACCGACCTGGAGACCGGGGACACCTTCGAGGTACACGCAAAGCAGGTCATCAACGCCACCGGCGTGTGGACCGACGACACCCAGGCGCTGGCCGACACCCGCGGCCAGTTCCACGTCCGCTCCTCGAAGGGAATTCACCTCGTGGTCCCCCGTGACCGGCTGCCGTCCACCACCGGGCTCATCCTGCGGACCGAGAAGAGCGTGCTGTTCGTCATCCCCTGGGGACGGCACTGGATCATCGGCACAACCGACACCGACTGGGAGCTGACGAAGGCGCACCCCGCCGCCAGCTCCCGCGATATCGACTACCTGCTGGAGCACGTGAACTCCGTACTCAGCTCGCCGCTCACCCGCGAAGATGTCGAGGGCGTGTACGCCGGCCTGCGGCCGCTGCTGTCCGGGGAGTCCGAGTCGACGTCCAGGCTGTCCCGCGAGCATGTCGTCGGCCACCCGGTTCCCGGGCTGGTCGTGGTCGCGGGCGGAAAGTACACCACCTACCGGGTGATGGCCGCCGACGCCATCGACGAGGCCGCCCGCACGATGGACGCCCGCGTGCCGGAGTCGTGCACCGCCGAACTGCCGCTGGCCGGCGCCGACGGCTACCGGGCGCTGTGGAACCAGCGCCGGGCGCTGGCCGCGGCCGCCGGCATCCACGTCGCCCGCGTCGAGCACCTGCTCAACCGGTACGGCTCATGCGTCCACGAGCTGCTGGACATGATCCGCGAGGATCCGTCGCTCGCCACCCCGCTACCGGGCGCCGACGACTACCTGGCGGTCGAGGCCCGCTACGCCGTGACCCACGAGGGTGCCCGGCATCTGGACGACGTGCTGACCCGGCGCACCCGGATCTCGATCGAGGCCTGGGACCGCGGCGCCGACGCGGCCCCGACGGTGGCCGGGCTCATGGCCGGCGTTCTCGGGTGGAGCGAGGAGGACAAGGGGCGCGAGATCAAGCTGTACCTGGCACGCGTGGCGGCGGAGCGCGACTCGCAGACCAAGCCGGATGACGCCGCGGCCAAGGCCGCCAGGCTCGAGGCACCCGACATCGCCGCCTTGTGATGGAGAACCACGAGCAGCCCGGAAGACGGAGGCACACCAGCCGACTCGGAGCTGGCTGAGGCCGTAACACCACCGCTCGTTCAGATAATTAAAATAGTTTTCTAAACGGACGGTAGTTTCACGAACCCGGACGCCGAGTCCAGGGCGTGGCCGGGCGATCGATGGAGGCGGAAACGCGCGGTCCCCACCGATGCCGCCCGCGGGCTCTGCGGGGCTGTTCACGGCGCCGATGGACAGGTTCGCCATGCTTGGCGGAATAGGTCTGGAACTGCCCGCCCGCGCCGAACCTGCCCGGCCGGAGCCGGCGCGGACCGGTGATCGATGAGGTTGTGGGATTTCAATGGTATCGTTTTCCCATGGAAGCCATCGTTGACCAGGCTGGCCGGGTCGTCCTGCCCAAGCCCATCCGGGACGCGCTGGGCTTGCTCCCCGGCACGAAGGTCGACATCTCGCCATACGGCGCCGGCGCGCAGCTCGTGCCGGCGGGCCGGACCGCACGGCTGGTCGAGGAGGACGGCGTACTGGTCGCGGCGGGTGAGACCCCGGTCGATGACGGCGTGGTTTTCGCCCTCATGGACGCGGGCCGCAAGTGACGGTCGCGATCGACACCAGCGTCGCCGTTCCGTTGCTCGTCCGCTCACATCACGATCACGCCGCCGTGGTGCGCTGGTGGAGCGGGCAGGAAGTCGCCCTCAGTGGCCACGCCCTCCCCGAGACCTACTCCGTGCTCACCCGGCTGCCCGGTGACGCTCGCCTGGCACCGGCCGACGCCGCCCGGCTGCTGGGTGCCCGGTTCGCCCCGCCCCTCGTGCTGAGCGGCCCGCACACGCGGAAGCTGCCGGACACCCTCAGCGGTCTCGGCATCGCCGGCGGAGCCGTCTACGACGCGCTCGTGGCATTGGCCGCCAAAGAACACGGGGCGGCGCTCGCGACCCGCGACGCGCGAGCGCGCGGCACCTATGACGCGGTCGGCGTCAAGGTAATCGTCGTAACCTGACCCTCCGCCCGCCGCCGTCGCCCCCCCCGGGGGCGGCCGGCCCCGCCGCCCGCCCCCACCCCCCGCCGCCCGATACGCGTCCTCCGCCGCCCAAGGGCGGGCGGAGGACGCAGCTTTGTACGCGTTCCGTGGTCGCATTTGGGGCAAACCGGGACAGTTACTCGTCGGTACGCATACAGAGTAACCGCGCCGCGCCCGGGGCCACGCAGGGCCGCTCGGAGCGGCCCTGCGGGAAACAAGGCCTAGGAGCAGGCCGTGCCGTTGAGGCTGAAGCTTGCTGGCGCTGCGTCGCTGCTGGTCCAGGTGCCCTGGAAGCCGGCGGACGTGGAGCCGCTGGCCGGGATGGCGCCGTTGTAGCTCGCGTTGGTGATCGTCACGTTTTCGCCGCTCTGGCTGACGGTGCCGTTCCACCCGTTGGTGATGTGCTGGTCACCGGGGAAGGTGAAGGTCAGCTTCCAGCCGGCCAGCGCCGCCGTGCTGGTGTTGGTGATCGTGACGCTGGCGGTGAATCCGCCCGCCCACTGGCTGGTTGTCTGGTACGTCACATGGCAGGAGCCGCCACCGGTGGTGCCGGAGCTGACCGTCCAGGTGAACGTCGCGGATCCGGTCGCGCCGGTGGTGTCGGTGGCGGTCACCGTGACCGTGGACGTCCCGGCGGTGGTGGGGGTGCCGCTGATCAGGCCGGTCGAAGGGCTGATGGACAGGCCGGCCGGCAGGCCGGCGGCGGAGTACGTCAGGGTCTGCCCGGCTGCGGAGTCGGTCGCGTGGACCTGCACCGAGGCGGCGGTGCCGGCCGCGGTGGTCTGGCTGCCGGGGCTGGTCACCGACACCTGGTTACCCTGCGCGGTGCTGTCCAGGCCGAAGAAGTGGATCGCATAGGCCGCCATCCCGCTCCCCTGCACCGGCAGCACGTGACCGGCGCCCGCGATACTGTACGCCTCGACCTCGGCGACACCGGCGCTGTTGTCATACCGGGTGCGGGTCCAGCCCGACACGGGGGTGTCCGTCGAGGAGGGGGTCTGGCTCACGCCGAGGACGTTCGTCCACTGCTTGATCTCTTCGCCGAAGTTGTTGTAACTGATCGTGCCGTCGGCGGTGCCGTGCCAGAGCTGCACACGGGGACGCGGCCCGTTGTAGCCGGGGTCGGCGTTTCGGACCATATCGCCCCACGCCTGCGGGGTGTTGGTGACCTGGCCCTGGGCGCAGGCGGAGTTCCACCCGTCGACGGTGCCCGTGTAGAAGCAGCCGAACGGCACGCCCATGAACGCCGCGCCCGCCTTGAACACGTCCGGGTAGTCGCCGAGCATGACGTTGGTCATCATGCCGCCCGAGGACGAACCGGTGACGTAGACCTGGTTCGGGTTGCCGCCGTAGTGCTGCTCGGTGTACGTGATCATGGACATCAGGCCCACCGGGTCGCTGCCGCCGTTCCTGGTGAGCGCCTGGCTGGACGACACGTCCCAGCAGTCAAAGCTGCGGGTCACCGACGGGTAGATCACGATGAACCCGTACTGGTCCGCCAGCGAGGCGAAATCGGTGCTCTGGTAGAAGTAGGGCCCCGAGCCGCTGCACCCGTGCAGGCCGAGCAGGATAGGCGGGTTGGGCCGGACGCTGGCCGGCACATAGATGTACATCAGCAGGTTGCTGGGGTTATTGCCGAAGTTGGTGACCTGGACCAGCGAGGCAGCGGACGCGTGCGGCGCCGCCTGCACGCTCACGCCCGCCGCGGCGGCAGCCGCCAGAGCGATGGCTGCCAGGCGGCTCTTCCGGAATAGGGATCGGAGCATCAGCCCTCCTCGCTGCTGCGGACGGCCACACACGGGACGCCGTGCCCGAGCGGTAGCCGGGCGGTCACAAAGACCTTTCTCCCTTCGCGGGATGCCCCATGAGCGCGAAATTTGTTAGCGTTAACATCGGGCACGCTGCCGATCCTGACGCCGCCCGTCCGCAACTGTCAACGAAGCGTCACCGGTCCCGGCCCCCGCCTGTTCCCAGCACCGCCCTGACTTGGCGTTACCTCCCTGGACGGCCTGCCGGGGCACGGTGAAAGTTCCACCCCGGCTTCAGGCCAGTTCACCCGGCGTGCCGCAGCTACCCCGATGCCCGTAATGCCCGCATTCCGGCGGGTGCCCTGGTTGCTGAGCGCCGATCACCCCGTCCTGACTGGCATGCCAGCGGACCTGGACCGGCGCTTGCCGGCCTAGTTTGCCAAAGTATTGAGCCATGACAGATCTTCCGCCAAAGATCGCCGAACGCTACCGGCGCGCGGCCCAGCAGAACCGCCTGCTGCCCGAGACCGCAGCCGCGATCTTGCGCGCGGCGGCCCGGTACCGGCGCCTGGACGAGGGATCCGGCCCGCGTGGCTATTACGAGCGAACCGACGAGGAAGGCCTGGACGACAAGGGCGGGCGCTGGCTGTGGGAGACGGTCACGGTAGACACCAAGATCATCGCTGTGAAACAGATCGAGGTGACGTCGGATGGCGCCGTCCGCCGCTATAGCTGGCGATGGCTGCACGATCGGGACGGTTTCCTGACCGATCAGCCGCTGTATCCCGAAGAGGAAGGACTTCACCTGATCACCCGGGACAGGTTTTACGAGGTGTGGGACCCGGCGTGATCGTAGTTCCGTGGGCAAGCCCGCCGCGCGGGTTTCGCGCTTGGCGGCCGCTCAAGCCTGGCCGTCCCGTGAGGGGACCGGAGCCTGGCGGTCCGGCTTGCGTCCGATGGCGAGCAGTGCCCCGGCTCCTGCGGCCGCGGCAAGGAGAATGAGGGCGCTCGTGAAACCCGGGTAGCTCCGCGACGGGGCGAGCATCAGCGTCAGCACCGCGAGGGTGAGCGCGCCGGACAGGTACTGGGCGGTGGTCAGCAGCGCGCCGGCCGTCCCCTGGTGGATCGCTGGCACGTCGCGGCTGCCGATGATGAACGTGGCCGTGTAGGTCACGCCGTGGCCGAAACCGGACAGGACCAGCCCGGGGAGCATGTCAGCGAGATAGGCGTTGCCCCGCAGGGCGACGCAAAGCCATGTCAGGCCGGCCAGGGTGATGAGGAATCCCGTGGTGAGCGCGGTCGCCGGCCTGATCCTGCGCACGGCGCGGCCGGTCGCGGTGCTGCCCGCCGTCACCATGGCTGCCAGCGGCAGGAAGGCCAGCCCGGCGTGCAGTGGCGAGTAGTGCTTCACCGTCTGCAGCAGCAGGGTGAGCACGTAGAATTCCGATCCCCCACTCGCCATGTACAGCGCGGCGGCCGCCGCGCCGGCCCGGACGGAGCCGTCGCGCCGCAGCGCGGGCTCGATCAGCACGTTGGCCGACGCGGCCTCGTTCCTGAGGAAGCAGCCGGTGAGGGCGGCCGCCAGCAGGAGACAGGCAAGCGTGGCGGGCGCGGTCCATCCCTGATCCCCCCCGAAGGTAAGGAAGAGGGCGAGAGCGAGGACGGTGCCCGTGCCCAGCGCGGCCGCCAGAAGCGGGATGCGCCGCGCCCTGGCGACGGCCGGCACCGCCGTTCCCAGCCAGGCGGCGGCAGCCAGCGCGCACAGCAGCGCCGGCGGCACGTTGACCAGCAGGGTCAGCCGCCATGAGACGGTCGTGAGAAGCCCGCCAAGCAGCGCGCCCGCGGCGAGCCCGGCGGCACCGACCGCTGCCCACACCGCGAGCGCCCGCGAGCGGGCAGGCCCCGCGGGGAACCGGGTGCCGATAAGGCCGAGCACGGCCGGCTGCAGCAGCGCCGCGCCAAGTCCCTGGACACCCCTTGCGGACACGAGCACGGCCCCGTTCCCGGCCGCTGCCCCGGCCCCGCTCGCTATCCCGAACAGCGAGATGGCGATGATGAACATCCGCGCCGGGCCGAACCGGTCGGCCAGACGGCCGCCCACGATAAGAAACCCGGCGAACAGGACCGCGTACGCGCTGACCACCCACTGGACCAGCGCCGGGACGATGCGCAGGCTCGCCGCGATACCCGGCAGCGCCAGATAGACAATGGAGTAGTCCAGCGCGATGAGGAACTGGGCCATCGACACGAGCACCAGCGCGACCGCCTGCCGTGCCCTGACGTCCGCGGCGGGCGCCCCTGACCTGCCCGGCAGGGCACGGCTCAACCCTCGGATGCTCATGACGCCATCGTGAAACATTCGCATTAGCGTCAGGGAAAGCCCGTGAGGAGGCCACCATGCGGATCGGAGAGCTGGCCAGGCGCACCGGCGTACCGGCCCGGCGGCTGCGCTACTACGAAGAACAGGGACTGCTCAGCTCAGACCGCTCAGCGAACGGCTACCGGGACTACGGCCCGCAGGCCGTCCACCGGGTGACGCAGATCCGCGGCCTCATCGACGCCGGCATCCCCACCGCCATCATCAAGGACATCCTCCCTCTCCTGGACAGCCCCGGCGCCATCCACGTCACCGGCCCGGCAACCGGGCTCATCGACGCCCTCGAGCACCACCGCGAGCAGCTCAGCGCACGTATCCAGTGCATCACCAGGAACCGCGACGCGATCACCCGCTACCTCAACGCCATCCGCGACGGCGCCGACGGCAGCGACGGCCGCCGGCAGTGAATGAGCGCCGGTCTCCAAGGACCGTGCCAGGTACGGTCCTGGGCATTTTTCCGAACGAGAGGTGGTGTACCGCCTTCGGCCGCTCAGGCCCGCGGCGCTGGCTCGGGCGGGTGATTTTGCCGGCTGCCTGATGGTGCCGGGATAAGGCATTGCCGAGCCACGTGCCCAGCGGCGGCGGGTCATCGGCCTGGGTTGCCCAGGCGATGTAGCCGTCGGGACGGATCAGCATGGCGCGGACACCGGCCCATTCGGGGTGATCCCCGGCGAGTTCCGCGGTCACGACGTCCAGGCGGTCGGCGAAGCCGGCCGGGGCGATCGCGGACCCCAGGCTGAGCAGGACGAACTTTGCCGGGTGCAGCAGGCCGAAGATCGTGGCGGCGGGGGCGCCGCGCAGGTCGAGGTCGGGAATCCGCTGGCCGCCGAGATCCGCGGCCTGGCCGGCGGCCGGGTAGCGGATGGCCAGGCCGGAGAGGCGGGCGGCCAGCTCGCGGCACAGGGACGCGTGCGCGCCGAGGATCGCGTTGAACCGGTCCCGCAGCGCGATCCCTTCCCTGGTCGGGTTGGCGATGAGCCCGCACTGGGCGAGAGAGTCGTCGATTACGTCGAGACCGACGGGATACCGCTCGGCGTGGTAGCTGTCGAGCAGGCCCGGCGGCGCCCAGCCGCGGATCTCGGCGGCCAGCTTCCACGCCAGGTTGGTGGCGTCCTGCAGCCCGAGGTTCAGGCCCTGTCCCCCGGCCGGGTAATGGATGTGCGCGGCGTCCCCGGCCAGCAGGACGCGCCCTGCCCGGTAGCGGTCCGCCTGCCTGGCCGCGTTACCCACCCGGCTCAGCCACGCGCCGGGGGGCTCCCGCATGCCGAAGTCGGTCCCGGCCAGGCGCAGCGTGCTCGCCCGCAGCTCCGCGAACGTCGGCGGCTTGTCAACCGGGTCGTACAACGTCGAATGGTCGATGACGGCCAGCCGGTACCGGGCGCCGCCGATCGCCACCATGTACAGCGACCCGCCCGGCCGGTTCAGGGTAACCGCCGGGGCCTGCGGCGGATCGGCCAGCTCGATATCGCCCAGGATCGCCCGCCACGTGTCCGGGGTCCCCGTGAAGTCGATCCCGGCCGCGGTGCGGACCACGCTCGCGGCGCCGTCGCAGCCCGCCACATAGGCGGCACGGACGGCCGGCGGCCCCCGGGGGGAGTCCACGTCGAGGTCGACGCCGGCCCCGTCCTGCCGCAGGCCGGTGACGGCATGGTGCCTCAGGTACGGCACGCCCAGCTCACCCAGGTGCTCCTCGAGCAGTTCCTCGGTGCGCCGCTGCGGGAGGAACAGCGTATAGGCGTAGCGGGTGTCGAGGAACGAGAAGTCCAGCCGGTTGCTCAGCAGCGCGAAATGCGAGGAAGGCACCGGAGTGCCTTCGGCCAGCCAGCGGTCTGCCAGCCCGCGCATCGCGAACTGCTCCACGGTGCGGGGGTAGATCGTGAGCGCCTTGGAGTGTGGCGGCCGTTCCGCGCGCCGTTCCAGGACGACCGGGCGCACTCCCCCGCGGTGGAGTTCGGCCGCGAGCCACATGCCGACCGGGCCGCCGCCGACGACCGCCACGTCGTAGGAGTCCATCACATGTATGAACAGGCGGTCAGGGCCCACAGCGGGACGTTGACATACGCCGGCGCAACGACACCGACCGTAATGTCCTTCATGAACCCGGATCATCCCAGCCGCGAGTCCAGCGGGACAAGGCGTGCCGCGGCTGACCGCCGGGAGCGCTCAGCCGTCGGGACGGACTAGGCCAGCCTGCACGCCGAGCTTCGCGGCGCTGCCCAGCCCCTGCTAACCGGGCAAAACGGGCGGCCGTCATGATCACGGAAACGGCGGGCCGAATGCGGCACCTACGATTCCGGGATCATGGAGCATGGTGCTGATGGGGCATGCGGGGCTGGCGCACCCGCGGCGTGCGGGGCTGGGTTGCTGTCGTGGCTGGCGGGGCTGGCGCACCACGCGGTATGCGGGGCTGCGGTTGCTGTCGTGGCTGAGGTTGCTGTGGGTGAAAGCGGCCGGGCGGCCCCCGGCGGTCACACCGCCGGCAAACGGCTGGAGGGATACCCCATAGCCGTCCTAGCATGTGCGTCGTGCCGGCGAGCGACGATGGCGTGATCAGGGTCAGTGCAGTGGTGCTGCGAGATGCGTCCGGGGCACTGTTGACGGTCCGCAAGCGCGGGACGAGCCGCTTCATGTTTCCGGGCGGCAAGCTGGAGCCGGGTGAGTCGGCGGCGCAGGCGGCGGTCCGTGAGTGCGCTGAGGAACTCGGCGTGTGCCTTGATGTGGAGTTGCTGCGTGAGCTGGGCGTGTTCCGGGCTGCTGCGGCCAACGAGGACAGGCGTGAGGTCGAGGCGACGGTGTTCGAGCACCCAGCGGTGGCGATCGGTGACCCGGCAGCTGAGATCGAGGAACTGCGCTGGCTGGATCCCAGCACCAGGCCGCTGCCAGGTGATCTGGCGCCGCTGCTGGCTGAGCGGGTTGTGCCGGTCCTATCGCACCTGTGACCGGCGCGCCGCCGCCATGAAGCCGCCGTGGCTCCATCGGTCAGCGCGATGAACGCGCCCGCCTTGATCGCAGATCACCCCGGTTCGCGCGATCATTGAGTCATGCGCTCGGTTGAGCCGCAGAGGCCTCCCGCTGCGGCACGGCAAGGGTAGGAGGCCTGCGATGCCGGCTGAGGCGTCCCGGTTGTTCGTCTTCGCGCGCCATGCCGAGTCGGCGGCGAACGTAGCGCACGTGGTCAGCAGCGATCCCTCCCGCCTGGTCGCGCTGACGGAGCGCGGCCAGGCGCAGGCGCGCGCCCTCGGCGCGCAGCTCGCCAGCGTGCACATCGATCTCGCCGTCGGCACGCGCCTGCTCCGCACCCAGCAGACGATCGAGATCGCCCTGGCGGGCCGGGACGTACCGGTCCTGGTCGAGCCCGGCTTCGACGAGCTACGGGCCGGCGACCTCGACGGCGCGCCGATGGAGGCCTACCGGTCCTGGAAACGCCAGCACGCCCCGGATGATCGCCTCCCCCACGGGGAAAGCGTCGATGACGCGCTGCGGCGGTATGCGGACGCGCTGCGGCGCCTGCTGGCCAGGACGGAAACGGTCACGCTCGTCGTCGTTCACGAGCTCGCCCTGCGGCACATCGCGGCGGCGGCGGCGGGCTCGCCGCCGTCTCCCGGCACGGACATCGTGAACGCGGCTCCGTATCTGTTCGACGAACGTGCCGCCCGGCGTGCCGTGGCCGCCTTGGACGCGCGGGCGTCATCGGCGCGCCCTTGAACTCGCGCCGGTACCGGAGCCTCCCCGCCGTTCCGGGTGTCACACCGGACGCCTCGGCGGTGCTTAGCTGACGGAGAGGGATACGAATGGACACCAGCTTCATGCCCCGCCTGGGATCGCCGCCGCCGCAGGCCTCGCTGCCCGCCTTCGAGCAGTTCTTCCGCGAGCAGTACCCGGCCGTCGTGCGCATCGCGTTCGGCGTCGTCCAGGACACGCAAACGGCGCAGGACGTCGCCCAGGACGTCTTCATCTCCGCCTTCCAGCGGTTCGGTGATCCAGAGGAAGCCGATCACGCCCGCGCCTGGGTGCGGGTCGCCGCGGCGCACACCGCCCTGAACACGATCCGCGGCGAGCGCCGCCGCCGTCGTCGCCAGGAACTGTCCGCCGTCGATGTGCCCCCGGTGGGGCCCGAGGAGACGGTGCTGGACCGGGAGTCCCGGGCCGAGGTCAGGCGGGCGCTGAGCCGGCTGCCCCGGCGGGCCGCGACCGCGCTCGTGCTCCGGCACAACGGCCTGAGCTACGCCGAGGTGGCCGAGGCCATGAACGTAAAGGTGGGGCACGTCGGCACGATGCTCCGCCGAGCCGAAAAAGCACTACGCAAGGAGCTGCAGAATGCCTCACGTCTCTAGCCCGGCCCTGCGCCGGCTGGTGGACGAGCCCATGGCCGTTCCGGACCGCGCCCGGCGCCATCTCGCCGGCTGTGACCGCTGCCAGGCCGCCCGCAGCGAGATCGCCGAAAACGCGGCGACCGCGGCGCGGCTGGTCGGCGCGCCCGGGCAGGCCCGCGACGTCGACCTGGAGTGGATCCTGCTGGCCGGGCGGCTGCGGCAGCCGAACGCCGTCCGCCGCCCGGTGATCAGGAGCCCGTGGCGCATGCCGCGGCGGCTGGTCAACGCCTCACTGAGCACGCCCGCCGCGGTCGGCGCCGCCGTGGTCGCCGTCGGAGTGGGCGCCGCCGCGGCGCTCACCAGCGTCTACGCCCCGACCCGGGTGGTACCGGTGCACGTCAGCCCGAACGATGTGCAGGCCATCGAGAACCTCACCGGCCTGAACGTCTCTCAGCTGCTGGGCGGCCTGACACCCTCCGGTTCCCGTAAGCTCGCCTTCGGCGATCTGAGCTGGACGAGTTCGGGGCAGGCCCAGCGAGTGAACTCGATCGCGCGAGCCAGCGCGCTGACGCACCTGGCCTACTCCGCCCCGGCCTCGCTGCCCGCGGGCGTGGGATCACCCAGCAGCATCGCGGTCCAGCCCAAGGTGACGGCCACGGTGACGTTCAGCCGGAACGCTGGCCCGGGCATCGCCGGCAGCACCCTGGAGATCACCGGCGGGCCGGCGATCGTGGTGCAGTACGGCGGCCGGCCGGGCGTGGCCGACCTTACCACCCTGGCCATAGCCGTCATGGAGCGGCCGACAGCGTCCTCGGCCGACGCGACCGCCAGCCAGCTGGAGGCGTTCCTGCTCTCGCGGCCAGGCCTTCCCTCCGGGCTGGCCCAGGAGGTGCGGCTGCTCGGCAATCCCGGCACGGCGCTGCCGGTACCGGTCCCGCCGGGGGTGTCGGCGCGGCAGCTGACCATTGGCGGGACGTCCGCCGTGCTGCTCACCGAGCCCGCCGGGGTCGCTTCAGGGGTGATCTGGGAGAGCCGGGACGGCGTCGTGCACGGCGTCGCCGGGCTGCTGGACCCGAAGGACGTCGTCGATGTCGCCCGCCAGGTCGGCTGAGGCCGGCCCGGAGGGGCGGGGTCTCACGGCGTCCCCGGGCCACGCGGCGGACGGAGCCGTTCCCGGCCGCGTGACGGATGACCCCGGCGCCCGCGCACAGGCGCCGGGGTCGCCGGCCATCCACGCCATCGAGCTGCGCAAGCGCTACCGGCGCACGGTCGCGCTCGACGGCCTGTCGATGAGCGTCGAGCGCGGCGAGGTCTTCGGCTTCCTCGGGCCGAACGGCGCTGGCAAGACCACCGCCGTCAAGCTGCTGCTCGGCCTGGTCCGGCCGAGCGGCGGCGAGGCCATGGTGCTGGGCGCGCCCGCCGGCGACCTGCAGACCCGGCGGCGGATCGGCTACCTGCCCGAGCTGTTCCGCTACCAGAGCTGGCTGACCGCGCGCGAGGTGCTGGTTCTGCACTGCCGCCTACGGCGGCTGCCCCGTCCGCGCTGGGCCGGCGCGGTGGACGACGCGCTGCGGATCGTCGGCCTGTCCGGCCGGGGCGACGACCGGGTCGGCACGTTCTCCAAGGGCATGCAGCAGCGGCTGGGCCTGGGGGTGGCGCTGCTCGGCGAGCCCGAGCTCGTCGTGCTCGACGAGCCGACCAGCGCCCTGGACCCGGTCGGGCGCCACGACGTGCGGACGATCATCCGCGCGCTGCGTGACCGCGGCACCACGGTCTTCCTCAACACCCATCTGCTGGCGGAAGCCGAGCACGTCTGCGACCGGGTGGCGATCATCAGCCGGGGCCGGTCGGTCGCGACCGGCTCGCTCGCCGAGCTGAAGGCCGCCCGGCCCAGCGTCCGGCTGCGGGTCGGCGGCCTGGCCGACGGCTGGTGGGAGCGGCTGGCCGGGTTCGGCAGGTGGACGCCGGACGGGGACTGGCTGCTGGTCGAGGACATGGCGGCCGGGCGGGTTCCGGACCTGGTCGGCTCCATCGTCTCCCTCGGCGGGCAGGTCGAGGCGGTCATACCGGAGCAGCAGACCCTCGAAGAGCGCTTCCTCGAGCTGCTGGAGGAGAAATGAGCGCCGTCTGGACGATCGCCTTGCTCACCGTCCGGGAGGCCGTCCGGCGCAGGCTCGTGGCCGCGTTCGCGCTCATCTCCGTGGTGCTCGTCACGCTGAGCGGCTGGGGCTTCTACCGGCTCAGCCACAACGTCGGGTTCACCTCGGGCGAGTCCCACGTGGCCATGCCCGAGGCGGTCATCCTGTTCATGTTCATGTTCAGCTTCGTGGTCGCGCTCAGCGCGTCGGCCATCGCCTCCCCGGCGATCTCCAGCGAGATCGATTCCGGCGTCCTGCAGACCGTGGCCGCCCGGCCCGTCCGGCGCGGTGAGGTGCTGTTCGGCAAGTGGCTGGGGCTGGCCGGACTGCTCGCCGCCTACACGGCTATCGTGTCCGGCCTGCAGGTCGCGGTCGTGTACTGGGCCAGCGGCTATGTCGCGCCTGATCCCGCTGCCGCGGCCGCGTTCGTGTTCGCCGAGGGGGTCGCCCTGCTGACCCTGGTGCTGCTGCTCAGCACCCGGCTCTCCGCGCTCGCCGCCGGCGTGATCGGCGTGGCCCTGTTCGGCGTCGCCTGGCTCGGCGGCGTCGTCGGGCTCCTGGGCGAGACCTTCAACGTCCACGCCTTGCGCACCGCGGGCCACGTGAGCCAGTACCTGCTGCCGACCGACGGGCTGTGGCACGCCGCCGTCTACTACCTCGAGCCGTCGTGGTTCATCACCCAGCAACTCGCCGAGACGCCCGGGGTGCGGGGCAACCCGTTCATGTCCCTCTCGGCGCCGTCGTGGCCGTACCTGACCTGGGCGGCCATCTGGCTCGTGCTCGTCCTGGTGCTCGGCCTGACCAGCTTCGAGCGGCGTGAGCTGTAGCCAGGCCTGGTGTTGTGCACGATGGCCGCGGAGTTCGCGGCCAGGGGTGGGCATCCGTCGGTACGGCTCATTCGCGGGCCGGGCGCGGGCTGTTTCGGGACGCCCGGCCCGCGCGAACGCTGGTCATGCCGACCTCCTGCGTGAGCCGTAAACGCGGTACTCCTCCAGATCCGCCCACTTCACCGCCAGGCCGAGGCCCGGCCGCGACGGGTCCGGGCGCAACGAGCCGCCCGACGGAGACAGCACCCCGTCGAAGGCCATGCCCTCGAGCCGGACGTGGTCGTGGAAGTACTCCAGGTGCCGCAGCCGCGGCACGCCGCAGAACGCGTGCGCGCTCACCGCGGGCGCGCAGTGTGCGGAAAGGTCGATCTGCTGCGCCTCGGTCAGCCCGCCGACCTGAAGCAGCCCGGTGATGCCGCCGCACCGGGTGACGTCGGCCTGCAGGCAGTCGACCGCGCCGAGCAGCGCGGTGAAGTCCGGCACCAGGAACCCGTATTCCCCGGCCGCGACATCCAGCCCGGCCGGGCCCTGGTCGCGCACCAGCCGCAGTCCCTCGACGTCGAGCGAGCTGACCGGCTCCTCGAACCAGCGCACCCCCCATTCCTCGTGGAACCGGTTCGCCCAGTACACCGCCGCCTTCCGGCTCAGCGCCCCGTTGGCGTCGGTGAACAGCTCGGTGCCCTCCCCCGCCTCCTTCCGCACCGCCGACAGCCGCTGCGGGTCAGCGGAGGGATCGCGGGAAGTCTTGATCTTCATCCGCGGTATGGCCTCCGAGGCCCATCCCGAGACCTGGGACACGAGCCGGGACAGCGGGTAGTTGGTGAACCCTCCGCTGCCGTAGACGGGCACATGGTCGCGGAACGCCGGGACCGCGCGGTACAGCGGCAGCCCGAGCAGCCGCGCCTTCAGGTCCCACAGCGCGATGTCCACCGCGGAGACCGCCATCGCGCCGATGCCGGGCTGGCCCGCGTTGCGGAGCTGGGCGAACATCGGCCGCCACGCGGCCGCCGGCGCCAGCGCGTCCATGCCGGTCACCACCGAGGCCAGCTTGGACGACACCAGCGTGGCCGCGGACACGTCGCCGTAGGTGTAGCCGATGCCGGTTTCGCCCGCGCCGTGCGCCTCGACCAGCACGATGGTCGTCGAAGACCACGTCAGCGTGCCGTCCTGCTCCTGGCCGTCCGGGCCGTCGGTAGGGACGTCGAAGGCGTGCACGGTCAGGCCCCCGACCGGGACTGAGTGCCGGGGAGTCACCATGTCTTCACCGCCGGTCCGTCTCGTCGTTGTGGCTGCCGCACGACAGCCGCCTACCTCGCGCCACGACCGGCAAACCGCGATCCGCTCATCGCCGCGTGGCTGGCCGGTTTTGGGTGCGATCCGTGCTGTGATGGCAGCGCGGATCGCACCCAAAAACCCCCGGGCCGGCGGCGGGTCCCGGGCGCCAGGCGGGCCGCCCTGCCTGACAAGGGGTCCGGCCGGGGATGTCCAGGCCGGCCGGCGGCCGGCCTGGACAAGCGGTCAGGTCAGGTCAGGTCGAACCGGTCGAGGTTCATGACCTTGTCCCACGCGGCCGCGAAGTCACGCACGAACTTCTCCTTCGAGTCGGCGCACGCGTAGACCTCGGAGATGGCCCGGAGCTGGGAGCTCGAACCGAAGACGAGATCGACGGCGGTGGCGGTCCACCTGACCTCGCCCGTGGCGCGGTCCCGGCCCTCGTACACGTTCTCAGCCGAGGCCGATGTCTTCCACTCCGTGCCCATGTCGAGCAGGTTCACGAAGAAGTCGTTCGTCAGCGCCCCGGGCCGGCCGGTGAAGACGCCGTGCCGGGACTGGCCGACGTTGGCGTTCAGCGCCCGCATGCCGCCGACCAGGACCGTCATCTCCTGAGCGGTCAGCGTGAGCAGGTTGGCCCGGTCCACCAGCAGGGTCTCCGGCGGCAGCTTCTGCCCGGCCCGGAGGTAGTTGCGGAACCCGTCCGCCCTCGGCTCCAGAACGGCGAACGACTCCACGTCGGTCTGCTCCTGCGAGGCGTCCGCGCGCCCCGGCGTGAACGGGACCGTGATGTCGTGCCCGGCGTTCTTCGCCGCCTGCTCGACGGCCGCGCAGCCGCCCAGGACGATCAGGTCGGCGAGCGAGACCTTTTTCCCGCCGGACTGTGAGCCGTTGAAATCCTGCTGGATCTGCTCGAGGGCCTGCAGCACCCTGGCCAGCTCGGCCGGGCTGTTGACCTCCCAGTTCCGCTGCGGCGCAAGGCGGATCCGCGCCCCGTTGGCCCCGCCGCGCTTGTCGGTGCCGCGGAAACTCGCCGCCGACGCCCAGGCGGTGCTGACCAGCTGGGAGACGGACAGTCCCGATGCGAGGATCTTGCCCTTGAGGGCGGCGATGTCCTGGTCCCCGATCAGCTCGTGATCGACCTTGGGCACCGGGTCCTGCCATAGCTGCGGCTCCGGAACCCACGGGCCGAGGTAGCGCGAAACCGGTCCCATGTCGCGGTGCAGCAGCTTGTACCACGCCCTGGCGAACGCGTCGGCCAGCTCATCGGGGTTTTCGCGGAAACGCTTGGCGATCGGCCCGTAGACCGGGTCCACCTTCAGCGCGATGTCCGTCGTCAGCATCATCGGCGCATGCCGCCTGGATGAGTCGTGCGCATCGGGCACGGTGCCCTGCGCCTCGGGATTCTTCGGCGTCCACTGCCAGGCGCCGGCGGGGCTCTTCGTCAGCTCCCAGTCGTAATTGAACAGGTTGTCCAGGTACCCGTTGTCCCACCTCGTCGGCTCGCTGGTCCACGCGCCCTCCAGCCCGCTGGTGACCGTGTGGGGACCGCTGCCGGTGCCATAGGTGTTCTTCCAGCCGAGGCCCTGCTGCTCGATGGGGGCAGCCTCGGGCTCCGGCCCGATGTACTTGGCACCGGCCGCGCCGTGCGTCTTGCCGACCGTGTGGCCGCCGACGATGAGCGCGAGCGTCTCCTCGTCGTTCATCGCCATGCGGCGGAAGGTCTCCCGGATGTCCCGGGCGGCCGCCAGCGGGTCAGGGTTGCCGTTGGGCCCCTCCGGGTTCACGTAGATCAGGCCCATCTGCACGTTGGCCAGGGGCTCGGACAGTTCCCGGTCGCCGCTGTAGCGCTCGTCGCCGAGCCAGGTGTCCTCCGGACCCCAGAAGATCTCCTCGGGCTCCCAGACGTCCTCGCGCCCGAAGCCGAAGCCGAACGTGGAGAACCCCATCGATTCATAGGCGCAGTTGCCGGCGAAGATGATCAGATCGGCCCAGGAGATCTTCCGGCCGTACTTCTGCTTGATGGGCCAGAGCAGCCGGCGCGCCTTGTCCAGGCTCGCGTTGTCCGGCCAGCTGTTCAGCGGAGCGAAGCGCTGGGCGCCCTGGCCGCCGCCGCCCCGGCCGTCGTGGATACGGTACGTTCCGGCGGCATGCCAGCTCATCCGGATGAACAGCGGCCCGTAGTGACCGTAGTCGGCCGGCCACCAGTCCTGCGACGTCGTCATCACCTCGAAGATGTCCCGCTTCAGTGCCTCGACGTCGAGGGTCTTGAACTCTTCTGCGTAGCTGAAATCCCCGCCCATCGGAGTGGCCTTGGCCGAGTGCTGGCGAAGAACCTGCAGGTTTGGCTGATTCGGCCACCAGTCCTGGTTCGTCATGGGCCGGTGCGGCTCGGGAGCCGGGGAGGGGATTACTGGGTTCTCGCTTTCGCTGCCGCGGTCAGACACGTCAGTCCTCCTCGCTGTATCGCTGTATCGCTGTGATGGCTGTTAGCTCGTGAGCTTGATACTTGTGAACCAAGGTTGTGCTGCTGTTGCGCCGAGCCGCGTGGCTGCGGTCACCCGCCGGGCGAGACCGACGTTTCCGCGGCACACTCGGAACATAGGCCCCAGTAGATGACCTCGGCTTCGTCGATCTCGTAGCCCGCGTCGTCGGCGGCCGTCAGGCACGGGGTGTAGCCGACCGCGCAGTCGACATCGGCGATCGCACCACACGACCGGCACACGACGTGGTGGTGGTTGTCCCCCACCCGCGCCTCGTACCGCGCGACGGAGCCCATCGGCTGGATGCGCCGCACCAGACCCGCGTCAGTCAGCACTCGCAGCACGTCGTAGGCAGCCTGGACGGACACCACCACGCCGAGATCCTCACGCACGGCACCGAGGATCGCCTCCGTGTCGGCGTGCGGATGATTGTGCACGGCGGTCAGCACCGCCACCCGAGAGCCGGTCACACGCAGCGAAGCCGCGCGCAACATGCGCTCGAAGTCCGAAATCGTCGGCACGCTCTCTAGTGTGGCTCAGATTCTGGAGTGAATCAAGATCAAGCGCCGGCCGGGGTCCCGGGAGGCGACGTTCACCATCGCCCCGGGAACCCGGCCGGGCTGAACGGAAACCACGCCCCGTTCAGTAAAATTCTGAGCCGGAAACCGAAGTCAGGCCGGAAGCCGGGGACGCCACGTCAGCCGGCGCGGCGCCGATCCCGGTGACCGTGACGCCGGGCGGCCCGCGGCTCTCAGGGTGCCGCGCGCACGGTGACGGTGGCGTGCAGCGGGAGGTTCGCGGACGAGTCGCCCAGCGAGATCGTGTACTGCCCGGCTGCGGTCGTCCAGCGCTGCGCGGTGCTGTCCCAGATCTGGAACGTATGCGGATCGAGCGCGATCATGACGGGCTTCGTCTCCCCGGGGCGCAGCGTGACCCTCGCGAAGCCGCGGAGCTGCTCGGGCGGCTCGCCGGCGGCCGCCGGATCGGCCACATAGACCTGCGCGACCTCGGCGCCCGCGCGCGTCCCGGTGTTCGTGACGTCCGCCGTGACGATCACGTGCCGGCCGCGGCCCGACACCGCCAGGCGGCTCACCGAGAACGTGGTGTACGACAGGCCGTACCCGAACGGGAAGAGCGGGGTGAGGTTCTGGGACTCATACCACCTGTAGCCGACATCGAGTCCCTCGGAGTAGACGGCCGTGCCGTTGACTCCCGGCCACTGCTGCGGCGTGGACGCGGGCACCTGGCTGTCGCTGACCGGGAACGTGACCGGGAGCTTGCCCGACGGGTTGACGTCGCCGAACAGCACCGCCGCGACCGCGTTCCCGTCCTCCTCGCCCGGGTACCAGGCTTCGGCGATCGCGGGTACCTGGCTCGCCCACGGCATCAGGACGGGACCGCCGCTCTTGACCACAACGATCGTGTGCGGGTTGGCGGCGGCGACCGCCTCGACAAGCTGATCCTGGTCACCGGGCAGCGCGAGGGTGCCGCGGTCGCGTCCCTCGGTCTCACTGTCGCCGACCATGACGATCGCCACGTCGCTGGTCTTCGCCAGCGCCGCCGCGGCCGCGGGGTCGCTGCCATCGTTGTAGGACACGGTCGTCTGCGGGCCCACGCGGTTCTGGATTCCCGCGACCGGGCTGACGGTGTAGAGGGGGTCCACGTGCGAGCTTCCGCCGCCGCCCGTCTTGGCGGCCCCGGCGTACGGGCCGATCACCGCGATCGAGCGCAGCGCCGCGGCGTTCAGCGGGAGCTGGCTCCCGTCGTTCTTGAGCAGCACGGTGCCTTCCCCGGCGGCGGCGCGGGCGAAGGCTCCGTCGGGGGCGGCCGGGATGGGCGAGGTGGTGAGCGGGCGGTCGAACAGGCCGAACCGGATCATCACGGTGAACCGGCGGATCAGCAGCTTGTTGACGGTGGCGATGGGGACCTGACCGTCCTGCACGGCCTGCTGCATCGCGCCGGCGTAGTACACGCCGGCCGGCATCTCCAGGTCCATTCCCGCCTGCGCCGAGCCGGCCGTGCTGTGCGCCGCGCCGAAGTCCGACTGGACGAACCCCTTGTAGCCCCACTGGCCGCGCAGCACCGTAGCGAGCAGGTAGTCGTTCTCACAGTTGTAGGTGCCGTTGACCTTCGGATACGCGCACATCACCGCGCCCGGCCGGGCCTTGGCGATGATCGCCTCGAACTGGCTGAGGTAGATCTCGTGCAGCGTGCGGTCGCCGATGATCTCGTTGACCGTGAACCGGTTGGTTTCCTGGTTGTTCGCGTCGTAGTGCTTGACCTCGGCGATGATCCGCCGGCTCTGGATGCCCTCGATGTCGGCCGCGCCGATCTGCCCGGACAGGTAGGGGTCCTCGCCGTACCCCTCGAACGTGCGCCCGTTCTCCGGCACCCGCGCGATGTTCACGTCGGGCCCCTCGACCAGGCTGTTGGCCAGGTCGCGGGCCTCGCTGCCGGTGATCACGCCGTACTCGCGGGCCAGCCGGGTGTCGAACGAAGCGGCCAGGCTGATCGGGGCGGGCAGCGCGGTGGCGGGCTGCTGCTGCGGATCGTCGCCCGGGCCGACGCCCGCCGGGCCGTTCGTGATGACCAGCGGCGGGATGCGGAGCCTGGGAATGCCGGGAACGTAGCGCCTGTGCTGTGCGTCCTGGATTCCGTGCAGTTCGGTGATCTTCTCGGCCAGCGTCATGTGCGCGACGAGTTCCTCGGCGCGGCGCTCCGGGCTCTGTGCCCGGTTCATCCAGGGCCGCGCGGCCGCCGGCCCGGCCTCCGCGGACCGCGCCTGCCGGGCTCCCGCGTGCCCCGCCCCGGCCAGGGCGGGCGTGAGCGCCAGGGCCGGCGTGAGTACCAGGGCCGGCGCCATGCCGGCCGCCACCAGGAGTCTGCCGCAGCGTGTCATCCTGCCTGTCCTCCCGAACGAGCTCACTCCGCTCCGCCCCGGATACAACACAATTCAACGGGTTCTGTCAAGACGTGAAGGACCCTCGCCGGCTGATCCCCGCCCGAGGGCGGCCTGCGGCGGTCCTTCGGCCTGCCGGCCGTCCCCCGGGGGCCGGACCGGGCCTTGAGCGGTTATCCGCGTGCTCCCGGGTAGGACACTCCCGTCCAGGACAGACCGTTGTGCCGGTTCCGCCCGTTGTTCGGGTTTCGTCGGCCATGGGCACGGCGAGGACGGAGCGAGGGATGAAGACAGGTCCGCCCGCGGGTGACATCGGAGAACTCGCCGCCCGCCCGGACACCGCCGCCTCCAGCCGTGGCGGCTGGCCGGCGATGGCGTGAAGGTGCGGGTCAGCGATCCGCCGCCGCGTGTGGCGCGGCCGGTGATGTACCACCACTGGAACTCGATCACGTTCCTGCACTGGCGTTACCCGCCCGCGGCCGTACAGCGGCTGCTGCCACCCGGGCTTACCGCCGAGACGTTCGGCGGGGCGGCCTGGGTCGGGCTGACCCCGTTCCTGATGGAGCGGGTGCGGCCGCCGGCGCTGCCGGCGTTGCCGTGGCTGTCGAGGTTCGGGGAGATCAACGTCCGGACGTATGCGCGCGACGGCCACGGCCGCCGGGGGATCTGGTTCCTCTCGCTGGACGCGGCGCGCCTGCCAGCCGTTGCCGCCGCCCGGGCCGGCTACCGGCTGCCCTACTTCTGGTCCGGCATCGACGTGCGGGTGGCCGGTGACCGGATCGGTTACCGCTGCCGCCGCCGGTGGCCGGCCGGAGGTGCCCGATGTGATGCCGAGGTGAAGCTGGGGCCTCCGCTGGCTGAGGCCGATGGCGACGAACTCGCCGGCTTCCTGACCGCTCGCTACCGGCTGTTCACGGTGATCGCGGGCAGACTGGCGGCCGCCGAGGCGGAACATCCGCCGTGGCCGCTGCGTCACGCGGAAGCGATCCGCCTGGACCAGGATCTGCTACAGCGCGCGGGACTGCCGGCGCCGGCCGGCGAGCCGCTGACGCACGCCTCACCGGGAGTGCCGGTACGGATTGGGATGTGGCACTGGGTGACCGGCGCCCCGGGCCTGCGGGCTTGAAAGAGCAGGAACCCGGCGGCGGTGGTCACCAGGGATGCCCACAGCAGCGGACGGTCCGGCCGGCTCGGCGGGTGAGCCGGTAACGGCCTGCGGCGACCCCTTGCGTCACATCAGCACCACGTGCCATGATCGCGGAAACGCAGGTGTCGTATTTGACCCGCCGTTTCCACGATCATGACGACTGCCCGTTTTGTCCGGCTCTGGATGCTGGGCGGCGCGCCTGGATATGCGGACGGTCCCCGGAATACGGCGAACCGGGGCATTCCCGGCCACACTGGCGCGGCGCATCCCCAGTGGTCGCGGGACCACGCCACATCCGGCTGTGACCATACCGAGAAACGAGCAGAGCCCGATTCCCGCGAACGACTTCATCTGGTTGTGCTGATATGTGATTCTTCCCCGGCCGGTGGCCGGGGCGCCTCATCGCGTTATATCGTGGATGTGAGCCGAGGAGGTGACGGGGATGGCGGACATCGCGGCGCTGCTGTCCGGCAGCGACCCGGACGAGCCGGGCAGGCTGTTCGCAACGGAGGGTGTGCACGCCGGCGGGCATGCCGCCCAGGCCAGGGAATGGTGCCAGACTCCGCCCGATCATGCCGCGCTGAAGTGGCTGGCCGTGACGCTGGCCACTAGGCGCAGGCCGCGCAAGACGGTCATCGGCGCGGGGCGCGACAGGAACTGACCAGGCACGGGATCCGGGTACCGACACCACAAGCCTGCGCATCATGATGTTCTAAGCCGAGCATCTCGATGTTACCCTCTGAGTATGCGCACCACCCTCACCTTGGACGACGATGTCGCCGCCGCCGTCCAGCGACTCCGCGAGGAGCGGCACATCGGCCTGAGCGAGGCGGTCAACGAGCTGATCCGGGCCGGGCTCGCCGCTCCGGCCCGGCGCAGGACCTTCCGGCAACGGACGGCGAACCTCGGCCTCCGGGTCGACGTCAGCAGCGTGGCCGGCGCGCTGGAGCGACTTGACGGACCCGAGGTCAGGTAGTGCTTGTTGACGCGAACATCCTGCTCTACGCGGTCGACGAGACAAGCCCATTCCACCGGCAAGCCAGCGACTGGCTGACCGGCCAGCTCAACGGCGCGAGGCGGGTAGGCTTCCCGTGGCAATCGCTGATCGCGTTCGTCCGGATCAGCACCCACGAAGGAGCCTCTGCGAACCCCCTGACCCCCGAGCAGGCCACAGGCTTCGTCGCGGACTGGCTGGAACCCGAGGTGTCCTGGATACCGCGTGAGGGACCCGGTCATTCGCGCATTCTGACCGACCTGATCACCAGGTATCAGCTACGAGGCAACATCGTCAGCGATGCACATCTGGCAGCCCTCGCTATCGAGCACGGGCTGGAAGTTTGCTCTAACGACACTGACTTCGCACGGTTCAGCGAGGTCCGCTGGACCAATCCGGTGGCTCCACGCTTATGGCGGGGCTGAACGGCGCATTCTCTGGCAAGCTATCGGTGCGGTCGCTGGGTCAGGCCGGGCTGGACACCGGAAGGCCGGCTTGCTTGGCGGCGTCGACCAGCCGCTGATCGTAGGCAACGAAGGCGGCCAGCGCCCGGCCGAGGCTCAGCGCTGCCGCCGTATGCAGCGCGTCCAGCGACCTGAGCCGGACACCCGGCGCCAGCGTTCCAGCGCGATCGCAAAGCTCACGTGACAGCCGGATGAGAGCGCAGTCCGCCAGCCATTCCTCCGCTTCCCGCCGGGAACCCGGGCCTGCCCCGGCGGCTTCCAGCGCCCGGCGAAGTTCGCAACGGGTCAGGTCGGACGTGAGCACAAGGGCAGATCCCCGGCCCGCCAGCCATTGATCCAGGGCAGCCGATTCGGGCTCTTGCTTGAAGAGCTTGACGGCAGCCGACGTATCCAGGTAAAGCGCCTCCATAAGCGCTCGTCAGCCCGGAGCTCGGCGAGAGCGTCACTCGCAGGCCGAGCGCCTGGATCCGTCGTGGGCTCCGGCGTTATGCGGGCAACCTGGGCGGCGCTGCGGGCATGCGCAAGATCCCCGGCATCGAGTATCCCATCCGCGATCGCCTGGTTGATCGCCTCATCGCCAGGTTCCGGCGGCAGCAGCCGCCCCACCGTCCGGCCGTGCCGGGTGATGATGTAGCTCGTCCCATGCTCAACGCGTGTCATCACATCCGCCGCGTTCCGCTGGAGATCACGGATGGTGAGCGTGTTGTCAGACGCCTTCTCCCTCATGTCGGACAGTCTAACGGAATGTCTGACAAAGCGTTCGCATCAGGGCCTGTCCGGCAGGAGCGGCGTGGGCGTGGGCCGGCAGCTGAGCACATCGACGATCGCCGCGGCCGGACGGCCGTGCTGCTGTAAGACCTCGAGGACATCAACGTCGTACTTCTGGCAGGCTTGATGGCGACTTCCCAGATCGTGGCGGCACTGACGTAGATGTCCGGCTCGTGATCAAGCCGCTCCTTGACGTCGCCAGCGAGCGTGGGGGTCATCGGTGAGCCACCACGGCACCACATGGGTATCCAGCAACAGGCTCACGGCATCGCGCCGAAGTCGCGCGCGATGGCGTCATTCACCTCGGCGGAGTCCCAGTCCGCGGCGAGGACCAGCTTGCCGCGCAGTGAACCGCGGCCACGCCGGCTGACCTGGCGGGTCAGCCGGACGATCTTCGCCACCGGGGGATGGGTGGCGGCCGGCCGCCTTGACTCTCACCTTTGGGGGAGCCCGCACGCTCATCTTGCCGGGCCGGACCGGCCCGGCGACGAGGGAGTCAGCGTGGAAGAGATCGGTACCGGAGAGTTCGCGCGGCGGTCCCGCCCTGTCACTGAAGGCGCTGCGCCTCTACGACGAACGCGGGGTGCTGGTGCCCGCACGCGCCGGTCAGGCGTCTGGCTATCGCTACTACGGCACAGCCCAGCTGGAGGAGGCGCGCCTTGTCGTGATGCTGCGCCAGTTGCAGTTGCCGCTCGCGGCGGTCAAGGAGCTGCTCGCGTGCGATCCGGCCGGTGCGGCGGCGCGGATCGCTGAGCATTGGCGTGACGCCGAAAAGGCGCACGGCGCGCGGCGTGATCTAGCCGGCTACCTCGTCAGCCGACTGCGGGGAAAGAGGCCTGTCATGTACGAAGCCCGAACGGCGCCGGGAAGCCAAACCTCGGAAAATGACACTTCTTTCGCGGAATCGCTGCTAGGCGCCGCTTGTCCTTGATCTGGCCCTGGCCGGTTGTCCGGTCACGGTAGCCGAAGGCTCTCCGGGTCTGGGGTCCCGACGGCTCTGCTACTGGTTCGTCATTGAGCCAAGGCGAATAATGACGCTATGTCCTTCCCCGACGCGCTGGGGCTTATGTGTAGCGTTGTGGGCACGCTTGCCGGCGTTATCGGAACGGTCGTAGCCGTCCTGCAGTACAGGTCGAGCCGCCAGGTCGGCGCCAGGCGCTCAGGTTCGGCGAAAATCACCAGCTTCGCACCGGCCGTGCACACCCGCGCCACAAGCATTACCGATCCAACCGGCTTTGAATACGAGGAACTCTATCTGGCCGTGCGCAGCTGGATCGTTACCGGCGCGATCGGGGCCTTCGTCTCCCTCGCTGGCGCCGTCATCGGGTTCAACCTGTCGGCATCGGCTGTGCGTCACCATCCTGTGGGCGTCTACCTCCTGCTTCCGCTGGCCATCATCGGCGTTATCGTGATCCTGGGGGCAGGGTGGACAAGTGGGAAGGCACTTGTCTATGGTTACTATGCCCTGGCGGCGCTCGCGTTGATCGGCATTGCTGCCGGATGTTGCACCCTGGGGTCCGCCGCGGCTCTCATCAGTCACTTCCACGCGCTGCACGCTGACGGCTTCGCGTGATCGCTTCGGCGGCGAACTGGAGCAATGCCGAGGCGAAACTCGCCCGCCTCGGCGCCCGCGCAGAAGGCCCAAGAGCCGGACGCAACGCGCTCACCGGGGCAGCAGGCCCTCCTGGTCCTGGAGACGGTCGAGCCACAGGTAACGCGCCGACTGCGGCCCCGGGTGGACTCCCAGGCCGGTGGCGTCGCCGTAGCAGGCGGCCAGCTCGGCGGGCCCGGGATGCGGGCGCGCGCCGAACCACAGGACGTCGTCGGGCTCGCGGCCGCGGGCCAGGGCGCGGCCGAGCACCGTGGCGATGCCGTCGGTGCGCAGGTTGCCGTGCCGGGTCCGGTACAGGCCGGCCAGGCCGGAGTGGACGTCGAGGTTGGGACGGCATATCAGGGCGAGCTCGCCGGGGGCGGGGTCCGGGATGTCCGGCCAGTCGCCGGCCAGGGCCTGCCGCACGTAGGCGGCCTCGGTGCGGGTTTCCAGGCCGGCCCACCGGTCAGGGAAAGCCGTCATATCGGCGATACGGCCGCTGACCGGCTGCAGCTGCGGGAGGGTGGGGCGGAGCCGTTCGTTCCGCCGGGACCGGGGGGTCGGGAGGTAGCCCGCGGTCTCGAAGGACTTGCCCGCGTCAACCAGTCCCCGCACGGTGGCGGTCAGTTCGCCGAGCTGAGGCAGGCTCTCGGTGGTAAGGAAGATGTTGCAGCCGGCCGATAGTCCCATCGCATGCGCGCGCTCGATGGCCAGGCAGGTCTCGGCGAAAGCGCCGCGGCGGTTCACCTGCCGGTCATGGACCTCGCCGGTGCCGTGGAAGGCGACCCAGAGGTTGACCGTGCCGGTGGCCGCGGCGGCATCCAGCACGCCGCGCCAGTCCCCGCGGACCGCCAGCGGCACCCCGGTGGTGGGCCACGGCTCGAACATCGTCCCCGCGCACCCCTGCCCGGCCGCCCCGGCCGCGGAGGCGCTGTGGGAGTTGAACAGCCCGAACAGCCGGGCCGCGTCCGGGTGGGCGGCCAGCTCATGCATCGGGTAGGCGTCAAAGCCCAGGCCGCGGCCGTCACAGAAGCGGTGCGCGCCGTCCAGCACCCACTCGACATCGGCCAGCGGCATCATCCCGTACCCAGTTCCCTGCGCCCAGCAGTGGCGGCACACCGTGGGACAGCCGGCGACCTCCATGCACAGGTACACCAGCGCGACCGTGCCCTGGTCGCCGGCGGCTGCGCCTTCACTCACCGTCTCATCATCACCCCGCCGGCTCCGGCTCCAGAACTGGTTTTTGCGGCACAGGGGCGTTCGGCGACGAGGGTACCGGCGTCCTCGCCGCCGCGACAGTCATGTCCGTGCGGGGTGATGCCACCGCCCGTTCGGTAACAATCAAGACGGCGGCGGGGCGGGAGCGGAAGCTGGCGTACGGCGCGCGGAGCCAGGCGGGTTCGTCCGTCCCGGGTATCCTGTCGGCATGCGCCTCGCTTGAATGTGCTGACCTTGCGCCGTTCGCCGTGTCCCGTGTGCGACGGTGCGCGGCCGGGCTCCTCCGGCCGGGACAGTCATCCCGAAACCGTCCCGGTAACCGTTCTGGAGGAGGAACCCTTATGCTCACCGCCGCTCAGGCCGGCCATTTCACCACGTTCGGCTTCGTCGTGCTCCGCGGCTTTCTCGCCGACCGCGTCGCCGCGCTTCGCGCCGAGGTGGACGCGGCGATCCGCGACGCCTACGCCGCGACCTACGACGAGCGGGTCATCGACGGGATCAGCGGCCACTACCTGCCGATGGCTTCCCGGCTCACCCCGGTCAGCGGGTCGCTGGTCTGCGACGACCCGCGCTTCATCGACGCCGCGCAGCAGTTGCTCGGCGGCCCGGTCATTCCCGAGTGCCCCGAAGGTGTCCTGTACTTCTTCGAGGCCGGCTGGCACACCGACGACGGTACCGGCGTGCGCGGAGTGAAGTTCGCCGCTTACTTCGACGAGCTCGCCGCCGCTAACGGGGCGCTGCGGCTGGTGCCCGGCTCGCACCATCCGCAGACGCACGCCCGGCTGGCCACCCGCGAACGCCGCCAGCCGCCCGTCCGCACCGGCGCCGGCGTCGGCACCGGCGCCTGCCGGGCGAGCCTTCCCGGTTACGTCGCGGACACCGTGCCGGGCGACGTGATCGCCTTCGACCTGCACACCTGGCACGCGAGCTTCGGCGGCCGGGACCGGCTGGCCTGGACCGCGGTCTACCAGCGGTGCCCGGAAACCGCCGCGGAACGGGACCGGACGCTGCGGTCGGTGCATGACAGCTTCGAGCAGGCGTTCCGCGGCTTCGACCGCGGCCGCTACCCGGTGTGGCGGGACTGGCTCGACGGCGCCGCCGCGCACGCCTGCCGGGGACCGGTGATCGAGAGGATGCGGCAAGCCGGGGTGCTGGGCCTGCCCGGCGCCCGGGACGGCTGGTGAGCGCCGGGCACCGGCCCGCCAGGGCCGGAGACGTTCCGGTCTGTGCATCAGGCGGCGGCGACCGCGGACCGGGCCGGCGCGGCCGGAAGCCGGGCGGCACGGGCGTACAGCCCCAGCGTCCGGACCAGCACCATCGTGATCGCCATGAAGATCAGGCCGTCGGTGATCGCCGCGCCGGTGACCTGGTGGGCGGCGCACCACTGGGCCAGCTGGACCGGGAACCAGTTCGAGGCGCCATAGGAGAACGCCGCGCGGGCGCCCACGATGACCGTCCACGCGATCGCGTACGGAAAGCCTGCCGCACTGACCGGCTTGCCGGTCTCCGGGCTGCGGTAGACCCGCATCATCGTGGTGATGACCAGGCCGCACAGCAGGCCGGCCGCGATGCCGCCCAGCTCGGTCAGCAGGCCGTTGCCGTGGGTGACCGGCCGGTCCAGGAACAGCGGGACGACCGCGGCGATCGCGACCAGGGGCCGCAGGACCCGCGCCGGGCCGATCTTGCGGTGCGGGCCGAGGTCGCCCTCCAGCACCGCGATCAGGACCGCGCCGTTGATGAGCATCGCGTCGGTAAGGGGAGACATCGCCTTGCTCCTTCTCGTGTCGGGGGATGTCACCACCATCGCCGGAGCACCCCCGCCGGGGCGTCGGAGCACGGTTTGGCCCCCGGTACCAGAAGCGGCCCGGTGGTTCTCAACCCCGAACTGGTACCGCGGGCCGGCGCGGTGGTACCGGCTTCGTCCGTAGCGTCGGAACCAGTCGTTCAGCGGACTGTTAAGGAGCGTGTACCGTGTCCCGGCTGGAAATCCTCGCCGTCATCGCGTCCCGTGCCATGCTGGCCGGCATCCCGTTCGCCCAGGAGAAGGACGGCAGCACGTTCCTGTCCGGAGCGTTCAGCGCCGCGGGCCATGACCGGTCGGCGCGATACTGAACCCATGACGATCAGGGTCTTCTGGCTGATCCGGTTCACCGGGTTCGTGCTGGTCGGGATCCTCGCCCTGATCAACCCGCCGCACTCGCCGGCCCAGAGGGCCATCCAGATCGCCGGTTTCACGGTGGTCGGGGTGGCCCTGCTGGCGTGCCTGCTCGCCGGCGAGTTCCCGCGCTACCGCGCCTGGGGCCTGCCCGTGGCGCTGGGCGTGATGGCCACCGCAGGCGGCGTGGCCTCGGTGACCTCGGGCGGCGGCCAGAGCCTGGTCGCCTTCGCCGGCGTGGCCGCCATGGCGGCCGGCGCCGACACCGGCCTGCCGGCCGGCATCGCGGTCGCCGTGGCCGGCATCCTCCCGATCTGGATCGCCGGCCCGGTCAACGGCAGCTCCCTCGGCACGCTGGCCGGGTATCCGCTGCTGATCGTGGCCTGCCTCTCGTTCGGCCGGAACCGGCGGTCCTACCGGGTGCAGGCCGAACAGGCCGCCGCGCTGCTGGAGCAGTACGAGCGGCTGCGGGCCGAGCAGCGCCGCGCCGACGTGCTGGACGAGCGGGCCCGCATCGCCCGCGAGATCCACGACGTGCTCGCGCACTCCCTCGGCGCGCTGGGCATCCAGATCCAGGCGGCCAAGGCGATGCTGACCGACCAGCGGGACACCGGCCGGGCGGTGGAGGCGCTCGCCACCGCGCAGCGGATGGCCGCGGACGGCCTGACCGAGACCCGGCGCGCGGTACACGCCCTGCGGGTGGACACGCTCCCGCTCGGCGAGGAACTGGCCGGCGTGGTGGACACCCACCGGCAGCGCTACCACGTGCCGGTCATCTTCGAGACCTCCGGCACGATCAGGGCGCTGCCGCCGGACGCCTCGCTCACGCTGCTGCGCACCGCGCAGGAGGCGCTGGTCAACGCCGCCAGGCACGCCTCGGGCCAGCAGGTCGCGGTCCGCCTCCACTACGATGACACCGGCGTCCGGCTCACCGTCGTCAATCACGTCAACGGGACGGTGCGCGAAGCCAAGGGCCCCACCAGCACTGGCGGCTACGGGCTGACCGGCATGCGGGAACGGCTCCGGTTGCTGAACGGCACGCTGCTGGCCGGCCCGCGAGACAGTGAATGGGCCGTC
>JAFAZE010000051.1 GCA_019239975.1 Streptosporangiaceae bacterium
GCGGCCGAGTTCGGCGTGGGCCACCACCGTGGCGCTGTAACCGATCCGGCGGGCAAGCTGTACCTGGCTGAATCCGGCCGCATGCCGGAAGCTGGCGAGCAAGCGACCCGCTTCGGAACGGGCGGCAGCGATAGCCTCTCGCAGGCCCGCCAGCGGCTCCTCCGTCATCATCGCAGAGTCGTGCGTTGCAGGCATCCGGGGCTGCTTCACCGCCGTGGTCATGCCATTTCTAGGAGTGCCGGCAGGTCGCTGACGTGGCGGATGAGCAGCGCCCTTCCGGCAGAGTTTCACCAGGCCGTAGCCCGCCGGCCCGCGCGCGCGGGGCCGCGTCACGGGCACCAGCGGCGGGTTCCGGCGGTAAGCGTTACGCTTCCCGGAGGTCATTGCCGCCTAAGCGGTTCCCGGCGATGTTGTCACCCCCGGCGGGACGGTGAGTACGGAGGGCACGTGAGCGAGGCTCCCTACCGCGTGGGACTGCGGGTCCGTGACGTGGTTGCGGCGGCACGCTTCTACGCCGGTCTCGGCTTTGACCGGGTAGCCGAGCTGCCAGGACCCGGCGGCGAGCCGGTCATGGCGATCCTCCGGCGGGGAGACCTGCAGCTGCTGGTGGACGCCCTGGCCGGCATGCCCTTCGCGGATGACGACCGGGAACGCCGGACCCAGGCCGGGCCGAGAGGACTGGGCGTGGTCATCGGGATCGAGGTCAACGACGTCGACGCGGCGGCACGCTACTGCGGCGAGGCCGGGTGCGAGCTGACAGCCGGGCCGCTTGACGCGCCCTGGGGCGAGCGCTACGTCGAGTGCGTCGATCCGTACGGGTACGCGTGGAAGCTCTTCCGGCCGACGCCCGGACAGCCCGGCGACGGGCTCAGCGCCACGCGTGACCTGTGGTTCGGCACCCTGCCAGGGAACACCGGAAAGGCCACTCAGAATCACAGCTCAGCTGGCGGAGGCTCGGGGATTTGAACCCCGGAGGGGCGGTAAACCCCAACCGCATTAGCAGTGCGGCGCCATAGACCGGACTAGGCGAAGCCTCCAGCCGCACGACGTGGTGCGGTGCGAGACAGCGTACCGGTACACGCCGCGCTCCGGCAAAGCGCTTCGCCGGGGGGCCGGCGCGGCACACCCGCCGGGGCGCCGGCGCGGCACACCGGCGAGCGAACGTGAGCCACGGGGTCAGCGCGCGCGTGCCTCCGGCTTGACCAGCGTGACGTCCAGGGCACCGGACGCGTAGAGCTCCCTTAGCCTGGTCTTCTGGAACTTTCCCACCGAAGTCTTCGGCACCTCGTCCACGAAGGCCCAGCGTTCCGGGAGCTGCCAGCGGATCACGCGCTCGCCGAGGAACGACCGCAGCTCCGCGGCGGACGCGGAGCAGCCAGGGCGCAGCACCACCGTCGCCAGCGGCCGCTCCCCCCACTTCTCGTCCGGAACGCCGATGACCGCCGCCTCGGCGACGGACGGGTGGGCCATCAGCAGGTTCTCCAGCTCCATCGACGAGATCCATTCGCCGCCGGACTTGATCACGTCCTTGGCCCTGTCGGTGAGCCTGATGAACCCGGCCTGGTCGAGGGTCCCGACATCGCCGGTGCGCAGCCATCCGTCGTGGAACTTCGCCGGGTCGTCGTCGCGGTAATAGGAGCCGGTGATCCACGGGCCGCGCACCTCGAGCTCGCCGACCGTCTTCCCGTCGCTGGGCAGCACCTGGCCGCCGTCGCCGGACAGCCTGCCCTCGATCGTGCAGAACAGCCGCCCCGCCGTGTCCCGGTACTCCCACGCCTCCTCACCCGTGACGCCGGCCGGCGGGTGCGCGACCGAACCGAGCGGCGAGGTTTCCGTCATGCCCCACGCCTGCACCAGGCGCACGCCGAACTCCTCCTCGTAGGCGGCCATCAGCGCGTGCGGCACGGCCGAGCCGCCGGCGACGAGCGCCCGCAGCGACGACAGGTCGCCGCCGTGCTCCCGGACATGGGCCAGCACGCCCAGCCAGATGGTGGGCACGCCCGCGCCGATCGTCACCCGCTCGGCCTCGATGAGCCGGGTCACGACCGCGGGCTGCATGAACCGGTCGGTCATGACGAGGGGTGCCCCGCACAGCAGCGCCGCGTACGGCATCCCCCACGCGTTGGCGTGGAACATGGGCACTACGGGTAGCACACGGTCCCGTTCGGAAAAACCAAACGAATTTCCCAGGCACGGCCCCATCGAATGGAGGTACGTGGAGCGGTGGCTGTACGCCACTCCCTTGGGCCGGCCGGTGGTGCCGCTGGTGTAGCACATGGCCGCGGCCGAGCGCTCGTCGATCTGCGGCCAGCCGAACGAATCGGGCTCCGCCGACAGCAGCTCCTCGTACCTGTGCACGGCGCGGCCGGGGCCCGCCAGGACGCTGGCGTCCGTGCCGGCGGCGCCGGTGACGATGACGTGCCTGATGTCCGGCGCGTGCGGCAGCACCTCGGCGAACGCCGGAACCAGCGACGCGTCGACGATGACCGCGTAGTCCCCGGCGTGGCTGGCGATGTAGCCGACCTCGGTGCAGGAGAGCCTGATGTTCAGCGTGTGCAGCACCGCGCCCATGCTGGGCACGGCCATGTACGCCTCCAGGTGCTCGGCGTTGTTCCACATGTACGTGCCGATCCGCTGGTCCCCGTCGACGCCGAGCCGCCGCAGCGCGCTGGCCAGCCGGGCGGCGCGGAGCCCCGCCTCGGCGTACCGCCGCCGGCGCACGCCGTCCCCCGTGGACGTGACCACTTCACTGTCGCCGAACGCCGTCGTGCCGTACCGCATGATCGACGTGACTGTCAGCGGGATATCCATCATCGTGCTGCGCACGGGCCACCTCCTGGGGACTCCTATGCCGAGATAGTGCCACGTGGTGACCCCGTGCGGTAAGTCCCGGCCCGCCGTCCGCCGGCGCCGTCTTCGCCGTCTACCTGCAGGCGCGCCGCCCGCCGATCCGGGCGGCGGTGCTGGAGACGGCGCCCGGCGAAGTCACCGCGGAACCGGGCGCGGCGGCGGCAGCGGGGCCGCTGGCGCATCTGGCCCCGCCCAGTGGGGCCGCTGGCGCCTTTGGCCCCGCGGAGGTTAGTTACCATCCCGGGATCTAAGCAAGGGCCGCGCACCACGCCGCCGATTCACGGGCGCCCCGCCGCCCGGCGGGCACCGCGCACGCCGGCCACGCTCATTCCGGCCGCCGCGCCCGGCACTCTGCGAATTTCTAAACGGCTATAGCGAATCTTCTAGAGTCCTGGATATTCGTTCAGAAAAATAATTTACGGAACGGACGGTGGTACCCCTTCGAGGTCAGCTGTTCGTGGCTCGCGGCCTCGCCTCCCCCGGCGTCACCCCGTCAGGCGGGCTGTGAACGCAGGAACTTGCCGAAATGCGGGACGGTGAACGCGATCAGCCCGCGCTCCGAGCTGTAGATGAGGCCCTTCTTGATCAGGCCGTCCCTGGCCGGCGACAGGCTGGAGGGTTTGCGGCCAAGCTCGTCGGCGACCGCCGAGGTGGGCACCGGCTCGTCGCCGATCGAGGCCATCGCGCGCATGTACTCCCGCTCGGCGGGCGTAGCCCGCTCGTACCTGCTGCCGAAGAAGCCGACGGCGAGCTCGCCCTCCGCCTCCGGCGCGGCCACACTGACATCCTTGGCGGTCACCGGGCTCGCCGCCGCGACGTCCCAGGTGACCTTGCCGTACGCCTGGACGAAGTAGGGATAGCCGTCCGCCGCGGTATAGAGGGCGTCGAGCGCGTCCCGCTCGAAGCTCACCTCCTCCCGCTCGGCCGGGGCGATCAGCGCCAGGTCGGCGGCTTCGCGGTCGAGCCTGTCGATGCGGACGTACCGGAACAGCCGCTCGGAGTAGCTCTTGCTCGCCGACAGCACCGAAGGCAGGTGCGGCAGCCCCGCCCCGACGACGATGAGGGGGCCGCCCACCTGCGACAGCTCGTGGCACGCGGCGCACAGCGCGGACACGTCAGGGGCCGGCACGTCCTGCATCTCGTCCACGAACAGCGCGATGCCGACGCCGAGGTCCGCGGCCACGGAAGCGGCGTCGGTGAACAGCTCGGTGAGGTCAACCTCGAGGTCACCGGAGTCCGCCCGCCCGCGCGCCGCCGGCACGTCGATGCCGAACTGGACGGTGACCGACGAGCCCTTGGGCGCCCTGGGGTCGCGGAGGGCGAAGGCCTTCAGCACGCTGAGGAAGTGATCGATCCGGTCCGGCGCGCGGTGCCTGGGCGCGAGCTCGCGCACCGCCATGTGCAGCGCGCCGGCGACGGGCCGGCGGATCGACTGGTCGGGCCGGGCCTCGATCTTGCCGGTGCCCCACAGCCGCTGCAGGGCCATCGACCGGAACGTGTTCAGCAGGACGGTCTTGCCGACGCCGCGCAGGCCCGTGAGCACCATGCTGCGCTCCGGCCGGCCGCGCGCCACCCGCTCGAGTACGACTTCGAACTGGCCGATCTCCCGGTCGCGCCCGGCGAGTTCCGGCGGCCGCTGCCCCGCGCCGGGGGCATAGGGGTTCCGTATGGGGTCCACGCAATGGGACTCTATGGCTTCCTCTAGCCGGAGCCGTAGATTTCCGTAGAGAACCCTACGGCGTGTCGCGCGGCCCCTGTTCCTGACGGCGTCAGCGCTCCCCGCCCACCCCCTGCTAACCGGACAAAAGGGACGGCGGTCATGATCGCGGTAACTACGGGCCGGATAGGACGCGTCGGGTTTTTACTTGACGTGAGGGGGGCCCAGGATTGTGTTATGAGTGCGGATCCGGGGGTGGTGGCGGGGCTGGCGGCGAAGTTCGCGGTGATGCGGCCGCATTTGGGTGAGCGGCAGTGGCGGCTGT
>JAFAZE010000093.1 GCA_019239975.1 Streptosporangiaceae bacterium
GAACCCTTGATACCCGAACTGCACGCCGGCACCAGCCCGCCGCCCCCCACCACCGCCGCCCCCGCCCCGGCCGCGCGCAGCAGGCCACGCCGGCTCAGCCCACCCCCGCCGGCACCGGCTGCACGGGAACCGCCGGGCCACGCACTCTGATCAGTCATGGTGCAATCGTTCTCCTTTGATGCCGCGCACGTGGGCGCGGGGCCGCGTCTGGGTAATCGCCGCCATGGGGCGCCATGAGATTCCATCATCCCTGCGCCTCAGCGGCGCTAGACGATCGCAAATCGTGATCGCGCCTCATGAGATCTCGAGCCTGCTGTCAGGTCCACAGAACATCTGGTTCGTGCGCTCTGCGAACGAATGTGCATATCTAGAACAGTGGGCAACGCTAGGATCCCTCTTTGGGCGTGTCAACGCACGTTATGCAACTGTTTCATATCGATACCGGCCGGCGTGCCCGACGGCCCCGGACGGTCACCCCCGGGGCTACAATGGACTGCCCGGCCGAGCGGCGCCCTCTCCTCGTCCGCCCGGCTCGGCCCATCCTCGCGGTCCGGCCGGCTATTCCCCCGCTGGCGGGTGCCCGACGTACCTACCTATTTCGCTGGGAGAAGACCACAGTCGTGGCTGTCAAGATCAAGCTAAAGCGCCTGGGCAAGATCCGGGAGCCCTACTACCGGATCGTCGTCGCCGACGCACGCACCAAGCGGGACGGGCGCGCCATCGAGGAGATCGGCAAGTATCACCCGAAGGCCGAGCCGTCGGTCATCGAGGTGAACTCCGAGCGGGTGCAGCACTGGCTCTCGGTGGGCGCGCAGCCGACCGACCCGGTGCGTCACCTGCTCACCATCACCGGGGACTGGCAGAAGTTCCGCGGCGAGCCGGGCGCCGAGGGCACCCTCCGCACGGCCGAGCCGAAGTCGGACAAGAAGGAACGCTTCACCGAGCTGGTCAAGGAAAGCCAGGCGGCGAAGGAGACCAAGGCCGAGTCGGGCCAGTCCCGCAGGGAGGGCCAGAGCTCGGGCAGGTCCGGGAGGGGCAGGAAGGCCGACCAGGCGCCCGCCAAGGCGGCCGATGCCAAGACAGGCAATGCCAAGGCGGCCGATGCCAAGGCGGGCGATGCCAAGGCCGCCAGCGCTAAGGCGGCTGAGGCCGAGCCGGCGCCCGCGGCCGCCGCGGACACCGGGGCAACCGGCGCCGGTGACGGCGGGAACGGAGCCTGACGTGCTCGAGGAGGCCCTCGAGCATCTGGTCCGCGGGATAGTCGCCCATCCCGACGACGTCCACGTGGCCAGCAGGGTCCTGCGCCGGGGCAACGTCCTGGAGGTCCGGGTACATCCCGACGACCTCGGGAAGGTCATCGGCAGGGGCGGGCGCACCGCGCGGGCGCTGCGGACGGTGATCGGTTCCCTGGCCGGTAACCGGCACGTCCGCATCGACCTGCTGGAGACGGGCGAGGTCCGCTGACCCGGCATGCAGGTGACCGTCGGCCGGGTGGGCCGCCCGCACGGAATCCGTGGCGAAGTCGTGGTCGGTGTCCGGACCGACGACCCTGACGTCAGGTTCGCCGTCGGCTCGCGCCTGGACACCGACTCCGGCGGCCCGCTGACCGTCGCCTCCGTGCGCTGGCAGTCGGGCCAGCTCATGGTCAGGTTCGAGGGCGTGCGTGACCGCGACGCGGCCGCCGCGCTCCGCGGCACGTGGCTCAGCGTCGATTCCGGCACGCTCGACTCGCCGGACGACCCCGACGAGTTCAGGGATCACGAGCTCATCGGGCTGTGCGTGCAGACGGCCGACGGCGCCGTCGTCGGCGTGGTGGAAGACGTGCTGCATTACGGCCAGGACCTGCTCGAAGTCCGCCGAACGGGCGGCGATCAGGCGGCGGGGGAGATCCTGGTGCCGTTCGTGAAGGCGCTCGTCCCCGAGGTGGACCTGGCCGCCGGCCGGCTCGTGATCGACCCGCCGCCAGGCCTTCTCGACCCCGAAGAGGCAGTGTGACGAGGCAGTGTTGTGAAGACGCACTCTTGTGAAGACGCACTCTTGTGAAGACGCACTCTTGAGGATGCGCTGTAAGGTGCGCGTCGACATCATCACGATCTTCCCGGAGTACTTCGGGCACCCCGCGCTGGGCCCGGCGTCCGCGCCGGCGGCGGGGCCGCTCGGGGTATCGCTCATCGGCAAGGCCGCCGCCCGCGGCGACATCGAGTTCCGCGTGCACGACCTGCGGCGCTGGACCGCCGACGTGCACCACACCGTCGATGACACGCCGTTCGGCGGCGGCCCGGGGATGGTGATGAAACCCGACGTCTGGGGCAGCGCCCTCGACGAGATCGCCGCGTACGGTCCGGGCCGCGACGCCGACGCCGAAGACGGAGACGCCGAAGGCGCGGGCAGCGACGACGCGGGCACCGAAGGCGCGGGCACCGAAGGCCGGCGAGCCCGCCGCCCGGTGCCGAGGCTCGTGGTGCCCACGCCCAGCGGGGTGCTCTTCAGCCAGGACCTGGCCGCGCGCTACGCCGCGGAACGGCACCTGGTGTTCGCCTGCGGCCGCTACGAGGGCATCGACGCCAGGGTCGCCGCCGACGCCCGGTCCCGCATGCCCGTCGACGAGGTGAGCATCGGCGACTACGTGCTGGCCGGCGGCGAGGCCGCGGTCGCGGTCATCCTGGAGGCGGTGTGCCGCCTGCTGCCCGGGGTTGTCGGCAACGAGGACTCGGTCACCGACGACTCGTTCGGCGGCGGCACGGCAACCGGCTCCGCGGGAGACGGAGCCGCGGGCGGCGGCTCCGTGATGCGAGGCCTGCTCGAGGGACCCGTCTACACCAGGCCGCGGTCCTGGCGCGGCCTGGAGGTGCCGCCGGTCCTGCTGTCCGGCAACCACGCGGCCATCGCCCGCTGGCGCCGCGACCAGTCGCTGCGGCGCACCGCGGCCACCCGGCCGGACCTGATCGCGCGCGCGGCCGCGGAACCCGGCGGCCTGGACGCCAGCGACCGAGAGGTCCTGGCCGACGCCGGCTTTCCGGTTGGCGGCGAAAATATGGCACACTGAAGTGCTGCCCATTGGGGCGTACGCGGGCCAGGACGGATCCTGGCGTCAGCGGGCTTACGCCAGGGGTGCGCGCGAACCCGATCAGGACTGAGGACTTCTACCATGCATACCGCGATCGCCGAACTCGAGCAGGCCCAGACCCGGACGGACATCCCGGCTTTCCGCCCCGGTGACACTCTCCGCGTGCACGTGCGGGTCAAGGAGGGCAACCGCTCCCGGATCCAGGTGTTCCAGGGCGTGGTGATCCGGCGCCAGGGCGGCGGCCTGCGGGAGACCTTCACCGTCCGCAAGGTCAGCTACGGCGTGGGCGTCGAGCGTACCTTCCCGGTGCACAGCCCCTCGATCGACAAGATCGAGACCGTGACCCGGGGACGGGTCCGCCGCGCCAAGCTGTACTACCTGCGCGACCTGCGCGGCAAGGCCGCCCGCATCAAGGAGCGCCGCGACACGACCGCGAGCTGACCCGGCAGGGCAGCCGGGCGGCCCGATGGAAGGCCGGCCTCCGGAGGACCAGGAGAGCGCGGACGGTGACGGCGCCGGGCGGGACACGCGCGGCCCGGACGAGCGGGACACCGGCGGCCCGAAGCGGCGCGGCAGGAAGAAGCGGCCGCTGTGGCGCGAACTCGCCGTCATCGTCTGCGCCGCGCTCGTCCTGACCCTGCTGCTCAAGGCGTTCGTCGTCGAGGTCTTCAGCATCCCGTCCGGTTCGATGGAGAACACCCTGCTGGTCGGCGACCGGGTCCTGGTGAACAAGCTCGTCTACCACTTCCGCGGCATCCGGCGCGGGGACATCGTGGTGTTCAGCGGGCAGGGCTCATGGGGACCGGCCGCGCCCGTGCCCGGCAACCCGGCCGCGCGGCTCTGGGACGGCATACTGAACGGACTCGGGCTCGACAGCGGCGGAACCGACTACGTCAAGCGGGTGATCGGCGTGCCCGGCGACCGGGTGGCATGCTGCGACGCGATGGGCCGGGTGACGGTCAACGGAGTTCCCCTGGACGAGCGGTCCTACCTGTACCCGGGTGATTCCCCGTCCGAGACGCCGTTCAGCGTCACCGTGCCGCCCGGCCGGCTCTGGGTGATGGGCGACCACCGGTCTGATTCCGAGGATTCCCGCTACCGTTCGGGCGACCCCGGCGACGGTACGATCCCGGAAAGCGCGGTGGTCGGCCGCGCGTTCGTGATCATCTGGCCGCCGTCCCGGATCGGCGACCTTACCATCCCCGCCACCTTCCAGCAGGCCGCGCTGCGCGCGACCGCGCTGCCCCTGGTAGGCATGACCGCCCTGCCCCTGCTGATCCGCCACAACGTCCCATGCCATCACGTCGCGGAAACGCCGGGTCGTATGCGAGCCGCTGGCGCGGGGCCAAATGCGCCAGCGGCCCCACTGGGCGGGGCCAAATGCGCCAGCGGCCCCGCTGCCATCGTGAGCCCGGCCGTGACCAGGCTCGCTACCTCCCCGGGCGCCGCGCCGCGCGGCGCCTCGCCGGGCTGCCGATCGCGGCAGCGGTCTCAGCCGCTTATATGGCGTGATTCGTTCGCAAACGCGCGCCGTTTTGCGGCGCGGACGGCGCCCGGACAGGGCTGGCGATCGTGTTTCAGGAAAATGGCGCTAGGCTCGACTCGATGAGGGACGAGGGAGAGGGCCGGCGCGAGTCGCCTGAAGCCGGTGCGCGTGACGGTCAGTCCGCCGGACCGGCTGGCCGGTATCCCACTGCGGGGCAGGAGACGAAGGGTGCGAGCATGAACGGTGCCGGCTCGCGGAAGGAGTTCGGTTCACCGCCCTGGGGCCCCGCGGAGCCCTGGGACCCAGCAGGGCACAGTGGGCTGGCATCCGGCACCTCGCCATCCGGCACCTCGCCATCCGGGGCGACCCCGTCCGGGACGACGGCGTCCGGCACGACGGCGTCAGGCAGCTCGGCACCCGGCACCACGGCGGGCAGCGCCACGGCCGCGGGTACCAGCCCCGGCGGATCTAAGTTCCCCGGCACGGGGGACGGCGCCGCGTGGCGAGCACCCGGCGGCCCGGAGGCGGGGAACGCGCGGCCGGGAGATGGCACGAAGACGCTGGGCGGGCAGGGCGCGCGGTCGCCTTCCGGCGGCAGGACCGGGCCCGGTAAGCCCGGCGCCCGGCGCCGGCGGCAGCGCAAAAGATCCTTCTGGCGCGAACTGCCGGTCCTCGTCGTCGTCGCTCTCGCCCTCGCGCTCATTATCAAGACGTATGCCATCCAGGCTTTCTACATCCCATCGGGCTCGATGCAGAATACGCTCGATATCGGCGACCGTGTCCTGATCAATAAGCTCGTCTACGACGTCCGCAGCATTCACCGCGGCGACATCGTCGTGTTCGACGGCGACGGCTCATGGGACCTCAATGCACCGCTGCCGAGCACGAATCCCTGGACCAAGTTCGTCGCCAACCTGAAGTCGATGATGGGGCTGTCGCACGGCGGGGACGATTACGTCAAGCGCGTCATCGGCGTCCCCGGCGACCACGTGGCATGCTGCGACGCCCAGGGCCGGGTGACGGTCAACGGTGTCCCCCTGGACGAGGGGTCCTACCTCTACCCCGGGAACGCGGCATCGCTGCAGAGGTTCAGCATCACGGTGCCGCCCGGCCGGCTCTGGGTGATGGGCGACCACCGGGCGGTGTCCTACGACTCACGCGGGCACATGGGCGACCCGGGCGGCGGGACCATACCGGAAAGCGCGGTTCTCGGCCGCGCGTTCGTCATCATCTGGCCGGTGAGCAGGTGGCGTTTCCTGCCGATTCCCGGCACCTTCGAGCAGCCGAAGCTGAACGCGTCCGCGGCGGCGGCCCGCGAGAACGCCGCGCTGGCCGCCGAACTGGACCGCGCGACGATACCGGTCAGGCCCGGGGGACCGGCGCTGCCGCTGGCGTTCGGCTTCGCCGGGGCGGTGCCGCTGACCTGGCTGCAGCGCCGCGCCCGCATCCGCCTGGCCGGCCGCCGCGCCGGCCGCCGCGCGCATGAGGACGGATAGCGGGACGACGTTTGCTGGCGCGGCTCCGGCACGGCCGGGCGAAGCGCCCGCGAGGGGCGGCCGGCGAGACAAGTGCCACCTCTCGTTCGGCATGACCAAGGATGGGAACCGGCGACGGCGCGGCAGCGTAGCTACGGTCTTACTGTCCGAGCGGCGGCAGTACCCGGCGTGGCGTAGCCTGCGGAGTGAAATGATCCGCCAGTCAGCCAGGCCACGACGCGCCAGCCCGCGACCGCACCCCCCGGGCTGGCCGCGAGGGCACGGGTACACGCCCAGGCGGAGCGCCGGGCTCGCCGCCTACGAGAACGTGCTCGCGCGCGCCGGGCTCGCGCCCGTCGCGGGCATCGACGAGGCCGGGCGCGGAGCCTGCGCGGGCCCGCTGGTCGTGGCGGCCGTCGTCCTCGACCCCGCGGGCATCCGCCGCCTGCCCGGGCTCGCCGACTCCAAGGCGCTGACCCCGCAGGCCCGCGAGGACCTCTACCGGGTCATCATGCGCCGCGCGGCCGACTGGCACGTGGTGACGATTTCGGTGGCCGAAATCGACACGCTGGGGCTGCACGTCTGTAACGTTGAGGGTATGCGCCGCGCGTTCGCCGGGCTACGCTGCGTTCCTGGATACGTCCTCACCGACGGGTTCCCCGTGCACGGCCTCGGCTCGCCCGCGCTCGCCGTGTGGAAGGGCGACCAGGTGGCCGCGTCCGTCGCCGCGGCCTCCATTGTGGCCAAGGTGACCAGGGACCGGATGATGCGCGAGCTCGATGAGCGTTATCCCCAGTATGGCTTCAGCCGGCACAAGGGGTATGTCACCGAGGACCACCTGCGGGCCCTCGGCGAGCACGGGCCATGCCTGGAGCACCGCCGGTCGTTCCGCTGCGTGCCGGGCGAGGCCGGGCCGGCCGCCGATGCCGCACTGGCCGCCCAGGCTGCGCTGGCCGCCGGCGCCGGGCTTGCCGCGGCGGAACTCGCCGTCGGCGAGCCCGGCCCGGCGGAGTGGCCGGCTGTCGGGCGGATGGGAGGAGAATAGGTGCCATGAGCGCGGAAGACCTGGAGAAGTACGAAGCGGAAATGGAGCTGCAGCTCTACCGCGAGTACCGGGACGTGGTAGGACTGTTCACGCACGTCGTGGAGACCGAGCGCAGGTTCTACCTGACGAACGACGTCGAGCTCAACGTGCGCAGCAGCGACAACGGCGAGGTCTTCTTCGAAGTCACCATGCGCGACGCCTGGGTATGGGACATGTACAGGCCGGCCAGGTTCGTCAAGAACGTGCGGGTCGTCACCTTCAAGGATGTCAACATCGAGGAGCTGGCCAAGAGCGACCTCGAGGTTCCCGAGGACAAGCCCGGTTTCTCCGGATAAGACAAGCCCGGTTTCTCCGGATAGCCGGAGCCCGAACACGGGGGAGGGGTTCAGCATGCTCGGACTGCCCGACGGCGTGCAGGCCTGCCTGTTCGACATGGACGGCGTCGTCACCAGGACCGCCCTGGTCCACGCCGCGGCGTGGAAAGAGATGTTCGACGACTTCCTCCGCCGGCACGCCGCGCAGGCCGGCACGGCGTTCGTGCCCTTCGACCCGGTCGGGGACTACGACGAGTACGTCGACGGCAAGCCGCGCCTCGACGGCACACAGTCGTTCCTCGAATCCCGCTCCATCCACCTTCCCGAGGGCACGCCGGACGACCCGCCGGGCACCCCCACGGTCTACGGCCTGAGCAACCGCAAAAACGACCTCGTGCTGGAGAAACTCGCACAGGGCGGGGTCGGGGTCTACGAGGGCTCCATCCGCTACATCAAGGCCGCGCGCGCCGCCGGGCTGCGCACCGCCATCGTCTCCTCCAGCGCCAACACCGTCGAGGTACTCCGCTCCGCCCAGATCGAGGACCTCTTCGACACGCGCGTCGACGGGCGGGTCGCCGCCGAGCGAGGGCTCAAGGGCAAGCCCGCACCCGACACCTTCCTCGCCGCCGCTCGCGACCTCGGCAAAACACCCGGCCAGGCCACCGTCTTCGAGGACGCACTCGCCGGGGTGGCCGCGGGACGCGCCGGCCACTTCCGTTTCGTCGTCGGAGTCGACCGGGTCGGCCAGGCGGAAGGGCTCAGGAAGCACGGCGCCGATATCGTGGTCAAAGACCTGGAGGAGCTGCTGTGATCAGGCACCCGTCGTACGGCGTCGAGCCCTGGTACCTCACCGAGACGGAGCTCAACCTCGACCTCCTCGCGCAGAGCGAATCCGTCTTCGCCCTCTCCAACGGGCACATCGGCCTGCGCGGCAACCTCGACGAGGGCGAACCCAACGGGCTGCCCGGCACCTACCTCAACTCGGTCTACGAGATACGGCCGCTGCCGTACGCCGAGGCCGGCTACGGCTTCCCGGAAAGCGGCCAGACCGTCATCAACGTCACGAACGGCAAGGTCATCAGGCTCCTCGTCAACGACGAGCCGTTCGACATCAGGTACGGAACCCTGCACTCCCACGAGCGCGTGCTCAGCCTCCGCGAGGGAACCCTCACCCGCCGCGTCGAATGGTCATCCCCGGCCGGCCACAGGGTGAAGATCAGCTCCGTGCGGCTCGTCTCCCTCACCCAGCGCGCCATCGCCGCGATCAGCTACACCGTCGAACCGCTCGACCAGACCCTGCGCCTGGTCGTCCAGTCCGAACTCGTCGCCAACGAGGACATACCGCGCGCCTCCGGCGACCCCCGCGCCGCCGCCGTCCTGGAACGCCCCCTCGTCGGCGAGTACAACATCGCGACCGACGGGAAAAAGCCCCGCGCCGCCCTCGTGCACAAGACACGGTTCAGCGATCTCCGGCTCGCCGCCGCGATGCTCCACGAGACCAGCGCGCCGGCCAAAATGTCCAGCACCTCGGAAGCGTTCCCCGACGTGGGCCGCTACATGGTCGCCGCCGAGGTCGCCCCCGGCGAAAAGCTGCAGCTCGTCAAGTACATCGCCTACGGCTGGTCCAGCCAGCGCTCTCGCGACGCCCTCACCGACCAGGTATCCGGCGCCCTCGCCGCCGCCCAGCTCACCGGCTGGCACGGCCTGCTCGCCGAGCAGCGCGGCTACCTCGACAACTTCTGGGAAGGCGCCGACGTCGAAATCGACGGCGACGCGGAGATCCAGCAGGCCGTCCGCTTCGGGCTCTTCCACATCCTGCAGGCCGGCGCCCGCGCCGAATACCGCCCCATCCCCGCCAAAGGGCTCACCGGCAGCGGATACGACGGTCACACCTTCTGGGACACCGAAGAATTCGTCCTCCCCGTCCTCACCTACACACACCCCGCCGCCGCCGCCGACGCCCTCCGCTGGCGCCACATGGTCATGGCCGACGCACAGCAGCGCGCCAAAGACCTCGGCCTGGCCGGCGCCGCCTTCCCCTGGCGCACCATCCGCGGCCAGGAAGCCTCCGGCTACTGGCCCGCCGGCACCGCCGCCTTCCACATCAACGCCGACATAGCCGACGCCGTCGTCCGCTACCTCGACGCCACGGAAGACGAGCCCTTCGAGCGCGAAGCCGGCCTCCCCCTCCTCGTCGAGACCGCGCGCCTGTGGAGATCTCTCGGCCAGCACGACGCCACAGGCAAATTCCGCATCGACGGCGTCACCGGGCCCGACGAGTACAGCGCCGTCAAAGACAACAACATCTACACCAACCTCATGGCACAGCGGAACCTGCTCTGCGCCGCCGCGCTCGCGCAGAAACTCCCCGAGGCCGCCGAAGCCCTCGGCGTCACCACCGAGGAGACCGCCGCCTGGCGCGACGCCGCCCACGCCATGTACATCCCCTTCGACAAGCGCCTGGGCGTCCACCCGCAGCACGACGGCTTCACCAACTACGCCCGCTGGGACTTCGCCGCCACATCCGAAGACCACTACCCGCTGCTGCTCCACTACCCTTACTTCCAGCTCTACCGCAAGCAGGTCGTCAAGCAGGCCGACCTCGTCCTCGCCATGCAGTTCTGCCCGCACGCCTTCACCCCCGAGCAGAAGGCCCGCAACTTCGCCTACTACGAAGCGATCACCGTCCGGGACTCCTCCCTGTCCGCCTGCACCCAGGCCGTCATCGCCGCCGAGGTCGGCCAGCTCGATCTCGCCTACGACTACCTAGCCGAAGCCGCGTTCATGGACCTCCAGGACCGCGAGCACAACACCATGGACGGCCTGCACATGGCCTCCCTCGCCGGCGCGTGGACCGCGCTCGTCGCCGGGTTCGGCGGAATGCGCTGCGGCCCCGAGACCACCCGCGCGCTGTCCTTCAGCCCACGGCTCCCGCCCGGCATAGCCGGCCTCACCTTCCGCCTCCGCTACCGCGGGCGCCTCCTGCAAGTCGCCATCCGCCCCGGCAAGGCCGAATACTCCCTGCTGGACGGCGACCCGATCCCCCTGGGGCACCACGAGCAGGAGATCACCCTCGGCACCGACCCCATCACCCTCGACATCCCCCCGATCGAAGCAGGCCCCCCGCCCGAACAGCCACCCGGCCGCAAGCCCCTCTCCCGCCGCAACCTCGATTATTGATACCGAACGAGCGGTGGCTCACCCGTGAGCCGCACAACGCCCGTGATCGCCGCGAGCCGGTCACCTGATCGTCCTACGTCACCTACCGCCTCGCCTGCCTCACAGGCAACACCCCGCACCAGCAGCCGGTACCTGCCGTTGGCCCGTTAACGTAGGGCGCCCCACTGGGCGGGGCCAGATGCGCCAACGGCCCCACTGGGTGGGGCCAGATGCGCCAACGGCCCCGCGGCCGCCGGGCGCCCGCCCGTGACCACCCAGAAATACGCGCCACAGGCCCCTTATTAGGCCCCGAATTTCCACCATTCGCAACCCCCAAACAGCGTGGTGGAAACAAAGGTGCCGTATTCGGCCCCGCATTTCCGTGATCATGAATCGCCCCCCCTTGCGGGACGCGCCTGAGCCGTGCGTTATGCTCCGGCCCGCGTAATTCCCCCGGGAGTCGCCCGTTCGTCGCGTCCGCGCCCGCTCGCCTGGTCCGCGCCCGCTCGCCTGGTCCGCCCGTTCGCCTGGTCCGCGCCCGCTCACCGGCTCCGCGCCCGCTCACCCCGGGCCGCGCCGATCGACCCGGCCGCGCCCGTTCACCGGCCCGGGGCAGCCTGTCACCCCGCCGTCCTCGCCGCCCCGCCACGGCCGATGCGTGGAGTCCCCCTTTTATTCAACCGCCCCCCACCGACATTTCCGGGCCTTCTCTCCACAGCACGCCGATTCCTGACAGGCTTTTCCACAGCCTGAAATTGGCTGCTGCGCCGCGCCCCGCACACCGGCGATTGTCGGTGGCGGAGGTGGTGGCGATGCGCGCCAAGGACGTGCTCGGCCGGGACGGCGAGCAGGCGGCGGTCGATTACCTGGAGGGTGCCGGGTTCCGGGTGCTCGACCGCAACTGGCGGTGCGCGGAGGGCGAGATCGACATCGTGGCGGTGGAGCGCCATGTGCTCGTCGTCTGCGAGGTCAAGACCCGCTCAGGGACACGGTACGGGCTGCCGGCCGAGGCCGTCAGCCGCGCGAAATACCGCCGGCTGCGCCGCCTGGCCGCGTGCTGGCTGAACGCGCACGGTGTGCGGTTCGGGCAGGTGCGGATCGACGTGCTCGGGTTGCTGCAGGCGAACGCCGGGGGCTACACGATCGAGCACATCCGGGGGGTGGGGTAGGTGGCGCTGGCCCGGACGCACTCGGTCGCGCTCGTGGGCGTACAGGGCCACGTGATCGAGGTGGAGGCCGACATCACCAGCGGCTTGCCCTGGACCGTCGTGGTCGGGCTGCCCGACACCTCACTGCGCGAGGCCAAGGACCGGATCCGCGCCGCGATAACCAACAGCGGCGAGGAGTGGCCGCACCAGAAGATCACCGTCGGGCTGTCCCCGGCGAGCCTGCCCAAGCGCGGCAGCGGCTTCGACGTCGCGATCGCCGTCGGGGTGCTGGCCGCCGCCGGCGCATTGCCGCTGGCCGCTCTGGACGGCACGATGTTCCTCGCCGAACTCGGCCTTGACGGGCGCCTGCGGCCGGTGCCCGGCGTGCTGCCCGCGGTCGCCGCGGCCGCCGGCGCCGGGCTGGGCACGATGGTCGTGGCCGCGGAGAACGCCGCGGAGGCCGCACTTGTGCCCGGCGTGCGCGTGGTTCCCGCGGCCAGCGTGGCCGCGCTCGCCGCCTGGCTGCGCGGCGGCCCTGTGCCCGAGACGGACCCGAGCACCGCCCGGAAACCGGGCACGGTCGGCCTGGTGCCGCACCGTCCCCCGGCCGACCTCGCTGAGGTGCTGGGTCAGGCCGAGGCCCGGCGGGCAGCCGAGGTCTGCGCGGCGGGCGGCCATAACCTCTCGCTGCTCGGGCCTCCCGGAGCGGGCAAGACGATGCTCGCCGAACGCCTTCCGACGATCCTGCCCAGGCTCGAGCCGGCGGCGGCGCTGGAGGTCACGTCCATCCATTCGGTCGCCGGCACGCTGACGCCGGAGACGGGACTGGTGACCGAGCCGCCGTTCTGCGCCCCGCATCACACCGCCAGCAAGGCCGCCATCGTCGGCGGCGGCAGCGGCATCATCCGCCCCGGTGCCGCGTCCCTGGCGCACCTGGGAATCCTCTTCCTGGACGAGGCTCCGGAGTTCGCGAGAGACGTGCTGGACGCGCTGCGGCAGCCGCTGGAGTCCGGGGAGGTGGTGATCGCCCGGTCTGCGATGTGCGCCCGCTTCCCCGCGAGGTTCACGCTCGTGCTGGCGTCGAACCCCTGTCCGTGCGCCAAGGCGGCATCGTCACGGGCGGGCTGCGACTGCAGCCCCGCGGCCCGGCGCAGGTACCTGAGCCGGCTTTCCGGCCCGCTGCTGGATCGCGTGGATGTGAAGGTCGAGCTGCAGCCTGTTTCACGGTCGGAGATGCTGTACGACCGGAAGCTCGCCGAACCGAGCACCGTGGTGGCCGAGCGGGTGGCCGCGGCCAGAGCACGTGCCGCGCACCGGCTGCGCGGCACGCCCTGGCGGCTCAACGCCGAGGTGCCCGGCGCCCAGCTGCGCCGGTCCTTCGCACCGGCGCCGGGCGCGCTGGCAACACTGGATCGCGCCATGGAACTGGGACGGGTCAGTGCGCGCGGGGCGGACAAGATCGTCCGCGTCGCCTGGAGCCTGGCGGACCTGGCCGGCCGGAACCGGCCGACGGCCGATGACTGCAATTCCGCGCTTGGCCTGTGGCTGGGGATTTCCCGGTGACGGCCCGCACCGGCACCGCACCGGCACCGTCTGGCGCATTCGCCCCCGCCGTGGCCGCCCGCGCGGCGCTGACCTACCTGGCTGAGCCCGGCGACATCAGGCTCGGGGCCGTGCTCAGGGTCTGCGGCCCCGAGCAGGCGCTGGACGGGATCAGGGCGGCCTGCCTGCCAGGCGCCGCGATGCGGGCCGCGTTCGGCAGCGGGACGGCCGCCCGTGCCGCGGCGCGAAGGGCGGTGGAACGATGGCGCGCCCGGCTGGCCGAGCTGCCGCGGGCGGACGGGCTCGGCGCCTTCGCCCGCGCGGGCATCAGGCTGGCCTGCCCCGGTGATCCGGAATGGCCGTCGCAGCTGGCCGGCCTGGGCGACGGCCAGCCGTACGCGCTGTGGCTGCGCGGAGGCGCCGACCTGCGCTTCTGCTGCCTGCGTTCGGTGGCGATCGTCGGGTCACGCGCGGCGACCGCGTACGGGTCCTACGTTGCCGGGGAGACCGCCGCGTCGCTGGCGGCGCGCGGCTGGGCGATCATCTCCGGTGGCGCCTACGGCGTCGATGCCGCCGCGCACCGGGGTGCGCTCGGCGCCGACGGCGTCACGATCGCGGTGCTGGCTTGTGGCGTGGACCACCCCTACCCGGCTGGGCACAAGGACCTGATGGACGCGATCGCGGCCCAGGGCGTGCTCGTCAGCGAATGGCCCCCGGGGCGGACACCAACGAGGCTGAGGTTCCTCGTCCGGAACCGGGTGATCGCGGCGCTGGCCACCGGGACGCTGGTGGTGGAGGCCGGGGCGCGCAGCGGCGCGCTGAACACCGCGCGGCACGCGCGGGACCTGTACCGCCCGCTGATGGCCGTGCCCGGCCCGGTGACGTCCGATCTGTCCGCCGGGTGTCACACGGTCATCAGGGAGTGGCACGGCACGCTCGTCACGAGCGCGGCCGACGTCATCGAGTTCCTGTCACCGCCTGGGTCGGCGGCGGCCGCCCCTGGGGCGTCGCCCGGACCGGCGGGAGCTTCGCCGCAGGGCGGCGCTCCCGGGCTGGGAGCCAGCGACGGCGTCCTGCTGCCTCGTGACGTGCTCGACCTGGATACCGCTAGGGTCCTCGACGCGCTCCCAGTGCGCGGCGGGGCGGGTCCCGCGACCATCGCGAACGCGGCCGGGCTGGACCTGGAAACGGTCATGCGGTGCCTTGGCGCGCTCGCCGCGGGCGGGTTCGCGGAGCGCTGCGCGGGAGGCTGGCGGGTGCGCCGCCCGGCCGGTGACCGGCGCCGCGCGGGGCGGATGTGAAAGCTGAATGCAACATGCACGTAAAACCTCGGCCAGGTTGTTCCGCACAGGCCCCGGCAGGTGCACACTTTGCGCATGTCCACGCTACGGGCGGAGGCCCCGGACGCGGCCGGCCCGGCAGAGCTGCCCGCGGCGCTCGGCGCCGCGCTCGCCGAGTTCACCCGGCACCTGGATGCCGAGCGAGCGCTTTCACCGCACACGATCCGTGCGTACCACGGGGATATCCAGTCGCTGCTGCAGCACGCCTGGCGCCAGGGCGTGGCCGGGCCCGGCGAGCTGGACGTGACGATCCTGCGCGGCTGGCTGGCGGACCAGCACGCCGCTGGTGCCGCGCGCGCCACGCTGGCGCGGCGGGGCGCGGCGGCGCGTGCCTTCACGGCATTCGCGCACCGCCGTGGCTGGGTGGAGGCGGATCCGGGGCCGCAACTCGGGACGCCGAAGTCGCGGCGCGCGCTGCCGAGGGTGCTGCGCCGGGAAGAGATCAACGTGGTTCTGGCCGACTGTGAGGACCGGGCGCTGCGGGACTTCGCGTCGGGACAGCGGGCCGCGGCCGCGCTCGCCATGCGCGACGCGGCGGTGCTGGAGCTGCTTTACGCGTCGGCGATCCGGGTCAGTGAGCTGTGCGCTCTGGAGCAGAGCGGGCTGGACAGGGACCGGCGGACCGTCCGGGTTCTTGGCAAGGGCAGGAAGGAGCGCGTCGTCCCCGTCGGCGTGCCCGCCATGCGCGCGGTGGCCAGGTGGGAGGACCTGGGGCGCCCTGTGCTCGTCAACTCCCGCAGCGGCAGCGCCCTGTTCCTCGGTGCGCGCGGGGCGCGCCTGGATCCGCGCACCGCGCGGCGGATCGTGCACACCCGGCTGCGAGCGGCGGAGGGGGACGGCGGGGCGGTGGACGCCGGGCCGCACGCGATCAGGCACACCGCGGCGACGCACATGCTGGAGGGCGGGGCGGACCTGCGCAGCGTGCAGGAGTTCCTTGGCCATTCCTCGCCCGCCACCACGCAGATCTACACCCACGTGTCCAGCGAGCGCCTGAAGTCCAGTTACCGGCAGGCGCACCCGCGCGCGTGACGGCGGGCCCGCGCGGCGGGGAGCGCGGGCGGCGGGAATGCTGGCAGCGTGCGCGGCGTTTGGGGCACGGGGAGGTGACCGGGGCGGCCTGCGGGATATGGTAACGCGTCGCTCCGGGACTTCCAGTAACCTTGATGATGGTCACCTGACATCAGCGTGACCATACTTCGCGTACCCGTCTGCCGTACGGGACCCCGGCAGGGGACCCCTCGGGGCGCACCGCTCGGTCCGCCGGCCCACCGGGGCCGGCCGCAGGTGCGTGACAACACGGGTGCCAGGATGAAACCGAGCCGCGTGCGGCTTGCGGGCCGCACGCACGAAGGAAGGGACCGTAGGGATGGCCCCGGTCGTCAGCATGAAGCAGCTCCTGGAGAGCGGTGTCCACTTCGGTCACCAGACCAGGCGCTGGAACCCGAAGATGAAGCGCTACATCTTCACCGAGCGCAACGGCATCTACATCATCGACCTGCAGCAGTCGCTGGACTACATCGACCGCGCGTACGAGTTCATCAAGCAAACGGTCGCGCACGGCGGGACGATCCTGTACGTGGGCACCAAGAAGCAGGCGCAGGAAGCGATCGCGGAGCAGGCGCGCCGGGTCGGTATGCCGTTCGTGAACCAGCGCTGGCTGGGCGGGATGCTGACCAACTTCTCCACCGTCTTCAAGCGGCTTCAGCGGCTCAAGGAGCTCGAGGAGATCGACTTCGGCGACGTGGCGGGCTCCGGCATGACCAAGAAGGAGCTGCTGCACCTGAAGCGGGAGCGCGACAAGCTCGACCGCACGCTCGGCGGCATCAGGGACATGTCCCGTGTGCCGAGCGCGGTCTGGGTGGTGGACACCAAAAAGGAGCACATCGCGGTCAGCGAGGCCCGCAAGCTGGGCATCCCGGTGGTGGCGATCCTGGACACCAACTGCGACCCCGATGAGGTCAGCTACCCGATCCCGGGGAACGACGACGCGATCCGCAGCGTGGCGCTGCTCACGCGGGTGGTCGCCGACGCTGTGGCGGACGGCCTGCTGGCGCGGGCGGGTGCCTCGGAGGGCGACGAGAAGCCGGCCGACGACCAGTTCACCAGCGAGGAGCCGCTGGCCGAATGGGAGCGGGACCTGCTCGAAGGGCGCGGCCAGGCCAGGCAGGAATCCGCTGCCGCCAATGGCTCTGCTGCCGCCAATGGCGCTGCCGCCGATGGCGTCGCGGCCGATGGCGCTGCTGCCGCGGCGGCTCCGGCGGATGCGGAGGGCATCGCCGCGGAGCCGGTGACCGAGACCGCCGCGACCGACGCGGCGGTGGCCGAGTCCGGCCGCACGGCTGAGGAGCTGAGCGCCGCCGCGGAGGCCGCCGTGGACGAGCCGGGCACGGGCGCCGAGATCACCGAGGGCGAGTCCCCGCGCCGGGCGGCGGCCGGCGAAGACGTGGCCGAGTAAAGACGTAAAGGGACGAGGACATGGCGAATTTCACTGCCGCTGACGTCAAGCGGCTCCGCGAGCAGACCGGCGCCGGGATGCTCGACTGCAAGAAGGCCCTCGAGGAGGCCGACGGCGACCTGGAGGCCGCCATCGAGCTGCTGCGGCTCAAGGGGCTGAGGGACCAGAACAAGCGTGCGACCCGCACCGCCGCGAACGGGCTGGTGACGGCGGAGCTGGACGGCAACCAGGCCGGGGTGCTCGTCGAGCTGAACTGCGAGACCGACTTCGTCGCGAAGACGGACCTGTTCCAGGATGTAGCGGCGCAGATCGCGCGCGCCGCGCTGGCGTCGGGGGTGACCGACAGGCTCACCCTCCTGGGCACCGAGGTGCGGCCGGGGATCACCGCCGAGCGGCTGATCGAGGAGGCGGCCTCGTCGCTGAAGGAGAAGCTGGAGCTCGGCCGGTTCGCCCGCTTCGAGGGCGGCTACGTGACCAGCTACCTGCACCGGTCCGATCGCGCGCTGCCGCCGACGCTCGGCGTGCTCGTCGAGCTGGACAAGGCGAACGACGAGGTGGCCAGGGACCTGGCCCAGCAGGTCGCCGCCATGCGCCCGCTGTACGTCACCCGGGGTGACGTCCCGCAGGACGTGATCGAGAAGGAGCGGAGGATCGCCGAGCAGATCACCCGCGACGAGGGAAAGCCCGAGCAGGCGATCCCGAAGATCGTGGACGGCCGGGTGAACTCGTTCTTCAAGGATGTCGTGCTGACCGAGCAGGCATTCGTGAAGGACCAGAAGCAGAACGTGAGCAGGGTACTGGCCGATGGCGGGGTGAACGTGCTCGGATTCGCCCGGTTCCAGGTCGGCCAGGCCTGATGCCGGGACCGGGGATGCCGGGCGGCGACGGCGCTTGTCCCCCTCGCTGGCACCGGGTGGTGGTCAAGCTCTCCGGCGGCCTGTTCGCGGGGGATGAGCCGCTCGGCATCTCGCCCGACGTGGTCGCGCACCTTGCCGAGGAGATGGTCGCGGCGGTCAAGGAAGGCGTGCAGGTCGCGGCCGTCGTCGGCGGTGGCAACATGTTCCGCGGTGCCGCGCTCGCCGAGCGCGGCATCGACCGGGCCCGCGCCGACTACATGGGCATGCTGAGCACGGTCATCAACTGCCTGGCGCTGCAGGATGTCCTGGAGAAGCTCGGCGTCGACACCCGCGTGCAGACCGCGATCACGATGGGCCAGGTGGCCGAGCCGTACATTCCGCGGCGGGCGATAAGGCACCTGGAGAAGGGCCGGGTCGTCATCTTCGGCGCCGGGCTCGGCGCGCCGTATTTCTCGACGGACACCGCCGCCGCGCAGCGGGCGCTGGAGATCGGCGCCGACGCGGTCCTCAAGGGCACCCGGGTGGACGGGGTGTACGACGCCGACCCGCAGACCACCCCGGGCGCCAGCCGCTTCAGCCGCCTGGACTACGGCGAGTACCTCAGCCGCGGGCTGCGGGTCATGGACGCGACGGCGGTCAGCCTGTGCCGTGACAACGGGCTGCCGATCGTCGTGTTCGCGTTGATGGAGCCGGGTAATGTGGTGAGAGCTATCCGTGGCGAGCCGATCGGTACGCTGGTGAGCAACGCCGGGGCACAGGAGCCTTACGATGATCGATGACACGCTCCTCGAGGCAGAGGAGAAGATGGACAAGGCCGTCTCGGTCGCCAAGGAGGAGTTCGGCGCCATCCGTACCGGCCGTGCCCATCCGGGCATGTTCGCCAAGATAACGGCGGAGTACTACGGCGCGCAGACCCCGGTGAACCAGCTCGCCTCGTTCCGTGTGCCCGAGCCGAGGATGGTGGTCATCGAGCCGTACGACAAGTCCTCCCTGGCGGCGGTCGAGAAGGCGATCAGGAACAGCGATCTCGGGGTGAACCCGTCGAATGACGGCGCCATCATCCGGGTGGTCTTCCCCGAGCTGACCGAGGAGCGCAGGCGGGAGTACATCAAGACCGCCAGGCACAAGGCCGAGGACAGCCGGGTGTCCATAAGGAACGTCCGGCGGCACGCGAAGGACGCCCTCGACAAGCTGGTGAAGAACGGCGAGGCGGGCGAGGACGACGTCCGCCGCGCTCAGGGTGAGCTGGAAAACCTGACGCACACCTACATCGCGCAGATTGACGAGCTGCTCAGTCACAAGGAAGCCGAGCTTCTCGAGTTCTGACCGGCTGCCGAGTTGAGCCCGGACGACGGCATGGATGCCGATGCGGGCGCGCCGCCGGTTCCCGCGCCGCCCGTCCCGCACGGTCGTACCGGCCGCAACCTTCCCGTGGCGATCGGCGTCGGCGCGGCGCTCGGTGGTGTCGCGCTGCTCACGCTGCTGACCGTCAGGGCCACGTTCCTGCTGTACATGGGCGCCGCGCTCGCCGTGGCCCTGCACGAGCTCGACCACGCCCTGCGGGCCCGGGAGATCCGGGCGCCCGTCATCCCCGTCGCGGCCGGCGGGGTGGCGATGCTGGCCTGCGCGTACTGGGCGGGCAGCCGCGCGACGCTGGCGGCCTTCATGCTCACCGTGCTTGCCGTGCTGGCCTGGCGGCTGGTCACCGCCGGAGCTCGGGGCACGGCGGGTTACGTCAGGGACGTGACGGCCGGCGTCTTCACCGCCGCCTACCTGCCGCTGCTCGGCTCATCCGTCGCAGCCATGCTCGCCCCGGCCGACGGCGGCCGCCGTGTTCTGGTCTTCATCATCCTCACCATCTGCAGCGACATCGGCGGTTACTTCGCGGGCATCACCCTGGGCAGGCACAAGATGGCCCCGCTCATCAGCCCGAAGAAGACGTGGGAAGGTCTCGCCGGCTCGGCGGCCGCCTGCCTGCTGGCGGGCGGGCTGACCCTGCCCCTGCTGCTGCACGGGCACGTCTGGCAGGGGCTCATCACGGGCGCCGCCGTGGTCGTCGCCGCGACGTTCGGCGACCTCGCCGAGTCGTTGATCAAGCGGGATCTGGACATCAAGGACATGGGAACGATCCTCCCCGGCCACGGCGGCATCCTGGACCGCATCGACTCCCTCCTCATCGCCGCCCCCGTCGTCTGGCTCCTGCTAGCCGCCTTTCTCCGCTAGCGCGGCGAAGCCGCCTCCCGGAAAATTCTGCGTTTAATAAGAGCTTTTTATGGGACTTGTTGGGGCAGGTGCCGGATCGGCATAGGGACCGGAACGGAGTCGAGGCAGCATGTCCCGTACATGGTTCAGGAACCTCATCATCGCGATTTATCTCATCATCGGCGGCTTCATTGCGTGGGACCACGGCTATCTTGGCCTGGCGTGGCTCCGCGCGCTGGCGAGTGCGTTGCTGGCGATAATCCTGTGGTGGCTGGTTCTGCTCGGCGTCAACCTGCACGTCCACTGACGCCTGGCGCGGCGCGCCGGGCCCCCGCGCGCCGCGCCCCGGGCGCGCACCCGTCTCACTCGCCGGCGATCCAGCTGCGGCGCTCCACCGCGAGACGGTTGACCAGGCTCGAGGAGCCGCGGTCCTTGGCGAGAAGCCGCGCTCGTTCAGTGATGGGAATGATCCACAGCCACCGGACGGGGTCGCCGCCGGCGCTGAATCCCGACAGGTCCGGTACCTCCGGCGCGGACGGCGAGGACAGCCCGGACGGGTCGTCGAGCAGCAGCACCGCCTCGAACCCGCCGCCGAGCGGGAACGTGGCCGGCTCGGCGTACCAGCGGATGCTGTGCCCCGGCCCGAACCAGGTGACCGCGCGCCACGGGTAGGTGGCCAGCCACAGGAACACCCGTGCCGCCGTCGCCGGGGCAAGCGTCGTCGCCACCGCGAGCTCGATCCTCGCGTAGTCGCGCGGGTCGTCGAGGACCTGCTCGACGATCGGCATCCGCTGGCAGCTCATCCCGACCGTGGACAGGACCGTGTACGGGCGCCCGGGTGCGGGCGGCCGCTCGGAGATGCCGACCGCCGGGCGCTTGCCCCTGGACGCGTCCCAGTAGTGCGCGCCGGGGCCGAGCCTGGAGGTCAGGTGGCCGAGCAGCGCCTGCTGGAACTGCTCCCAGCCGTCGGCGGACTGCCGCCACTGCCAGTACGCCCTGGCCCGTTCTACCCGGGGCCCCAGCCCTTCCATGGCGTCGTCGAGTGACCAGCCGAACGGCGTCTGGCCGATGATGTCGCGGCAGTAGCCCGGCATGCCGCGGCTCATGTCGGACCAGCCGGGGATGACCGCGAGCAGGGTGCCGCGCTCGGTGACGGCGACGCCGTCGCCTTCTTCGAACCAGAGCGCCTGGAGCGTCGCCGGGTCAAGCGGCGGGCGCCCCCGCGGATGCCTGGTGTGCGCGGCCGGCATGACCGGCGCCAGGCCGGAATCGAGCCGTCGCGTGTCGGTGGTCTCCGGTGCGCGCACATGGTTGGCGATCCAGGTGGCGGCGATTGTCGACGTCTCGTCGTGCAGGTATGCGGCCGTGGTCGCGCCATCGGATTCGACGGTCAGCCGACGGCTCTCGTACGGGCTCAGGCTCTCCAGCAGCGTCGCCGGCTGCTGGGACGGCGGGGGACCGGAGCGCATTATCGCCATGATATGAAATCTACTGGTTTGCGCTCAGTGATCAACCCCTCGCACGGAGGAACCCTCGCGCGGAGGACATATCCTGGGCTGGAACCCCATTTTCAGGTAAGAACGGAGCGTTGTGTCCCGTCCACCGCGCCATCTCGCCGATCTCGGCCTGGCCGAACGGCGGCTTGCCGTCACCGAGCTCGGTGAGCGCGCCTTCCGCGCCGACCAGCTTTCGCGGCACTATTTCGCGCGGTTCACCGACGAGCCGGGCCAGATGACGGACCTGCCGGCGGCGGCCCGCCAGGAACTGGCGGCGAACCTGCTGCCGCGGCTGCTCACCGCGGAGCGCGAGCTGTCGTGCGACGGCGGCGCGACGCGAAAGACGCTCTGGCGCGCCTTCGACGGGGCGCTGATCGAGTCGGTGCTGATGAAGTACCCGGACCGGGTCACCATGTGCGTGTCCTCGCAGGCCGGGTGCGGGATGGCCTGCCCGTTCTGCGCGACCGGGCAGGCCGGGCTGACGAGGAACCTGTCCACCGCCGAGATCGTCGCGCAGGTCGTCGCCGGGGCCCGCGCCCTCGCGTCGGGCGGCGCCGGCGACGTATCCGCCGCGCCGTCCCCGCGGGCGGCCGCCGCCGCGGCGCGGGTGTCCAACGTGGTGTTCATGGGGATGGGTGAGCCGCTGGCAAACTACCGCAACGTGGTCGCGGCGGTCCGGCGGCTGACCGACCCGGTGCCCGGCGGCCTCGGGATCTCGCAGCGCTCGGTGACCGTGTCGACCGTCGGCCTGGTCCCGGCGATCGGCCGGCTGGCCGCGGAGGGCCTGTCGGTCACGCTGGCCGTCTCGCTGCACGCCCCCGACGACGAGGCACGGGACGAGCTGGTACCGGTGAACCGGCGGTGGAAGGTCGCCGAGGTGCTCGCGGCGGCATGGGAATACGCGGCCGTCACCGGCCGCCGGGTATCGATCGAATACGCGCTGATCAAGGACGTGAACGACCAGCCGTGGCGCGCCGGCCTGCTCGGCTCGCTGCTCGCCGGGCACCTGGCGCACGTCAACCTGATCCCGCTCAACCCGACGCCCGGCTCGAAGTGGACCGCGTCGCTGCCGCCCGTGCAGCGCGAGTTCGTCCGCGGGATCGCCGCGCACGGCGTCCCCGTGACGGTGCGTGACACCCGCGGTCGCGAGATCGACGGCGCCTGCGGCCAGCTAGCCGTTTTCCCCGGGAGGTAGCCCCGAGGGCTCTGCTTGCCCGGCCCCCCCGGCCCCCCGGCCCGCCGCGTCCCCGCCCCAGCCCGCCGCGGTCCCGCCGCAAAGCGCGGTGCCTGAACCGGACGCTCTCATGATCGTGGGTCAAAGGGCACCGATAGCGGTGCATAACGACCCATGATCATGGCGGTCGGTAAGCCGCGGGGGCTGAGCGAAGGGGAGAATAGCCGCGTGTGGTTGAGGAAAGTGCACACGTGTGGCTGACGAGACTCGCGGGGCGCGCGTACCGGGCGGCGCTGTGGCGGCTCGCTCACGGCGCGTGGCGCGAGTTTCAGCGGGCCGGGAGGGTCACGGCGGACACGCCCGCCGGGCGGGCGTTCGCCGCGTTCGGCCGCGGCTCGATTTTCGCCTTCCCGGCGGGGTCGGTTTTCGGCGAGGCGTGGATCGCGGTGGGCGAGGGCACGCTGATCGGGGCGTTCGTCTCCCTGTCGGCGGGCCTCGTGCCCGGCCAGGACCTGGGCCCTGAGCCTGTGCTGCGCATCGGCAACCGGTGCGTGATCGGGCGCGGCAGCCACATCGTGGCCCACTCGTCGATCGACATCGGCGACGACGTGTTCACCGGGCCCTACGTCTACATCCCTGAGCATTCGTAGACGTAGGCTACTTGCATGGGTACCGAGCAGCGCGGCAGTGCAGGCGAGACGGGTCTCCGCTGGGGCGGGGACGTGCGCATCTCTGAAGACGAGTGGGTGAAGGACCCGAAGACGGGCGAGATGCGCCTGTCTGAGAAGGGGATTACCCGGCAGAAAGAGGACATAACCGCTCTGGCCGAGCGGCTAGACGGTGAAGTTGTCGAGTGGTACCCGGAAAACGACACGTCGGCGTACAAGAAGCGGCGCATCCGGCTTCCGAACGGGCGTAGCGTGTGGCGGGTCTACCGCCCGGAGTTCCGGCGCATGCTCGCCGATTACGAAGACGGGAAGATAGACGGGATCATCTTCTACGATATCGACCGTCTCGCCCGGCAGCCGCGCGACCTGGAAGACCTGATAGACCTAGTCGAGTATTACAAGCGGCCCGTGGAAACGGTGACCGGGAATATCGACCTGCGCACGTCCAACGGCCGCGCGATGGCGCGCGTGCTGGTGGCGATGGCGAACAAGTCGAGCGAGGACACCGCGCGGCGCGTGGCACGCGCCAAGCTTCAAATTGCGCAGGAGGGAAACGGCAGCCGCTTTACGGGAAGCCGCCGGCGTTTCGGCTACCGGGAAGACGGAAGCCTCAACGAGACGGAAGCGGCTCTTATCCGTGATGCAGCGAAAAGGTTCATGGCTGGCGAGTCATGGAACGGTATTGCCAAGTATTTCCGTGCCTCCGGAATCCGGCCAGTTTACGCGAATATCTGGTCAATGACGTCTATACGCCAGGTTCTTCTGTCTCCCTCTACCGCAGGCATCGCGGTGTATAATGGTTCGCTGCGCGAGGAAAACAAGACGGGTCGTCCGAAGAACCTCTATTCTGACCCTGAAGCCGTCGCGCTGAAAGACGCAGCCGGCAAGTACGTCATGGGGAACTGGAAGCCGGTACTGTCGGTTGACGAGTGGAAAGCGCTCGTGGCGGAATCGGAGGCGCGGAGGAAAGGGCAGGCTTTCAGCGCCAGGGGAACGCGGAAATACCTACTGACCGGGCTCTTGCGATGCGGACGCACCCACGACAACGGCGTGGTGTGCAACCGGTCTATGGCAGGCTTCAAGTATAAGAATAAGGCCGGCACAGTTTGCTACGGCTACCGGTGCCCGGACAAGATAAAAGGCGGTTGCGGCGGTCTACAGCGGAGCATGCCGAAACTCGACAAACTGATAGAAGATCTTCTTTTTGCACACCTCGCGGAAAACGCGCCAGATGATGCGCAGGAAAGCGACCAGGCAGACGAGACAGATCCCGACGCTATCCAGCTAGCCGAAACGCAGGAAAGCATACGCAAGCTCAGGATGGGATACGCGGCGGTTCCCCGGACAGTCAGCGATGACACGATGTTCAGCGTACTGCCGCAACTGGAAGCCACCGAACGCGACCTGAAGGCAAAGCTGCGGAAAAAGGCCAAGGTGCGTATGGGGCGGGCCTCCCTCGCGAAGACGCCGGAAGAAGTGCGCCGCGAATGGGACGAAGCCGATGATAACTTGGTGCGCCGCGCGATTCTTTCCCGCTACCTGAAGGCGGTTATTATCCGCAAGACGGATAGGCGTGGTCCGGCAGACTTGGATTATTCCGCGATCGAGCCGGTATGGCGCGAGGACGGGGAGTATGTGCCACTTGATCACGTGATTTATTAGCAGCGAAATCAAAAGACGCCGACCGCACATGCGGTCGGCGTCTTTCGCGTGTTCAGAATTCCTCTTATTCGTCCTGATCGGCATCGTCAGTTTCCCGGTTTCCGT
>JAFAZE010000123.1 GCA_019239975.1 Streptosporangiaceae bacterium
GACGTTGATCGCTGCGCCCCATTCCGCGAGGATCCTCGGCATCTGACGGAGTACGACGTTGACGGAGGAGCTGGTCGGCTTGATGCGTGGCGATGGGAGCACCGGGAGACGCCGGTCGTGAACGGGGCGCAGGCGCTGATGCGCACCCTGGCCGACGCGGGGGTGAGGACGTGCTTCACCAACCCCGGCACGTCGGAGATGCACTTCGTCGCCGCCCTGGACGCGGTTCCGCAGATGCGCGGGGTGCTGTGCCTCTTCGAGGGCGTGGCCACCGGCGCGGCGGACGGCTACGGCCGGATGACCGGGCGCCCGGCCGCGGCGCTGCTGCACCTGGGACCGGGCCTGGCCAACGGCCTCGCCAACCTGCACAACGCGCGGCGGGCCGGCACGCCGCTGGTCGCCGTCGTGGGCGACCACGCCACCTCACACAAGCGCTTCGACGCGCCGCTGGAATCCGACATCGATTCGCTCGCCCGCCCGGTGTCGTCGTGGGTCCGGCGCTCACTGCGCACCGCCGACGTCGCGGCGGATGCCGCCGCCGCGGTCGCCGCGGCGACCGCGGCGCCCGGCGGGGTGGCCACCCTGATCCTGCCCGCCGACGTGTCGTGGGGCGGCGGCGCCGAGCCCGCTCCGCCGGCTGGCGCCCGCCCGCCGTCTGCCGTGCCAGATCCCGTGCTGCGCTCGGCCGCCCGCGCGCTGGGCAGCGGCGAGCCCTGCGTGATCATGCTTGGCGGGGCCGGGACGCGGCGGCCTGCCCTGGAGGCGGCCAGCCGGATCGCGCAGGCCACCGGCGCGCGGCTGCTGTGTGAGACCTTCCCGGCGCGGCTGGAGCGCGGGGCGGGCCTGCCGGCGGTCGACCGGCTCGCTTACCTCGCGGAGTTCGCCGCCGGGCAGCTCGACGGCACCCGTCACCTGATCCTCGCCGGAGCGCGGGCACCGGTCTCGTTCTTCGCCTACCCGGAAAGGCCCGGCTGGCTGGTGCCGGACGGCTGCGAGGTGCACCCGCTGGCGGACGGCGGCGACGATGTTCCCGGGGCGCTGGAGGCGCTGGCCGCCCTTGCCGCCGCCGGCACGAAGCCGCTCGCGGCCGGGCCGGGGCGGCCGCCGCTGCCGGACGGTGACCTCACCGCGGAGAGCGCCGCGGCGGTCATCGGAGCGCTGCTGCCGGAGGGGGCGATCGTCTGCGACGAGGCGAACACCTCCGGGCTGTGGCTTCCGGCGGCGACCGCGGGCGCTCCGCCGCACGACTGGCTGACGCTGACCGGCGGCGCGATCGGGCAGGGGCTGCCGCTCGCGGCCGGCGCCGCGGTGGCGTGCCCCGGCCGCCCCGTGATCGCGCTGGAAGCCGACGGCAGCGCCATGTACACGATCTCCGCGCTGTGGACGCACGCGCGGGAGAACCTCGATATCACCACGGTCATCTTCAGTAACCGGTGCTACGCGATCCTCCGGATGGAGCTGGACCGGGTCGGCGCGGCCGCCGCCGGGCAGGCCGCCCGCGGCCTGCTGGACCTGTCCCGCCCCGCCCTCGACTTCACGGCGATGGCCGCCGGGATGGGCGTGCCGGCGAGCCGGGCGACCACGGCGGGGGAGTTCGCCGCCCAGCTGCGGCGCGCCCTGGCCGAACCCGGCCCGCACCTGATCGAGGCCGTGGTGCCGGCGGTCGCCTGACGGTGTGCCCGCCGCGCCCGCGGGCCCGCCGGATCACCACGGTCGCCGGCGCCGCCGCTAGCGCAGACCTACGTCCTGCCTCCTGACAAGCCCGACGAGCCTGCCGTCCGACGTCGTGACCGGCGAGTTCTCCAGGCCGCGCTCGAGCATGATGCGCCGCATCTCGCCGACGCTCACGAAGGGCCGGTAGGTGCTCGGCCCGGGCCGCATGGCCCGCTCGGCCGGCAGGCCCGGGTCGGCCTGGAGCTCCCTGGCGCGAAGCAGCCCGAGCACCACGCGGTCCTCGCTCACCACGACGCACGCCTCCCACCCGGCGGCGGCGGCCCGGCGGCGGACGTCCCCGAGCCGCTCGCCGGGCGAGCACGTCGGAACATCGCGCCTGACCACGTCGGCAAGGCGCGGGCGCTCCGCGTTCGTCCCCTCGGACGGCAGGCCCGCCGCCATCCAGTCCTGCTTGCCCGCGCGGTAGTCGTAAATCTCGGTGAACCCGAGGGTCTCGAGCCGGCACGCGGCTCGTGGGCTGAGGTCTCAGGCGAAGTCCGCGCAGTACACGACGATCGGCCGGCCGGAATCGAGCACGCTGCTGGCCTCGGCCTCGATCTTCCGGAGCGGAAGGTTGATCGCTCCCGGCAGATGGTCCTCGCCGTACTCCCTGGCGGGCAGCACGTCGACGATCTGGGCACCCCGCTCCATGAGCCGCCGAACCCCCTCGCGATCGATCTCCTGCGCCATCGCGGCCTCCTCTCGCTTCGCACTCAATGTTGCCAGGCCGTAGGTGCCTGTGGCTCCTGGGGCGCCAAAACGAGCGGCCAATCAGGGAAGCCGGCCCATCCGCTCACCGCCGCCAGCCAGCTCCCCGGGAACCAGTTACCAGGCGATCACCGGATCCCGGCAGTACTTCCCGCCAGAGCTTGTCCTACAAGCGCCCTCGGCGGTCAGTACTGGTCGAGTCGCCGTCCTCGTTCCGCCGGCGCGGTGTATTCATCACCAGCGGGGCACTGGACCCAGCATGAGCACCGGCCTCGGGTGGGAGAACATCGTTCGCTCCTGGACGACCTGTCCGCAGAACTGGCTGCACGCGGGGCCAGGGCCGAGCTCTTCCTCGTCGGTGGCGCCGCCCTGGCGGTCGCCTACGACGCCACGAGGGCGACAAGGGATCTCGATGCCGTCTTCATCCCCTCTGATGTGGTCCGGCAGGCCGCGACCGCGGTAGCGGAACGCGAGGGCCTCGCTGAGGACTGGCTGAACGACGCGGAGTCGATGACGTGCACCTTGGGGTACGCGGTGATCCGCTTGCCCAAGGTCGTGCCCCACGCGGGCAGCCGCTGGATCATGAAGGCCGCCTCCAGCAGGGTCGCGTAGCGGGTTCGCGGTGCTGCTTTCCAGCCCGACGGCCTGTCCGGCTTTGGAGATGTTGAGCATCTGGCTGCCGTCCCATGACCCTCGCGGATCTGGCTGGGCACCTCTCACGAGTAGCTGATGACAGGACGCGGTGGAAGCTCACTTGGGAGTTCCTGGAGGAATATCGATGGGAGTCAAGCGCGGTGCAGCCTTCGCTGCTCCGGGACGAGCCGTCCGGCGTTGGCGACGAGCGATGGGACGCGTTGCTGGCGGCGCTGGCTGAGCATCTGGCCGCGCAGCATGATCTAGCGCCTCCCGAGTGGACTGAGCTGCGTGTCCTGCAGCGACCGTGGTTCCCAGCCGAACTTCAGGTCCAGCGAGCCGACGCACTAGTCCCGTTTTCCGCGCCTCGGCGCGGTAAGGGCTTGACTGTTGGTGGTTGAACGAACCAGATCCTCGGGCTGATCTGGGCTTTCTCGTGGCGCCTGAGTGCCCGCCAGGCGCGGCCCTGCGCTTGGTGTAGGGCCAACCAGGG
>JAFAZE010000003.1 GCA_019239975.1 Streptosporangiaceae bacterium
TGGACCCCACCGGCCGCGGCCGCCAGCGGTGGACCAACCGGTGGAAGGCCGCCCTGAACGCCTTCGACATCACCTTCGACGGCCGCCTCAGCGCGGGACGCAAGTAACAACAGAGGAAGAAGTTACACCGTTAAGTTGACAGACCCCTCGCCGGGGTGCGTCCGGGTCGCGCAGCGGCGGGTCGCCCGGGCCGTCGAGGGGCTGTCCGAGGTCGGAGAGTAGTTTCTCGATGCGCTCGCTGGTGCACCGGTGGCGCTCGACCTCGCGGTCCCATCCGCGTGTGGCGGCATCGAGGGCGAGCGTCCGCTCGATCTCGCGGCGGGCTCGCAGCCGGGGCGCGTACTCGGGCGTGGTGACGAACTTGGCGCAGGTCAGGTAGAGGTCGCACTCGCACGGGCCCTCGGCGGGCAGGCGCAGGCAGCGGCCGAGCTCGAGCTCGGTCTTGAAGAAGTTGGTCTTGAGCCAGTCGATCGAGGCGTCCGGGAGCGCGCCGTTGCGCAGTTCCTCGGCGGCCGGCCCGGCGATCGTCACTCCCGGCGCGAGCACGGCCCTGTAGTCGCGCAGCACTTCCTGGTCGCTGATCTGCGCGTAGACCAGGGCCATGTTCACCGAGGTGTGGCCGAGCACCTTCATGATCGTGTGGAGTTTCGCGCCGCGCTCAGCCAGTTGCGTGCCCACGGTATGGCGGAAGCGGTGGGCGGTCACCGTGCCCCGGCCGGAGCCGCCGCGTCCGCCGGGGCGGACCAGGCCGACGGCCTTGCAGGCGTCCTGAATCGGGCTCTCGAACAGGTAATGGCCGGACAGCAGCTTGCCGTGGCTCATGAACAGGTAGCGGATCTCCTCTCCGGTGCGCTCGTCGGTGAACGGCCGCTCGGGGGCGTCCTTGCGCAGGTCGATGACCGCCTGCAGCGCTCGCGCGGCGTCCTCGTGCAGCGGAACCACGCGCTCCTTGTAGGTCTTGCGGCCGGACAGGCGGAGCCGCGCGGTGCCGTCGGGGTAGCGGTCCAGGCAGTCAACCGGCAGGCGCCTGATCTCGTCGCGGCGGGCGCCGGACCAGCGGGCCACCAGCAGCGCGGCCCGCTGGAACGGGCAGGCCAGGGCATCGATGAGCGGCATGAGCTGGTCGAGCTCATGGTCGGGTATAAACCGGGGCACCTTCTCCACATACTTGGGCGCGTCCCCGGCACCGATCAGCGTGTGGCCGGGCACGTCGGGGTACTGCCAGGCGGCGGTGTCTCGGAAGAACTGGGAGAGCCCGGAAATGCGCTGGATGCGGGACATCACGCCCAGAGGCTTGCCGTCCGGCCGTCCGCTGGGCGCCTCAGCGATGTGCGCGATCCAGGCCAGGCAGTGGTTGCGGGTGACGTCGGCGAAGCTGGTGATCCCGGGGTGGTGCTCAGCGAGCCAGTCCCCGAAGACGCGCACCGCGAGCTCGAGCTTGTCCACCGTCGAGGGAGCGTCGGTCAGGCGGCGGGCGGCCAGCCACTTGTCGGCGGCGGCCTGCATGACCGGCGGCAGCGCCAGCGGCGGCTTGGTGGAGGGCATCAGCTTGCGCGGCTGGGTGTGCAGCTGGCCGCGGTGGAACAGGACGACCTGGAGCTGGTGCAGGTGGGTGATCCAGCCTTTGCCGGCGCCGTCCAGGAACTGCGCCCGTGACGGGTAGAACCGCTCGAGGTCGGGGTGGTCGGCGAAGACGCGGATCGCCTGCAGGGCTTCGGCGATGTGGTCCTCGGTGATCGCGGCCACATCGAAGACCCCGGTGTGCAGAGCGATCCGGCTGACCGACCAGTGCATCGCCTGGCGCGCGGAGTTCGGGTTGAACCCCAGGGCCACGGCGTCGCCGACGAGCTGCGCGGTGCCCAGGTCGATGCCGAGGGCGGCGGCCGGGTCGACGATCCCGAGCTGGCCGGGAGCGAACAGCCACGGGTAGTCGAACGTGGCGTAGCCGCGCAGGCCCAGGTAGATCAGGTACGTCCGGGCACGGAAGGAGACTGGGAAGGACGGGCGGTGGAACGGTTCCCCGAGAAGACGTCCGACCCGCTCGGCGAGGGGCTCGTCATACCAGCTGGCCAGACTCGGCCAGCGCTCGACAAACTGCCGCCGGTAGCGCACCTTCATCAGCTGGTACTGGCGGTTGCCCCCGGCCTGTTCTACGTGCGCCCGCCATTCCCCGGCCGGGCAATGCGTCGGCTCCGGCCGGGGAGCCGGCGGGGCAGACGGGGCGGCAAGCATCGCTGCAGTTGACACGTTCCGGCCGCTCACCGGGCGGTCCGCTCGCCTGCGCCGCCGAGCGCGTCCAGTGCTCGGTGGTAGTCGGCGACTACGGCCGGGTCGGACACGCGCGTGTAGATGCGCGTGGACTCGGGTGAGGCGTGGCCGAGACGCTTTTGCAGGGTCAGTTCCCGCATGCCGCCCTCCCACATCTGGGTGGCGTGCGTATGGCGAAGTGCATGAGCAGTGACCCAGGGCTCGCGGATCCCGGCGCGGGTGGCAGCCCGGGAGAACATCCGTGCCAGCCCGTCGTAACCCAGCGGCTCAAGGCGGCGCTTACCGCGCCCGCCGATCAGGAACACCAGTGGGCTGTCGCTGTCCTGCGGGCGGGCGGTCATCACGTATTCGCTCAGCGCGGCCAGGGCCTCCGGCTCGTGGAGGTCGACGACCCGCTCGTAGCGGGACTTGGAGCGCGCGCCCTTGGGATGGTCGTCGCGGTGGCGCACCACGACCCGGCGTCGGCCATAGGCGATGTCGGCCAGGTGCAGGCCGAGGACCTCGCCGGGGCGCAGCCCGCCTTGCAGCATCAGCAGCACGATCGCCCGGTCACGGACCCGGCGCAGCTGGGCGAGCAGGGCCTTGAGCTGGGCGTCATCCAGCGGGCGCGGGACGCGCTGGACCGTCTTTATGTGCACCGCGCGGCGGATGGGCCGCTGCCTGCTGGCCCGGCCCATGAACGGCCGGTGCCGCTCGGTGACCCGGGCCAGCGCCGGATCGGCACGCTTCTCCAGCGGATTGGCCTGATCCCACAGGCCGGACAGGATCGCGTACTCGTAGAACGATGACACGGCCGCCAAAATCCTGTTCACCGTGGAGGCCGCCAGCTTCGTCGCTGGCCGGTCCTCGTCGAGCGTCACCACCGATAGCGTCATGCGCCTGCGCGGGCGGTGGGACGGCACCGACCGCAGGTACTCCAGCAGCGCGATCGAGTGCTGCGGGCCGAAGCGGTCCCAGCTCAGGTCCTGCCCGGCGAGGAAGCGCCATAGGTGCCGCAGGTCGTACGCGTAGGACATCAGTGTGTTCGGCGAGCAGTCGCGGGCCGCCAGGAACCGGAGAAAACCCGAGACCACCTCGACCGGCTCCCCGCGCTCGTCGAGTAGCCGGACCTTGATGGACCCGTCGTCCTCGCTCTGTTGATCGGCACCCCCGTGACGCTCCGCCCGACGGCCGCCGCGGCCGCCGCGCCCCGCCAGTGGGGCGCGTGGTGTCCAGGTAACCAAATACGAGGCGGTGTCGGTCGCGATCATCTCGGGTTTCGGCCCGGCGTCGAGGTTGAGCATGGTGTCCAGGATGTGCAGCGAGTCGCGCATCGTGCCGGGCACCACCACGGCGCCGATCCCGGCGACCTGGTCGTTGATCGCGTTGAGCCACGTCACGCCCTTGCCTCTTCCGAAGTACCGGGGCTGGGCAGGGCATTGAGTGTCTGCACCGGGACGACGAACCGCAGCCCGTCGGCCGAGGCGACCAGGCCGCCGCCCCACAACTGGGCGACGCCGATCGAGGCCTGCGCGTCGACCAGCCGGGCGTTGGCCGCCGAGTGGGTGTCGGCGCGAAGGTAGTTCTGGTCGACGTGCGACAGCCGTCCACGGGTCAGCGCCGGGTTGTTCGGGTCGGTGACCGGGGTCAGCCCGACGTTGCACGCCTCGGCGACCAGCAGCGCGGCAATGCTGACCGGCAGCCCGTCCATCCGGGGGCCGCGTTCGCCGACGTGGGTGTACTCATCCAGGAACCCGGTCCAGCCGTGCACCTCCAGCAGCAGGTCGGGCAGGTCGATGCGGGGCAGCATCGCCGTAACCGTCTCCCGCAGCAGGGCCAGCGACTCCGGCTCGCCGATGGCCTCCAGCCGGTCGACGGCCAGCCGTATCCGCCCGTCGTCCCCGGGCACCAGGCGCACCGGCCCGCCGACTCCGGCGCCGGCCATGCGGTCGGCGAGCAGCCGCCAGGCGGCATCCAGCTCCCGGACGAGCCCGCCCAGGTGCCGGTCGGCCGTCTCGGCCAGGCCGAGTCCGGTGAGGACTTCGCCGCGGACGCTGTCCCAGCGGTCGCCGTCGAGCAGCTGGGCGCGCGGATCGGCCCACCGCACCGACGGGCTGGCGAAGATGTCGCGGCGGCGCAGCGCCCGGTGCAGCTGCTCCAGGATGCACAGCACGTAGGCGTCCCGGTCGGCGGCGTCCGCGGGAAGGCCCGGATTCCGGTAGACCGGCCGCTGCCAGGCGGCGGGCACCAGCGAAGCGGTGACCTCGTCGCGGCCGGCGTGCCGGGCTTTCACTCTGCGCCGGGCGAGCTCAGGCAGCCGGTGGACCTCGGCAAGCAGTCTCTCCCCGGCCGGGGCGGCGCCGAGCGGCAGAGCCTCGGCGAGCAGCTCCAGGAACGGGCGGACCACGCCATACCGGGCGGCCAGCGCCCCGCGCATCGCAGCGTCCTCGGCCGCGTCGTCCGGCACCAGTTCCTCCACCACGGCGACCGCGCTGAGCACGTCCTCGCGCGGCGCGACCCGCTCGACAGCCGACCATGCCGCCGAGGCGTCTAGCCATGCCCCGCCGTCGTCGAGGACAGCCAGCAGTGCCTTCGCCGCGCCGGCCAGCGTGGCCGACGCGCGCTCCAGCCGGGGCATCGCGGCCAGCCGCTCGGCGGCCGACGCGCGACGAGCTGCGCTGATCAGCCGGGTGGCCATGAGGACGTCGAACAGGTCCAGCGCGTCATCGACTGCGGCGGCTTCAAGGTGCCGGGCGGTGGCCAGCAGCGTGGCGGTCTTCCGTGGCTCGGCCAGGTCGCGCAGCGCCGGGGCCTTGGCCGCCAGGCCGTACCGGGCCAGCGCCGCCAGCCGGTTCGCCGGTACTGCCTCCACGCTCGCCGAGCGCGCTCCCAGCGCAAGGACTTCCGAGACCCGGTCCAGTGCGCCCGTCATCGCCTTTCCCGACGTGCGGCGCGGCGCCTGGCGCAGCCGCTCCAGCTCCGAGGCGCGCTAGCCGTCCGGCACCACCAGCAAGCCGCGCAGGCGCGATGGCAGCGCTGGGTCGGCGGCAGCCGCCGCGTCAGCCAGCACGCGGTGCATCCGGTCAGCCGCGCCATCGCGGACGCCGGCCACCAGGCGGGCCAGCACGCTCACCCCCGGCAGCAGCACCCGGTTATGGCGCAGCCAGCCCACCGCCTGCCCGAACAGCCGGTACGGCCCCTCCGCATGCGTCCACGCCCGGCCCTCAAGGAACCGGCGGAACCCGGCAGCGGCCTCCGGATCCTCGAAAACCCGGAACCCGTAAGCGTCCCGGAGCTCCCACGCATGCTCATACGCCGTCTTCGCACGGGCGGTGTACCGCTTCACGCACGAGGCGTCGGCAATCCCGAGCTGACCGGCCAGGTACTCCACCACAGGCCACGGCACGTCCAGCGGATCCTTGAGGAACACGCCGAGGTACCGCACCGTGGTGGCCTGGAGCACGAACCCGAGCCGGTTGTGATCACCCCGCCGGTCCCCGATCAGCATCTTGTCGGCGTCATCCAGCAGGAAGAACCGCTCCAGGTCCGCGCGTGACGGCACGCCATCGAAACGCCCGTACGCGGCGACCTGAGCATCAGTCAGAAACTCCACCGCCACGAACGGACCATAAACGATCCGTAACCGCGTGAGTACCCCAAATCTGACCGACTCGGGCAGCTAGTTCAGGGAAGCAAGATCATCGCTAGCGCCAACGGCTGCATGAATCCTCCTCGCACCCGATCCCACGTCGGAGGCGGCCCAGAACACCTCGCCCGGCTTGGTGTCGTAAGTGTTTTCCATGCTCCACCGCAGCGCGACCGCGTGGCCGCCGTTGTCGCGGGCCACGCCTTTGGGCCTGGCGGTGGTCCCGGACGTGTACAGGATGTACAGCGGATCGGTGGCCGCGACCGGGACGCAGTCCGCGGGTTCCGCCCCGGCCATCGCCTCCCCCCAGTCCAGGTCGCGGCCGGGCACCAGGGCGGCCGGCGCCTGCGGCCGCTGCAGGATCACGCACCGGTCCGGCTTGCGGCGGGCCAGGGTGATGGCCCGGTCCAGGATCGGCTTGTACTCGACGATGCGGCTGACCTCGATGCCGCAGGACGCCGAGACCACCACCTTCGGCGTGGCGTCATCGATCCGGGTCGCCAGCTCGTGGGCCGCGAAGCCGCCGAACACCACCGAGTGCACCGCACCGATCCGCGCGCACGCCAGCATCGCGATCGCCGCCTCGGGGATCATCGGCAGATAGATGACCACCCGGTCGCCCTGACCGACCCCCAGGCCGCGCAGCATCGGCCAGGCTGCGGCTGGACGCTTCCGCGTAGCGGCCCATGACGTCCTCCTCGCCGCTCGCTTTAGCCGAGGATAAACCAGCTGCTTCAAAGCCACGCAGTGCCGTCCCCGGAATTTCTGTCAGGCGTGGCGATCCCGCGGAATGATGACGACCGGGCAGTGTGCGTGGTGGGCCACCTGGCTACTGACCGATCCCATCAGCAGGCGGGCGAAGCCGCCCGCGCCGCGCGAGCCGACAACGATCATGTCGGCGTCCTTGGCCGCGCTGAGGATCTCCTCGGCGGGAGTACCGCTGACCGCCTTGACGGTGACCGGCCCGGGCCGGTCACCGTCAAGAGCGGCGAGTGCCTTGTCGGTTGCTTCCTGGGCGGCCTGCTGGGACTTCTCGGTGAGGGCGTGGTCTTCGGGGTAGGCGACCGCGCTTCCCAGATAGCCCACGACGACCTGGTGGACGGTGAGGACGGTGAGCGGCATGTGCCGGATCGCCGCCTCGTTCATGGCCCATTCGAGGGCACGCCGGGAATAGCCGGAGCCGTCTATTCCGACGATGATTCCAGGCATTTCGTCTCTCCTTGAGAGGTACCTCTGCACCGTAGGTAACGGTGCATTGCCACTATTGACACTAGGCGCGGCGGCACCCCCCAGGCAGGGGCGGAGGATCTCGCGAACGGAGTCTTCCGGCATGGACGTTGGTCCCCCTGCCCGGGACTTTGGCCCATATTCGCGTACTGGCGGGCTGGCTAGAGTAGAGGTGAAACACGGCCCGTTCTGCATAAAAATCGGGTCACCAGCGAGGTCAGGAGTCACGGTGACAAGCCCGGTCAGCGACACCAGGTCAGCAAATGGGGCAGGGAAACCGATCACGGTGTTCCTGCTGGACGATCACGAGGTCGTCCGCCGGGGCGTGCGTGACCTGCTGGAGGCCGAGCCGGACATCCGGGTGGCCGGCGAGGCCGGCACGGCGTCATCGGCGCTGGCTCGCATCCCGGCGCTGCGGCCCGATGTGGCGGTGCTGGACGTTCGGCTGCCGGACGGCGACGGGGTGAGCGTGTGCCGGGAGATCCGCTCGCGGATGCCGGGGGTGGCGTGCCTGATGCTCACGTCGTTCGGCGATGACGAGGCGCTGTTCGACGCGATCATGGCGGGCGCGGCCGGGTACGTGCTCAAGCAGATCCGCGGCACCGACCTGGTCGGCGCGGTGCGCACGGTCGCGTCCGGCCAGTCCATGCTGGACCCGCAGGCGGCGAGCCAGCTGATGGCCAGGCTGCGTGAGGCGTCCGCCCGGCGGGATCCGCTGGCCGGGCTGACCGGGCAGGAGCGCAGGATCCTGGAGCTGATCGGGGAGGGGCTGACCAACCGGCAGATCGGCGAGCGCCTGTTCCTGGCCGAGAAGACCGTCAAGAACTACGTGTCCGCGCTGTTCGCGAAGCTCGGCATGGAGCGGCGCACGCAGGCGGCCGCGTACGCCGCCCGGGTCTTCGGCGAACAGTACGGCGCGGACGGGGACTGAGGCTACCCGCGAATCGGTACCCGCCACTCCAGGACCGTCCCCGGCGCGGGGGCGGCCGGGTCCGCGGCCCTGAGCCGCAGTGCGCCGCCGAGCTTTTCGGCACGCGTGGCGAGGTTGCGCAGCCCGCTGCGAGCCGCGCCGGACGGAATGCCGATTCCGTCATCGGTGACCCGGACGGCGAGGATGCCGTGCGTGTCCACGTCCACCATCACGTCGACCTTGCGGGACACGGCGTGCCGGGCGGCGTTGGACAGCGCCTCGCGCAGCGCCGCCAGGGCCTGCTCGCCGACCTCCGGGCTGACCTGGCCGCCGAGCCCGGCGCCGAGCCGCATTGAGGGCTCGAAGCCGAGCAGCGGCGTCATCTCCTCGACCAGAGTTACGATCGCCGCGCGCAGGTCTGGCTTGTCCTTGTCGTCGCGGGCCTGCAGGGCGTAGATCGTGGCCCGGATGTCCTTGATGGTGTCATCCATCGCGTCCACGGCGTTGCTGATCCGGCTCGCGACCTCCGGCCTGGTAACCATGGACATGGTTCCCTCCAGCGACATGCCGGTCGCGTACAGCCGCTGGATGACCAGGTCGTGCAGGTCGCGGGCGATGCGGTCGCGATCCTGGTACAGCGACAGCCGTTCGGCGTCGGCCCGGCGCGCGGCGAGCTCGAGCGCGACCCCGGCCTGGGCTGCGAACGAGGCAACGACGTCGGCCCGGGCAGGCGGGAACGGTGCCGCGCCGTGGCGGCGTCCGACTGTCAGTACCCCACGTGCGTTGCCCGGCACGCCGAGCGGAAACACCACCGCGGGGCCGATGTGGCTCATCGCTGTGCGCGCCGCCTGCGACGCGCGCTCGTCGGCGGCGAAGTCGGCCGGCGCAATCGCCTCGCCGGTGGCCAGCACCTGGCCGGACAGAGACCCATCGGCGGGCAGCACCAGGCCACGCGCGTCCGGGGCACCATCGCCCTCCGCGTGGACGATTGTCAGCCTGCGCCCGTCCTCGTCGGGCACGGCGAGAACCGCCAGGTCGGCGCCGGACAGCTCGAGCGCTTGGCGGGTGACGTCGGCCAGCACCTCCTCGGGCTCCGTGCCCGACAGCAGGCGGACCGTAACGTCGGCGCTGGCCTGGATCCACCGCTGCTGCCGCCGTGCCGCCTCGTACAGCCGGGCGTTCTCGATGGCCACGCCCGCCGCGGCGCCCAGCGCGACCAGGATCGCCTCGTCGTCCTCGGTGAACTCCCCGCCGCCGCGTTTGTCGGTCAGGTACAGGTTGCCGAACACCTCGTCGCGCAGCCGCAGCGGCACGCCGAGGAAGCTGCGCATCGGCGGGTGCCCCGCGGGGAAGCCGGAGGACGCCGGGTGGTCGTGGAGATCGGCGAGACGCAGCGGGCGGGGGTCGTCGATCAGCAGGCCGAGCAGGCCACGCCCCTCCGGCCAGTGATGGACGTTGCTGATCTCCTCGGGGCTGACGCCGACCGGGATGAACTCGGCCAGCCGCTTGCCCTCGCTGGCCTCGCCGATGACGCCGAGCGCCCCGTAGGTCGCGTCCACCAGGCTGACCGCGGTCTCGACGATCCGCCGCAGCGTGGCCTGGAGATCCAGGCCGGAGCCGATGGCGACGACGGCCTCAAGCAGGCCATGCATCAGGTCCCTGGCGCCGAGCACGTCCTGCAGCCGCGCCTGCAGCTCGGTGAGCAGTTCGTCCAGGCGCAGGTGCGGCAGCACCTCGGGGAGACTTACGGCATCGGGTTCCACCAGCAGATCCCTCCCGGCGACGTGGGCGTCGCCGCTCGAGGCAAGGATAACCAGGCGGTAATCCGGCGGCCAGAGCGGAGTGCACCGGGCAGGGCGGGTGCTTGGGGATGCCGGAATTCACGGGCCGTTTACCGGGACCAAGGTCCCGGCGGACCGGTGACGCAGATCCCTACCAGGGCTGCGCCCGCGCGGCGCATTGTGAGGCAGTCCTTCTTGTTTGCTGCACCGTCCGCGCCGCTCACAGTACCGGAGACCGAGATGAAAGCACTCGCGCTGGCAGGCCATGGCCCCCTGGCCATAGACCTCAACCAGCCCGGCAGCTACCTGAACTGGTCGATTTTCACGATATCCGTGGCGAACCTCGTGCTGATCGCGGTCATGGTCGCAATCTTCGGTGTGGCGCTGCTGCTGCCGTTCCCGAGCGGCCACCGCGGAAAGGGGGACGCCGTCGAGGCGCCCGCCGGAGACGAGGGTGGCGCCCCCGGCGTGATGACCGCACGGCCTGAAGCGCCGACGCCGGAGGTGCCGGCCGTCTACGCGGGGTCCGGCGAGGACGCCCGGATGTGGACATCCCGGATGCGCCGGCTGGGGCTTCGCCTGCTGCCGCCGAACAAGCTGCTGCCCGACCGCCAGCCGGCCTACGTCGCATCCTGGGTGTACGTCTTCGGTGTCGCCACGCTCGCCGCGCTGGGGGTGGCGATCGCGAGCGGCTTCGCCATCGCGCTCGGCGGCACCGACTGGTGGCACACGAACCCGGCCGGCCATTTCTTCAACAGCCTGCACCTGTGGAGCGTCGAGCTGTTCATGGCGTTCATGGTCATCCACCTGTGGGGCAAGTTCTGGATGGCGGCCTGGCGCGGGCGGCGGGCGATGACCTGGATCACCGGCGTGGTCGCGTTCCTCGCCTCCGTCGTCGAGTGCTTCACCGGGTACCTGTCGCAGCAGAACTTCGACTCCCAGTGGATCGCCACCAACGGCAAGGATGCGTTCAACGCAGCCGGCGTGGGCGCGTTCTTCAACCTGATGAACTTCGGCCAGATGCTGCTGTGGCACGTGGTGCTCATCCCGATAATCCTCATGTCGCTCGTCGGCGCGCACGTGCTGATGGTGCGGGTCCGCGGCGTCGCCCACCCGCTCGAGGCCGCCATGCCGCGGTTCAGCTTCACCAGCCCGCGCACCTGGCTTGGCACCGCCGGTGAACGGCGCGCGGCGCGCGCCGCCGACGCGGCGGCGTGGCGCGGTCCCACCAGGCGCTACGACATCCTCAAGGAGGGCACGATCGCCGGGCTGGTCGTCCTCGTGCTCACCTTCGGCCTGGCCGGGCTGCTGTCCTCGCCCGACGTGCCGCCGGTCACCGTGCAGAGCTGGACGCAGGTCGCGCCGGCCGACTTCCTCGGCACCGCCGCGTCCGAGCTGGACGGCACCAGCCTGACCGCGACCTACGGGCCGCCCTACAACACCAACGGCACCCCGCAGAGCCTGCTGTTCGCCCCGGCGAACTGGTTCGGGGTGACGCAGCCGATCGACCCGGCGCAGACCTTCGTGCTCTCGCCGCTGTCCAAGATCGCGCCCACGGACCGGCCGCTGGCCGCCGCGCTGGCGACCTGGAACGCCGCCAGCCCGGCGCAGCAGCAGAAGTGGGCGGCCAACTACGGGAACGTGGTCACCAAGGTGAAGTTCGCGGGCGGTAATCCCGTGGTGCCGCCGGCCAGCGACGGGCCGGTTCCGTTCATGCTGGCCAGTTTGCTGACGATGGGACGCAGCGGCGGGATCGACGGCGCCCTGATCGCTCAGCAACCGTTCTACGGCACCGACTACACCAAGCCACTGCTGTTCATGGAGGACGGCACCTACTACGCCGGCCTCGCCTCAGCCATGAACCTCACCGGCACCCAGTGGGGCGTCATGAACGAGACCGGCAGCTACCCCGGCCAGCCATGGCTGTGGCTGTACCAGCTGTGGTACCACGCGCCCGGCTGGCGCAATTCGAAGAACGTCGACCTGATCGCCATCTACATGACCGGCCTGGCGACGCTGCTCCTTCTCCTGGTGCCGTTCATCCCTGGCCTGCGCGACATCCCGCGGTGGATACCGGTGCACCGGCTCATCTGGCGCTCCTGGAACAAGACGGCGCCGCGGTCGCCGGCGCAGCCCCCCGCCGCGCAGCCCCCCGCCGGGCCCGCCGAGCCGGCATCGCAGCCTCCCGTCGTCAGCTAGAACCGCATTCAAGAGGACCACCCGCACCATGATCACTACGGCGAGAGCAGCGGAGGCTGCTTGACCATGCGCCTGGCGATGACCTGGTTAATCGCGGACTCGGTGAACGCGGTGGAGATGACCTCGCCAGCACGCTGGCGTTCCCCGTAGTTCGGGAGCCGCCGGCGTTGGCGCGGATGTAACTGCAGAACCACTTCAGCCGCTGCAGCTGCGTGCCGACTCGTTGGCAAGGTCGGTCAGCGGCTCATCCGGGAACTCCGGTTCTGGTGGGGCGGTCGCAGGGACTTGGCCATGCCAGCCATGACGGTGATCCGTAGGCCAGCTTCGGGGGTGGTCCGCTCGGGCAGCAACCCCGCCAGCGGCCGGAAGGTCCGGGTGGGCTGGGTCGCGGCAGTCGCGGTTCGCCTCGGCGAGCTGCAGGCCGAGGGTGCCGGGAGCCAGGTCGTCGCGGTCAAAGGCAACACCTTCCGGACCACGGGCGAGGCCTCGGCGTCGTCGGCGGGGTGTATGACCACCTGGGCGCTGACCCGGCGGCGTAGCCTTCCCCGCCTCGTCCCGCACAGCCGTGATCAGGTCGCGGGCTTCCTCACCGGCCTGGACGGCGTCACCGCTCCTCATCCAGCCTCTGCTAACCGGGCAAAAGGGGCGGCCGTCGTGATCGTGGAAACGGCGGGCCGAATACGGCACCCACGATTCCGGGATCATGAAGCGCGGTGCTGATGGGGCATGCGGGGCCAGCGCACCCCCTGGCGTGCGGGGCTGATGTTGTTGTGCGGAAAGCGGCCGGACGGCCCGGCGGTCACCGCCATCGGCAAACGGCAGCCGGCGGCGCCGCAGCCCCGTTGCCGTCCCGAGATATATGCGCCAGACCCGGTCTACGTGGACAACGACCCGGTAGTCGTAGCGCACGCCGCCGCGCTGCTGGCCGCAGGCGGCACCACCGCCATCCACGGCGACCTGACTCGGCCCGGCGCCATCCTCGCGACACCACGCTACGGCGACTGATCCGCCTCGACCAGCCCGGCACTGGATGCCGGGCGTGGCCGCGCCTGAGCCTTTGGCGAACGGTCTGGCTGGGGCGGCGCGGCTGCCTCGAGGCCAGCCGCCGGGGCGCCTTCCAGGGCGGTGGCGATACGGGTCAGCAAGGTGGTGATGGTGGCGGCGGCGACCTTGCGCAGGATCAGCCGGTCCAGCCCGGCGCCGAGCACGCCGAGCGGCGGCCGGTAGGAGCCGCTCAGCGTCACCCTGGTGCGCTGGTCACCGTCGGCGGTGAGCCAGATATCGGCGTCGAGGGCGGGAAACAGCCCGCCGGTCACGCCGGCCGCTTCCCAGCGCAGGCCGATGCTCATTGCTTCGTCCCGGTAGGCCGGGTCGGTGAACCGGACGCGCACCAGCCGGGACGCGCCCGGCACTTCGCCGAACGGCCCGACCCGCACCAGGTCGCCGGCGCTGCGCTGGTAGACCTCGCCGGAGACACCGCTCAGCCAGCCGTCGTCTACCAGGTTCGCCAGCCGTGCCTGCGCCGCGGCCAGGCGCACGCCGACTACCTTCTCATCGGAGGCGAACATAGGAGCAAGTCAAAGCCTTGCGCCGGCCATCCCTGAAGGGACCATGGTCAGCGTTGCCGGGCCAAAGGTCCTGGCCTGGGCAGCCAGTCATCCACCGGTTGCCCTCCGCCGGCTGGCGCATCCAAGCCCGAACTTGCCACGCCCGCCGTGCCCGCAGTTATCGTGGGCGCGCCTGGCGCAGGATGGGTTAGGGAAGCCTGCTGACCAGCACGTTGCACGTACCACTCGCCTGGCCAAAGCACATACGACAACAGCCGACCGGTCAAGGTGCCGCCGCACCCGCCTACGCCACCCTTGGCTCCCACCCGGACAGCTGACATAGGCCCGCGAAGCGGGGGACCTCCAACCGAATGCCGCACGACTGGGTGGATGGTCCCGTGTGCCGGTGACGGACGGCCGTGGCGCCGCCATGACCGCGACCGAGGTGCAGGGGTTCGGCCAGCAGTTCGGCCACCCCGTCGGCACCGTCAACGCGGGCCTGCCCGTGAACCGCGAGGCGGCGCTGCTACCGAAGATCCGCCTGGACATCGTCGTCCTTGACGACGATGCGGACACCATGATGGAGGCCATAGCAAAGCACGCCCGCACCGAGACAATTGGCGACGGCAAGATATGGGTGACCGCGGTCGACGGCGCGATGCGTGTCCGGACCGGTGAGCGGGGGCGCGACGCGATCTGATACCCGGCCAGCTGGCTCACGGTCGTCCCCGCGCGCAGACTCAGTTCAATACTGACGTCGGGCTGCTGGCGGCAGGCCTGAAGTCCCGCCTTCCCGGACGTTGTTCCCTGATCCTTATCCTGCGGGACGTGCTCCACTGTTAGTGACGAGAAGGACCCCTGGAAGACGCGGGGTAAGAGCTCCTGGCGGCCTGGCGAGGCACCGGCCTGTACGCCAACAGCATCGAGGAACTCACCCCGGCCAGGCACGAGCCGAAGACACTGATGCCGCTGGCCATGGCAGCGGCAGCAACCCTCACCCGGCCGCGAAGCTGGTCGTGGTTCGCCTCCGGAAGCGTTGACAACTATGCCCTCACCCCAGGCGGGTGGGCGCAGATCCTGGCCGCGGCATCCCCCACCTGACAAGCTCTTGAGCTCATGTTCCGGCGCTGGTGCCTGACCTGGGGCGCGACGCCCGAGGAGGTGTCCCGGACGCTCCCCGGAGACGAACTCCTGCCCGGCCCCGACATCGTGGCCACGCGAGCGATGACGATCAGCACTCCGCCGGACGCCATCTGGCCGTGGCAGATCCGGATGGGCAGCGGCCGGGGCGCCACACCGGCCGCGAGGCTGTTCAGCGAGGGAACGGAGGCGGCGGCCAGGGCATCGCCACGATCTTCGAACGGCCCTGACCCCGCCAGAACCCCCCACCCGCGCGGGGCGCATCTGGCCGTCCCGAGTGCGCACCATGTCGTTCGATGACGACACGGTGCACGATCCACCCGAGACGGCCAGCTTCCGCTCTGAGCTCGGCCTCGCGCCTCAGCCGGCCGGCGCCGCCATCGGGTCCACGCCGGACAGGTCCTTGCGGGTGACCCGGATGGCGGCCAGCGTGATGATCAGCGACAGCGCCATGATCCCCGCCGCGACCACGAAGCCCTTCGAGAACCCCGTCGCCAGAGCGTGGCTGTACATCTGCGCCTGCAGCGCGGCCGCCTTCGCGGCGGGCAGGTGCGCCCCGGCCCCGGCCTTGGCCGCCGCGGCCGCCGAGGCGGCCTGGGACCGCAGGCTGTTCGCGAACGTGCTCCACGCCACGGTGCCGAGGATCGCGAGCCCGATCGAGCCGCCGACCTGCTGGCCGACGTTGAGCAGGCTGGAGGCCACGCCGGCGTCCTCGTTGCGCACCTTGGTCAGCGAGACCAGGGACATCGGCACGAACAGCAGGCCCATGCCGGCCGCCATGAGCAGCATCGGGCCGAGCAGGCCGCCGGCGTAGGTGCTGTGCTCGCTGATCCGGGACAGCCACGCCATCCCGCCGGCCGCCATCGCGCCGCCGGTGATCATCAGCGGCCGGGCGCCGACGCGGTTCACCGCCTGGGACGCGATCCCGGACGCGACCATGATCATGGCGACGATCGGCAGGTAGGCGACGCCGGTCTTCAGCGCGCTGTAGCCCCACACGGTCTGGATGAAGATGGTGAGGAAGAAGAACATCCCGAACAGCGCGGTACCGATGCACAGGCTGATCAGGTAGGACCCGGTCCGGTCCCGGCTGCGCAGCACCCGGATCGGGAGCAGCGCGTGCTTGCTCCGCACCTCGATCACCGCGAACGCCACCAGCAGCACCGCGGCCGCCACCAGCGAAACGATCACCTTCGTGTCACCCCAGTGCGAGACGCCGTTCTGGGTGGTCGCGGCGTTGGTCAGCCCGTACACCAGCAAGGCGACGCCGGCCGTCGCGGTGATCGCGCCGGGCAGGTCGAACCGCCCGGTGCGGCGCTCCGACTCGGGCAGCACGCGGCTCGCCACGGCGGCCACGACGACGCCGATCGGCGCGTTCACGAACAGCACCCACCGCCAGTCGAGGTAGGTGACGAGCAGGCCGCCGGCGATCAGGCCGACCGCGATGCCGGCCACGCTCATCGCCGCGTACACGCCCATGGCGCGGTTGCGCGGTCGCCCTTCCGGGAACGTGACGGCGAGCAGCCCCAGCGCGGTGGGCGCGGCCATCGCCCCGCCGATGCCCTGAACGGCGCGGGCGGTGAGCAGCCACGCCTGGTCGGTGGCGAACCCGCCGACCAGCGAGGCGAGCGCGAACAGCAGGACGCCGGCGATGAAGATCCGGCGGCGCCCCAGTAGGTCGCCGGACCGTCCGCCGAGCAGCAGCAGCCCGCCGAACACCAGCGTGTACGCGTTCACGACCCACTCGAGGTTGGAGTCGGAGAAGCCGAGCGCGTGCTGGATGTGCGGCAGGGCGACGTTCACGATGGTCGCGTCGAGCACGACCATGAGCTGGGCCGTCGCGATGACGGCCAGCGCCAGGCCGAGCCGCCTGGGCGCCTGTGTGATGGTACCGGCCCCGGCAGCCAGGGCAGCACCGGGTGTGGTCCCGGTGTCTGATGAGGTGGCTGACAAGATAGTCCCCTTAATCCGAGTTTCGGGCGTAGTCGACCAGCGCCGTGACCACGGTGGCCCGGCGTGCTCGCATCTGATTTAAAAACCCCGTATACCGAACGGGCGCTGGCGTCTCCCGCCAGCAGCTGCGTCTTTCACCTCCCGCTGGCCGTCACAACGACTGACGACCCGGCCGCCACGCTTTCATCGCTCAAGACGTGGTAGCCGCCGCGGTTGTGACAGGCTCACCCCCGTCCGTTCTCTCGGTTCCCCCGGACGTCTTCGTCCTCTCCGCCTCCTGCGGCCGCTGTGGCTCCGCGGCCAGCATCTTCTGCAGAAGCCCCAGGAACACGTGGCACTCCTTGTCATTAAGCGCGTAACACCAGGGCATCTTGACGGCGAGTTCCTTCAGCATCCGCTCCTTCGCGGCGACGCCCTCCGGGGTCAGCACCAGGTTCTTCGCCCGGCGGTCCCGTGGGCTGGGCTCGCGGCGGACGAGCCCGCGCCGTTCGAGCGTGTCGGCGACGCCCGTGATGAACGAGGCGTCGCACGCCATCCGCTGCGCGAGCTCCTTCATCGTCATGACCTCGTCGAGCTTGAACAGCGCCAGCAGGTCACTGGGAGCGATGCCGAACAGGGCGGCGATGGACTGCGCGATCGTGCCCGCGCGCTTCACGAGATCCCCCAGGGCGTTCACGATGTCCCGGTTCACGTTGCCCGTGCCCGGCGCGTCCGCCATCGCGGCCTGCGCCGCGATCGCCTCCACCATGTCATCCATGCTCATCACCTCCCGCCCGAACGCGTCCCATGACCAACTAAACAGTTGAGCAACTCAAGCTTATTCCGCTCTTGCCATCCGGTCCAACACTTTTCCCGCCCCTTCAGCCACGTCGTCCCCACCGTCATCACCCGCCCAGCCTTCGGCGCGCGGAAGCGCCCACTTCCGCCGCCCCTACTGTAGGTTCCCGCTGTTCGACCCACCCGCGGCCCCGCTCCGCGCCGTCACGCCCGCCGGGCGGCCCGCCTCCGCGCCATCCCGCCCGCCCACTTCACCACATCAGCCCCGCTGACCACTCAAGTCACTGCCGCGCGACCGCTAATTTCCGCCATCCGTCTGCTGCGAGCGGTGTGGTGGAAGGCAGGGTGTCGTATACGACCCTAAAGTTCCACGACGCCCCATCTCCGGGTGCTGTGGTGGAAACTAAGGTGCCATTTCTGCGGGAATCACGAGGGAGTGGCCAGGCCAGCCTGCTCGAGGGGGCCTTGACGCGATCGAATGCGTAGCCGATCTGCTCCGCCGCGGCGTCCTTGCGCACCGGCACCACGATGGGAAGCCTTCCTTCAGCGATTGCCGCATCATCCGCGCGACCGCCATCGCCGGACCGGGCGGCCAGTCCTCCGGGACCGTGGTCTCGAACATCACCGGACCCACCTCCCGATAGGAGAGCCGGGAGCCAGCGGGACGGCGCGCGCCGCGCCTGCACCTGCACCTGCACCTGCACCTGCACCTGCACCTGCACCTGCACCTGCCGAAAGGATAGCAACCGGGCCGTCCTCCGGGCAGGCCCTAAGATTCGGGCGGAGGTCGTGATCGATGGATGAGGGCACAGGCCCGCGGCTCGTCAGGTACTGGGACAAGCACGCGGGCGGCTACGACCGCGAGATGAATTTCTGGGACCGGCACATGTTCGGCGACAGCCGCCCGTGGGCCTGTGCCCGCGCGACGGGCGAGGTGCTCGAGGTTGCGGTGGGTACCGGGCGGAATCTGCCCTTCTACCCGGCCGGCATCCGGCTCACGGCCGTCGACTGGTCCGCGGAAATGCTCGCCGTGGCACGGCGGCGCGCCGCCGACCTGGGCGTCGACGCCGACCTCCGGCAGGGCGACGCGCAGGCGCTGGAGTTTTCCGATGAGTCGTTCGACACCGTGCTGTGCGTTCTCGGCCTGTGCGCCATCCCCGACGACCGGCGGGCCGTCATCGAGATGCGGCGCGTGCTGCGCCCCGGCGGCGTCCTGGTGCTCGTCGATCACGTCGCCGCAAAGGGAGGCGCGCTCCGAGCGGTGCAGTGGCTCTACGACCGGGTCAGCATTCCGCTGGCGGGCGAGCACTTCCGCCGCCGCCCACTCGCCCACGTCCGCGACCTCGGCTTCGTCATCGAAGAAACCCAGCGCTTCAAGCTCGGCGGCGTCGTCGAGCGGGTCCGCGCCCGCAAACCCGCCTGACCCCGCCGGCCGGCCCACCCGCGAATTGGGTGCGATCCGTGCCGCAATAGGGATAACTGCCGGGTCTGCGGAGATTCATTCACGGTCCTTCGTCGGCATCACCGGTATCCCCGTCGGGCTATCACGACGAAGGACTCCACGGCGACTTCGGCGGCCGGTCCGAGATCCTCTGATCCGCGTGCGCTTAACAACCGTTCAGCGCATGCAAGGAGGAACGAGGAGGAATGCGAAAGCGTCATGGATACACAGGCCGTCGCGGTGGCGCGATGGCGGATGCTGCCGTAGGGTGGCTGGCGTGATCGGGCGCGGTCGTCTTGACGTTGGCGAGTGCCTTGGTGAATGAGACCCGAGAGTACGCGATATGGGCAGATTGGCTGCGGCGATGATTCTCGGGTCGCCTTCTGGAAGGTATGCCCATAGCCGCTCAGGTGGCTGCCGCAAACAGAGGGCAGCGTCGAGCACTCTCACAGTCTTTCTCGGCCCCACGATCTTCGCAGCGTGCCTGCTCATGCTTGCGGGCTGCGGTCACAGCCTACCGCCGATATCCCATGGCTGTCTCGCGCGGCACCTGATATTCGTGGTAAATGGCCGGAAACTCGAATCCGGCACTTGCTTTAGCAATGACCCTTTCACTCCTGTGTTCTCCGTCACCGCGCATCCTGGTGCAGTTATCACCGTCGAGCAACAACCGCACCCCGGCTTGGCGGGCAATGCGGTGAGCAGCGGTAACCCGGAAGTCCTGCGCCGAACATTCCGGGCCCGGGATTATGGACAGGAACGCTTTAGGGCCATGAAGGCGGGAGACGCGAACTTGCAGGTCATTGAGTGTGTTACCGCCTATCCGGGGGAATCGCCGGGCAGCACAGTAGCGCCCTTCGCGGAATGCGTAGTCCTGCGCATTCACGTCGTCCCCGCCGGTTGAGCGATGGCCTTGCGGCGGATGGACCGGCGCCTTCACATTGCTGGCTGGCGCCCCCGCGGGATCTGGCGCCCAGTTCTCAGGTGTCGGTATGTAACTGCCTGCCGGCAGCGCGAATTCCACCCAAGCCGCGGGCAGGCGCGTCAGTTCGCGCTGGAGGCGGCCCAGATGTTGATGCCCGCCTCCACCGCGTCGCGGTCGATGCGGGCGAGTTCCTCCTCGGTGAACGGCTGCGCGGACGCGGCGGCGAGGTTCTCCTCCAGCTGGCGCACGCTGCTCGCGCCGATCAGCGCGGAGGTGACCCTCTCGTCCCGCAGCACCCACGAGACAGCCATCTGCGCCAGCGTCTGGCCGCGCTCGCGGGCCAGCGAGTTGAGCGAGCGGGCGTGCGCGATCGTCTGCTCGCTGAGCTGATCCGCAGTCAGCGATCCCTGCCGGCTGGCCCGCGATCCTTCGGGCACGCCGTCGAGGTACTTGCCGGTGAGCACGCCCTGGGCGAGCGGGGAGAACGCGATGCAGCCGATGCCCTCGCCGCCGAGCACGTCCAGCAGGCCGCCCTCGATCCAGCGGTTCAGCATCGAGTAGGACGGCTGATGGATCAGCAACGGCGTGCCGAGATCCCTCAGGATCCTGGCGGCATCCACCGTCCGTTCGGCTGAATATGAAGAGATGCCCGCATACAGCGCGCGCCCTGATTTCACAGCGGTGTCGAGCGCGCCCATCGTCTCCTCGAGCGGGGTATCGGGGTCGAACCGGTGGCTGTAGAAGATATCGACGTAGTCCAGCCCCATCCGGCGCAGCGACTGGTCCAGGCTGGCCAGCAGGTATTTCCGCGAGCCCCATTCGCCGTAGGGTCCGGGCCACATGTCATAGCCGGCCTTCGTGGAAATGATCAGCTCGTCCCGGTAAGGGCGCAGGTCCTCCCGCATTATCCGGCCAAAGTTGATCTCCGCGGTGCCGTACGGCGGGCCGTAGTTGTTCGCCAGGTCGAAGTGCGTGACGCCGAGGTCGAAGGCGCGCCGCAGGATCGCGCGCTGGGCGTCCAGCGGGCGGTCGTCGCCGAAGTTCTGCCAGAGCCCGAGCGACACCACGGGCAGCTTGACGCCGCTGCGGCCGCAGCGGCGGTAGGGGACCTTGTCGTACCTGTCATCGGCGGCGATGTGAGTCATGGCAGGAGTCTGCCACCCCGCCTGGGAAGCCGCGTGACCGGCTGCCCGGTTCCTTCGCGTTGCTAACGGCATGATGGGATGATTCCGCTGACCCGGGGAAAGGATGTCGCGTGACGAAGGGACTGCCCCATGTATGACGCGGTGCTCGCGGAGACGGTGACGATCACCGGGCACGGTGGCGAGCCGATCGAGGCGTATTCGGCCAGGCCGATGGCGCCGGGCCCGGTGGGGGGCGTGGTCGTGATCCATCACCTGCCCGGGTATGACCGGCAGACCAAGGAGTTCACCAGGTCGCTCGCGGTCGGCGGATACAACGCGGTCATGCCGAACCTCTATCACCGCGAGGCGCCGGGTGCCAGCCCGGATGACGCGATGGCGGCGGCCAGAGCCAAGGGCGCGATCCCGATACCCAACGAACGGATCGTGGGCGACGCCGCCGGCGGGGCCGCGTACCTGCGCGGGCTGCCGAACTCCAACGGCAAGGCCGGCGTTATCGGCCATTGCTCCGGCGGGTATCACGCGTTCCTCGCCGCGGTCAGCCTGCCGCTGGACGCCGCCGTCGACTGCTACGGCGGGTTCGTGGTCGGCACGCCACCGGACGGGCACCCCCTCGAGGGGATACAGCCCCTCGTCGACCGCACGAAGGACCTGTCCTGCCCGCTGCTCGGGCTGTTCGGCGCCGACGACGTGGCGCCCTCTCCGCAGCAGGTCGCGGAGCTGGAGCAGGAGCTCAAGGCGCAGGGCAAGACGCATGAGTTCCACTCATATCCAGGCGCCGGGCACGCCTTCCTGCAGGTGGACCGGAGCGCGTACCGCCCGGAGGCGGCGGTGGACGCGTGGCAGCACATCTTCAATTGGTTCGGCCAGTACCTGGCCGGCTGAGCCGGATGCCGCACCAGACGCGAGGAGCACAGCATGTGCACGTACCTGACCGAGAAGCTGGAGATCAGCGGCAGCGCCAAGGGGCCGTCGGGGTGGATCCGGGTGAGCGACGCCAGTGTGTACTTCGACCATCCGGTGCACGCGTCCGGGGAGCACACGCTCAACATCGACTTCCTGAACCCGCCGATGGGGCCATCGGCCCGGGTCGCGGTGGAGCTCAGCGCGGAGTCCGCGCGTGCCCTGGCGAAGGCGATCGCCGTGGTACTCGACTCGGCGCCGCCGGGACTGGCCTGAGACGCCCGAGACACCCTGGTGCCCGGAGACGTCCCGAGACGCCCCGGAGACACGCGCGAAGACCGCCTGAGACGCAGGGAGAGATCAGGATGTACGACGCCATGATCGCCGAGACGGTGCAGATCACCGGGCATGGCGGCGACGCGATCGAGGCCTACTCCGCGCGGCCGCTCCGGCCCGGCCCGCTCGGCGGCGTGGTGGTGATCCACCACATGCCCGGCTACGACGAGTGGACCAAGGAGATCGCCAGGAAGTTCGCGGTCAGCGGTTACAACACGGTCCTGCCGAACCTCTACTCGCGGGAAGCGCCCGGCGCCAGCCCGGACGACGCCGCGGCCGCCGCGCGGGCCCGCGGCGGCGTGCCCGACGGGCGCCTGGTAGGTGACGTGGCCGGCGCTGCCGCCTACCTGCGCGGTCTGACCAGCTCCAACGGCAGGGTCGGTGTGATCGGCTACTGCTCGGGCGGGCGGCAGTCGTTCCTCGCCGCGGTCAGCCTGCCGCTGGACGCCGCGGTCGACTGCTACGGCGCGTTCGTCGTTGGCACGCCGCCGGAGGGCTCGCCGCTCAAGGTCGGCCCGCTTCTTGACCGGACCAAGGACCTGTCCTGCCCGCTGCTCGGGCTGTTCGGCGCCGACGACCGGTATCCGTCCCCCGAGCAGGTGACCGAGCTGGAGCAGGAGCTGAAGGCGCAGGGCAAGACGCATGAGTTCCACACCTACGAGGGTGCCGGGCACGCGTTCTTCAACACCGGCCGGCCCGCCTACCGGCCCGAGGCGGCGCTGGACGGATGGCAGCGCGTCTTCACCTGGTTCGGCCGCTACCTGGCCGCCTGAGCCCAAGCAAGGGGTGTGCGACACATTCGTAGGGGTCCCACATCTGGGCTGGTTATGACTGCGCGGCATGCAGGCACGGGCTCGCCCCCCGGGACACGGAGCTCGGGGTGGCCGGGCAGTCGATGTCGCCCGGGCTGGCGGCTATGAACGACCTGGCCGCAGCTGCCGGGCCGTTCGCGAGGGCTGCGGCGCTGCTGTAGGAGCTGGCCCGGGGTGCAGTTGACCGTCAAGCGGGTCGAGCGGGCGGCCGAGGCCAGCGGCACCGCGCAGGCCGCCGCCGTGCGGGACCGGGCCGCAGCGATCGCGGGCCGCACACTGGTCCCGCTGCCGCCGTCGCCGCTGCCGGACAAGCTGTATGCCGCGATCGACGGCACCGGCGTGCCGGTGACCTCGAAAGGAGACCGCCGGGCGCGACGGCAAGGGCGAGGACGGCCGAGCCCGCACTCGCGAGGTCAAGCTCGCTGTCTTCTTCACCCAGGACGCGCTCGACGCCAAGTACCCGCCCGGTCCGGGACCCCGGCTCCTCCAGCCACATCGCCACCTTCGAGCCCGCCGCCGCCTTCAGCGACCTGGTGAAGGCCGAAGGCATCCGCCGCGGCGCGGACCACGTCCGCCAGTTCACCATCCTGGGTGACGGCGCGCCCTGGATCTGGAACATCGCCACCGCCACATTCCCCCGAGGCCACCCAGATCGTGGAACTATTCCACGCCCGCGAGCACCTGCACGATCTCGCCCGCCTGCTGGAATTCATGCTCGCCGCCCGCACCGCACAACCAGACACCCGCCGCATGACCAGCCCAGGCCACGAAACGACCTTACCCACGTACAAGATTGACCCAGCCGATGACGGCAGCGGAAAACACGACTGTGTCACTCAGCACAGCTTGAAGCGTGGCCTGACCGTGCCATGGCCCTGGCGGCCATCGACAAGGCTTTCACGGATCAGCCGTCGGCGGTCGCCCGCAGGATGCGCCTTGGGTTCGCAGGGTCGAAGGGACCCTCGATGATGGTGGCGGGATCGACGGGGCCCTCGTCGCGGGGTAGCCGGCCGCGTTCGGCGTCGGTGAAGTCGCCGAGGCCATACCCGCACACGATGCGCGTGCTCGGGTCGAGGCCGCGCAGGTGTTCCAGGGATATCGTCACCTCAGACAGCCCGGCGATTCGCGCTACCTCCTCGTCCCCTGACACCTGAGCGCAGATGCGTGCCTGCTCACGGGTGCTGTCCGACACGGGCATCGTGGTCTCGTAACGACCGCCATTGCGATCGAGGACTTCCTGCAGGACAAGCCCCGGCTCACGTCCGCACCCCAGTCCGCGGGCGTGCATCTCCCACTGAATGTGCTCCGGAGTAAGGACCTCCGCGAAGGTATAGAACCTGGCCATGCTGCCTATGGTCGCACCCGGAGCGGGCCTGAATTGAGGAGAACTAGCGAATGACCATGCCGGCGAAGCTCGGCGACACGCCGCTCGCCGCGCCCGCGAGAAGCGCCGGTGGCGCGAAACACAGCCATGCACTCCACAACCAGACATGCCCGCCTGACCAGCCTGCACCTCAAGATGATCTTCACTACCTACAAATCTGACGTGCACCCCCAAGCAAGGCCAGGAACCTCGAATGTCAGTGGGGCATGTCACTATGCCCTTGTGAGCGTCCGAGGACGGGCGCGAAGGACAGTGGTGGTGAGGTTCAGGGCATGAAATTCACGGTGGAGCGGGATGCGCTCGCCGAGGCCGTGGCGTGGGTGGCGCGGGCACTGCCGAGCCGGCCGGTGATCCCGGTGCTGTCGGGCCTGCTGCTGGAGGCGGAAGACGACCTGACCCTCTCCTGCTTCGACTATGAGGTGTCGGCGCGGATGAGCGTTCCCGCTAGCGTCGACGAGCCGGGCACAGCGCTGGTGCCGGGACGGCTGCTTGCGGAGATCACCCGGAGCCTGCCCGGGCTTCCCGCCGAGTTCGCGGACGACCCCGACGGCGTCAGTCTGACCTGCGGGGAGGCGTCGTTCACGCTCGTGACCCTGCAGGCCGCGGAGTACCCGGCGCTTCCCGAACTGCCGCAGCTGGCCGGAACGGCCGACGGCGGCGCGCTGGCCGCGGCCATCGGCCAGGTCGCCCCGGCCGCCAGCCGCGACGACACGCTGCCCATGCTGACCGGGGTCAGCGTGGAACTCGAGGGTGAGACGATAACGCTCGCCGCCACCGACCGGTACCGGCTCGCGGTGCGCGAACTCGCCTGGAACCCCGCGTTGCGGGAACGGACGGCGGTCATGGTGCCGGCCAGAACCCTTTCCGACGCCGCGCGGATGATGGGCCCCGGCATGACGGTACGGATCATGCTCAGGGAAGGCGCCGGTCAGCCCGGGCCGGCCGGCCCGGGAGGCAGGATCGTGGCCGCGCCCGCCGCGGGCAGCAGCGACGCGATGATCGGCTTCGAGGCCGGCGGCCGGCGGCTGACGACCCGGCTGCTGGCGGGCGAGTTCATCAAGTACCGGTCGAGGTTCCCCGCCGAGTTCGGCTGCACCGCCGACCTGCCGGCCACGGCATTCACCGAGGCCGTGCGGAGGGTGTCGCTCGTCGCCGAGCGGGGCAGCCCGGTCCGGCTCTCGTTCGGCCCCGGAAGGGTGACCGTTGACGCGGGCACCCAGGGGCACGCCCGCGCGAGGGAGAGTGTTCCCGCCGAGTTCACCGGCGAGGAGCCGGTCATCGCCTTCAACCCGCACTACCTGCTCGACGGCATCGCGGCCGCGACCACCCCGATCCCGCCGAACGCGGCCACCAGCAGCGCGCCGCACCACGGGAGCCCGCAGCCATCCTCACCGGCGGAGCAGGACGCGTCCATCCGGGATGCGCCGCCGCGGGCCGCGGCACCGCGGGACGAGCCTGACGAGGCGGGCCAGGCCGACGAGACGAACCAGACGGAGCGGACACAGAGGCGAGATAGGACGGAGGGGACGCAGAGGCCGGACGGGACGACGGTGGCGGACGGCGCGATCACCCGGGTCCGGCTGCAGTTCACGAGCGCCACGAAGCCAGCGGTCCTCACCGGAACGACGGACAGCGGGTCAGGCCCGGACTTCCGTTACCTGGTCGTGCCGCAGCGGGTCCAGCAGTAGGGCGCATCCACGGATCCACCAGTAGGGCATGTCCCGCGGAAGTAGGGCATGTCCCGCGGATCCAGCGGCGGGCGTCAGTGGCCGAGGTACCCGGGCCCGTAGCCCTGGTAGGGGTAGCCGTGCCTGACGAACAGGATGGCGGTGAACAGCCAGATCAGCATCGCCAGGAGGAGCAGCGCCAGCGCCGCGTACCTGCTGCCGCGGTCCGGCAGCGGCTCGGGGAAGCTGCCGATGCCGCGCGGCGTCGCGCCGCCGGAGCGAACGGAGCCAACCGAGCCAGTAGAGCGAACCGAGCCAGCGGAGCGGACGGAGTGAACGGATGGCCGTCCGAGCGACGGGAGGTCCGCCATGACACGGGAGAGCTGGTCCTGGGTCCGCGCGCTGAGCGCCTCTCCCAGCCGCGCATCGAGCTCCTCGAACGTGAGCCGGCCGGCCACGAAGTGCTCTCGCAGCTCGGCGGCGGCGGCGTCCCGCTCCGCGTCCCCTATGCGCAGCACGTACCGCGAGCCACCGAGGCCGGTCCTGATACCCGCATAACAACCGCGCACGGCCACAGCCGCGGGTTCACCCCCCCGACCTGGGCCGGGGACGTTGTATCGCATCGCCATCGCGCTACCCGTGTTCGTCGGAAAGATCGATCCCTTCCACGATAGATCGGCGATGCCAGTTCAGGAACCCGGTGCGGTATTACCAGCGCCGCATGCGCCGCCCGCAGCCACGCCCGCGCGCCCACGCCCGGCGCCGGAAGAACAGCCTCCTGAGTACCGCCAGCGCGGCCAGGAACATGATGATGGCGATCGGCTTCTCGGCCCCCGTGCCGAAACCGAACGCGAGCAGCGCTCCCAGCACCACCAGGCTCCACAGGGTCGTCAGGGCCGCGATCGCGAAGCTGAACGTCCGCCCCGTACGTGAGCCGTAATCCGAACGGTAGCCCGAGCCGGAACCCGAGCCCGAGCCGCCCTGCGATCGCACCACGCCACTGCTGGCGAGCGGCGCCCCGGCAGCCGCCCGCCCCGTGGATGGCAGGTCCCGCATCACGGCGGTGAGGTCGGCTCTGGTTTTCGCCGCGAACGCCTGGTCGAGGCGCTCGTTCAGCTCCTCCAGGGTCAGCCTGCCGCTGGCGTAGTGCTCCCGCAGTTCGGCGGCGGTCGCGTCTCTGTCGGCGTCCCCGACGCGCACGTTGAATCCGGTAGCCATCGTGCCCTCCGTACCAGAGCGGTAGACCAGGTAATAAGCACGATATATCGCGAATCCCCGTCTCGGCAAGTCCGGCAAATTGGGCAAAGCACCCAAGATAGGCGGCTCGGGATGGCCGTTGACAGGCAGTTACTTCATATGTAAGTTAGACCTGACAGGTGAAACCCAATGAGGAGAGGTCCAACCCTGACCACCGAGGAGCTGCTTGCGATGCTGACGGCCGTGGCCCATCCCCTGCGACTGCGGATCATCGCGGCACTCACGGGCGGCCGCGTGCACGTCAGCGAGCTTGCCCGCAGGCTCGGCATGTCGAGGCCGCTGCTCTACATGCACCTCGACCGCCTGGAGAAGGCCGGCATCGTGACCGGCCAGCTGGAGCTGTCGGGGGATGGCAAGGCGATGAAGTACTTCGAGCTGGCTCCGTTCAAGCTCGTGGTCACGCCAGAAACGGTCGTGGCAGCCCTGCGCGAGGACACGCTCCACCCGGACGTCATCCACGAAGACACTACGGACGAGGACGTCTCCGGCAAAGACGCCATCGACATGGAGGAAACATGAGTAGCGGTGCGGCCGCGGCGCTCGCCATCACGCTCGGCGTCCTGTTCATCATCGGCGCCACCACAGCCATCATCGTCTGGTCCTGGCACCGGCTGCAGAGCCACCGCGCGGACGCCGTCGCGATGGCCGCGTACCGGAAGCTCGCCGAGGAAGCGGTCGCGAACATGCAGGAACTGCGCACCGAGATGGCCAAGCTCACCGAGCACGTCAGCGCCGTCGAGCAGCTCATGCGGGACGTCGGATGAGCGCCACCGCGCCTGCGGAGCCCGCTCCCGGGGACGGCGGAGCCTGGCGCCAGCCGGTGTACCGCAACCCGTTCCGGCTGGCCGTCTCCGCGAGCCCGTGGCGCAGCGCCTGGTATCTGGCCTGCTACCTCATCGTCGGCAGCGCCCTCACGGCCGCCGTCCTCGTCACCGCCTCGATCGCCGCGGCATGCGCCGTGACCATCGCCGGGCTGCCGCTGCTCATCGCCGCCTCGAACGTGATCAGGAGCTGCGCGAACACCGAGCGCCGCAGGCTCCGCGCGGTCTTCACCGCCCCCGTCCGCGTGCCGTACCACGAGCTGGCGCAGCCCGGCATGCTCGCTCAGGTCAGCACCCGGTGGCGGCACGACCCGGCCACCTGGCGGGACATCGCTTACCTGCTCGGGCTCTGGCTGCCGCTCACCATCCTGGACACGGTCGTCCTGGCCGTCTGGGGATGGCTGCTGAGCTGGATCACGCTGCCGCTGTGGTACTGGGCGCCGTGGGTCCAGTATCACGGCAGCCGGATCCGCGGATACGAGCTCGGCTTCTACTTCCCGCACGGTCCCTACGGGCCCGGGGCGGTGGGTGTCTTCGTCGGCAGCCTGCCGGTGGCCCTGCTCGCCGCGGCGGCCGGCCTGGCAGGCTTCCTGATGCTCAACTACGCCCTCGTCGCCGCCGCCCGCGCCCACGCGCTCGCCGCACGGGCCCTGCTCCGCCCGCCGGCGGATCCGCTGGCTCCGGCCAGGGAGGTGCTCGCCAGCCCGGGGCCGCTCTCGATTCTTATTCCGAACGAGAGGTAGTTTCACCCCTCGCCCGTGAGGGTCCAGCTCACGGGCGAGGGCCAAGGCAGCCGGTTTCACCACTCCCCTGAGAGGTCATGATGCGCCAGCCGCAGAGTTCAGTATTGCCCGAAACGGATCCTGGGTACCAGGATTACCGGCACCGACGCTCCCGTGGTGCTCCCTTTGCCGAGCGGATGGCCGGCTGGAGCGCCCGGCACCGCAGGACCGCCGTGCTCGGCTGGCTGATCCTGGTCGCCGTCGTGTTCGCCGCCGGGCAGGCGTTCGCCACCAAGAGCGTGCCACAGTATGACGCCGGCCAGTCCGGGCAGGCGGAGCGGACGCTGCACCGGCTCATCGGCACGAACTCGAGCCCGCCGGCCGAGAACGTGCTGATCCAGGCCCGCTTCGGCGGGTCCGCCACATGGTCATCCGATCCGCTGATGCGCCAGGCGGCCCGCCAGGTGACCGAGGCGCTCGCCGCGCTGCCCCGCTCCGCGGCCGGCATCCGCCCGCCGGCCGTGTCCGGGGACGGGCGCAGCGCCCTCGTGACGTTCACCATCCCGGGCGACCCGGCCAGCGAGGACACGGCCGTCGCGCCGGCGCTGCGGGCGGTCGCCGCCATTCAGGCCCGCTATCCACGCCTCACCGTCACCGAAGCGGGCGACGCGAGCGTGGACCGCACGATCAGCCAGTCGCTCAGCCAGGACTTCCGCAGGGCGGGGGAGACGTCGATACCGGTGACGCTGATCCTGCTGCTCCTGGTCTTCGGCGCGCTGATCGCGGCCGGCATCCCCGTACTGCTCGCCCTGACCGCGGTGTTCGTGGCGCTCTCCCTGCTTCATGTGATCGGCGAGTGGCTGCCGGTGGGGCAGAGTGCCTCGCAGGTGGTACTGATCATCGGGATGGCGGTCGGCGTCGACTACTCGCTGTTCTACCTGCGCCGTGAGCGCGAGGAACGGGCGAAGGGCCGGACCACCGCCGAAGCGCTGCGGATCGCGGCGGGCACCTCGGGCCGCGCGATCGTGGTCTCCGGCCTGACCGTGATGATCGCCGTCGCCGGCCTGTTCTTCACCGGCCTGTCGCTCTTCGACGGCATGGCGCTCGGATCGATCGCGGTGGTCGGGGTCGCGGTGGTGGGCTCGCTGACCGTGCTGCCCGCGCTGCTGTCCTGGCTGGGGCCGAGGGCCGACCGCGGCCGGATCCCGTTCCTCGGCCGGCGGCGCGCCGCCGCCCGCCCGTCAAAGGTCTGGGGCGTGCTGGCCCGCCGCGTGGTGCGCCACCCGCTGGCCTGGGGCTCGGTCACCGTGATCGCCCTGCTCGCGCTCGCCGCCCCGGCGGCGGGCATGCGGCTGGGGTACCCCGCGATCGACGCGCCGAAGAACGCGCCGGTGCTGACCGCGGCGGACGCCATCCAGCGGGCGTTCCCGCAGGCACCCGCCCCGGCCGAGGTCGTCGTCACCGGCACCGGCCTGACCGGCCCGGCGGTGGGCCGCGCGATCGCGGCGCTGCAGGGGCGCGCCGCGGCCGGCGGCCCGGTTCGCGAGCCGGTGGTGGCCACGCCGATCGCGGGCGGCCGCGCGCTGACGATCATGGTCCCGCTCGCCGGAACCGGCGCGGGAACGGTCTCCGACCACGCGCTGGTGACGCTGCGCAGCCAGATCCTGCCCGCGACGCTGGGCAAGGTCCCCGGCGTCAGCTACGCGGTCACCGGCGACACCGCCGGCGTCTACGACCTGACCACGCAGTTGCACTCGCGCACGCCGATCGTGGTCGCGGTCGTCGCCGCGCTCGCGTTCGTGCTGCTCATGATCGCGTTCCGGTCGGTAACGATCCCGCTGGCCTCGATCCTGCTGAACCTGCTGTCGGTCGGCGCCGCGCTCGGGGTGATCACCCTGATCTTCCAGGACGGCCGGCTGCAGGGCGCGCTCGGTTACACCGGCTACGGCGGGATCATCCCGTGGGAGCCGCTGTTCATGTTCGTGTTCCTGTTCGGGATGAGCATGGACTACCACGTGTTCATCCTGAGCCGGATTCGCGAGCTGCGGGCCCGGGGGACCGCGCACACCGACGCCATCACCGGCGGCATCGCCACAAGCGCGGGCGTGGTGACCAGCGCGGCGCTCATCATGGTGGCCGTGTTCTCGGTCTTCGCCACCCTGTCGCTGATCGACCTGAAGATCCTCGGCGTCGGCATGGCCGCCGCCATCCTCATCGACGCCACCGTGGTCCGCGGCATCCTGCTGCCGGCCGCCCTGGCCCTCCTCGGCGACCGGTCCTGGTACCTGCCACGCTGGCTGCGCTGGCTCCCCGGCCGCCGCACCCCTGTTACCGGCCCAGGTACGCACCGCCGTTGACGTGGACGACCTGACCGGTGATGTGGCCCGCGCCGGGGCGACGCCAGGAACACCACGGCGGCGGCGACGTCCGCCGTGGTCCCGGCGCGCCCGGTGCGGGTCTCCGCGACGAGGCGCGCGGCGCGTGCGCTGGTGAGCCGGTCACGGAAGAACTCGCTTCCCACGGTCAGGCCGGGGGAGACGACGTTGGCGGTGATCCCGCGCGGCCCGAGCTCGGCGGCGATGTCCGCGGTCCACGCCTCGACCGCGGCCTTTGCCGCACCATAGGAGCCGGCTCCGCGCCGCGCGGCGATCGAGCCGATCGTGACGATCCGTGCGTTCTGCGCGAGCCGCGGCGTGAGAGCGGCGGTGACCAGGACGGCGGACAGCAGGTTGGCGTCGAGGTTGGCCCGCCACGCGGCCGCCAGCCCCTCGAGGTCGCCCCCGCTCACCGGGGAACGGTCGAAGTCGGTGTTCCCGCCCGCGTTGTTGACCAGGACGTCGACCCGCGCGGGCAGCCCGGCGAGCGCGGCGGAGACCGCCGCCGGATCGGAGGCGTCGAAGGTCGCACAAGCGACGCCGGCCGGGCTCGCGCCGTCGGCGGGTCGCGGGTGCGGGGGTGTGGCCGGCCGGTTTGGGTGCGATCCGTGCTGTGATGGCAGCGCGGATCGCACCCAAAACCCCCGGTTCGGCGGAACGGCTGGGCTGGGTTCGGGATGTGGTTCGTGGCAACTACCTGACCGGCGCTTCAGGGGCCCCGGCCGCGCGGGCGGCCCGGGCGCTGAGCGTTCGCAGGTATTGGGCGAGCTCGGGTGGCTGGTGTACGTCGAACTCGCAGCCAAGGGTGGTGAGCCGGAACGCCAGCCATTCCAGGGTGTCGGCGTGGGTGCGCAGCCGGCAGGCCTGCCCGTCCAGCGGCTCCAGTTCTGCTGCGTAATCGCCGAGCTGGCGTGCTATTTCACCGGCGGGTGCGTGCAGGGTCGCGACGGCTTGGTAGGTGGGGGCGAGTGAGTAGAGCGTGCCCGTGACGTAGGAGACCGCGTCGGCGGCGGGCAGTTCGCGCGGCGCGGACCGGGCGCCGGTGGCCAGCGGATCGCGGACCCGGTCGACGCGGAAAATCCGCCAGTCGTTGCGGTCGAGGTCGAAGGCCAGCAGGTACCAGCGGCGGCCATGGCATACGAGACGGTGCGGCTCGGCCGACCGCGTGGTCTCGGTGCCGTCGCCGGCGAGGTAGGCGAAGCGCAGGCGCTCGTGCCTGGCGATCGCGGTGCCCAGCACGGTCAACGTTGCGGGATCGACGGGTGGGCTGTGTCCGGGCAGCAGGTACACGGTGGCGGCGCCCAGCGCGGCAACCCGGTGCCGTAGCCGCGACGGCAGCACCTGTTCGAGTTTGGCCAGCGCCCGCACGGAGGACTCGTCGATGCCGTCGACGGCCTGCCCGGAAGCGATGCGCAGGCCGACCGCGATGGCGACGGCTTCGCCGTCGTCGAGCAGTAGCGGCGGCATCGCCGTCCCGGCGGCCAGCCGGTACCCCCCGGCCGCGCCCATGGCCGCTTGCACCGGATAGCCGAGGTCCCGCAGCCGCTCGATGTCGCGGCGAACGGTGCGCGCGCTGACCTCGAGCCGCGCGGCCAGTTCGCTGCCCGGCCAGTCCCGCGGGGTCTGCAGCAGGGACAGCAGTCTCAGCAGACGGGAAGGTGTGCCGGTCATGATTCCAGCATGCCAGCCGAGTAGGACATGATCTGGCCTATATGCCCTCTACGCTGCTTGCCATGAGCAACGAGATCCGGCCCTTCCGCATCGACATCCCGCAAGCCGACCTGGATGACCTGCACGCCCGCCTGGCCCGCACCCGCTGGCCCGCTCAGCTGCCTGGCGAGGGCTGGAGCCGCGGCGTCCCGGTGAGCTACCTGGAGGAACTGGCAGGGTACTGGGGCACCGGTTACGACTGGCGTGCCGCCGAGGCGCGACTGAACGAGTTCCCGCAGTACGTCACCGGCATCGAGGGCCAGGACGTTCACTTCCTGCATGTCCGCTCCGGCGAACCGGACGCGCTGCCGTTGATCCTCACCCATGGCTGGCCGAACTCGGTGACCGAGTTCACCGAGCTGATCGGCCCGCTCACCGACCCGCGCGCCCACGGCGCGGACCCCGCGCAGGCCTTCCACGTGGTGGTGCCCTCGGTGCCGGGCTTCGGGTTCTCCGCGCCGCCGCGGGAGACCGGCTGGACCGCCGGGCGGGTGGCCCGGATGTGGGCCGAACTGATGCACCGCCTCGGCTATGACCGGTACGGCACCCAGGGCGGCGACCTCGGGGCATACGTGGCACCCGAGATCGCCAAGGTCGCGCCCGGCCGCGTGGCCGGCGTGTATGTCATCAGCGGCCTGGGCTTTCCCACACAAGACGACGTCCCGGCGATGACCGAAGATGAGCGGGCGGCCTACGCGCAGATGATGAACCAGGACTGGGCCAAAGGCGTGGATCACCACGGGCTGCTGCGCGCCGCGCCGCAGACCTTCGCCTACGGCTGGCACGACTCCCCGGCGGGCGCGCTGGCCTGGATGGTGCACAAGTTCCACGAGTTCAACCCCACCGGCAAGCCGCTGGAGCAGGTGATCAGCCGCGACCAGATACTCACCAACGTGAGCGTGTACTGGCTCACCGGCACGTTCGGATCCTCCTCCTGGCCCATGTATGACAGCAGCCGGTCAGCCTGGCCGGAAGGGCAGAAGTCCGTGCCGACCGGCGTCTACAGCGGCCCGCCCGGGATCCGGCGGCTCGCCGAACAGCACAACACCATCGTCCACTGGCCCGAGGACAACCCCACCGGGCACCATTTCATCGCCATGGACCAGCCCGGCCCCCTCGCCGCCGACATCCGCGCCTTCTTCGCCAAAGTGCGCTGACACCCCAACGGGGAGAATCGTGCCCGGGGCCGGGCCGCCTCTGGGCCGGGCTAGAGCCAGCCGTTTCGGCGGGCGGTCTCGGCGGCTTCGATGCGGTTGCGGGCGTTGGTCTTGCCGATGGCGGAGGAAAGGTAGTTCCGCACGGTGCTCTCCGACAGGAACAGCCGTGCGGCGATGCCGGCGACGGTCGTGCCGCCGTCGGCTGCCCGCAAGACGTCCCGTTCCCGGTCGGTGAGCGGGTTCGGTCCGGCGGACAGCGCCGCGGCGGCCAGGGCGGGGTCCATGACCCGCCGCCCGGCGAGCACCTTGCGGATGGCGTCGGCCAGTTCCTCGACCGGGCCGTCCTTGATCAGGAACCCGCTGGCCCGGATTCCATTGCCCGGCGAAGGTAGCCGGGCCGGCCGAAGGTAGTCAGCATGAGCACCTTGCAGCCGGGAAGCCGCGCCCGCAGGCGGGGTGCTGCCTTCCGCGTGGCCGGCGGGGCGCTGAGCGGTGTCGTTGTCATGCCTCTAGCCTGGCCAGCGGCACCCCTCTCCTTGTAGAGTGATCTATCCGGCCTTCCCCGGTACAAATGTCACTGGCCGCCGCGGCAGCCAGCCGCTGACGTTCAGCGCGGGGGCGGTGGTTCCCGCGTTCTTCCAGGGTCAATTGACGCGCATCCCCGTCCGCGCGAGCGCCGAAATGTCAGCGGAGATCGGTAGGTTAGACCTGAAGACTGCCGATGGGAACCCTCTTGGTCACCTACGAGTATGAAGATGCGGGCGGCGTCGCCACGGAGCGGCGCCGGGAGGAATTGGGCAAGTTTCTGAAGGCGCGGCGGGCGAGGCTGTCGCCGGAGGACTTCGGGATGCCGCCGGGGCCGCGCCGCCGGACGCCGGGGCTGCGCCGCGAGGAGGTGGCGCTGCTCGCCGGGGTCGGCGTCACCTGGTACACGTGGCTGGAACAGGGGCGGCGGATCAATGCGAGCACGCAGGTGCTCGACGCCGTGGCGCGCACGCTCCGGCTCGATACCGCCGAACGCTGGCACCTGTACCGGCTGGCCGAGGCGATGCCGATGCGAAACGCGTCCGTCCAGGACACCGTGCCGGACGCGGTCCGGGAGATCGTGCACTCGCTCGACCCGCTGCCCGCCAGCCTGACAAACGCGCGCTTCGACATCCTAGAGCGCAACGATGCCTCCCGGGACCTGTTCCGGTACTGGCATTCGCTGCCGTGCGTCCACATGAACAGCCTGTGGTGCTGCGTCACGGAGCCGACCGCCCGCGCCCAGTTTCCGGAGTACGACCGGGAGGTCCCCTATCTCGTGGCGCGGCTGCGCGCAGCCTACGGCAGGCACGTCGGCGACCCTGCCTGGGAGGAGGACATCCGCCGCCTGTGCAGCCTCAGCCAGGAGTTCGCCGAGCTGTGGGCAAGGCACGAGGTGGCCGCGGTGGAGCCGCGCACGCGCACGATCGTGCACCCTGACGCCGGGGTGCTGACCTTCACGGTCAATGAGCTTGAGATCCCGGTCATGCCGGAGGCGCGCCTCATGGTGTACACGCCGCATGACGACGACACCCGGCGACGCCTGGCGCTGACCCGGCAGGCAGCCCCTCCCGGGCAAGCCATCTAGCGCGTATCGGGCCGCTTGTCCTCGATCCGGAAGCCGCTGTCGAGCCCCGCGGCGGCCGGTGCGTAGGGCCGCACGGGATAGGACGGGCGCGGCCCGGTCTCCCGGGCGCCGCGCGGCCCCGGGCCGCCCTGGGCCGCGGCGCGAGGCAGCGGTCCGCTGACGCGCCGCTCGGGTCCGCCGATGCGCGGCTGGGGACCGCTGAGGCGACGCTGCGGGCCGCTCAGCGGGGAGACGCTGCGGGAACGAGGCACGGCCGGGGAGCCGGCGGGGCCTGGCTGGCGCTCGGCCACAGACGGCGACGGCGCGCGCATGGCCCGCGCGGGAGCCATGCCGATGAGCGCCAGCGCGGCGATGTAGCACACCAGCGCCGCCGCGGTCAGGATCGCCATCCACAGGGACGCGCTGTTCTGGCCGTTCCGCACGAACACCTCACCGGCCGCGTACGCGCCCAGGATGGATCCAAGACCGGCGGCCGCCAGGGCGACCATCACGAAGTCCCGTATGGCGCCGGCCCTGACCAGGAGAACGCTCGCGCCGCAGATCAGCACTATGCCGAGTACGGCGTGGACCGAAAGGGCGAACGGAGCGGTCCTGACCTCCTGCACGAACCCGGCATTCTGATCGGACGCCGGAACGGGGACGTAAAGGTTCAGGATCATCCCAAGGCCGAACTGGAGGACGAGTGCGGCCAGCACCGTAAGGCAGATCCGGCGCAGGCCCGCCCGGCCGGCCATGCGGGCATGACCGCCCGGCATGATGGGAACAAGAAGCTTGCGTGCCGCCTCGGACACCGCCACCTTCCTTCTCCCGCTCCTACCCCTATTGACGGCCCCCTGGGGCGTGTGGTTCAGATGTGCCATGAATTCTTGGCCCGGGCTCAGCATCTGACATTTCCCACCGTAGACAAACACAAAGCGCCGACGGGTTCGCCTCCGTGGTGCGCTCTCCTCGCTACCGCCCGGAATGAGCCGCGCGCCAAGCGGCACGCTGGAAATCTGAGCCGCCCAGAACCGGCACGATGGAGCATCGAGCCGGCTGGCTCCATGGCGGGCCGGCTGGCTCCATGGCGGGCCGGCTGGCTCTGATGGCGGGCCGGTCGGCCCTGACGGCGAGCCGGTATCGCTTCCCGCCCCGGTCAGTTGAGGAAGTAGCTGCCGCCGCCGGACTCGGGGTTGGTGACCACGGCGAGGATGGTTATCGTGCCCGCCCGGGCGAACGTCAGCCGCAGCATGATGGCCTTGCCGTCGTGCATCGGCCCGGCGCCGGTGATCAGCAGGTGAAAGCTGTCCGGGATCAGCTGGACGGTCGAGTGCGCGGGAATCGGGATGTCCGGCACCGTGTGCATGCCGAGCTGCTGGACCCCCTCCCGCGCCGGGGCGCGGAACACCACCGTGCCGCCCACGCTGGTGTGCACGGACACCAGCCGGTCGGCGTTCCCGTTGTTCCGGATCACCAGGTACGCGACGGTCGTGCCCGGCGTCGTGGGCTGCGGGACGTAAGCGCTGGTGGCGGCCACCGAAGAGGCGCCGTCCCTCGCCGCACACCCGCTGATCGCGGGCGCCGCCGCTACGGCGGCGCCCGCGATGACCAGTGCCGGCATCAGGGACCGGCGGGTGCCGAGGCGGAAAGGCCAAGCGCTGTGCATGGCCCCCAGGTTACTTCGTGTAGCCCTCGAGCTTGTTCGCGGCGATGGCGTACTGGTTGGTGTACGTCGTGGCGAGGTTGACCGGCCCGGTGACGTTGCCGATGAACTTCTCGATCGCCAGGACGGTGGCCGGGCCGCTGGGCGGCATCATCCCGTCCGGCAGGAACTGTCCCTTGTCCTGCGCCAGTTCGGCGACGTAGTCGGCCTTCGTGGTGATCCCGTTGGACACGAACGCGGGCGGCATCGCGTTGGCGATGTCCGCGGCGCTGTGGGTGTTGATCCAGTGCATGGTCGCGACCAGCGCGTCGACCACCTTCTGCACGGTGGCCTGGTGAGAGGCGACCCAGTCGGTGCGGGCCAGCACGCCCGCGGCTGGGTAGGCGCCGCCCAGCCACTGCTGCGCGCCGCCGGTCGTGGCGATGTTGATCACAGAGGTGCCGATGCCCTGCTTCTCGACCGCGCCGACGGTGGGCTGGGTGGTCATGCCGCAGGCGATCGAGCCGTGCTGAAGCGCGGCGATGAACGTGGGTCCGGCGCCGACGCCGACGCGGTTGTAGTCCTTGGTGGTCAGGTGGTAGCGCGCGGCCATGTACTGGGTGAGCTCATCGGTGCCCGAGCCGATGTCGGTGACGCCGAGGCTCTTGCCCTTCCACTGCGCGGGCGAGGTGATGCCGGAGCTCTTGGCGCACATCTCCCGCTCCCCGGGCGCCCCGGACAGTTGCACCACGTCGACGACGTTCTTGCCCTTGGCCTGGAAGTCGATGGCGTGCACGTACCAGGCGCCCGCCATGTCGACCTGCCCGGACACCATCGCGGTCTCGGCGCCGACGCCGCCGTTCTGCTCCGTGGACAGCTGCACGCTGACGCCGTACTTCTTGTAGAAGCCCAGGTCCTGAGCGAGCTGGTAGGGCAGGTAGATCTGCTTGTCGATGCCGCCGACCATCAGCGTGACCGTCGGCACACCGGAGGTGGTGCTCGCCGCCTTGGACCCGCTGGAGGCCGAGCTGCCCGAACTGCTGCTACAGGCCGCCACGGCCGCCGCGAGCACCGCGGCGCCGGCCACGCCTGCGATCTTGGTGAAGGGATGTCTGGACATATTGAGACTGCTCCTACTTATTTCGGTGAGTTAGACGGGCGCGACTTCGGTCTGCGACCGCGGGCGCCAGGACAGCAGGCGCCGCTCCAGCAGAGCGATCAGGCCCTCCGCGGTGAGCGCCAGGACCGCGATGATGAACATCGCGGCGAACACGCCGTTCGGGTTGAAGTTGTTCTGCGCGTTCGCGATCACGAGCCCGAGCCCCTTCTGGGCGCCGAGGAACTCGCCGACGATCGCGCCGATGATCGCCATGCCGAACGCCACGTGCAGGCTCGCGATGATCCAGGTCAGCGCCGAGGGCAGCACCACGTGGCGGATGATGGCGAGCCGCGAGGCGCCGAGCACCCGGGCGTTGGCGAGCAGGTTGCGGTCCACCTCGCGGACGCCCTGGAAGGCGTTGAAGAAGACCACGAAGAACACCAGCACGGCGGCCAGCGCCACCTTCGACGGCGTTCCCAGGCCCAGCGCGACGGTGAACAGCGCGCCCAGCACGATCCGCGGGATCGCGTTCGCGACCTTGATGTAGGGGCTCGCGACCTCGGCCAGGAAGCGGAACATCCCGAGCAGGACGCCGGCCACGACGCCGGCCGCGACGCCGAAGATGAAGCCGAGCACGGCTTCCTTGAACGTGATCCAGATCTGCAGCCAGAGCGAGCCGTAGGTGGTGCCGTGCCGCACCCAGTCGTTGAGCTGCCTGACGATGCCGCTGGGCTGCCCCCAGAAGAACGGGTCGACGATCTTCACGCTGGTCAGAAGCTGCCAGCCGCCGATCACGATCACGAGCGTCGCGGCGCGGGCGGCCCATACCAGCACCCGGCGGCGGCGTGCCCTGCCGCGCGCGCCCGCGGCGATGGCGCCCTCGTCCGCCGCTCCCTGCCCGCCGGCCGCGTCGATCCCGGCGCCCGGCTCGCGGTTCAGCGGCACCGCGCTCATGACGGACCTCCCTCGGGACCCGCGGAACCCGAGGGCGGCGCGGTGCGCGCGTACGCGCGCTCGACCTCTTCGCGCAGCGCCGCCCAGATCTGGTGGTGCAGCTCGAGAAACCGCGGCTCGAAGCGGATCTCCTGCACCGCGCCGCGCGGCCGGGGAAGGTCGATGTCGTAGACCGCCTTGACGGTGCCCGGCCCGGCGGTCATGACCACCACCCGGTCGGCGAGGGCGATCGCCTCCTCCAGGTCGTGCGTGACGAAGATGACCGACGGGCGGGTCTGGTCCCACAGGCTCAGCAGCTCGTTGGACATGATCGCCTTGGTCTGCACGTCCAGCGCCCCGAACGGCTCGTCCATCAGCAGGATCGATGGCTCGTTGATCAGCGCCGCCGCCAGGCTGACACGCTTGCGCATGCCGCCGGACAGCTGATGCGGATGGTGGTTCTCGAAACCGGCGAGCCCCACCACGCGCAGCCATTCCCTGGCATCCGCATAAGCGGTTTTCTTGGGCGTGCCGTGGAAAATCGGCCCGAGCGCCACGTTCGCGATCACCGTTTTCCACGGCAGCAGGGCGTCGGTCTGGAACATGAAGCTGGTTCCGCTCGCGATGCCGTCGATGGGGTGCCCGCCGACGCGGACGGTGCCCGCGCTCGGCCGGTCCAGCCCGGCCACCATGGTCAGCGTCGTGGACTTGCCGCAGCCTGTCGGCCCGACCACGGCGCAGAACTGCCCCGGCTCGACGGTCAGGTCCACGTCCCGCAGGGCGGTGAAGGCCGTGCCGGACGGCGTCAGAAAGCGTTTGGTCACCCCGGACAGCTCGATACGGGAGCGGTACGGTTCCGGTGGCCCGGGACTATTTCCCCGTGCGGACGCGGCGCGGGAATCACCGCGGGAACGTGTGTACAATTGCATACCGAGGAAGCTAGCCAGCGGCCTCCCCGGCGTCACTATTACGCTCGATTACCGCGTAAAGCGCGCTGTGCGCATTCTGTGCATTCTGCTCAGCCGGAAATCAGCGTCCGGAATCGGTACTCGCTGGTCCCCCGAATGCCGCTCGTTCTGCTAGTTTTGCGCGTTCTGCTCACCGCTGCGCGTCTTCTTGGCGGCGTCGCACCGCTGTTACACTGCGGAAACACCCCGGGGGAGACAGCACGAGAGGCGGGGGAGAACGTCGTTCGGGGGGACCCATCCCCCCGGACCCCCCTTGGGGAGGGAGCCGATGAAACCGCTGCGGCGCCTGTCCACCCAGGTCGTCATCATGCAGGTCGCGATCCTCGTCGTCGTCATGGTGGCCGGCTTCTTCGTGGTCCAGTGGAACCTGCGGACCCGGCTGTACGAGCAGTACGAGCAGCGCGCCCTGGCCGTCGCCCAGACGATCGCGTCCCAGCGGGACATCGGGCACATGGTCGTCAGCGGCCGCCCCGGCGGGGAACTCCAGAAGCTGGCGCAGGCCGCCAGGCGGGAGACGGGCGCCCTGTTCATCGTCATCACCAACGCCCAGGGCATCAGGTACACGCATCCCAACCCCGCGCTCATAGGCAAGCCCATCTACGACGACCCCGAGCCGCCGGCGAGCGAGCCGTTCCGCACCGGCCGCCCATGGACCGGCATCCAGCTCGGCACGCTCGGCCTCAACGCCGGCGGCAAGGTGCCGCTGTGGTACGACGGCAGGCTGAGCGGCGAGGTCTCCGTCGGTTTCCCCGTGAACCAGGTCTCCCGCCAGGTGGCGAGCGCGCTCCCGTCGCTGGCGGTGTACCTGCTCGTGGTGCTCGCGGTCGGCGTGCTCGCGGCGCTGGGCCTGTCCCGGCGGCTGAAGCGGCAGACGTTCGGCCTCGAGCTGGGCGAGATCGCGGCGCTGCTCCAGGAGCGCGAGGCGATGCTGCACGGCATCAGGGAGGGCCTGCTCGGCTACGACAGGAACGAGCGGGTGCTGCTCGCCAACGACTCCGCGCGCCGCCTGCTGAACCTGCCGCCCGGCTCCCTCGGCCGCCCGCTGCGCGGGATGCTGCCCGAGGGCAGGCTGCGCGACGTGGTCACCGGCGAGGTGACCGGAAGCGACCTGCTCGTCCTGCACGGTGACCGGATACTGGTCGCCAACCGGATGCCGATCCGGCGCGACCGCCGCCAGCACGTCGGCTGGGTGGTGACGTTCCAGGACCGGACCGAGTCCGAGAGCCTCAAGCGCGAGCTGGACGAGGCGCTCGGCCTGACCGAGACCCTCCGGGCGCAGTCACACGAGTTCGCCAACCGGCTGCACACGCTCGTCGGCCTGGTGGAGCTGGGCCGCTACGAGGAGGCGGTGCAGTTCGTCACCGACGTGTCCGCCGCACGTGGCGAGCTCACAGATCAGCTGCTCACCACGATCGGCGATCCCAAGCTGGCCGCTCTCATCCTGGCCAAGGTCTCTTTGGCAGCCGAACGGGACGTGGTACTCCGTCTCATGCCAGACAGTCACGTGGAACAGGGCATCACCCACGTCAGCGAGGTGCTGACCGTCGTGGGCAACCTCATCGACAACGCCATTGACGCGGCCGCGCAGGCTCCTGCGCCGCGCCACGTCGAGCTCACCCTGGTGGCCGCCGGATCCGGGCTCCTGATCCGGGTGCGCGATACCGGGCCCGGGGTGCCGCACGACATGCGCGAGGCGATCTTCATGGACGGGGTCACGACGAAATCGTCGGTCACCGGCGCGCGCCGCGGGCTCGGCCTGGCCCTGGTCCGGCAGGTGGTGCAGGGCCGCGGCGGGATGATCAGCGTCGGCCACGACGGGGGCGCCGTGTTCACGGCGGTGCTCCCGCGCTGCCTCGAAGCCGCCGCCGAGGAGACCGAAGAGACGGTGTCACCGTGATCCGCGCCGTGGTCGTCGACGACGACTACCGGGTGGCGGCCATCCACGCCGCATACGTGAACAAGGTCGGCGGCTTCCAGGCCATCGCCGAGGCGCACACCGCGGCCGAGGCCGTCGCCGCGGTGGACCGGCTGCGGCCGGACCTGCTGCTGCTCGACCTGTACCTGCCCGACGAGCACGGCCTCGAGTTGGTCGCGCGGCTGCGCCGCGACGGGCACCCGCCGGTGGACGTCATCGTCATCACCGCGGCGAAGGACGCGGACAGCGTGCGCGCCGCCATGCAGGGCGGCGCGCTGCATTACCTGCTCAAGCCGTTCGGCTTCCCCACGCTGCGCGACAAGCTGCTGTCATACGCCCAGATGCGGACCCGGCTGGGCGCGCTCCAGGAGGCGGACCAGCGCACCGTGGACCGCGTCTTCGGCGCGCTGCGCGCGCCGGACCAGCTCTCCGGCGCTAAGGGCAGGTCGGTGCACACGCTGGAGGCCGTCGAGCAGCTTCTCACGGACGCCGACCATGACATGTCCGCCGCCGAGGTGGCCGAGCGAACCGGCATGAGCCGCGCGACCGCCCAGCGTTACCTCAGTCACCTGCACGAACTCGGCCGGGTGGACATCCGGCTCCGGTACGGCAGCGGCGGCAGGCCCGAGCACGGTTACCGCTGGCGCCCCGCCGGGTCCCCGTGAGCCAACGGGCGCGCCGCCATTTCAGCCGCGTTCCACCGCGGTGCCGAGGATTCCCAGCGGGGGCGAGCCGAGCTCCATCAGCGCGGTGTGGAAACGGCGGAGCGTGAACCCCGCCCCCCATTCCTTGCGCGCCCGTTCGCGGAGCCGGAGGATCTCCAGCTTGCCCCAGGTGTAGCGCCCGTAGGTGGGGTCGAACGTGGCGCGCCGGGCCTCGGACAGCGCCGCGGAGCCCGACAGGTGCGTGTCGGCCTCGAACCTCGCGGCGGCCCCGCCGACGGTCATCCCGGCGGTGTGCACGCCGATGGCGCAGGCCAGCCGCGTGACCCGGACCAGGGCCTCCAGCCACACGCCGATCGCGAACCGCGGGTCGCCGGAGTAGAACCCCTCCTCGACGCACAGTTCCTCCGCGTAGTGCGCCCAGCCCTCGGTGAACGCGCCGCTCGCCAGGATGCGGCGCACGTCCGACGGCGCGCGCCGCATCGCCTGGCCGTGCGAGAAGTGGCCCGGCGCGACCTCGTGCACGGTGATGCCGGGAAGCGTGGTCGCGCTGAACACCTCCAGCCACTCCTCGACCTCGGCCGGCGGCCAGGAGTCGTCCGGCGGCGTGATGTAGTACCACGACGGCGCGTCCGGCTCGCCAGGCGCGTTCGTGGAGATCATCGCCATCGCCCAGCGGCGGGATTCGGGTGCGAGGCCGACCAGGCAGACCCCGTCGTGGTAGGGCACCAGGTCGCGCTCGCGGGTGAACGCGATCGCCCGCTCCGTCCATACCCGCGCGGCCTCGATCACGCCGCCGGAGTCGGGATGGTCGCGGACGAGCTCGCGGGCCACCTCCAGCGCCGGGCGTGCCGGGTCCACCCTCGCGCAGGACTCGGTGAGCAGGGCGCGGAGCCGGTCCCGTTCTGTATCCGCTTCTTCCGCCAGCCTGCCGAGATCGGCCGGCATCCCCTCGGCGGCGCTCATCAGCGCGGTCAGCGCGGCGCTGCCGAGCGCCGCGTCCGGGTCGCCGGTGCGGGCCGCGCGCTCCATGTGCGCGACCAGCCGCCCGTGCGCGGCGAGCGCGGCGTCCCGCGCGGCGGGATCGGCGTCACGGGGGATGCCCGCCGCGAGCCCGCGCACGCCGCCGAGCAGCGCCTCGGCCACGGGCGCGCTCAGCAGGTCCAGCGACTCCAGCGCACCGTCGATGACCCGCGGCCACGCGGCCAGGTGCGCGGCACGGGCGGCGTCGCGCTCGGCCTGCGGCGCGTAGTCCTTGTCGTAACCGGCCAGGTCCAGCTCGGCGAGCAGGAACATCGGGCTGCGCCGGTGCAGCTCCAGGTCGCCGTAGGTCACCCGCTGGAGTTCCTCGAACGCGGTCAGGTGCGCCTCGTCATGCGGGTCGGCGAGCGGCCCGGCCTCCTCCCGCGCCGCCGCCAGCCGCGCGAGCGCGGCGCGCACCGCCCCGGGGGACAGGTCCGGCGGCCTGCCGTCGTACTCGTGCCTGCCCCCGTACTCGCGCACCTCGGCGACGTTGAGGTCGCAGACCGCGCGCACCCTGGCATTCAGGTCATCCATGCCACCAGACGTTACCGGCGCGACGATACGGCCCGCCAGTTCTGTAGACCTGCCTATTGCGGGGGAGCCCTGCCGAAGCGGGGTGGGCGAACGGCAGGGCTCCGGTCTACCGCCCTGCGCGCCAGGTAGGCGTCAACCGTACCTCTTCCCACAGGTCAGCCGGTTATCCGACGTTGACGGCATCCGGTTGGTTCCCTTCGCGGGGGTAGCTCGCGGCCGGATCCAGCACACCGGTCGCCTCTAACCGCAAATAGTCACTAGTCGACTGCGAATAGTAGCGCCCCCGGAAAGGAAAGTTGCATCTGCCGCGCGCGTGCCGATGATGGTGGTGCGGGCAGACAGCAGCCGGCGAACGGAGCCTCTCGATGACCGATGTCCCGGAGTTCACGACAAGGCCTGAGCTTGCGGGCACGTTCGGCATGGTGGCGTCCACCCACTGGCTCGCCTCGGCGGCCGGGATGGCCGTACTCGAGAAGGGCGGCAACGCCTTCGACGCCGCCGTCGCCACCGGGCTCGTGCTGCAGGTGGTCGAGCCGCACCTGTGCGGCCCTGGCGGCGAGGTCCCGGTCATCGGCTACGACGCGGAGCGGGGCGAGACGTTCGTGGTGTGCGGACAGGGGACGGCGCCCGCCGCGGCGACGCCCGGGGCGTTCGGCGCGCTCGGGCTTGATCTCGTCCCCGGCAGCGGCCTGCTCGCCGCGTGCGTGCCTGGCGCGTTCGGCGCGTGGATGCTGCTGCTGCGCGAGTACGGGCGGCTGCCGCTGCGCGAGGTGATCGGCTACGCGATCGCCTACGCCGCGGCCGGGTACCCGCTGGTCCCCGCGATCAGCTGGGGCATCGCCAGCGTGGCCGGGCTGTTCCGTGAGCACTGGCGCAGCTCCGCAGAGGTCTACCTGCCCGGCGGCGGCGTACCGCCGCCCGGGTCGCTGTTCGCCAACCCGGTGCTCGCGGGCACGTACCGGCGCATCCTCGCCGAGGCCGAGGCGGCGGGCGGCGACCGCGACGAGCAGATCGAGGCCGCCCGGCGTGCCTGGTACGAGGGTTTCGTCGCCGAGGCCGTCGCGGCCTTCGCGGCGACCGAGGTCATGGACGTGACCGGGGAGCGGCACCGCGGGTTCCTGGCCTACGACGACATGGCGGGCTGGCGGGCGCGCCTGGAGGAGCCGGTCACCTACGACTACGGCGGGCTCACCGTGTGCAAGACACGGCCCTGGGGCCAGGGCCCGGTGTTCCTGCAGCAGCTCGCGCTGCTGTCCGGCTTCGGCCTGGAGGCGATGAGGCCCGGCAGCGCGGAGTACGTGCACACCGTGACCGAGTGCGCCAAGCTGGCGTTCGCCGACCGCGAGGCCTGGTACGGCGATCCCGACGTCACCGACGTGCCGCTGGATGACCTGCTGTCGCCCGCCTACAACGACGCCAGGCGCAAGCTGATCGGCGACGGCGCCTCGGCCGGGCTCGTTCCCGGCAGCCCCGGCGGACGGGAGCCCCGGCTGCCCGGCTATGCCACCCGCTCGTTCCCGGCCGGCGACCTCCCCACGGGGGGCCCCGACCTGGGCACCGGCACGGTCGGCGGCCTGGACCCGGTCACCGGCGAGCCGATGTCGCGGCTCGGCGCCGGGCGCCGCGGCGACACCTGCCACCTCGACGTGGCCGACCGCTTCGGCAACATGGTGACCGCCACGCCGAGCGGCGGCTGGCTGCAGTCCTCCCCGGTCATCCCGGACCTGGGGTTCTGCCTGGGGACTCGGGCGCAGATGTTCACCCTCACCCCCGGCCTGCCGGCCACGCTGACGCCGGGCAAGCGTCCCCGGACGACGCTGACGCCCTCGCTCACGCTGCGGGACGGCGAGCCGTACGTGGCCTTCGGCACCCCGGGCGGAGACCAGCAGGACCAGTGGACGCTGGGCTTCTTCCTCAACCACGTGCACTTCGGCATGAACCTGCAGCAGGCGATCGACTTCCCCGCGTTCCACTCCCGCCACATGCCGTCGTCGTTCTACCCGCGCGAGGCGTACCCGAAGGTGCTGGATGTGGAGGCCCGGATGGACGAGACCGTGATCGCGGAGCTCAGGCGGCGGGGCCACCAGGTACAGGTCCAGGCCCCGTGGTCGCTGGGCCGGGTCAGCGCGGTCGCCCGCCGCGGCGGCGTTCTGTACGCCGCCGCCAACCCCCGCGGCATGCAGGGCTACGCCATCGGCCGCTAGCCCGCCCCGCCGCTTCCGCCCAGGCCTCGCCACAAATCAGGACAAACCAGGCGGGCCGCGCAGGTGACACGGGATGACTTTCATGATCACGGGTCGAAAAGCACCCTATATGGTGCATTTTGACCCGTGATCATAGTCCAGTGCCGGGCCTGACGGCGAGCACCCGGAACTAGCGACAGGGGCGCCGGGACTGACGGCCGGGGCGCCAGGAGGCCGTTCCGGCGCTGGTTGCCGATCGGTCGATGGGGCCAGTTACGCCAACGGCCCCACTGGGCGGGGCCAGTTACGCCAACGGCCCCGCGGGCCCGCCCTCGCGCCCCGCCGATCCGCCCCGGTCGGCACCCGCCAAGGCGGATTCGGCGCTGGTTGCCGATCGGTCGATGGGGCCAGTTACGCCAACGGCCCCACTGGGCGGGGCCAGTTACGCCAACGGCCCCGCGCGCGGCGCTGGGCCGCGTGCTGGGCGGCGCGGCGGCGCCCCCGTGTCACGCGCCGGGGCATGACACATGTCATGGCCGGCTGCTGAGGGTCCGCACTACCCCGGAGGACCGACCGGATGGTGATATTGGGGCTACCGGCACGGACCGGCGGGAGGAACGCCCGGCGTGAACCGGTTAGTCAGGGGAGACGTGATGAGTCAGGAGTACGCGAGCGCCCCGGCGGGCGCACACGCGGGCACCCAGGCGACCGCCACGGGCACCGCGCACGACGGGGCTGCGCACACCGGTGCCTCGGTCGTCTCGTTCGAGAGCGTGACCAAGAACTACGGGAACCTGCGCGCCGTGGACGGGCTGAGCCTGAACCTGTGGCCGGGGGAGACCGTCGCCCTGCTCGGCCCGAACGGCGCGGGCAAGTCCACGTCGCTGGACATGCTCCTCGCGCTGCGCAAGCCGACCGGCGGGCGGATCCGGATGTTCGGCTCGGATCCGTACCACGCCATCAAGTCGGGCCGCGTTGGCGCGATGCTGCAGTCCGGCGGGCTGATGCCCGAGGTCACGGTGCGCGAGCTGGTGACGCTGGTGGCCGGGCTGCACCCGAGGCCGATACCGGTGGAGACCACGCTCAAGCGGGCCGGCATCGCCGGGTTCGCGGACCAGCGGGTGGACCGGCTGTCCGGCGGCCAGACCCAGCGCGTGCGGTTCGCGCTGGCCATCGCCGGCGACTCCGAGCTGATAGTGCTCGACGAGCCGACGACCGCGATGGACGTGGAGACCAGGCGGCTGTTCTGGGCGAACATGAAGGTCGAGGTCGCCGAGGGCCGGACGCTGCTGTTCGCCACGCACTATCTGGAGGAGGCCGACCAGGCCGCGGACCGCATCCTGGTGATCAACAGGGGCAGGCTGCTCGCCGACGGGACCCCCGCCGAGATCAAGGCACGGGCCGGGGCGAAGCGGCTGTCCTTCCGGCTGGACCCGGTCGACGAGCCCTTCCTGCTCGGCCTGCCCGGGCTGGTCAACCTCGAGGTCAGGCACGACCTGGTACAGATACAGTCCACCGACTCGGATGCGACGCTGTACGCGCTGCTCGACGCCGGCTACCGGCCGCGCGAGATCGAGGTGGGCAGCCTGGGCCTCGAGCAGGCATTCCTGGCCATCACGGCCGAAGACGACAGGGCCAACGGCGACGCGCACACCGGGGAGGCGGTCTGAGATGCAGGGCACGCTGCTGCTCACGAAAGCAGAGATCATCAGGCTCCGCCGCAACAGGCGGTTCCTCATCTTCACGATCGCCCTGCCGGTGGTCCTGTACCTGATCTTCGCCAAGCAGAAGGCAACCGCCTACGGCGTCTCGTTCGAGGCCTTCTACATGGTGGGCATGGCCTCGTTCGGCGCCTTCTCCGGGGCGTTCAACAACAACACGATCCGCATCTCCCAGGAGCGCAAGGACGGCTGGATCAGGCAGCTGCGGCTCACGCCACTGCCGGCGAACGCCTACGTGGTCGCGAAGATCATCTCTTCGATGGTGACGACGGTGCCGTCGATCGTGATCGTGCTGCTGCTCGGCCGGTTCTACGCCGGCGTCCATCTGGAGGCCTGGAAGTGGGTCGCCATCGGGGTCACGATCTGGCTCGGGACGCTGATCTTCGCGGCGCTGGCGGTGGCCGTCGGCTACACGTTCAACCCGGACTCGGTGCAGCCGGTCGCCCTCGTCATCTACTTCTTCTTCGTCATCTTCGGCGGCCTGTGGTTCCCGCTCAGCGGCGGCCTGAAGAAGTTCGGCGAGTTCACGCCCACCTACCAGGTCGTCAGGATCAGCACCGACGTGGTCGGCTCGGGAGCCGTGTCGGTGGCGGCCGTGGTCGGGATCGCGGTCTGGCTGGTGATTTTCCTGTCCCTCGCCACCGTCGCGGTGCGGGCCACGGCCGAGACGGTCTGATGAAGTCGCGGGCGCGGCGGGACGGCGAGCACATCGGGGGCTTCGCCGTCCGCCGCGCCTGCCGTACCGTGAATGCGGAAGGGAGGTGACCAAAGCGCCATGGCCGAGCCACGTTCCAGCCGGAACGACGACGACGACGCCCCCGCCGCCGGCATGACGCAGGCCGCCATCCAGTACTCGCCGCAGCGGAGCCGCTGGTGGCGGCTGTTCTTCTCCGGCATCTGGCTCGTCTACCTCATCCAGCCGGTCTCGCACCTGTTCGGGCACCACTACGGCGCGCTGTACATCGCGGGCGGCCTGGCGATCGCCGTGGCGTTCTGCGCCGTCTACGTGCTCTTGCTGACCCGGTGGGACCTTGGCGGCGGCGGCCATCCCTACTGGGGGTTCGCCGCGCTCGTCGCGCTGGCCGTGATCGCCTGCCTTGTGTACGGCGGTGGCGCCGTCGTGCTGTGGATCTACGTGTCGGCCGCGTGCGGCCTGGTGATCCCGCAGCGGAAAGTGGCCTTCCGGGCGGTGTTCGGCATCGGCGCCTGCTATGTGTTCTTCAGCTGGATCGGCCACGACAACACGACCGACGCCCTCGTCACGCTGCTGCCCACCTTGCTCGTCGGCTGGGCCATGGCGGGGTTCCGGATGCACCTGGAGCTGACGAGGCAGCTCGCGTACGCGCGCGGGGCGGTGGCGAAACTGGCCGCGAACGAAGAGCGGCTTCGCCTCGCCCGCGACATGCACGACCTGACCGGCCAGTCGCTGTCGATGATCACGCTGAAGTCCGAGCTCGCGGCCAAGCTCCTCGGCCGGCTGCCGGACAGCCAGGACCGCGACCGGGCCCGCGACCAGATCACCGAGATCGCGCAGGTGAGCAGGCAGACCCTGCACGACATCAGGGAGGCGGTCAGCGGCTACCGGCGGCCGACGCTCGCCGTCGAGATCATCACCGCGCGCACGGCGCTGGAGGCGGCGGGAGTCCGCGTGGACGACGATCCGCAGCTCACGCTGCTGTCCGGCACGTTCGACGCCGAGGCGGAGGCGGCCCTCGCCTGGTGCCTGCGCGAGGCCGCCACGAACGTCATCCGCCACTCCGGCGCGCGGAACTGCCGGATCAGGCTCGCCCAGCGGGCAGGAGAGCTGTCCCTCGAGGTGCGGGACGACGGCCGCGGCTGCACCGGGGCCGTCGGCTCCGGCAGCGGCCTGCGCGGCATGTCCGAGCGCCTCGACGCCATCGGAGGCCGCCTGACCCTCAAGCCAGCCGCCAGCGGCTTCTCCCTCGCGGCCGCCGTCCCCGCCGTCCCCGCCGTTCCCCCCGTCCCGGCCGTTCCCCCCGTTCCGGCCGTTCCCGCGGCTCCGCAAACGCTCCTCCCCAAGGATCATGGATCGAAAAGCACCGGAATCGGTGCTCTCTGATCCCCGATCCTCGCCGGGCGTTACCGTTGTGCGGTGATCAGGGTGCTGCTCGCCGAGGACCAGGCGATGATCAGGGAGGCGCTCGCCGCCCTGCTGTCGTTCGAGGATGACATCGAGGTCGTCGCCCAGGTCGGCCGCGGCGACGAGGTCGTCAGGGCGGCGGAGGCCAGCGGCCCCGACGTCGCGCTGCTGGACATCGAGATGCCCGGCATCGACGGGCTCACCGCCGCGGCGGAGCTGCGCAGGGCACGGCCGCAGACGAAGATCGTCATCCTCACGACGTTCGGCCGCCCTGGCTTTCTCCGCCGCGCGATGGAGTCCGGCGTTTCCGCGTTCCTGGTCAAGGACTCCCCGGCGGACAAGCTCGCCTGCACGATCAGAAGGGTGCTGGCCGGCGACCGGGTGATCGACCCGGACCTCGCCGCCGCGGCGCTCGCCGAGGGCATCAGCCCGCTCACCCCGCGGGAGCGCGACGTGCTGGGGGCGTCGGCCGACGGGGCGACGATCGCGCAGATCGCGCAGGAGCTGTACCTGTCCGAGGGGACGGTGCGCAACTACCTCTCGTCCTGCATTCAGAAGACCGGCGCCCGCAACCGCACCGAGGCCCTCCGCCTCGCCGAAGAACGCGGCTGGCTCTAGTTGTCCTAGGATGAGCCGCTTGTCCTAGGATGAGCCGCGTGGCTTCTGCTGGTTACCTGCGCTACCCCCACATTCACGGCGATCTCGTCACGTTCGTGGCCGAAGACGACGTGTGGCTCGCACCGGCCGGCGGCGGCCGGGCATGGCGGCTGTCCTCCGACGGCGTGCAGGTCAGCTACCCGCGCTTCTCCCGTGACGGCGAGAAAATCGCGTGGACGAGCTGGCGGGACGGCTGCCCGGAGGTCTACGCGGCCGACACCGCGGGCAGCGAGGCGGCCAGGCTCACCTACTGGGGTGACCCGCGCACCCGGGTGACCGGGTGGACCCGCCAGGGAGAGGTGCTGGCGGTCTCCGCGGCGGGCCAGCCGGCGAGCGTACTGAACTGGGCGTACGCCGTGCCGCTCGACGCTCCGCCGCGCCGGCTGCCGTTCGGCCCCGTCGCCGATCTCGCGCTGGAACCCTCCGCTACCGCCCTGCTGACCGGCCGGACAAACGTCGAGCCCGCCTACTGGAAGCGGTACCGCGGCGGCACCGCGGGCCGCCTGTGGACGGCGACGGCCGAGGACCCGCTGTTCTCCCGGGTGCTCAGCGGCCTCGAGGGCCAGTTCGCCAGCCCGATGCTGGTCGGTGGCCGCCTGGTGTTCCTGTCCGACCACGAGGGCACCGGCAACCTCTACTCGTGCGCGCTGGACGGCACCGGGCTGCGCCGGCACACCGGCCACGACGGCGGTTACGTCCGCAACGCCGCCACCGACGGCCAGCGGATCGTCTACCACGTCACCGGCGACATCTGGATCCTGGACACCCTGGACGCCGAGCCGCGCAGACTGGAGCTGTCGCCCGGTTCACCGGCCGCGGCACACGCGCCGCGGCTGATCTCCGCCGCCGATCACCTCGGCGACCTGGACTGCGACGAGACGGGCCAGGCCAGCGTGGTCGAGGTCCGCGGCACCGTGCACTGGCTGACGCACAGGGACGGCCCGGCCCGCGCGCTGTCGGTCGACCCGGGCGGTCGCGCCAGGCTGCCCCGCGTGCTCGGCGACACCGGCAAGGCGGTCTGGGTGACCGACGCCGGCGGCGCCGACGCGCTCGAGGTCGCCCCGGTAGGGGGAGAGGCCGACGGAGAACAGACGCCACGGCCCGTTCGGCTGGCTGAAAATCAGCTGGGCACCGTGACCGACCTTGCTGCTTCCCCGGACGGTGCTGCGGTCGCGGCCGCCGCGCATGACGGCCGGGTGCTCGTGGTCGATGTCGCGTCCGGGCGGGTGACGGAGCTCGCCGCGGGCGACGACGGCGAGGCCAGCGGGCTGTCCTGGTCGCCGGACTCGGCGTGGCTGGCCTGGTCGCAGCCGGGACCGCGGCCGCTGTCCCGGATCCGGATGGCCAGGATCGCCGACCGCCTCGTGGCCGACGTCACCGACGGGCGGTTCGCCGACAGCGAGCCGGTCTTCACCGCCGACGGCCTGTACCTGGCGTTCCTGTCCCGCCGCAGCTTCGACCCGGTGTACGACGCGCACTCCTTCGACCTGTCGTTCCCCAACGGCAGCCGCCCGTACCTGGTGTCGCTGGGGGAGGAGACGCCGTCCCCGTTCGGGCCGCTTCCCGGCGGACGGCCGGTGAGCCAGGAAAATTCAAAGGATTCTCCGGAACGAGCCGTGGTGACAGTCGACGCCGACGGCCTGCCCGCCCGCGTGGTGAGCGTGCCGGTGGACGAGGCGCGCTACTCCGGGCTCGCCGCCGTCAAGGGCGGGCTCACCTGGCTGCGCTCCGCCGTGTCCGGCGTGCTCGGCGAGGGCGCGGCGGACGTCGATGCGGACCGGCCGCGGCCCTGCCTCGAGCGCTTCGACCTGCGCAAGCGCGAGGCAACGGTGCTCGTCGGCGAGCTGGACTGGTACGCGGTCAGCGGCGACGGCACACGGCTGGCCGTGCGTGACCACGACGAGCTGCGCGTCGTGCCTTCCGAACGCAAGGCCGACAGCAACGGCTCCGACGACGCGGTCGACGTGGACCTGTCCCGTGCCAGGTTCCGTGCCGACCCGGCCACGCTGTGGCGGCACGCCTACGACGAAGCCGGCCGGCTGATGCGCCGCGACTTCTGGGTGCCGGACATGTCGGGCATCGACTGGGACGGCGTGCTGGACGCCTACCGCCCGCTGCTCGACCGCGTCCGCGGCGCCGGCGACTTCGCGGACCTGCTGTGGGAGGTCTTCGGGGAGCTCGGCACGTCGCACGCCTACGTGGCGGGCGCCCCGCCCGAGCGGCCGCGCGACGGCATGCCGGCGGTCGGCCTGCTCGGCGCCGACCTCTCCCGCGATGGCTCCGGCCGCTGGGTGGTGGACCGGGTGCTGCCCGGCGAGTCCTCCGACCCGTACGCGCGGTCGCCGCTGGAGGCGCCGGGCGCCGCCGCCCGGCCCGGCGACGAGCTGGTCGCCGTGGACGGCCAGGCCGTCGACCCGGTACGCGGCCCCTGGCCCCTGCTGGCCGGCACCGCCGGCAAGCCCGTGGAGCTGACCATCCGCCGCCAAGCACCCCCCGTTCCCGGCACCTCCGTTCCCGGCACCTCCGTTCCCGGCACCCCCGCCCCCGGCACCCCCGCCCCCGGCACCCCCCAGCAAGCCCCCTCTCTTCAACAGTCCCAAGCACCTCACCAGTTGCGCCGGGTGGTGGTCGTGCCGCTGCGGGACGAGCGGCGGCTGCGGTACCAGGACTGGGTGGCCGGCCGGCGCCGCATCGTTCACGAGGCCGGCGAGGGCAAACTCGGTTACCTGCACGTCCCGGACATGACGGGAGAGGGCTGGGCCCACCTGCACCGCGACCTGCGGTCCGAGATGAGCCGCGACGCGCTGATCGTGGACGTGCGGGGAAACCGCGGCGGGCACACCTCCCAGCTCATCGTCGAGAAGCTCGCCCGCCGGGTCATCGGCTGGGACGTGGGACGCTGGCTGCGCCCGGTCACCTATCCCCATGACGCGCCCCGCGGCCCGGTAGTCGCGCTCGCCGACGAGTTCGCCGGGTCCGACGGCGACATCGTGACCGCCGCGATCCGTGCCCTGGAGATCGGCCCGGTGGTCGGCGCCCGGACCTGGGGCGGTGTCATCGGCATCGACGGCATGCCCGGTCACCTGCTGGTCGACGGCACCCACATCACCGTCCCCCGGTACGCGTTCTGGTTCAGCGAGTTCGGCTGGAGTGTAGAGAACTACGGCGTCGACCCCGACATCGAGGTCCTGATCACCCCAGACGACTGGGTGGCCGGCCGCGACCCGCAGCTCGAGACCGCCGTGCGCATGGCGCTCGACGCCCTGGCCAAGCGGCCCGCCGTCGCCCCGCCCGACCAGGCCACCGCCCCCACCAAGACCCGCCCCCCGCTCCCGCCCCACCCCACCCCCTGATGCCCCGCCCACCTGGCCACCGCCGCACCCCCCTGATGCCCTGCCCCTCCGCCCCACCACCTCCTGTACCGCACCAACTCCCTCCACCGCCCCTCCTGCCTCCCTTCACCGCCTCCCGCACTCCTCCGCCCATGATTGAGTGCGATTCTGTTCGGCTTTCCGAACAGAACAACACGCGATCATGAGTTCACGGGACGCCATGCGGGCGAGTTACGACGCGGTGGCGGAGCGGTACGCCGAGGCGGTGAGCGACGAACTGCGGCACAAGCCGCTGGACCGCGCGATGCTCACCGCGTTCGCCGACCAGGTCCGGGAGGCGCATCCGGGGGAGCCCCGCGTCTGGGACGTCGGCTGTGGCCCCGGCCACGTGACCGCGTTTCTCGCCGGGCTCGGCCTGCGGGCGGCGGGGATAGACCTCTCCGGCGGGATGATCGCGCAGGCGCGGCGGCGGCACCCTGACCTGGAATTCCGCCAGGCCTCCATGACCGCACTGCCCGCGGACGCGGGCTCGCTGGCCGGGCTGGTCAGCTTCTACTCGCTGATCCACCTGATCGGCGACGCTGCCGTGCGGACCGCGCTGGGCGAGTTCCGGCGCGTGCTGACGGCCGGCGGCCTGCTGCTGCTCGCCGTGCACTCCGGGCGCGAGGTGCGGCACAGCGAGGAAGTGGTTCGGCCTTCCAGTCGACGTGTCCTTCCGGTTCTTCGAGCCGGACTGGCTGGCCGCCGAACTGGACCGGGCCAGCTTCAGCGTCCAGGCCGTGCTGAACCGTCAGCCATACCCGGGAGCCGAGGTCGCCACCGAGCGCGCCTACTTCCTGGCTCGCACCAGCTAGCCGCCCCGCGCGCCAGCTAGCCGTCCCGCGCACCAGCTAGCCCCCGCACCCAGCCAGCGCCCGCACCATCTTCACCTCCATGTCAGGATCCGCGACGGTGTGTTCTGGATGATCACGGTCCGGGCTCACGGCGGCAGCGGGGCCGTTGGCGCATTTGGCCCCGCCCAGTGGGGCCGCTGGCGCATCTGGCCCCGCGCAAGGCTGGCTGCCCGGTAGCAAGGGCGTTACCTATGGGCATGTAGGGCCGGATAGTGATCGATGAGGTTAGTTACCATCTCGGCATTTATGCAAGAGCCCCGCTTACGACCCCCGCTGGTGTCCGGTCCGGACGTCAGCTCTTGCGGCCGGTCACGGCCACGGTCACGCCGAGGCCGATCATCGCGAGGCCGCCGGCGCCGCCGACGAGCGCGAACCGGCGCGGCGATCGCGCGAACCAGTCGCGGACCGTGCTCGCGACGAAGCCCCACGCGGTGTCGGTGACGACTCCGATGGACACGGACACCAGGGCGAGCAGCAGCATCTGGCCCTGGACGTTCCCGGCCGTGCGGTTGACGAACTGGGGGAGGATCGCGCCGAAGAGGATGAGCGACTTCGGGTTCGTGACGCCTACGAGGAACCCGTCGCGCAGCGCACGCAGGTTCCCGTTCGCCGCGCCCGGCGCCGCGAACGCGCCGGCCAGGTCCTTACGGTGGCGTATCGCCTGGATGCCGAGCCACGCCAGGTAGACGGCCCCCGCCAGCTTGACCACGGTGAACACCTGCTGCGAGCGCTCGACAGCGGCGCCCAGGCCAACGGCCACGCAGGCCGCGACGACGTAGTTTCCCGCCGCGTGCCCGGAGGCGGTCGCCATCGCCGAGCGGCGGCCGTGGGAAAGAGCGCGCCCGACGATGAAGAGCACTCCCGGTCCCGGGATCACGATGATCACGATCGAGGTGAGCGTGTAGGCCAGCAGCTGGCTCGAGGAAATCACCCGTCAACGGTAACGCGGGTTCCGCCGGGGTCCCAGCGGGATGAACGCTGCCAGCGGGCTGATTTGCCCTATTCGCGGATCAGGAGCTCACGACCGTGCTTGCGCAGCTCGGCGACCGAGGTGACGCCGAGGAGCTGAAGCGTGCGCTTGAACTGGCTGGCGAGCATGCCCAGCGCCCGGTCAACGCCGGCCTCCCCGCCGGCCATCAGGCCGTACAGGTAGGCCCGGCCGGTTACCGCGGCGTCCGCGCCGAGGGCGATCGCGACCGCGATGTCGGCGCCGTGCCGGATTCCGGAGTCGGCGAGTACCGTGACCGCCGGGCCGACGGCCTCCCGCACGGGGGCGATCAGGTCGGCGGGTGCCACGACGCGGTCCAGCTGGCGCCCGCCGTGATTGGACAGCTGGATCCCGTCGGCGCCGGCCTCGGCGGCGCGGCGCGCGTCGGCAGGGCCGAGCGGGCCCTTGATAACCAGCTTTCCCGCCCAGCGCTCACGCAGCGCCGCGATCTCGTCCCACGTGACGGCGGCGCTGAACAACTTGATGGTCTGCTCGATCGTCACCGCCGCGGGCCCGGCGAAGTTGGCGAAGCCGATCGCCGGGCTGCGCAGCATGCGCAGCCAGTACCCGGGGCGGGACGCGATCGACGCGATGGTGCCCGGGGTGAGCTCGGGCGGGATGACGAGGCCGTTGCGGTTGTCCCGGATGCGGTTCCCCGGCACCACGGTGTCCACGGTCACCACGAGCACGCGGTACCCCGCGGCGCCGGCCCGGTCCACGAGCTCGGCGGTCAGCCCGCTGTCCTTCAGGATGTAGAGCTGGAACCACAGGTCGGGGCGCGCGGCGGCGGCGACGTCTTCGATGGAGGTGGTCGCCATCGTGGACAGCGTGTAGGGCAGGCCGTACCGCTCCGCGGAGCGCGCCGCGGCAACCTCACCGTCCGGGTGCATCATCCGCGTGTACCCGGTGGGCGCGAGCGCGAGCGGCAGCGGGAGCAGCCGGTCCAGGACCCGCGCCGTGGTATCCGGCGCGGAGACATCCATGAGCAGCCGGGGCTGGAACCGCCACCGCCGGAACGCCTCGGTGTTGCCCGCCAGCGACATCTCCTCGTCGGAGCCGCCGTCGGTATAGTCGAAGACCGGGCGGGGGATCCGCCGCCGCGCGGCGAGACGCAGGTCGGAGATGTCGTGGCAGGCGCCAAGCCGGCGGCTCGTAGCGTCCAGGGCCACCGGTTTCATCCGGATGAGCGCCCGCATCTCCTGGAACTTCATGCTCCGGACGATACGCCGGGGAGCCCGAAGGCGCACCACCGCTCGTTCGGGCTGTTCAACTGGATCGGAGAGCGGGCGGGACGCCGGAAGCCGGGCCGACTGCTATACACTAAACCTATCGAAAATATAGACTTATGCCAGGGCGGCGAGTGAGGGAAACCCGGGCAGGCTGATCGAGGGCGTCGACGAGGCGACGATACGCAAGGTCCAGGACGGCCTCGCCCGCAGCGAGTCCGAAGGGCAGCGGCGGATGCGCGAGCTGCACGGCGGGTCCGCCGGCAACCTGGAGATCTCGCCCAACCTCTGGGCAGGCGTCGGCCTCGTGCGCGGCGGAGCGGGCACGGCACTTGTCGGCAGCCACACCGACGTCGCTGACCGCATCGAGGAGTACGCCTCGCTGGGAATCTCGCAGTTCATCCTCTCCGGGCACCCGCATCTGGAGGAGGCGTACTGGTTCGGCGAGGGCGTGCTGCCGATCCTGGCCTCGCGCGGCCTGTGGGCGCATCCGGCGCCGGAAAGCCTGGACGGCACGCAGAACGCGACGCCGTTCGCCCCGACTACCGGTTCCCGGCAAGAGGCTTCCGGTTCCCGGCAAGAGGGTGGCGAGCGCGGCGGCGCCCGGCAGCCCGCGGCGGCATCGTGACCCGAATCGCCGTCGTCACCGGCAACCCGAAGCCAGCGTCCCGCACGCTCGCCGTCGCGGTCGCCGTCGCCGACGCGCTGGCCGCCGGGATCGGCGCCCCGGCCGGCGACCGCCTCGTGGTCGACCTTGCCGAGCACGCGCCCAGCCTGTTCGACTGGTCGGCGCCTGAGCTGTCCCGGCTGACCGCCGAGGTGGCCGCCGCGGACGTCGCCGTCTTCGCCTCGCCGACCTACAAGGCCGCCTACACCGGCATGCTGAAGGCGTTCCTCGACCGCTACGGCTCGAACGGCCTGGCGGGTACCGTCGCGATCCCGGTGATGACCGGCGGGCGGGCCGGCCACGCCCTGGCCGTCGAGGTGCACCTGCGCCCGGTACTCGTCGAGCTCGGCGCGACCGTCCCGGCACGCGGCCTGTTCGTCACCGAGCCCGAGCTTCCCGCCCTGGACGCGGTGGTCGCCACATGGGCGTCGACCGCCGTCCCGCTCGTCAAGCGGGCGCTGACCTGAACAAAACGGGCTGAACGAGCTCAGGTACCCTCAGCGGGCCGCTCGACGTCGTCGCGGCCTGGTAGCGGCCGACGACGGCACCCGGCGGCAGCGCGGAGAGTCACCCGCCACGGGTGGGGAAGCGCCCGTGAGCCTGAGGTAAGGCTTGACTCATCGGTGGCCGGAAGGGGGGCCCGATGACCAGAGCCACGTCAGGCTGAGCGGGCGCCATGAATCTCACCCTGGCGCTGGAAGACCTGGTGGCGGTGGCGCTGGTGGCCGCGCTCACACCGCTCGTGGTCGCCGTCCTGCCGGGTCCCCGGATCCCGCAGGTCGTCATCCTCCTGGCCGGCGGCGTCCTGATCGGCCCGCACGTGCTGGGCCTGGCGGATACCTCCAGCCTGCAGCTGCTGTCCAATATCGGGCTCGGCTTCCTGTTCCTGCTCGCAGGTTATGAGCTGGATCCGCAGCTGCTGGGGCAGCGGCCGGGCATGCTGGCCATCGCCGGCTGGCTGATCTCGGCGGTGATCGCCGTCGGCGTGACGGCGGCGCTGACGGCCGCTGGCTACGTCAAGGACTACGTGCCGATCGGGCTGGCGCTGACCACCACGGCACTGGGCACGCTGCTGCCCATCCTCCGGGACAACGACATGCTCGGCGGCCGGTTCGGCCAGGACATCTACACCGCGGGCGCCGTTGGCGAACTCTTCCCGATCATCATCATCGCGGTCTTCCTCACCCAGCGGGGGCATCTCGTCGCGCTCGCCTCGGTCGCGCTGGTCGGGGTGCTCGCCATCGTGCTCTCGGCGCTGCCCTGGGCGACGAGGAGCACCGCGGTACAGCGGATCGTCCGGGAGGGCCAGGAATCGACCGGGCAGACCACGCTGCGCTGGGCCATAGTGCTGCTCTTCCTGCTGCTGTTCGTCGCGAGCAAGTTCGGCCTGGACGTGGTCCTCGGCGCCGTGCTGGCCGGGATCGTCATGCGCGGCTGGACGCGCCGCATCAAGATGGACACCAGCAGCCTCGAGCGCAAGCTGGACGCGGTGGGCTACGGGGTGTTCATCCCTATCTTCTTCATCACCTCGGGAATGAACCTCGACCTGAAGGCGGTCAGCCAGAACCCGGCGCGCCTGCTGATCTTCTTCGTGCTGCTGCTCGTCGTCCGGGGCCTGCCCTCGCTGCTGGTCTACCGGCGGGCGCTCCCGCTCCGGCAGCGGGTGGAGATGACGTTCATCACGGCCACCACCCTGCCGCTGCTCATCGCGCTGACCGAGATCGGCAGGCAGGACGGCGTCATGCTCCCCGCGAACGTCGCCGCCCTCGTCGGCGCGGGCGTGCTCTCCGTCCTCGTGTACCCGCTCATCGCCGTCGGACTGCACCGAACGGCGGCGGCTTAGCCGCAGCCCGGCGGCTCGCCGTCGCTGAGCGACGTGTAGCCGCCGCGCCAGAACACCAGCGGCCGTCCCGCGTGCCCGCCGGTATCCACGTGCCGCACCCGGCCCACGATGATCTCGTGATCCCCGCCGGGCAGGGAGTGTTCCACGGTGCATTCGAGGACGGCGAGCACGCCGTCCAGGCGGGGGCTGCCGGTCGGGCCCCTGCGGTGCCGCACTCCGTCCCACGCCGCGGCCAGCCCGCGTCGCGCGAAGTTGGCCGACAGGTGCCGCTGCCGCGCCGCCAGCACGTTGACCACGAAGGCCCCATGGCTCCGCACCGCGTCCAGCGTAAGGCTCGACAGGCCGAAACAGACGATGACCAGCGGCGGGTCCAGCGACAGCGACGTGACCGCGCTGGCGGTGGTGCCCACCGGCTCACCGCCGGCGCCGACCGAGGTGACGACCGTGACCCCGGTCGCGAAGTGGCCCATGGCGTGCCGGAACTCGGCGGCCGAGACGCCGCCGGCGGAAAGCCCCGCGACAGGGTCGTCCACTGCCGTCATCGTCAGATCTGGCCGTGGTTGGGCGGCAGCACGTCGTTGAGCAGGAAGTTGCCGATGTGGTGATATTTCCAGGCGACCGGGTCATGGCTGGCGTGTGTGCGGGCGTTGCGCCAGTGACGGCTGAGGTCGTAGCGCTCGTCGGCGGCGCTCGCGCCGCTCAGCGAGAACAGGTCGCCGGCCACCTCGACGGCGACCTCGCTCGCGAACGCCTTCGCCTGGGCGACGGCGAGCGAGCCGCGGGCGGCCTCGGCCGGGACGTCCCGCTCGACGAGCGCAAGAACGAGCCAGCCGGAGTCGTCGAGCGCGCTGACCCCGATCCAGCGGGCCGTGAGCGCGCCGGCGCGGGAGGCCGGCACGGTGATCGCGAGCAGCCCGCTGGCGTCCAGCGCCGCGAGCTCGGCGGCCGGCACCCGGCCGGCGCGGTCGCGCTCGATCGTCCCGTCCGCGGTCGACTCCGCGTATCTCCTGGCCGCGCCTATCGCCTCGTCCGCGGTCCGTATTACGGTGGCAGAAGGGGCTGTGGTCACGGTCCCAGGGTGCCATCGGTGCGGGTCAAAGTCAATAATTACGATCTTTTTAGTAGACTAAACGGGCCGGGCGCTGCCCCCTCGGCATCCGGTTACGCGCAGTGCATGGCGTACGTTCCGGGTGCGATAGGCTGACCCGGCCATATCCGCTGATCGGTAGCGGAAAGTGCGGGGAGGGCAGGGACACCTGATGAGACGGATCGTGCTCGCAGCGGCGGCCGCCGCCAGCGTCGGGCTCGCCGCGGCGTGCGCCAGCTCCAGCAGCAGCCCCGGCAGCGGCGGCACGGGAAGCAGCCCGGCCGCCGCGGCGGCGGGCAGCTGCACCTATTCCGCCATCCAGCCGGAACTTTACGCCAGGGGCTTCCTCACGGTCGCGACCGACCAGCCGGCGTACCCGCCGTGGTTCGAGAACAACCAGCCGTCCAACGGCAAGGGATACGAAAGTGCCGTCGCCTACGCGGTGGCCGCGCAGCTCGGCTTCCCGAGGTCCCAGGTCAAGTGGGCGTACGAGCCGTTCAACAGCTCCTACGCGCCGGGGCCGAAGAAGTTCGACTTCGACATCAACGAGATCTCGGTGAGCCCGCAGCGGGCACAGGTCGTCTCGTTCTCGGACAGCTACTACGACGTGCAGCAGGCGCTGGTCGCGATCAAGGGCAGCCCGATCGTCACGAAGCACAGCCCGGCCGACCTGAAGACCTACGTCTACGGCGACCAGATCGGCACGACCAGCCTCGCCTTCATCAACGGCGAGATCCAGCCGGCGGCGACGCCGAAGGTGTTCGAGTCGCTCAACGACGTGAAGCAGGCGCTGCAGAACAAGCAGATCGCGGCGTTCGTCACCGACACGCCCACCGCGCAGTACATCTCCTCCTCACAGATCCCGAACTCGGTCATGGTCGCCCAGTTCCCGTCCACCGGAGAGCACTACGGGCTTCTGTTCAGCAGGGGCGACCCGCTGGTGAGCTGCGTCAACCACGCGCTGGCCACGCTGAGGGCCAACGGCACCCTGCACCAGCTGCAGGCGAAGTACCTGCAGCTTTACCTGTCCGTCCCGACCATCCAGCCGTAACCGCGTGAACGAGGAAACACCCGGGTCGGTGCTCGTCACCAGCCGCGGGCCCCGGCTGCTCGCGGGCGCGAGCGGCCGCCGCGGTGTGGTGCTGTCCACCGCGTCCACCGTGATCGTCATCGCCGCGCTCGCGGCGATCTTCCTGCTGGCGCCGGGCAGCCGCCAGGTCCGGCACACGTTCCTGAACCCGGCCGACATGTGGCACGCACTGCTCGGCGACCCGAGGCACGGCTACTACTCGGTCGGCGAGGCGCTGTGGCTGAACATCCGGATGTTCCTCGCCGCGGAGGTGCTCATCCTGATCCTGGCGCTGGCCGTCGCCGTGATCAGGCAGTCCACCGGACCGGTGATGCTGCCGCTGCGCGTGATCAGCACAGTGTACGTGGACGTGGCCCGCGGCGTTCCGCTGATCCTCATCATCTACGCGCTCGGGTACGGCCTGCCCGCGCTGAGCCTGCGGTTCGTCTCGTCGCAGTCGGCCGCGGTGTACGGCGTGGCGGCGCTCGTGATCTCCTACTCGGCGTACGTGTCGGAGGTGTACCGCGCCGGCATCAACTCGGTGCACCAGAGCCAGGTGGCGGCCGCCCGCTCGCTCGGCCTGTCGCACTGGGCATCGCTGCGCTTCGTGATCCTGCCGCAGGCGGTCAGGAACATCATCCCGCCGCTGCTGAACGACTTCATCAGCCTGCAGAAGGACACCGCTCTCGTCGGCGTGCTCGGTGCCATCGAGGCGAACAAGGCCGCCGAGCTGTACAGCGACACGACGTTCAACTACTCCAGCTACGTGGTCGCGGCGATCCTGTTCCTCATCCTGACGATCCCGCTCGCCCGGTTCACGGACCATCTCATCGCACGCGACCGCGGCCGCAGGCTGGCGGGGGGCGCCCGATGATATCCCGAACGAGCGGTGGCGATTCCCCGGCGGCGGATACCCCTCCCGCCGCGGCGGCCCTGGAGATCCGCGGCCTGCACAAGTCGTTCGGCGCGAACGAGGTGCTGCGCGGCATCGACCTGTCGGTCGCCGCGCACGAGGTGATCTGCCTGATCGGCGCCTCCGGCTCGGGCAAGTCAACGCTGCTGCGCTGCGTCAACCTGCTCGAGCCGGTCAGCGCCGGATCGGTCTACCTGGCCGGCCAGGAGATCACCCGCCCCGGCGTCAACGAGAACCTGGTGCGCACGCACATCGGGATCGTCTTCCAGTCGTTCAACCTGTTCCCGCACATGACCGTGCTGCGGAACGTGACGCTCGGGCCGGCCAGGGTGCTGCGCACGCCCCGCGCGGAGGCGGTGCGGCAGGCCCGCGCGCTGCTGGACCGGTTCGGCCTGCTGGACAAGGCCGGCGATTACCCGGACCGGCTCTCCGGCGGCCAGCAGCAGCGGGTGGCGATCGTCCGCGCGCTTGCGATGCGCCCGCGCATCCTGCTGCTGGACGAGGTGACCAGCGCCCTCGACCCCGAACTCGTCGCGGAGGTGCTCGACGTCATCAGGGAGCTCGCCGAGGGCGGCATGACGATGCTCATCGCCACCCACGAGATGGGATTCGCCCGGGACATAGCCAGCCGCGTGTGCTTCCTCGCCGACGGCCGGATCGTCGAGGAAGCCCCGCCGGCGCAGCTGTTCACGGAGCCCCGCGACGAGCGTACCCAGCGCTTCCTGCGCCGCATCACCGAAGCCGGCCGTCTCTAGCGCGGCTCAGCGCAGCGCCGGGATGATGTTGTCGCCGTAGGCGGCCAGGGTCTTTTCCTCCTCGTCGTGCATGAGGTAGAGGGCGAACTGGCCGACGCCTATCTCCTCGAGCTCGCGCAGCCGGTCGACGTGCGCGGACTCGGGGCCGAGCAGGCAGAACCGGTCGAGGATCTCGTCCGGCACGAAGTCCACCGACGGGTTGTCGGGCCGCCCGTGATGGGAGTAGTCGTACCCCTCGCGCCCGGCGATGTAGTCGGTCAGTTCGCGCGGCACCGGGCCCTGCATGCCGTAGCGGGCGACCAGGTCGGCGACGTGGTTGCCGACCATGCCGCCGAACCAGCGGAGCTGCTCCCGCTGGTGCGGCAGGTCGGTGCCGATGTAGGCGGGCGCGGCCACGCACATGGTGATCGAGCCCGGGTCACGCCCCGCCGCGGAGGCGGCCGAACGCACCGTGCCGATCGTCCAGCGCGCGATGTCCGGGTCCGCGGTCTGCAGGATGAAGTCGTCGGCCTGCTCGCCGGCGAGCCTGAGCGCCTTCGGCCCGTAGGCCGCCATCCAGATCTCCAGCCGGCCGTCACGCACCCACGGAATGCGCAGCGGCTGCCCGTGATGGAGCACCTCGCGCCCCTCGGCCAGGCCCTTGATCACGGTCATCGCCGCCGAAAGCGTGGCCAGCGACATCGGCGGCTGCCCGATGACCCGGCGCGCCGAGTCGCCGCGGCCGATCCCGCATACCGTGCGGTTGCCGAACATGTCGTTCAGCGTCGCGAACAGCGACGCGATGACGGACCAGTCCCTGGTGCCCGGGTTGGTGACCATCGGCCCGACCATCATCGTCGACGTCGCGGCCAGGATCCTCGGGTAGATGACGAACGGCTCCTGCCAGAGCACGTGCGAGTCCCATGTCCAGCCGTACCCGAACCCGGCTTCCTCCGCCCGCCGCATCATCGCGACCACGGCGCTGGCCGGCGGGTTGGCCTGCAAAACCACCCCGAACTCCATGAGTACCACCCGCCTCGATCAGGTCAGATACTGACAAAGGTCACGGGACAGGAACCGGCCGTGCCCCGGCGGGCCGCGGAACTCGCCGTCCTCCATCACCACCCGGCCACGGGACAGCGTCATGTCGACCTTGCCGGTGATCTGCATCCCCTCGTAGGCGGAGTAGTCCACGTTCATGTGGTGCGTGGCGGCGGACAGCGACTGCTGGGCGGCCGGGTCGTAGATCACGATGTCGGCGTCGGCGCCCGCCTGGATCACGCCCTTCCCCGGGTACAGGCCGAACATCCGGGCAGGCGTCGTGGCCGTGATCTCCACCCACCGCGGCAGCGTGATCTCGCCGGCGACCACGCCCTGGTGCAGCAGGTCCATCCGGTGCTCCACGCCAGGGATGCCGTTGGGGATCTTTGCAAAGTCTCCCCGGCCAAGCTCCTTCTGTTCTTTGAAGCAGAACGGGCAGTGGTCGGTCGACACGACCGACAGGTCATTCGTCCGCAGGCCGCGCCACAGTGCCGCCTGGTGATCCCGGGTGCGCAGCGGGGGAGAGCAGACGTACTTCGCGCCCTCGAAGTCCGGCCGGGCGAGATCCTCCAGCGACAGGTACAGGTACTGCGGGCAGGTCTCGGCGAACACGTTCTGCCCCGCGTCGCGCGCCTCGGTCACCGCGTCGAGCGCGTGCGCCGCCGACAGGTGCACGATGTACAGCGGGCAGCCGGCGACCTTGGCGAGCGTGATCGCCCGGTTCGTGGCCTCGCCCTCCAGCTCAGGCGGCCGGGTGAGCCCGTGGTGCACCGGGGAGGTGCGGCCGGCCGCGAGCGCCTGGGCGACAAGCTGGTCGATCGCGATGCCGTTCTCCGCGTGCATCATGACCAGCGCCCCGGCCCTGGCCGCCTGCTGCATGGCGAGCAGGATCTCGCCGTCGGTGGCGTAGAACACGCCGGGATACGCCATGAACATCTTGAAGCTGTTCACCCCGGCCGTCACGCAGGCGTCCATCTCCTTGAGCGTGGTGTCGTTCACGTCGGAGACGATCATGTGGAAGCCGTAGTCGATCGCGCAGTTGCCGTCCGCCTTGGCGTGCCACTTGTCCAGCGTGGCCAGCAGCGAGGAGCCCTTGGCCTGCACCGCGAAGTCGATGATCGTGGTGGTGCCGCCCCACGCCGCGGCGCGGGTGCCCGTCTCGAAGGTATCCGCCGAGGACGTTCCGCCGAACGGCATCTCCATGTGCGTGTGCGCGTCGATCCCGCCGGGCAGCACGTACTTGCCGGTCGCGTCGATGACCTGGTCGGCCTGGACGGCGCTTCGCCCACCCGGAGCGCCCTGGACGCCCCCCTCCTCCCGCCCCGCAACGGCGGCGATCTTCTCCCCGTCGACCAGCACGTCGGCGTCCAGCGTCCCGGACGCCGTCACAACGGTTCCCCCGCTGATGAGGATCCTCATGACTGTGTCTCCCGCCCGCCTCCGGAGAGCCCGGCCGGCTCGCTCACGGCTGGACCAGCGTCCCGTACTGGTCCGGGCGCCGGTCCCGGTAGAACTGCCACAGGTTCCTGACGTCGGCCAGCATGTCCATGTCCAGGTCGCGCACGAGGACCTCGTCCTTGTCGTCCGAGGCGGCGTCGCCGACGAGCTGCCCGCGCGGGTCGGCGAAGTAGGACTGGCCGTAGAAGTCGTTGTCGCCGAGCGGCTCGACGCCGACCCGGTTGATCGTCCCGACGTAGTACTCGTTGGCGACCGCGGACGCCGGCTGCTCGAGGCGCCACAGGTACTGGGACAGGCCGCGGCTGGTGGCCGAGGGGTTGAAGACGATGCGCGCGCCGCCCAGGCCGAGCGCGCGCCAGCCCTCCGGGAAATGCCGGTCGTAGCAGATGTACACGCCGATCTTGCCGACAGCGGTGTCGAAGACCGGGTAGCCGGTGTTGCCCGGCCGGAAGTAGAACTTCTCCCAGAACCCCTTGACCTGCGGCAGGTGGGTCTTCCGGTACTTGCCCAGGTAGCTGCCGCCGGCGTCGATCACCGCGGCGGTGTTGTAGTAGACGCCCGGCTGTTCTTCCTCGTACACCGGCGCGATCAGCACCACGCCGTGGTCGCGCGCCAGGTCCTGCATCAGCCTGGTGGTCGGTCCGTCCGGTACCGGCTCGGTGTAGGAGTAGTAGTCGGCGTCCTGAACCTGGCAGAAGTACGGCCCGTAGAACAGCTCCTGCAGGCATACGACCTGCGCCCCGGCCGACGCCGCGGCCTGGATGTGACCCACGGCCGCCGCGATCATCGATTCCTTGTCACCGGTCCAGCGCTGCTGAACGAGCCCCGCCCGAACGATCTCCGCCATCACAGCCTCCCGCTGTCTCGCGTAGACCCCCATCTTGCCCCGCCCCCGCCTCACTTGTAACCGCCCCCCCGCTGTCCATTGCTCAGGAATCTCCCCCGCCGCCGCGCCCCTCCCTTGTACGTCCTCACAAGCTGCCCGCCGCGCGCAGCCAACCGCAACGTTGGAAATCTGAGCCGGTTATAACCGGCTCAGATTTCCAACGTGCCGCCCTCGTTGGACCCGTCACGCCGTCGCCGCGCAGCGGCCCGTTCCAGCGCGGCGCCGTCACCGTGCCGCGCAGCCCGGCCAGCGCGAGGACGGTCAGCAGGACCAGCAGGACCAGCAGGGCCAGCCGGAGAGCCTGAGCTGGCCGGCGGCTCGCGACCGGTCACCCACGCCGCGGCGCGGCGCGGTTCCCGGCTGGCGGCTGGACGTGGCCTCGCGCTCCTGATTGCCGGGCGCCCGCCGGCCCCGTTCGCGACTTACCAGGGCAAACCATACCCATCGCGAGGTAAGGACCGAGCCGCCTTGGCGGTGGCCTTGAGGGACTGCTTGTGGGCGCGCACCTCGGCGAGCGACTGGTCGTCGGTGATGTCCGCGACCGAGCGGCGCGACCCGGCCTCGCCGAACGCTCCCGCCGCCTGCTGCCAGCCCGGCGGCCGGACCCCCAGCTGCTTGCCGAGCAACGCGACGAAGATCTGCGCCTTCTGCGCCCCGAAGCCCGGCAGCTCCGCCACCCGTTTCAGCAGCTCGGCGCCGGACGTGGCGGACGTCCACAGCAGCGCCGCGTCGCCGTCGTACCGCGCCAGGAGCAGCCGCGCCAGGTCCTGAACGCGCGCGGCCATCGCCTTGGGGTACCGGTGCAGCGCCGGCCGTTCGGAAAAGACGGCGGCGAGCTTCTCCGGGCCGAATCCGGCCAGTTCCCCGGCGGTAGGCTCGTGCCCGAGCCGCCGCGCCAGATCGCAGGGCGCGCTGAACGCCCGCTCCAGCGGCACCTGCTGGTCGAGCAGCATGGCGATCAGCAGGGCGAGCGGGCTGCGGTTCAGCAGCTCGTTGGCGGCCGGCTCGACCGGCATCCAGATCGGCACGGGATCCTCCCCGGCAACAGCGAGTATGCCTGCTCTGCCAAATGCCAGCGGCCGCTCGCACTGACAGAAACCGGCCCGTGCTCGCCGGCCCCTGGCGGACGATGCTCACAGCGTACTCCGCGCGATCCGCATCTTCGCGGCGCGGCGCTATAAGCTGGATTGCGCTGGGCGGGGGCGTCGTGTCCCGGCCCGGATGGATGGAGCAACATGACACCGCACATGAAGTGGGCAATCGCCGGGATCGTCCTCGGCCTCATCCTGTTCATCGTCAGCCCGTGGCTGGCGATCGGGGTGATCCTGGTAGCCATCGCGGCCCCCACCCTGGCGTACCTGGCGCTCGATTCGTCGCAGCGCCGCCGGATCCGCGGGATCCGCCGCCGTCAGATCGGCCGCTGACCGGGCCGGCCAGCGCCCGCCCGGCCAGCGCCCGCCCGGCCAGCGCCCGCCCGGCCGCGCCCGGACTGGCCGGCGTCCCGCTCTGGCTGAGGGTTCAGACTGGCTGACGTCCCGCGCTGGCTCACGGGCCAGGGAGCCGACGGCCCCCGCACCGCTCTCCGTTTCCGTGCCGGTATCATTACTCTGCGTAACGTCGACATGCTGCCTCAACCGGCTGTATTGAGCATGGAGGAGTACGCCAAGAACGCGCCGCTGCTTCCACGCGCCGTCTACACCGGGCCCCGCGACCGCGGCGCCGGCGGCCGCGCCGGCGCCTCAGCGTCCCTCGGCTACGCGCGTGATGTAGGTGATCCCGACGAACGACCGGAACACGGCGAGCGGATCGTCGCCGGCGACGCGCACCGTCCGGATTCCGGTCCGCTCGACGCCCTTCACCCAGGCGGCCACCTCCGCCATGTCGGCGGTCAGCACGTGGACGTCGAGCCGTGCCGGCAGCTCGATGCCGGGCAGCGGGATCTCGGCTGCGCGCCGCACCGCCGCGGCCGCCGCGGCCTCGATGCGGGCGCGCGCGGCCTCCGGGTGCATCGACGACGCGGCGAACCGCGTGATCGACTGTTTAACCACCACTCGTTCGGCATCCTTGAAAAACGGATCCCCCTCGGTGACCGTCTGCTGGTCGCCGGTGAGCAGCGCCACCGGCGCCCGGCAGCCGAGCGCCACGAGCGCGTTGATGCCGCTTTCGCCGGCGCGCACGCCGTTCAGCTCGGCGTGTGAGATGACGGCGGGGTTGTAGGTGTGGGACAGAACCGAGCTCTCGCCGGAAATCGACCCGTGGTACCCGACCATGAAGACGGCGTCCACGGTGTCGTCCATGCCCTCCATCATGTACATCGGCTTGTGCCGGCCGGCGACGTACGCGGCGCGCCCGTGCAGCGCCTCCGGGTCGAGGTTGCTCATCAGGCCGTGCGAGTCGTTGCAGACGATCTCGTCGGCGCCGCCGGCCAGCGCGCCGTCGATCGCCGCGTTCACCTCGCCGAGCAGCAGCCGGCGGCCCTCCTCGTACGGCTGGCCGGGCGCGCGGCACTGCGCCCAGTCGACGATCCCGGCCACGCCCTCCATGTCGAAGGAGATGAAGACCTTCACGCTCCCCATTATGGGAATGACCGCTTACGGGAATGACCATCCTCGGGAATGAGCAGCGTCGGGTTGAAGGTTCAACTTCTAGTAACGCTCGCCTACCACGTCGCAGACCAGAAAGAAGGCACCCATGGCCGTCCGCCGCCTGAACCACGCCGTCCTGTACGTCAACGGCCTGAAGCGCACGGCCGACTTCTACCGGGAGACCCTCGGCTTCGAGGTGCGCACCGAGATTCCCGGCCGCGCCGCGTTCCTGCGCGCTCCCGGCTCCGCCAACGACCATGACCTGGGCCTGTTCGACATCGGCACGGGCGCTGCCCCCGGCCGCCCGCAGGTCGGGCTGTACCACCTCGCCTGGGAGGTCGGCACGCTCGCCGACCTCGTCGAGGCGCGCGCCAGGCTGGCCGAGGCCGGCGCGCTGGTGGGGGAGAGCGACCACCGCGTGTCCAAGTCGCTGTACGCCAAGGACCCGAACGGCATCGAGTTCGAGGTCATGTGGCGCGTCCCCGCCGAGGACTGGGAGACCGAGCTCGCCAAGGACGGCATGATCGTCCCGCTCGACCTGGATGAGGCACTCGCCCGCTGGGGCGGCGACCACATGACCGGCGCCGCCGCGGGCTCACCCACCTGACCGGTTCGCCCACACCAGAGGGCCGCGCCCGATGGTGCCCGAAGTCCGGCATCGATGGTGCGCGACACGCCGAACTCATGATGCGCCACCCCGAGCGTTCCTAGCGTACTGTAGGCCTCATGACACGCATCACGGTCGAGATCGACGACAGTCTGCTGCACCATGCCCAGCGGGTGCTCGGCACGAAGACCAAGGTGGCCACCATCAACGAGGCGCTCCGCCTGCAGGCGGTGCGCGCGCGGGCGGCCGACATCATCGCGGCCCTGGACAGCGTCGAGATCGACCTCACCGGCTCGGCTGACTCGTTCCGCTATGGCGGCGGGCGAGACCTTTCCTCGGCCGAAGAGCGGGCGCGCGCGCCGCGTGTCGCGTAGTGGCGGGGACCGTCTACCTGGCCGATACCACGGTGTACGTGCTGCGCTCGCGGCACGTGGCGGTCAGGGAGAGGTTTGAGCGGCTGCTCACCGAAGGGCGGCTCGCGGTGTGCCAGCTCGTCATGCTCGAGTACCTGAACAACGCGCCCGACCCGAAGTCGTACGAGACGCTCTGGGGCGCGCTGCGCTGGATCGACGTGACCGCGCAGGCCATGGACCGTGCGCTCGACGTCCACCGCAAGCTGGCTGCCGCCAGCCGGCATCGTAACTTCGCGCTGCCCGACCTGATCATCGCGGCGGCCGCCGAACTGCACGGCGCGACCGTGCTGCACTACGACGCCGACTACGACAGCATCGCGGAGATCACCGGCCAGCCGGCCGAGTGGGTCGCGGCGAAGGGCTCCCTGTAGGTCATTCTCCGGTGCTGCCGTCGATCCGCTCGCGCAGCAGGTCCGCGTGGCCGTTGTGGCGTGCGTACTCCTCGATCATGTGGAGGTAGACCCAGCGGACCTGCATCGAAGCCTGGCGGCGCGGGTTGACGAACGTGTCGTCGAGCTGTCGAGTGTGGGCGGCTGCCCGCGC